>CAKTOF010000004.1 GCA_934589675.1 uncultured Oscillospiraceae bacterium
GAGCCGACGCAAGTTGTCAACCATGACCGCCGCAACATGGTAGATGTAAAAAGTATCGCTATCTAACCCCAGCAAAAATGCCGCCGGAGTACGTCAAAGCGGCGTGCGACGAGGCGCACCGCCTCGGGCTGCCTGTCGCGGCGCATGTGGAAAGCCCGGAGGGCGTGCGCGTCGCGCTGAAAAACGGCGTGGACACCATCGAGCACGGCGCAAAGCCGGACGAGGAGATCTTAAAGCTCTTTGAGTCCCGCGGCGCATCGCTTGTCACGACGCTCTCACCCGCGCTGCCCTATGCGCTTTTTGACCGCTCGGTCAGCCACGCGACGGAGCTTTCGCAGTACAACGGGAGAATCGTCTTTGAGGGCATCGTCGACTGCTCGAAGGCGTGCCTCGAGCGCGGCATCCCCGTCGGCCTCGGCACGGACACGGGCTGCCCGTTCGTCACGCATTACGACATGTGGCGCGAGCTTGTCTATTTCCAGAAATACTGCGGCGTGTCCAATTCCTTCGCGCTCTACACCGCCACACGCCGCAATGCCGAGATCGCCCACATCGACGGCGAGACCGGCACGATCGAAAAGGGCAAATGCGCCGACCTCATCGTGACAGATGAAAATCCGCTCGGCGACCTCACGGCGCTCAGAAACGTCCGCATGGTCATGACGCGCGGCCGGCTCATCCGCACCCCGCACGTGAAAAAGTACCCGAACGTCGAGCGCGAGCTGGACAAATTTCTGTAAAAAGACCGCCTGCCTTATCTAAGGCAGGCGATTTTTTATGCCGGATAATCCCGCGCGAGCGACTCGGCCAGCTCGCGGTCGCGGGCGGCGAAGTAGGTGCGCAGATAGTCCCAAAATCCAGCGACGGCGGGGGAGGGGACGCGGCCGCGCAGCATGGCCGCGCCGAGCGTGAATGGGCGGCGCGGGGCGGCGAGGCGCAGCACGCAAACCGGCCCGCGGCGCGGCGAGGGCGCGGTGCTCATGTGGAAATAGTGCATGGACGCCGGGACGAGGAATACGCCGAGGTTTTGCGACAGAAGCTCAAACGGCACCTCCGTCTCGTTGCCCGCGAAATAGAGGTCGGGCGAGAAGCCGGCCTGCGCGCACAGCTCGTTGAGAATGTCGGTCGTCTCAAGGCCATAGTCATAGAAAATGAGCCGCTCGCGCGCGAGCGCGGCGAACTCGACCTCGCGCTGGCCGGCCAGCGGATGATCCTCGTGGACATAGACGAGAAATTCGTCGTGCAGCAGCGGCTCCCAGCGGATCTCGGGGACGGAAAAGCGCGCGCTCGTGATGGCAAAGTCGATCTCGCGCGCGAGCAGCATCTCCTGCATCTGCCGCGCAGACTGGATATACTGGCGCAGATGGAGCGCCGGGTGCGCCAGCAGATATGCCGTCAGCGGCTGCGAGAGAACGCCGTGCGTGGAGGTGCTCATCGCGATGTCGCCGGTCTCCGCGCTCAGCTGGCGGCGCATGGAGCGCACGCCGTTGTCAAGCTCCTGCTCGGCGCGGCCGAGATAGTGCGCGAACTGGCGGCCGTTCTCGTTGAGGACGATGCGGTTGCTCGACCGGTCAAATAGCTGCACGCCGAGCTCGGATTCCAGATGCGCGATGGCGCGGCTGAGCGCGGGCTGCGAAAGATAAAGCCGACGCGCGGCGGCGGACAGGTTTTCTTCCTCAGCTACGGCGAGAAAATAGCGAAGCTGCGCAAGCTCCATGGCAAAGCCCCCTTTTGTCTTACTATAACACCCACGTTGCGGCAATGTCAAATACCATGCTTGCCAAACATGGCATTGCCGACAGCCAAACCGGCAGACTCTGAGGCGTTCGGTAAAAATTTCAGCCATCGGCGAAGCATCGCGCCCGCAAAGCCAGTGACTGCGGGAAGTTTGCTTTTTTGAACAAATTAACGTGCTGATTTTTGGTGATACTTTTTTTAGAACGCTATGGTATGATGCGGTCATGAGACAAACAGGAAAGGACGGAAGCTCATGAACCCCTACGCTCACATTCTAAGCCCCGTGCAGGTGCGCGGAAAGACCTTCAAGACCCGCCTTTTGCAGTCAAAGTGCTCGCTGCCGCCGCAGGACACGGCCACGCTGGCCGACTTCTATGTCGATACGGCGCGAAACGGCGCGGCCATGGTCACGGTCTGGATCGGCAGCTACCCGAAAAAGAACGACGGCCCGACCGGCCACGAGCCGCCCGGCATGGCGCCGAAGCTCAAGATGGACGACCCGGCCGTGCGCGATGCGTACCGCGACCTGAATGGCCGCGTCCACGCGCTCGGCTCGCTGACGAGCGCTTCCTTACAGTCCATCGAGCCCGAGGACGTCAATATTTCCGACACGCCGAACTGGGATGACATCCCGGCGCGCGGCGACTACAACTCCATGACCTACCACAACAAGCCCGGCATCACGAAGGATGGGCTCGAGGAGATGATGGACAGCTTTGTCTCTGCGTGCGTCGACCTTTCTTCGCTCGGCTTTGATGCGGTGACGTTCTACATGTCCTACCGCGCGAGCATCCTGTGCAACTCGCTCTCGCCGCTGCTCAACCAGCGCACGGACGAGTACGGCGGCAAGACGAATGTCGAGCGCGCGCGGCTCACGGTCGAGCTGTTCCGCCGCATCCGCGAAGCCTGCCCGGACCTTATTATAGAGGTGCAGTGCTCCGGCGAGGAGGAAGAGCCGGGCTACACTGTCTCCGACTGGCTCGATTACTGCCGCGCGTGGGAGGGGCTTGTCGACATGATCCAGGTCCGCGGCTATGACGGCTCGGCCACGCACGTGTCGGGCGTCAACATGGAAGAGCACTGCCCGCCGAACCTGCGCTTTGCGGAGGAACTTAAAAAGGCCGGCATCAATATCCTGATTTCGCCCGTCGGCGGCTTCGGCGACCCGGCGGACATCGAGCGCTTCCTCGCCGAGGGCAAGACGGACTTTGTCTCCATGGCGCGGCAGTTCATCTGTGACCCGCACTATTATGAAAAGCTGCTCGCCGGCGCGCCGGTGGAGGACTTCGTCCCGTGCATCCGCTGCAACGACTGCCACGGCCGCCATCGCTGCCCCGGCAATCCGCTCTCGCTCGTCCGCGGCGAGACGTTCCCGGACAAGCCGGCGCGCGTGAAAAAGGTCGCCGTCCTCGGCGGCGGCCCGGCCGGAATGCTCGCGGCCATCACGGCGGCGGGGCGCGGCCACGACGTGACGCTCTATGAAAAAGCAGACCGCCTCGGCGGCCAGCTGAACATCGCCTGCGTGCCGAAGTTCAAGTGGCCGCTGCGCGAATACCGTGACTATCTCATCTGCCAGACCGAAAAGTCGGGCGTCCGCGTCCTGACCGATGCGGCCGCGACGCCGGAGCGGATCCGCGCGGGCGGCTATGACGCCGTCATCTGCGCGCTTGGCTCCGTCCCGAAGCGCATCCCCGTCCCGGGTGCGGACGCGCCGGGCGTGTGGCTGGCGGACGATGCCATGTGCCATGAAGATCAGCTCGGCCGCCGCGTCGTCGTCATCGGCGGCGCGACAACGGGCCGCGAGACGGCGCTGCACCTTGCTGAGCATGGCCACGACGTGACAATGCTCACGCGCACGCAGGCCGCGCTCTTCCGCGACTTCCACGCCCAGCGCGCGGAGGAGGATCTTGCAAACCTCGACCCGAACTTCCACTACATTGAGCATTGCAGCGTGCAGTCTATCGGCGACGGCTATCTCACCGCGAAGGTCAAGCGCGGCATCCCGCATGTGAAGCTCGGCTTCGGCGGCGCGTGCATCCCCGGCCACATGGGCTTCGACCTCGGCGAGGGCGCAAGCTGGCCCGTCGCGCAGTTTGACGAGTCGCACGCGACGACCGAGACAATCCGGCTGGAGTTTGACTCCGTCGTCATCTCCGGCGGCCGCACGCCGAATGCAGAGCTTGCCGAGCAGTTCCGCGGCTGTGCCCCGGAATTCTACTCCGTCGGCGATGAGGTCAAGCCCGGCGACATCCGCGACGGCGCCGGCGACGCATACCGCGCGGCGATGCGCCTGTAAAATCACAATGCCTTGCGGTTCCCGCCGCAGGCGGGGAGCAAAACTGTGACCATAGCCTTTGCACCACCGCACAAGCGGCCCTCAGGAGAATCACGGAGCTTACAGATTATAAAAAAACGGAGCCGCTGCCCGGCCGGGCAGCGGCTCCTGCTTTTTAATTTTTCCCCCGGAAAATGACGCCGACGACCTTCGGCCCCGCGTTGCAGGCGACGGCCGCGCCGATCTGGTAGCTGTCTGCCGGCGGATAGCCGACGGCCTTTTCCATGGCGGCTGCCATGGCCTCGCGCGCGGCGGCGTCGCTGCCGTAGACGATGCAGTACGGCGTGCCGGGCTCGATCTCCGCGAGCGTTTTTTCGAGCACGGCGGGGATGATGTTCTTCTCGCCGCGCACCTTGGCACTCGTCGTGATGGCGTGATCGAAAATGCGCATGATGGCCTTGAGACCGAGAGCCTCACCGACGAACGCCGCAGCGCTCGGGATGCGGCCGGACTTCGAGGCGTAGCGCAGGGAATACATGCCGAAGTAGATGACGCAGTGATCCTTCCAGTCCTGGATGAACCGGACAATGTCGGCCGCTGGGACGCCGTCTTCGGCCATGCGCGCGCCCTCGACGGCGGCGTAGCCATACGCGCCGGTGTACGACGCGCTGTCGATGAGGTGGACGCAGAAGCGGTCGGACAGCTCCGGGTGCTCGTCGAAGAAGTTTAACCGCGCGAGCACGGCGTTGTCGAACGTGGCCGAGCCCTTGGAGTTGATGAGCAGGACGATCGCGTCCGTGTACCCCTGCCCGGCAAGCTCGCCGTAGAGCGCCTCAAACTGGAACGCCGTCAGCTGCGACGTCGTCGGGACGTCGCCGTAGTCTTCAAGCATTTTGTAGAATTTCTCGTTGTCAAAATCAATCCGGCTCAAATAGGCGTGGTCACCCAGAATGACCGGAAACGGCAGGATGCGCAGCGTGTCCGCAAAGCGTTTTTCGTTTTCGTCGGAAATGTCGCTGGCCGAGTCGGTGATGATGATCGTTTTTGCCATGGACGGGCCTCCTTGCAATCTAAGCAACAAAAACTATATCATGTGGCGATTAAAATGTCAAAAACAAAGCGCCGCGCTCCTGTCTGGAGCGCGGCGCGCGGTGTCGGTCTCAGCAGGCCTCGGGGCGAAGCTCCTGCTCGGCGAAGGCGGAAAAGGCTGCCATGATAAAGGCCTGTCCGGCCTCGTTCGGGTGGATGCCGTCCATGCACAGGTACGGCTCGAGCTGGCGGTGGCGCAGGAATTCGCCGCGCAGGTCGACGCATGGCGTGCCAAGCTCGGCCGCGACGGCTTCGATGGCGCGGGAGTAGCGCTCCTGATAGCGGTAGATGGCGCTTACGTCGCCGAGCCAGCGGACGATGGCGTTCCGGTCAAGCCCGGCGCGGCAGATCCAGTTTAGGTACCGCTCGGCGCTGATGGGCGGCAGATTTGTCAGCACGGCGTCGATGCCGCGGGCGCGCAGCGCGCCGATGGCCGCGCGCAGCTGCGCGCAGAAGTCGGGAAGCGGCGTCTTGGGAAGATGCTCGCCGTCCGGGTCGGCGGCGATGGCGGCCCAGTCGAAGTCGCAGTCGTTGCCGCCGTATTCTAAAATGACGGCGCGGCACTCGCCGTTTTTGGCCAGCGTGCGCTCGAGCTGCGTCAGCCCTTTGCCGATCGTGCTGCCGAAGCGGGATTTATTTTCAATTTCAAGCCCGTAGCGGGCGCTGAACGGCTCCGTCGCCAGCCGGCCGGAGATCGTGTAGCTGCGCGTCGCGTCGTTGAGCACGACGCCTTTGAGGATGGAATCGCCGCTGATGACGATGCGGTTGCTGTTCATAAGTTCGCCCTCCAGACAGGATATAATAATTAAAACCATATCACGTAATTATAATACTGCCGCTGGGCAGAACTGTCAAGGCCTCACGCGCAAAAAGCTCAGAAGCCACAGACAAGTGACCGGCTTGTCTGTGGCTTCTGAAATAAATATGAAGGAGAAATGAAAAAGTGCACTGCTGCTTCTTGCAATTATTATGATACCAGCGAGATGTTAAAGATTCTAGAGGAGAAATATTAAGTTTCCATGAAATTCAAATGAAATTTGATTTTGAACAGAAAAATCGCCGAAAAGCCTGAGAAGGCGCATAAGAACCTATGAAAAATATTTTTTACTTTCAGATAAAAACCTATTGACATTGTTCTATTGTGTGGTATCATGAACATAAAGAGATTAGCACTCGTCGGCATAGAGTGCTAAAACGCAAAGTGCGGAAGCCACGGAACCGGAACTGGATCACGGAACGAACAATGCGCCGCACGCAAAGGAGTGTTGCCATATGAATGCTGAAAAATATACGAGAAAATCGCTCGAAGCCATCCAGAGCGCGCAGGAGATTGCCCTTGCGCACAACAACCAGCAGATCGAGCAGGTCCACCTGCTGCTTGCGTTGCTGCGGCAGGACGGCGGGCTCATCCCGCAGCTTGTCCGGCAGATGGGCGTCTCGGTCGAGAGCCTTGACGCCGCGGTGAACGCCGAGGTCGAAAAGCTCCCGCAGGTCACAGGCTCCGGCCGCGAGGCGGGCAAATACTACATCGCCCGCTCCGTCGATCATGTCTTTACGGAGGCCGAGAAGATCGCTGCGTCCATGAAGGACGAATTTGTCTCGGTCGAGCATGTGTTCCTCGCCCTGTTCGAGGCGGGCGACGCGACGGTGCGCCGCCTGTTCGATACCTATAATATCAAGCGCGAGGCGTGTATGCAGACGCTCTCGTCGGTGCGCGGCGCGCAGCGCGTCACGAGCGACAACCCCGAGGAGACGTATGAGGCGCTGAAAAAGTACGGCACCGACCTCGTTGAGCAGGCCAGAAGCAAGAAGATGGACCCTGTCATCGGCCGTGACGACGAGATCCGCAACGTCATCCGCATCCTCTGCCGCAAGACGAAGAACAACCCGGTGCTCATCGGCGAGCCGGGCGTCGGCAAGACGGCCATCGTCGAGGCGCTCGCGCAGCGCATCGTCAAGGGCGACGTGCCCAAAACGCTCGAGGACAAGACGATTTTCTCGCTGGACATGGGCTCGCTCATTGCGGGCGCGAAGTACCGCGGCGAGTTCGAAGAGCGCCTGAAGGCCGTCCTGGAAGAGGTGCGCAAGTCCGAAGGGCGCATCATCCTGTTCATCGACGAGCTGCACACCATCGTCGGCGCCGGCAAGACCGACGGCGCCATGGACGCCGGCAACCTGCTCAAGCCGATGCTCGCGCGCGGCGAGCTGCACTGCATCGGTGCGACCACTCTCGATGAGTACCGCGAGTATATCGAGAAGGATAAGGCGCTTGAGCGCCGGTTCCAGACCGTCATGGTCAGCGAGCCGACCGTGGAGGACACCATCGCCATCCTGCGCGGCCTGGAAGAGCGCTACGAGGTGTTCCACGGCGTGAAGATCACCGACCCCGCCATCGTCGCGGCCGTCACGCTGTCTAACCGCTATATCACCGACCGCTTCCTGCCGGACAAGGCCATCGACCTCATCGACGAGGCGTGCGCCATGATCCGCACGGAGATGGATTCCATGCCGACGGAGCTCGATCAGATCCGCCGCCAGATCATCCAGATGGAGATCGAGGAGGTCGCGCTCAAGAACGAGGAGGACGAGCTGTCCAAGAGCCGCCTTGCCGAGCTTCAGAAGGAGCTGGCTGAGCAGCGCGACCGCTTCAACGCCATGAAGTCCCAGTGGGAAAACGAGAAAAATGCCATCGGCAAGGTCCGTCAGCTGCGCGAGCAGATCGAGAGCCTGGGCAGCCAGATCGAGCACGCCGAGGAGACCGGCGACCTCGAGCAGGCCGCCAAGCTCAAATACGGCGAGCTGCCCGAGGCGAAAAAGCAGCTTGAGCAGGAGGAAAAGCTCGCCCAGAGCGCCAAGCAGAACAATCTGCTGCGCGATAAAGTCACCGAAAACGAGATCGCGCTCGTCGTCGAGCGCTGGACGGGCATCCCGGTCAGCAAGCTCGTCGAGGGCGAGCGCGACAAGCTGCTCCACCTGGAGGATACGCTCCACAAGCGCGTCATCGGTCAGGACGAGGCCGTGCGCGTCGTGTCCGACGCCATCCTGCGCTCGCGCGCCGGCATTCAGGACCCGAACCGCCCCATCGGCAGCTTCCTGTTCCTCGGCCCGACGGGCGTGGGCAAGACGGAGCTTGCAAAGGCGCTGGCCGAGTGCCTGTTTGACGACGAGAAGAACATGGTGCGCATCGACATGAGCGAGTACATGGAGAAGTACTCCGTGTCGCGCCTGCTCGGCGCGCCTCCCGGATACGTCGGCTATGAGGAGGGCGGCCAGCTCACGGAGGCCGTGCGCCGCAATCCTTACTGCGTCGTGCTCTTCGATGAGGTCGAAAAGGCGCATCCGGACGTGTTCAACGTCCTGCTGCAGGTGCTCGACGACGGCCGCGTGACCGATTCGCAGGGCCGCACGGTCGACTTCAAGAACACCATCATCATCCTCACGAGCAACCTCGGCTCGCAGTATCTGCTCGAGGGCATCGACGATCAGGGCAATATCAAGCCCGAGGCGAAGGAGCAGGTCGAGTCCATGCTCCACTCGCACTTCCGCCCGGAGTTTTTGAACCGTCTCGATGAGATCGTGTTCTACAAGCCGCTGACGAAGGACAACATCACCCGCATCGTCGACCTCCAGATCGCGGCGCTGGGCCGCCGCCTTGCCGATCAGCAGCTGTCGTGCACTGTCACCGACGCGGCCAAGCAGCTCATCATCGACGCGTCGTACGACCCGCAGTATGGCGCCCGTCCGCTCCGCCGCTATATCCAGCACACGGTCGAGACGCTCATCGCCAAGAAGATCATTCAGGGCGACATCCAGACCGGCGCGACGCTCTGCGTCGACGCCGAGGATGGCCAGCTGGTCGTGAAATAAGTCCCCCATGGAAACCGAACCCCGGGCCGCAGACGCGGCCCAGGGTTTTGCGGTTTTGCGGGTTTGAGGGGAGCGCTGTAGGGGCGCCTATCATCCGCCCGCTATGTCGATTGCGAACCAGCGGTAAAACACAGAACAATGCGCCGATTGCGGCCTGCGCCAAGGCTCCCCTGTGCAAGGGGAGCTGTCAGCGAAGCTGACTGAGGGGTTGTAGGGCCGGATTTTGAGAAAGGGCCGGCTGAATGGTTTGCACCCGTAGGGGCGACCCTTGCGGTCGCCCGCAGGGCGAAGGTTACCTACCGCCGTAATCGGTCTGCTCCTGCCTCCGGCGGGGTACTTCTTTTGTCTCGCCAAAAGAAGTACCCAAGAAAACGCGAGCCGGGGAGGGGCTTTTTACAAAGCCGCCCCTCCCTCCGTGGCAAGAGCAGGCGTGCGGCGATTTGGCATCGTGCCAATCCTGCAACAACCGCTGAGGCAAGACTACGCCATCACGTTTGCTCTGCACCGATTGCGGTACGCGTTTTCTGAATGGCTCCCCTGAAAGGGGAGCTGTCGGCGGAGCCGACTGAGAGGTTGAAATGCCGCCGTCAAGCAAAGTGCGTCGTAAATTCAACACCGCGCAAAACCTCTCCGGCACGGCCTATCGGCTGTGCCACCTCCCCTTTTAGGGGAGGCTCTGGCGCGGTGCGGCTATTTCGGCGCGGAACATACCTGACGGGCGGATCCTATCCGCCCCTACAGGGCATGCGCACAACCGATCCGCCCGTAGAACCCGCCGTTGCAACCGCCGGTTGCGGAAAAATACAGGCGGATTTCTTGCGCGCAACCGCGGCCTGCGGTATGATGGGGACGAAAAAACGGGGGCGCGGGACGCGCCGGGAGGAGTGGAATGCATGGACATGGCGGGGAAGCTTGCAGAGCTTCGCAAGCGCGCGGGCTGGTCGCAGGAGGAGCTTGCGGCGCGGCTGGATGTGACGCGGCAGTCGGTCTCAAAGTGGGAGAGCGGGCAGTCCGTGCCGGACGTGGAGCGCATCGTGCGCATGAGCGAGCTGTTTGGCGTTACGACGGACTATTTGTTAAAGGATGCGGCCCCGGAGGGCGCGCCGGTGCCGGCGGCGGCACAGAATGCGCGGCGCGTGAGCCGCTCGGATGCGGAGGAAGCCATGGCGCGGCGGCGCAGGGCGGCTCCCATTTTGGCCATTGCGACGTTTTTGTGCATCATCTCGCCTGCGGCGCTCATTGTGCTGGTCGCGGTGAGCGAATGGACGGCGCTTGCGTCCCTCACGGACAATGCCGCGGCCGGGATGGGGCTGGGGCTTCTCATCGTGCTCGCTGCGGCGGGCGCGGCGATGTTCCTCGCGGCCGGAGCCGCCACGCGGCAGGACGAATACCTCGAAAAAGAGCCGTTCGCGCTCGATGCGGACGCGCGGGCGGCGGCCGAGGCGGCGCGCGGGGAATTCGCGCCGCGAAAGACGCATCTGGAGATCGCCGGGACGGTGCTTTGCATTCTGTCCGCGCTGCCGCTGTTTGCGGCGGTGGGCATGGGGCTCGGCGACCTCGGCATGACGGCGGCCGTGGCTGTGCTGCTCGTGATCGCGGGCGCGGGCGCGGCGGTACTCGTGTACAGCGGCTCGTGCGCAGGTGCGTACGAGCGGCTTCTGGAGGAGGGCGACTTCACCCGCGCGCGCAAGGCGAAAAGCGGAAAGAAGAATGCGTTTTCCGCGGCGTACTGGCTGATCGTGACGGCGGTATTTCTCTATTACACATTCGGCCCGCGCGGAAACGGGAAGCCGCAGTACAGCTGGATCGTCTGGGCCATCGGCGGCGTTTTGTTCGGTGCGGCCATGGCCGTCTGGCGGATGGCCGAGCGAAAAGAGTAAAGCTAAGCCCCGGAAGCGTTCGCTTCCGGGGCAAAAATTTTGCGGTTATACGCCGACGGGCTCGGGCGCTTCGGGATCTTCGGATGCGGGCGCTTCCTCCGCGTCGTCCGGCTCGGCGGCCGGAGCCTCGGCCGGGACGGCGGCGGGCGCGCTCTGCGCGATCTTACCGCCGAGAATGCCGGCGAGCAGCGCCTTGAGGTCGAGCCCCATGCCCTGCGTCAGGCCTTCGGTGACCTGCGTCGTGCCGGTGACGATGTCCTGCAGGAGCCTGGTGTTGTTGCCCTCACCATACATCGTGATCTTGTCGACCTTGGACAGCGGCTCAGCCACGTTTTTGGCGATGAGCGGCAGGGCGTTCATGATCATTTCGACGATGGCGGCCTGGCCGTACTTCTGCATGGCCTCGGCCTTGCGGTCGATGCCCTCGGCCTCGGCCGTGGCCTTGGCGCGGATGGCCTCGGCTTCCGCCGCGCCGATGGCGCGGATGCCCTCGGCCTCCTGCTCTTTCTGGAAGCGGACGGCTTCGGCCTGGACCTTTTTGGCCTCGGCGTCCTGCTGCTGCTCGTAGCGCTGCGCCTCGGCCTCCTTCTGGCGCTTGAAGAGGTCGGCCTGCGCCTCCTGCTCCTGACGGTAGCGCTCGGCGTCGGCCTGCGCGCGGATCTCGGCGTCAAGCGTCTGCTTGGCGACCTCGACCTCCTGCCGCTTGAGCTCGGCATCGCGCTCGGCGCGGGCGATCTGGGCGTTGACGGTCGCGGTCTCGACGGTTTTCTGCTGCTCCTGCTGCTGGATGGTGTAGGCGGCGTCGGCCTCGGCCTTCTTCGTGTCGGAGATGGTCTTGAGCTCGGCCTTTTTGATCTCGAGCTCGTTGTTGCGCTGGGCGATCTCCGTCTCCGAGAGAACGCGCGCCTCGTTGGCGGCCTTGTCGGCCTCGGCCTGGGCGATGGCGACGTCGCGGTCGGCCTGCGCCTTGGCGATGGCGGCGTCCTTCTTGATGCGCGAGGTGTTGTCTGCGCCGAGGTCCTTGATCAGGCCGTTTTCGTCCGTCACGTTCTGGATGTTGCACGAGAGGATCTCGATGCCGAGCTTATCCATGTCGTGCGACGCCTTGCTCATGACCTGATCGGAGAACGAGTCGCGGTCGGTGTTGATCTCCTTGAGCGAGAGCGTGCCGATGATCTCGCGCATGTTGCCCTGAAGCGAATCCTGAAGGTCGAGCGTGATCTCATCGGGCAGCTTGTTGAGGAAGTTCTTCGCGGCGAGCTTGATGCCGTCCGTGCTCGGCGAGATGCGCACCTTCGCGACGGCGTCGACGTTTACGTTGATGAAGTCGTTCGTCGGGACGGACTGCTCTGTCTTGATGTCGACGGTCATCTGGCCGAGATAGAGCCGGTCGAGCCGCTCGAAGAACGGGATCTTGATGCCGGCGCGGCCGATGAGGATGCGCCCTTCCTTTTTCAGGCCGGAGATGATGTAGGCCTGATCGGGCGGAGCCTTGACATAGCCGGACAAAAGCAGAATGAGAATGATCACGGCGGGGATGATGTACACCAGATACTTCGCAAATTCAGGCATGGAAAAATCGCCTCCCTTTCAAAATCAAGCTTCCATGCGGCGGAACGGAACAGTCTGAACCGTCCGCCTGCTAATAGTATACCGGAACGGCGCCGGTTTTGCAAGATGTGCGCCATGCGTCTTAACAAACTGTAAGATAAAAAGATTAAACCCCGGCGCTCATGGGAGCGCCGGGGCTGACGGCAGCGGCAGCGCGCCGCTGCGCGGGTCAGGAAACGACCAGCTTGCCGCCGGAGGCGAGCGTCGTGACGCCCGCGGTGAGCGCGCAGCCGTCGCCGGCTTTGGCCGTGATGACGACGCCGGTCGGCGCGTCGATGGCCGCGGTGTCGACGGCGCCGACAAACGTGACAGCCGAGTCGCGCGTGGCCTTCCACGAGCACTTGCCGTGCATGGCGAGCGTCGGGTCGCCCGTGATGGCGCCCGTGAGCGCCGTGTTGACGAGCGAGAGGCACATCTTACGCTCCGTGTCCTCGTGGAGCAGGTCGCCCGTGAGCTGCAGATCCTCAAACGTGGCCTGCACGCCGTAGACAGCCGGGCCGCGCGAGCCGCGCTCGTAGTAGATCTGGTCGTCCGTGACCATGGAGCGGAGAATGACGCCCGCGTCGCTTGTGAGCTTGCCGCCTTTGACGTAAATGTCGACGTTGGTCGTCTTGGCGAGGAAAACTTCCTTTTTTGCGCGGATGTCGCAATCCTGAAGCTCGATGATGCCGACGTCGATGTACTCCGGCAGGCCGCCGTGGAGCAGGAAGCCGACGCCGCCGCACACGGCGGAGGAATCCTTGAGCGTCACGGACGAGTTGCCGTCCTGAATGGCGAGCATATTGCCGGACTTGAATTTGCAGCCGTTGAAGAAGTTGTGGCAGCCATTGTCGGCATATGTGCCGTAGCCGTTTCCGTCGACGGTGACGCGCGAGTCGTTGACCTCGAGGTACAGGCAGCCGCCGGAGGCGTCCGTCGAGAAAGCACCCCAGGCCGTAGCGTAGACGTCGCAGTTATAGAAGAACGAGCGCGAGCCGTCCATGGACAGGTGCGTGCGCGCGTTGCCGGACAGGCCGAGCGGGTAGGGCGGCTCCATCATGCCCGGGCCGATGACGGGCTTGTAGTCCGGCGGGAGCTCGCCGCCGTAGGCCGAGAGCTTGGAGTCATACACGCGCAGCGTGCTGCCGGACGTGGCGATCGTGGCGCAGCGACCGCCGCCGCGGGTCGTGATCTCACTGTCACGGATTGTGAGCGTGCCGGTGTTCGTCGCAAGCGCGCCCGCGCCGCGGCTTGTGAAGTCCGAGCAGCCGTAGCCGTCGAGCTGGATCTTCGCGTCTTCAAGCGTATATTCGTTCCAGCCGGACCAGACGACGACGCCGTTTAAGCGGTTGACGTCTGACTTGATGACGACATCCTTTGCGCCCGTGTCCGTGACGGTGCCCTTGACGATGCCGGGGTAGGATTTATCCGAGCGCCACTTGTCCTCTTCGATCCAGATGGCGCCCTCGGCGACCTCCGGGTTGGCAAACGACGGCTCGCAGTTAGCGCTGATGGGGTTGCGCCCTTTGATGGCGCCGTTTTTTTCGTTCATATTCGGCATAATGCACAAATCTCCCTTCCGAGTTTCGTTCTGCCCTCATGATACCGTAACACTTTTGGAATGTCAAAGCGTAATTTCGCATGACTATCATTCAAATATAAAATCATCCGGAACGCGCAGCAATTTCGGCTCGGCGATGACTGCGCCCGGCGCGCAGACCGTCAGGACGAAGCCGTCCGGCGCGTCCGGCTCGGCGATGGGGCAGCCGGAAACGAAAAGCTGCCCGCCGCGCTCTGTGACGGCATCATCCCGCGACAGACCGCGCCCGGCGCGCTTGCCGAAGCTCTCACGCGCGGAGAAAAGGCGGATCGCATCGCGCGCGCTGTGAATCAAAGCGCGCTCATCCTCCGGGAAAAACCGCGTCAAAAGCGCGTCCGATACCGGGCGAACGGCCTGAATGTCCGCCCCGACGGGCAAAAAGCCGGCTGCGCAGAGCGCGAAGCCGCCAGAGTGCGACAGCGAGAAGAAAAACTCCGGATGATCGGGCAGAAACGGCCGCCCGCCCGGCGCGCCCGCTTCGTGCACCGGCGCGTGATCGAGCAGCGCGAGCGACGCCGCGCGCAGCAGCAGCCCCGCCGCCGCGCGCTCGGCGGCGCGCGGCCCGGAAAGGCGCGCCCGGCGCTCCGACGTGATGAGCGGCGCGGCGATGGCGGGATCGAGCGCAGCGCTCGAGCAGAGATAAAGATGAATGTGAGCGTCCACGGCGCGCCTCCTTCCTTTTCTCTACTTTACCAGCCGCGCTGCGCGCAGGCAAGAAATTTGAAAAAATTTCGCTTTCCTGCGTCCTGCCGCTGTGCTATCGTGTATAGATAAGTGAACGGCCGTTCTGAGAATGCAGGAGGTGAGAGCATGGACGACAGGCAGGCGCTGCGCGCGCTCCGACGGGGCGACGCGGCGGCGCTCGAAATGCTGATGGCGCGCTATACGCCCTATGTGACGGCGACGGCTGCGGCCGTGCTCGGCCCCGGCGCGAGCGCGCAGGACGTTGAGGAGACGGCGGCGGACGCGTTTATCGCGCTGTGGAAAAACGCCGGCCGCATCCGGCCGGATAAGCTGCGCCAGTGGCTTGCCGCCGTGACGCGCAACGGCGCGCGAAACCGGCTGCGGGCAAGACGACTGACGCTGCCGCTTGACGACGACGCCGTGCTGCTCGTGTGCGAGATGCCGGACTTCGAGGCCGAGCGCCGCGCGCTGGAGCATGCGGTGCAAAGCGCCGTGCTCGCGCTCGATCAGCCGGATCGGGACATTTTCCTCCGGCACTACTATTATTATGAGCCGGTCGCCGAGATCGCCGCGCAGCTCGGCATGAACGGCTCAACGGTCAAATCCCGCCTGCGGCGCGGCAGGGAAAAGCTCAGGCGGGCGCTGGAACAAGGAGGCTTTGCGGATGAAATACAGGGTGAGCGACCTGATGGCGCTGCTGCCGGAAACCTGTGCCGGGAATGAGGCGCAGCCGGGATCCGCGGCGTCCGCGGACAACATCAGGGAGGCTGTAATGAAGAAAATTGAACACGAGGCGAATAAGCGGCACGCGCGCCGCGCACGCTATCTCATGGCGGGCATCGCGGCTGCGCTCGCGCTGACGACGGGCGTCGTCGCGGCCGTGCGGCACCTGACGGTCAGACCCGTTGTGCCGGACGAGGGCGTATCCTACACCGGCCCGGCCGAGATGGCCGACGGCACGGTGGCCGAGCGCGAGTACACCTATGACGACGCCGGGGCCGTCGTCTCGGCCGCGCCGGCGGGAGCGGCGTTCGACGTTGTGTTCCGCGCGGACTACCTGCCGGAGACGGACGGCGTCTACCACAACACCTTTGACACGACGCTGCACGAATATGAGACGGTCTATAAGACCGGGACGTATGACGAGCTGCTCGCGCAGTCCGGCGTGACGGCCGAGCAGGCGGAAGAGTACGACACGACGCTCTGGTACGACGGCGCGGACGGCAGCTTCTTCCGCATCGACCGCTTCACCGGCGCGCAGCTGAGCGGCACCGATCTCGTCGTCCTCGGCGGCGCGGTGACGGAGCGCGAGGGCGAGCTTTGCGGCTATGAGGCGACGTACCTCACCGTCGAGCGCGAGAGCGGGACGTACAGCGTCATCCTGCTCTACGACGCGGCCGACAGCTGCCTCGTCGCCGTTCAGGGCACATATGGGTTTGACGAGCTTGAGAAGATCGCGGAAGGGCTGACGCTGCTTCGCACCGGCCTTCCGGCCGTCGATACGTTCGATGGGACATTCTCCGTTTTCGGCGTCGGTGCGCTGGGCTAAACAGCTTGACAAACGGCGCGCGGGGTGGTATGATTTTCCCAACATCCATTGAGGGAGTAGTTCCCGCGCGGGAAGATGCGCGTTTCAGGTCAACAAGCATGGCAGGACCCTTACCTGTCTGGTCTGAATGTAGAGAGCGAGACTCACGGATGGGCTCAGGCCCATCTGTGAGTCTTTTTTGTTCCCTCAAAAATCTTGAAAGGAAGATCGCAATGAAATTCTACACGGTCAGCGCGGATGAGACGCTGGGCGCGCTGAATTCCGCGCGCGAAGGCCTCAGCGACCGGGAGGCGGCGCAGCGGCTGGAGCAGTACGGCGAAAACCGGCTCGAGGGCGCGAAAAAGGAGTCAGTCGTGCGGCAGTTCCTGCGCCAGATCGCCGACCCGATGACGCTCATCCTGCTCGCGGCAGCGCTCATCTCCGGCATCACGAGCGCCTACTCCGGCGAGGGATTTGCCGACGTCATCATCATTTTGTTTGTCGTTGTCGTCAACGCCGTGCTCGGCGTCTATCAGGAGAGCAAGGCTGAAAAGGCCATCGAGGCGCTGCAGGAGATGGCCGCCGCGACGAGCCGCGTGCTGCGCGGCGGCAAGATCGTCCAGCTGCACAGCTCCGAGCTTGTCCCCGGCGACGTGGTGCTGCTGGAGGCCGGCGACGCCGTCCCGGCGGACGGACGGCTTCTGGAGAGCGCAAGCCTGAAGATCGAAGAATCCGCCCTGACGGGCGAGAGCGTGCCGGTGTCGAAGTTCATCGAGCTCATCGGCGCGGGCGATGCGCCCGACGTCCCGCTTGGCGACCGGAAGAACATGGCCTACATGGGCTCGACCGTCGTCTACGGCCGCGGCAGCATGGTCGTCACGGATACGGGCATGCAGACGGAGATGGGCCGCATCGCCGGCGCGCTGGCGCAGACGAAGGAGGACAAGACGCCGCTTCAGAAGAAGCTCGCGCAGCTGAGCAAGATTCTCACCTTCGCGGTGCTCGGCATCTGCGTCATCATCTTTGCGGTCGGCCTGCTTCGTGCGGGCGCGTTCACGGGCGAGGTCGTGCTGAATACGTTCTTAGTCGCGGTCAGCCTCGCCGTTGCGGCCATCCCGGAGGGGCTGACGGCCGTCGTGACGATCGTGCTGTCCATCGGCGTGACAAACATGAGCCGCCGGAACGCCATCATCCGGCGCCTGACGGCCGTCGAGACGCTCGGCTGCACGCAGATCATCTGCTCGGATAAGACCGGCACGCTGACGCAGAACCGCATGACGGTCGTCGAGTCGGTCGGCGACGGGGAGCTGCTCGCGCGCGCCATGGCGCTCTGCTCGGACTCGCAGTGGAATGCCGAGTCCGGTAAGGCCGAGGGCGAGCCGACGGAGAATGCGCTCGTCGAGTGGAGCGCGAAGCTCTCCATGCCGAAAACGGCGCTGGAAGCGGAGGCCCCGCGCGTCTCCGAGCTGCCGTTTGACAGCGGCCGCAAGATGATGAGCACGTTCCACCGCACAGACGGCGGCATTGTCCAGTACACCAAGGGCGCGCCGGACGAGGTGCTCGCCCGCTGCACACACTACTGGGACGGCGCATCCGCGCAGCCCATGACAGAGGAAAAGCGCGCGGAAGTTTTGCGGGAGAACAGCCGCATGGCAAGCGCCGCGCTGCGCGTGCTCATGGGCGCGTTCCGCCTGCGCGATGCCGTGCCGGACGAGCCGGACAGCGCGCGCGACGAGCAGGGCCTGTGCTGCATCGGCCTTGCCGGCATGATGGATCCTGTCCGCCCGGAGGTCAAGGACGCCATTGACGAGTGCCGCACGGCGGGCATCCGGCCCATCATGATCACGGGTGACCACATCGAAACGGCGTCTGCCATCGCGCGCGAGCTCGGCATCCTGACGCCGGAAACGGAGGCCATCACAGGCAGCCAGCTTTCGCAGATGGACGACGAGACGTTCGCGGAGAATTTCAAAAAGTACAGCGTCTACGCCCGCGTCCAGCCCGAGCACAAGACACGCATCGTCAGCGCCTGGCGCGCGGCCGGGTACATCACGGCCATGACGGGCGACGGCGTGAACGACGCGCCGAGCATCAAGGCCGCGGACATCGGCGTCGGCATGGGCATCACGGGCACGGACGTCACGAAAAACGTCGCGGACATGGTGCTCGCGGACGACAACTTCGCCACGATCGTCGCAGCTGTCGAGGAGGGCCGCCGCATCTATGACAACATCCGCAAGGCCATCCAGTTCCTGCTTGGTTCCAATCTGAGCGAGGTGCTCGGCGTGTTCACGGCCACGATGCTCGGCTTTACGATCCTGGAGCCGGTGCACCTTCTGTGGATCAACCTCGTGACGGACTGCTTCCCGGCGCTTGCACTCGGCATGGAGAAGGCGGAGCGCGGGAGCATGAAGCGCCCGCCGCGCCCGGCGTCGGACGGCATCTTCTCCGGCGGGCTCGGCGTCGACGTGGCCTATCAGGGCCTGATCGTGACGATCCTGACCATGGCCGCGTACTTCATCGGCCACTTTATGGAGACGGGCGTGTGGACAATCACGAATTCCGCCGACGGCACGACGATGGCGTTCCTCACCATGAGCATGGCCGAGATCTTCCACGCCTTCAACGTCCGCTCGCAGCGCGGGAGCCTCTTCACGATCGGCTCGCGCAACCGGATGCTCGAGTACGCGGCGCTGGCCAGCCTCGCGTGTACGACGGCCGTCATCTACGTCCCGTTCCTGCGCAGCGCGTTCGGCTTTGCGCACATCAACCTGACCGAATACGCGGTGGCGCTCGTGCTTGCGTTCTGCATCATCCCGAGCGTCGAGTTGGTCAAGGCCATCCAGCGCAGACTCGGAAGAAAATAAAGCTAAGCCCGGCAGCGCCGCTGCCGGGCTTATTTGCTTGCAAGAAGCGCGCAGAGCCTGTATAATAAAGAGGAAAAACAGGAGAGGAGAGCGGCCGCATGGACGAGATGCTGCCGGAGTGGCGGGAGTTTGACAACGCGAAAGACCCCTACAATCATATGATGCGGGTCGTCTTTACCCGGTGGAAACCGTTTTTGCTCCGCGCGATCTACTTTGACGAGGTCAGCTCGTTCTCGGGACTTGCAAACGGACTGCCCATCTCGCAGAAGGTGCTTGCGGAGAATCTGCGCGCGCTCGAGGCGGACGGGCTCATTACCCGCACCGTCCTGCCGGAGACGCCGCCGAAGGTGGAGTACCGCCTGACTGAGAGCGGCCGGTCGCTCATGCCGCTGCTCGACATGGCCTACGACTGGGGCTGGCATGACATGAAGCGCAAGGGCATGCCCATCGACAGCCTCGGCGAGATGTGGCACGGCTACCGCGAGCGTGACTGGAAGAAGATGCGCGCGCCGTACAAAAAGAAAAAGTCCTGAAAAAAGCGAGCCGCGCCGCCCTCCGGAAACGGAGCGCGGCGCGGTCTGTGTCTGATCAGTCGGCGCGGATGCCGAAATAGTCCTCGGCGTTGCGGAAGAAGATCTTCTCCCGCTCGAGCTTTGTGAGCGCAAGCGAGTCGAAAAAGTCCGTGCATTTTTTAAGCCGCTCCGTCGGGAAATCTGTTCCAAACAGGATGTGGTCGATGCCGAGCTCGGCGCGGGTACACTCAAAGGCGGCCTTGGAGTAGTTGCCGCTCGACGTGACCCAGATGTTCCTCTGGAAATAGTGGCGCATGGAATGCCGGTTGACGGCGGGCGCCAGCGACGGCATGAGCTCGCTCATGGAGTCAAGCCGGTCGAGCATGAACGGCAGACCCTCGCCGAAATGGCCAAGGATGATCTTGAAGTCCGGATACTCATCGAGCACGCCGAGGCAGATCAGGCGCAGCAGCGTCAGCGCGGTGTCCACGTGGAAGCCATAGGCTTCGCCGATGATTGGACCGAGCCCAGCAAAGCGCGACCAGGTCGGTGCGGCCGGGTGAAGATAGAGGAACATCCCGAGCTCCGCCGCCTTCCGCACGACGGGAAGCAGCGCGTCGTCCGGCGTCAGGTCGCCGTTGGACGAGTGCGCGAACCAGCCGGGAAGCCCCAGCTCGTATTTGCAGCGCGTCAGCTCTGCGATGGCCGCGTCGTTGTCGTTCACGGGGACGATCGCGCAGCCGACAAAGCGGCCGGGGTGGCGGCGGGCGGCGTCATGGGAATTGTCGTTGACCGCGCGGATGAGCGAAAGCCCCTCCTCTCCGGCGAGCAGGTTGAGCCGGCCGGGGTAGCTGAGCACCTGCGCGGCGACGCCGTAGGCGTCCATTTCCGCCAGCCGCTGCTCGTCGAAATCGTAGATGACGGGGATGCGGTCGGCAATCATGTCGCCCATGGCGTGGGCATAAGCCGGAAGCTGCGCGTGGGCCTCAAAGTCGATCTTCTTCAAAGCGGGAGTCCTCCTTATCATATTCTTTGTCTGCATGATACCATGTGGAGCCCGGGCTGGACAAATGATATTTTTCGATTATAATATTCCATGAACGGAATATAGAAACGGGAAAATGGGGGGATCAGGTGTGGAACTTCATCAGCTTAGGTGCTTTGCCGCCGTGGCGGAGGCCGGGACGGTCACGGCCGCTGCGGGGCAGCTATTTATGACGCAGTCCGCGCTCAGCCGCGTCATCGCCCGGCTCGAGCAGGAGCTCGGCAAGCCGCTTTTTACCCGCGCGGGCAGGCGGCTCGAGCTCAATTCCGACGGCGAGCTGTTCTATGAGTGCGTGGTGCCGGCGCTGCGGCAGATCGACTTCGGCGTGACGGCGTTGCAGCAGCTGCGGGAGGCGCAGCGCACGATCCGTATCCACAGCGAGCTCCTGCCGGGCATGCTCGACCGCGCGTTTCTCCAGTGCGAGGCCTATTTCCCGACCGAGCAGTTCGAGATCGTAAGATGGCCGGAACAGACGCAGACGGGCAGCGCGCTGCCGGATATGGTCCTCACGGCGCATACGCCGCAGCCCGGTGTGCGCGCGGAGCGATTCTGGGAGCCGTGGTGCTTCCTGCTCGACCGTAGTGAGAAAAGCGCCGACGCGCCCGAGTTTGAGCAGATCATCCGCCGGGAGATCGTTCTGTACGGGCCAGAGGAGGACGCGCGCTTCGTGCGGGCGTTCCTGCGCAGCTGCGGCGTCAATCCGCGGCTCATCCACACGCTGGACCACACGCAATCCAGCCGGCTCATGCAGGCGGGGCTTGCGATCGGCTGCGCGCCGCTGCGCTTTTTCCTCAACAACTGGGAGCACGCGCCGGCGCAGGCACCGTTTACGCCGGTGCTCGCGCGCAGGGAGCGGTTCGGCCGGCCGGTCTACCTCTGCTGCAGCGGCGCGTTTTCCGCGTCGGAAGGCGGCGAGGAGGTCTTTACCTATCTGCGCGGCCGCCTTGCGGAGGTGTTTGCTGCCAGCGAGGCCTATCAGAGCGGGAACTAAAGCGCAGAAATCATAACCAAACAGCCCGGGGCGCTGCCAGACGGCAGCGCCTTTTTTTGTGCGCCTTCAGAGCTTACTTACCTGAAAGTAAGAAAGTATGGATGAAGTAACACTCTTACCTGATTGTGACGTATTTACAAAAAAGGCGGGGTGAACTATCTTGTGTTTGATAAAATCGCACAATGAGGAGCGAAGAAATGGGCAGCTTCTATCCGCATATGGCGGAGCCATACCGTATCAAGGGGGTCACATTCAAAAACAGGGTGTTCGCATCCCCGATCACGGCAAACCGAATCGTTGACCATGGCTATCCGACGCCGGATGGCATCGACTGCTTCGAAATGAAGGCGCGCGGCGGATTCGCCGAGGTCACGGTGACCGAGTCATTCATCGACCACGAGTACGCCTGGCGCCACGAGCACGGCCTGAACGTCTGGGAGAAGCCGATGACGACATTGTCGAGTCGCTGCGCGGCGATGGACATTCTCTGATCCGGAAAGGCAGATCCGTATGTAAGGGGAACCCCCTTATAAATAAAAAAGAAGGAACAAGAAAGGAACGAATGAAATGAAGAGAACACTCGCACTGATCCTTGCACTTCTGATGACCCTTTCCCTGTTTGCAGCCTGCTCGTCAAAAGACGACAAAGGCACCGGAACGACCCCTTCAGATGGCAACGGAACAACGACCACGACGCCGTCCGGAGACCAGGGCGGCGACAAGACCGATGGCGGCGCAGCCACCACGCCGTCTGGTGACGGCGCGAACGCCCCGGCCTCCGAGGGCAAGACGTCCATCACCATCGGCATGGTCGGCGCGCACGACAGCTCCGATCCGTGCTCTGAGAGCTCGAATGACTTCATCACGCAGATGATGCTCTATGACAAGATCATGGAGATCGACGACCACACCGGCGAGCGCGTTTTCCGCATCCTCGACTCGTTCGAGTGGACGGATGACGTCACCATGAAGCTCGTGCTCCGTCAGGACGTCTATTTTGCCAACGGCGACCAGGCGACTGGCGAGGACCTGCTCTATACGTTCTACAGCCAGGTCAAGAACGTCGACGGCACGGATAAGGCCCGCACGGACAAGGCGCCCATCTTCAGCTATATCGACTTTGACAAGTCCTACGTTGACGACGACGGCTTCACGGTCTACATCGTCTGGCAGCAGCCGTACGCCCGCGCGGAACCGTCGCTTGACGCCTGCCTCATCCAGAAGAAGTTCGTCGAGGAGCACCCGGAGACGGACGAGATCTGGTACACCGATCCGCTCGGCTCCGGCCCGTACAAGATCACGGACATGCAGCATGACGCGTACATCACCTTCACCCGCCGCGACGACTACTGGAACAAGGACTACACGTATGAAGCCGAGCAGATCACGCTGAAGTTCTACTCCGACGAGACCGGTATGTACGTCGACTACCAGAACGGCGTCATCGACGCGATGTACAATGTCTCGGCCAACATCGTCGAGCAGGTCCAAAGTGCGAACACCGGCGTGGTCAACGCCGTTCCCAACGGCGCGTGCGCCATCCTCTGGTTCAACGAGAGCAACGAGTACCTGGCCAACGCCAAGGTCCGCGAGGCTATCTGCTACGCCATTGATATGGACGCGGTCGGCCAGATCGCGTTCGGCTCGCTCTACAAAAAGCCGCATTCCTTCCTCCCTGAGGGCTTTGAGGGCTACTCCGAGCACGAGGGCTACACGTTCGACCTCGACCGCGCGCAGAAAGCGCTCGACGAGTCCGGCTACAAGGGCTCGGATATCAAGCTCCACATCATTGCCATGAACGACGGCACGCAGCCGAAGGTCGCCGAGACCATCCAGGGCTACCTGTCCATGCTCGGCATCACACTCGAGATCGAGACGCTCGACATGGGCACGGCGCTGCCGAAGATGCTCCAGCGCGACGGGACGGACTTCCAGTACTTCTCCAAGAACGGCGGCAACCCGACCGGCGAGCTGACGCAGCTTGTCGCCGGCAACGGCAAGGACGCTCCGTTCCAGTGCGCTGCCATCTACGACGAGGAGTACAACCGGATCTGCGACGAGACGACTTGGACGACCGACCACGAAAAGTCGGTCAAGGGCTGCGAAGAGCTCGACAACTGGCTCTATGACAACTACTACGGCATCCCGGTCAACGACGTGCAGATGGCGCTCGTCTACAATCCGAACGTCATTTCCTCGTTCGACCAGTGCAGCATCCTCAAGGGCTGCCTGGGCAGCCTGACACTCGCGTAAGCGCGCAGGACAATCAAACATCAGCGAAGCGGGCCGACCCGGGCGGGCCGGCCCGCTTGACATGAGAGGTGTGGATGTATGGTTCGATTTATCATCAAACGCCTGCTGTGGATGATCCCCACACTTTTGGGCGTTCTGTTCATCATTTTTACGATCAATTACTTCACGCCGGGCGACCCCGCGCAGCTCTCGCTCGGCAGCGACTACACGGAAGAGGCCTATCAGACCGCGAGGGAGAACATGGGCCTCGACAAGCCGTTCCTCGTGCGCTATGCGATCTATGTCAAGGGCATCGTGACGAAGTTTGATTTCGGCACGTCCTACGACACGAAGCGCCCGGTCAAGGACATGATCGCGGGGCGCATCGGCCGCACGCTTGCGCTCGGCGGCCTGTCGGCACTCGTGACGATCGTCGTCGGCGTGTCCATCGGAATCCTGTCGGCGGTCAAGCAATATTCGCCGGTGGACTATCTGGCCACGGCGCTCGCGGTCATCTTCTCCGCTGCGCCGGGCTTCTGGGTCGGCCTGATGGCCATCATTCTGTTCTCACTCAAGCTGCACTGGCTGCCGGCGGCCGGCCTCGGCACATGGAAGCACCTCGTGCTGCCCGTTATCTGCATGGGGCTGTCGCCGATGAGCATTGTCGTGCGTATGACGCGCACGAGCATGCTCGACGTCATCCGTCAGGACTACATCCGGACGGCGCGCGCCAAGGGCGTCGCGGAGCGGACGGTCATTTTCCGCCACGCGCTGCGCAACGCGCTCATCCCCGTCATCACGATCATCGGCATGCAGCTGACGATGATGTTCGGCGGGTCGTTCATCATTGAGTCCATCTTCTCCATCCCCGGCATGGGAATGCTCATGCTGACGAGCATCAACAATCTGGACTATCCCACAACGCAGGGCATCGTGTTCCTGCTGTCGACCTGCGTGTGTGTCATCAATCTGCTCGTTGACCTGGCCTATGCCGTGGTCGACCCGCGCATGAAGTCGCAGTTTTCCAGCGGCAGAAAGCCGAGGCGGGCAGCAAAGAAGGAGGCGGTGTAAATGGCAAAGACAAAAACGGCGGCGCCGCGTCTGGATGAGCAGAACAAGCGCCGCAGCCAGCTGCACGAGGTCTGGCGCCGCTTCCGGCGGAACCACCTGGCCATGCTCGGCCTCGTCATTGCGGGACTGCTGGTGCTCGTGGCGCTCCTTGCGCCGGTGCTTGCGCCGTATGACCCGAATCTCATCGACCCGATCAACCGGCTCCAGATGCCCAGCAGCGCGCATCTGCTCGGCACGGACAACTTCGGCCGCGATCTGCTCTCGCGCCTGATCTACGGCACGCGCGTGTCGCTCGGCGTCTCGCTGCTCGGTCTTGTCATCGCGCTGGCCATCAGCATCCTGTTCGGCGCGACGGCGGGCTACTTCGGCGGCCGGTATGAGAACGTGCTCATGCGCCTGACGGACATCCTCATGTGCATCCCCGGCGTATTGCTCGCGGTGTCCATCTCCGCGCTGCTCGGCGTCGGCGTGGTCAATACGGCCATCGCCATCGCCGTCTCCGGCGTCGCGCCGGCCATCCGGATGCTGCGCGCGACCGTCATGCAGATCCGCGAGCAGGAGTACGTCGAGGCGGCCCGCGCGACCGGCTCGCGCAACGGGCGCATCATCTTCAAGCAGATCCTGCCCAACACGCTCTCGCCGATCATCGTCGACTCGACGATGCGCATCGGCGGCAACATCCTTCAGATCTCGAGCCTGTCGTTCATCGGCCTCGGCGTGCAGCCGCCCACGAGCGAGTGGGGCTCCATCCTGAGCTCCGGTCAGGAGTTCATCACGACGTTCTGGCCGCTCATCACATTCCCGGGCATCGCCATCGTGCTGACTGTTTTCGCCTTCAACGTCATGGGCGACGGCCTGCGCGACGCGCTCGACCCGCGCATGAAGCAGTAAGGAGGCGGCTGAAACTATGAGTGAAACCCTGCTGGAAGTGAAAAACCTCGTCGTCCGCTATGTGACGATGGACGATACGGTCGAGGCGGTCAACGACGTCAGCTTCACCATTGGAAAGGGCGAGACGCTCGGCCTTGTCGGCGAGACGGGCGCGGGCAAGACGACGACGGCGCTGGCGATCCTGCGCCTGATCCAGTCACCGCCCGGAAAGATCGAGTCCGGCGAGATCCTGTTCGACGGCGTCGACCTGCTCGGCCTCAACGAGCTCGGCATCCGCTCCATCCGCGGCAAGCAGATCTCCATGATCTTTCAGGACCCGATGACG
The DNA here is from genome assembly GCA_934589675.1 of uncultured Oscillospiraceae bacterium. Classification (GTDB taxonomy): domain Bacteria; phylum Bacillota; class Clostridia; order Oscillospirales; family Oscillospiraceae; genus CAKTOF01. The sequence continues at coordinate 26,185 of CAKTOF010000004.1, forward strand.
GCGCTCAACCCGATCTTCCGCGTGGAGGATCAGATATCCGAGGTCGTGCGCCTGCACGAAAAATGCACGGACAAAGAGGCCGTGGAGCAGGCGCGGAAAATGCTCGAGCTCGTCGGCATTCCGCGCGAGCGCGGTGTGGAGTATCCGCACCAGTTCTCCGGCGGCATGAAGCAGCGCGTCGTCATCGCTATGGCGCTTGCCTGCTCGCCGCGCCTGCTCATCGCCGACGAGCCGACGACGGCGCTCGACGTGACCATTCAGGCGCAGGTCCTCGACATGATCAATGACCTGAAGAAAAAGCTCGGCACGAGCATGCTGCTCATCACGCACGATCTCGGCGTCGTGGCCGAGACGTGCGACAAGGTCGCCATCATGTACGCCGGCGAGATCGTCGAGTGCGGCTCCATCGACCAGATCTTCCGCTCGCTTGCCCATCCGTATACGGAGGGCCTGTTCGGCTCGCTGCCGAGCCTCGATCAGGATGTGGAGCGCCTTTCGCCGATCGTCGGACTCATGCCAGACCCGGCGCATCTGCCGGCAGGCTGCAAGTTCCACCCGCGCTGCCCGTATGCCACGAAGGAATGCGAGGAACGCCATCCGGAGCTGACGGAGCTTGCGCCCGGCCACTTTGCCCGCTGCCTGCGTATCCACGACGGCCTGACGCTCTCAGCCGCCCCGGCGCAGAGCAAGGCTGCCGCGCCCACGGCCAAGGCGCATCTGACGGAAGAAAAGAGCGAGACGCCGCTGCTGGAGGTCCGTCATCTGAAGAAGTACTTCAAGACGCCGCGCGGCCAGCTTCATGCTGTGGACGACGTCGGCTTCACGCTGGCAAGCGGAAAGACGCTCGGCGTCGTCGGCGAGTCCGGCTGCGGCAAGTCGACGCTCGGCCGCACCGTGCTCGGCCTGCTTGACGCGACAGACGGCCAGATCCTGTTCGACGGCGAGGACATCACCCGCGCGAAGGGAAACCACCGCCGTCAGCTCCAGCGGCAGATGCAGATCATTTTCCAGGATCCGTTCTCGTCGCTCAACCCGCGCAACACCGTCTTTGACCTGATCGCCGACCCGCTGCGCACGTTCAGGCTGTTCCGGGACAAAAAAGAGCTCGAGCATCGCGTGTATGAGCTGATGGATACGGTCGGTCTTGCCCGGCGCTATGCCATGAGCTACCCGCACGAGCTCGACGGCGGCCGCCGCCAGCGCATCGGCATCGCCCGCGCGCTCTCGCTCGAGCCGAAGTTCATCGTCTGCGACGAGCCGGTCTCGGCGCTCGACGTGTCCATTCAGGCGCAGGTGCTCAACCTCTTGCAGGATCTTCAGGCGGAAAAGGGCATCAGCTACATGTTCGTCACGCACGACATGTCAGTCGTCAAGCATATCTCCGACGACATTCTTGTGATGTACGTCGGCGCAATGGTCGAAAAGTGCCCGTCGAAGTCGCTGTTTGAGCGCCCGCTCCATCCGTATACGAAGGGTCTGCTCTCGGCGATCCCCGTGCCGTCGCTCGACCGCGTCAATGAGCGCATCATCATGCAGGGCGAGCTGACGAGCCCCGTCAATCCGAAGCCGGGCTGCCGCTTCGCGCCCCGCTGCCCGTATGCAAAGGAGCGCTGCCACTGTGAAATGCCGGTTTATGAGGAGATTCTGGACGGCCACTTCGTCGCCTGCCACTATGTCCGTGAGATCAACGGTCTTTAAGCGCCTGCTGGCGCTGCTCGCGTGTGTTTTTGCGCTGCGCGCAGGCGCGCTGGCCGTCGGGGAGACGGCGGTCGGCGACCGCGCGGCGGACGCGCTGCGCGCTGCCGCCGGGACGCAGATCGCGCTGATCTCCGACGACGCGCTTGCAGGCGGAACAGAGCGCGCGCCGGTCACCGCGGTTTTGTCGCCGGGAGAGCTGTGGATGCTCCTGGAGCAGGCAGCGGCCGGGATCGTGGTCGATCCGATGAGCGAGCGCATCGACGATGCCGCATCCGGAGCGGGGTTTGTGCAGGTGTCCGGCCTTTCGCTGCGGCTCGACGCTTCGGCGCCGGCAGGAGAGCGCATCCTCGCCGTCAGCGTGGACGGCGTGCCGATCGACGCGGCCGATGAGTCGACGCGCCTGACGGCCGCGCTCTCGGCGGATCTGGCGGAGGGCGCGCCGCTGGATGCGCCGCTGTCGGAGATCCTGGCGGACGCGCGCGAAGGCGAGCGGACGCAGACGCGCATTACGATCATCGGAGCAAGAGAAAACCTGATTGCAGAGCGCATCCCGATCGGTCTGCTGCCGGCCGGCTGTGCGGCTGCGGCGGCTGCCGCGGTTGTGTATATGAAAAAACTGCGGCGGCATTCGAATGTGGTGCTGTCGGAGACCGGAGTGTTTGGAGGAATATCGGAATGAAAACATGCAAGTATGACGCTGTTGTGCTGGGCGGCGGCGCGGGACTGATCGCGGCTGTCCGCCTCAGACAGCTGACAGGCAAACGCATCCTGGTGCTGGAAAAAGCGAAGGTGACGGGCGGCGGATTCCAGTTCGCGCGCACGATGCGCGTGTTCAAAAGCCAATGGCAGGCCGACCGCGGTCTGGAGGACAAAACGGCCGAATTCATGCGCGGCGTGATGGATCTGTCGCTCTGGCGCGTCGATCCGGAGCTTGCGCACGCGGCCATCGAGGGCACGGGACAGTTTTTTGACTGGTTCTGCACGCTCGAGCCCGGCATCGAACAGGAATTTGAGGTCGGAAGCTATCTCTTTGATCTGCCGGACGGCCAGAAAGCGCCCGCGCATGAGTCAAACGGCGACGGCGCCGGCAGGGTGTTCATGGCGGTCATGAAGAAAAAATGCGCCGAGCTCGGCGTGGACGTGCTGACCTCGACGCCGTTTTACGACGTGGAGACGGAAGATGGCCGCGTGAGCGCTGTGCTCGCGCACGGCCCGGAAGGGCAGATGCGCATCGAATGCCGGAACATCATCATTGCCTCCGGCCGGTGGATCTGCAACCGCGACATCGTCCAGCGCGTCATCCCGCGCTTCAACGAGGTCTATATGCGCCCGGGCGCGCAGATGAACCCCACCTATACGGGCGACGCATTTGCCGCCGCGGAAAAGCTGGGCGCGAAGATCGACTATGATTCGTGCTGCCTGCGCCTGATGGGGCCGCATTTTTCAAGCCGGAGCCGCGTGGCCAATCAGGCGGCCGGATCGGACTTCGCCATCGGCGTCAACCTGCTCGGCCGGCGCTTTGTGTCCGAGCCGATGGTGCCGCGCATGGACTTCTTCGATACCGGCCATGTGCTGCTCGATCAGCCGAAGGGCGTGAGCTACTGGGTGTTCGACCGCAATACGCTCGCCGCGGCCATGGAGCGGGCGAAGGATCCGGCTGCCGCGCCGCCGCTGCCGCTTCTGCCGCCGGAGTACCCCGCGACGCTGGCGGAGGCGGAGGCGGAGATCTGCTCCGCGCTCGGCGAGCCCGAGCTCTTTACGGCCGGGACGGCGGCGGAGCTCGCCCGCGCGATCGGCGTGGACGAGGCCGGGCTTGTGAAAACCATCGAAGAGTACAACGAGTATTGCCGCACCGGAATGGACTGGACGGGATATAAGGATCAGAAGAACCTCGTGCCGATGACAGGGCCGTTCTACGCCGTGCGCGGCTGGCTGGACACAGACGGCTCGTTCGGCGGGCTGGACGTCAACAGCCGGATGCAGGTGCTCTCGCCGTCCGGCGAGCCGGTCCCCGGCGTCTGGGCGGCCGGCGACATTACCGGCTCGCGCTATATCGTCGCGGCCGAGATCAAAAAGCAGATCCTCAACGATCTGTCATGGGCGTTTTCCAGCGCGTTCCTCGCCGCCAATGATGCGGCGCGGGCATTGAAGGAGGAATGAGGATGAAAACAGTGACGTTCGATGTCGCGGTGCTCGGCGGCGGCGGAGCCGGTCTGGTCGCGGCGGCGCGCATCCGCCAGATGACCGGAAAGCGCGTTGTCGTGCTGGAAAAGGCCAAGGCGACGGGCGGCGGCATGCAGTTTGCGCGCACGATGCGCGTGTTCAGGAGCAAATGGCAGGCTGAGCGCGGCCTGGAGGACAAGACGGCCGAATTCATGCGCGGCGTGATGGATCTGTGCCTGTGGCGCGTGGAGCCGGAGCTTGCGCGGGCGGCCATCGAGGGCACGGGGCAGTTTTTTGACTGGTTCTGCGGCCTCCAGCCCGGCCTTGCGGAGAAATTTTCCGTCGGCGGCTATATTTTTGACATGCCGAACGGCCAGAAGGGCCCGGATCTTGAGGGCAACGCGCCCGGTACGGGCGCCGGCCGGCTCATCATGGACGTCATGCGGCAGACGTGCCAGACGCTGGGCGTCGAGATCCTGACGCAGACGGCAGCCTATGACGCCGAGCTGACGGATGGCCGCCTCAGCGCGATCCTCGCCCGGCAGGGCGATGAGACGATCCGCGTCGCGTGCTCGTCCGTCGTCATCGCCAGCGGCAGCTGGATTTCCAACCCGGCGCTTGTGGAGAAGTTCATGCCGAAGTTCGCCTCGGCGGAGATCCTGCCGACGCCGCACACAAACCCGGCCTATACGGGAGACGGCCTCGCCATCGCGCAGAAGCTCGGCTCGCCGCTCGACGAGGCAGGCTGCTGCATCCGCCTGATGGGGCCGATGATGGCGGGCAAAAGTCAGGTGCTGGACGCCGCGGCGAACTCGCCTTTTGCCATCGGCGTCAACGTGTACGGCCGGCGTTTTGTCTCCGAGCCGATGGTGCCGCGCATGGACTTTTTTGACACAGGCCACGTCCTTGTCGATCAGCCGCGCGCCGTGAGCTACTGGATCATCGACCGCGCCGGCCTCAGGGCGGCCGTCGAGCGCGCCCGCGCCGTGCCGCCGGAGGCGCTCGGCCCGTTCCCGCCGTATCAGTATCCGGACAGCTGGGAGCAGATCGACGCGGACATCGAAGCGGCGCTGGACGGGAAGCTGACGTTCCGCGCCGATACGCCGGAGGAGCTCGCCCGCATGATCGGCGTGGACGAGAAGGGGCTTTGCAAGACCATCGCCGACTACAACGAATTCTGCCGCACCGGCATGGACTGGGACGGCTACAAGGACAGCGCAGACCTCGTCGCCATGACGGGACCGTACTATGCGGTGCGCGCCTATCTTGGAACGGACGGCGCATTCGGCGGCATCCGCATCAACGAGAAGATGCAGGCGCTCGACGCGGACGGCCGGCCGGTGCCCGGCGTCTATGCCGCAGGCGACATCACCGGCAGCCGCCACATCGTGGCCGCGGGCGTCAAGCGGCAGATCCTCAACGACATGTCCTGGGCATTTTCCAGCGGTTTTGTCGCCGGAACCTGCCTGGCAGAGGAACTGAAATGAGCGGCTGGAGAACGCCGCCGGCTGCGGTGGAGGAGAGCCGGATCACCGAGACGCTCCGGACGCAGGTCGCGGTCGTCGGCCTCGGCCACGCCGGAACGGCTGCGCTGCGCGCGCTTGCCGAGGCGGGCGTTCCGGCCATCGGGATCGAGCAGATGCGGCAGGGGCGCTTTTCGGTGTACGGATGCGACATCGGGCACATCAACTCCGCATTCCTCGCCGCGCGCGGCGTGCCGCGTGTCGATCCCATTGATCTTTATAATGAGATGATGCGCCGCTCCGGCAACAAGGCCAATCCCGGCCTTATAATGCGCTTCGCGCAAAGCTGCGGCGATGCGTTTGACTGGTATGTTGACTGCTTCGACGCCGACGCGCTCGCCGACGTCCAGGTGACGTACTTCCCGTGCGGCAGATATTTTGACGGGGAGATCAGCGGATACCGGTTCTGGCCGGGAACGGCGGAGTTTCCGGGGATCTGGACCAAGGGAAGCCCGACGCTGACGGAGCTGACGCGGGCCAACCAGGAAAAGGCGCGTCAATGCGGCGCGCAGACGGCCTTCGGTGCGGAGGCGCTCTATCTGGAAAGCAAGGCCGGCCGGGTCACGGGCCTGATCGCGCGCTTCGACGACGAGCAGTACGTCCGCATTCTCGCCGAACGCGGCGTCATCCTTGCCGCCGGCGATTTCGGCGGCAACCCGGAGATGCGGCAGGAGCTGTGCTCGGACGTGCGCGAGCTGTTTGAGCCCGGCGATCACTTCTCCGGCTCCGGCCGTTCCGGACGCGGCATCCAGATGGGACTCTGGGCGGGCGGACGGCTCGAGGCCGGCCCGATCGCCGCCATGGGCGGCAACGACGGCCTCGCGCCGAGCCTGACCGACCGCAGCGCCGTGCTCATCCTCGACGAGACGGGGCGCAGGTTCTGCAATGAGTCGCTCGGCGACCCGGTCTTTGTCGGTCAGTCGTTCGGCCAGCGGCACCACGGCGTCAGCTATCAGGTGTTCGACTCCGACGTGCTTGAGGATCTCGAGCGCCTGCCGCCATCGCACGGCAGCTTTGACATCAATAACCGCGAGCGCGTCGACCGGCTGCTGGACGCCATGGACAAGGCCGTGGAGGCCGGCCCGGGCGGCTATGAGGTCAAAACGCGGCCGACGGCCGTCATCTACGCCGGCAGCACGGTCGGCGAGCTGCTGGACAACGCCGGCTTCACCGGCGCGCTGCGGCAGACGGCCGAGCGCGAGATCCTGCGCTATCAGGCAGTTTGCCGCCTCGGCCGGGACGACGACTTCGGCAAGGATCCGAAAATGCTCCGGCCGATGGACCGCGCGCCGTTCTTCCTGCAGAAGGTCGAGCGCAACGTCATCGGCAATATGCTCGTGACGGTCGGCGGCCTTGTAACGGACGAGCGCCAGCGCGTCCTCGACGAAAGCTATCGCCCGATCGGCGGCCTGTTCGCAACCGGCAACTGCTGCGGCCTTCGCTTTGGCCCGCAGTATTCCACGCCGATGCCGGGCATATCCATCGCCATGGCCATCACGCTCGGCCGCGAAGCCGGGCGGGAGGCCGGAAAGAAATGAGACGATGAACCAGACGATCAACTGCGATGTTGCGACCCTCGGCGGCCTGTTCGCCGCCATCGGCGCGGGCGAGCGCGTGCTCGACGAGGCGTATCTGCGCGACGGCCAGGAGGTCGCCAATCGGACGAAGGCAAAGGTGTATAACGGCCTGTATGCACTTGACACGCTGCGCGAAATTTGGGATGATATCCACAACGGCAAGCCGCCGTGCGGAGTGGAGAAGATCCCCGGGCAGCAGGCGGCGGAGCGGAAGGGCTGACCGATCCGCCAGAACAAAGGAGGAACCGCAGATGTACTACATTGAATCGTCCTGCTCCGGGTGCCATACCTGTGAGTTGGAATGCCCCGTGGGGGCCATCGGCTATGACGGGCCGCAGTATCAGATCGATCAGGAAAAATGCATCGGCTGCGGCACATGCGAGCGGCTGTGCCCGACGTGCTCGGTAAAAAACACGGACGAGAAGCCAGCGGCGCCGCATGAGACGCGGCATCTTTCGTGCGACCTTGTCGTGTGCGGCGGCGGCACGGGACTCATCACGGCCGTGCGCGCGGCGCAGCTCGGCCTGAAGGTCATTCTGCTGGAAAAGGCAAAGCGCGTCGGCGGCAACACGGATCTCGCGCACGGATTTTTCCCGGTCTACACGCGCCTGCACGCCGAGCACGGCGCGCCGGATGTCCGCGAGGACGCCGTGCGCGACCTGTCTGCCCGCACGGGCGGCGTCATCGGCGAGGACATCATGCGCACGGCCGTGTACGGCTGCGGCGAGTTTTTTGACTGGCTGCTGGACTTCCCCGGCACGCGCGAGCATTTTACGATCGAGCTCTTCGGAGAAAAGCGCCAGCTGGGGCCGATCTACGGCCCGGCCATCGTCGGCTTCCCGAAGCGCATCGAGAACCTGAAAAGCCTCGATCCGTCCATCGGCCCGGGCTGGACGGGGACGTTCATCAAAAACGCGATGCTGCGCGCCATCTCCGATCAGAACCTGCCCGTGCAGATCCTGACGGAGCACCGCGCCCGTCACCTGCTCGGCGACTGCTGCGGCGAGGTGCACGGCGTGCTCGCCGAGGATCCCGGCGGCCTGACGGAGATCACGAGCCGCGCCGTCGTGCTCGCCACGGGCGGCTTTGGCAGCTCGGATGAGAAATTGCAGCAGTATTTCGGATTTTTCGACGTCGACCGCCCCGTCACGCGCTTTTCCGTCCCGACGGACACGGGCGACGCCATCGACCTTGTACGCGAGCTCGGCGTGCGCCCGGATCCGGAGCGGCTTTTCCTGTCGCTGTTCGGCCCGGCGCACCATCCGTACTCGTACAGCCTCTACCGCGCGCTCGAGCATCCGACCAACCTGTCGGTCAACCTGAACGGCGTGCGCTGGCAGGACGAGACGGGCGGCCTCGGCGAGGGGCGGCACCACATCGCGGGCAGCCCGCACGAGGTCGCGTGGGGCATCTTTTCCCAGGAAAACCTCGACGAGATCTTCCGCGAGTTCCTCGCGGACCCGACGCTCTCGGATGAGTACGACTGCTACCGCGACTATCAGGGCGACCTCGACCGCGAGGCTGCCTACAAAAAGCCGCCCGTTGTGAAGGCGGACACGATCGCGGAGCTGGCCGGGAAGATCGGCATCGATCCGTCCGCGCTGGAAAAGACCGTGTCGGATTACAACGAATTCTGCCGCACGGGCGTCGATGCGCAGTTCGGCAAGGCGGGGCAGTTCCTGCGCCCGCGCGAAAACGGCCCGTACTACGCCATCTATGGCCAGCGCTTTTCCGAGTGCGCCATGGGCGGCGTCATGGTCGGCCCGGACTGCCGCGTCCTGCGAAACGACGGCCGCGCATTTGCCGCGCTCTTTGCCGCGGGCGACGCGACGAGCGCCATGCACCGCCGCGGCGAGCTCGCGCCGGTCTCGGAGCTTTCGTGGGCCGTTGCCTCGGCGTTCCGCTGCGCCGAAGAGGCCGCAAAACTCCTGCAATAACATGGATTGAGCCCGGACGGTCAAACGTCCGGGCTTTTTTGCACCGTTGCAAACCGCCTCTGACTATGGTATATTGAGTCTGCAAATCAATTACAGGGGAGGCGGCGAGAATGAAAACGGTCCGGCGGCGGAGCGCGCTGATCTTTGCTGCGGCGCTTGCGCTCATCGGGTTTGCCATGTGGCTGCGCTATGCAGCCCGGCAGGACTTCCCGCTGCCGTTTCTGAACATGTACCGCAGCATCATTTACATCGCCATGGCCGCGGCATGGGGCGTTTCCCTCTGGTTCCGCATCGTGCAGGCGCAGGCGCGGCGGTATCTGATGATGGCCGCGGCGCTTATGGTGCTCTGGCTGGTGCTCCGGACGGTGAAATTCAGCCTCGACAGCATCACGGCAGCGCGCTATCTCTGGTATTTTTACTACCTGCCCATGCTGGGCATCCCGCTTATGGCGCTGTTTGTCTCCATGACGCTCGGCCGGCCGGAGAACTACCGCCTGCCGCGGAAGATGCTGCTGCTGTATATCCCGACGGCGGCGCTGCTGCTGCTGGTGCTGACGAACGACCTGCATCAGCTTGTGTTTTCATTCCCAGGCGAGGTCATGACGGATGCAATGCCGTATGAGTATGGGGCGGGCTATTACGCCGTCGCCGGCTGGGAGCTTCTGTGCGCGCTTGCGGCGTTTTCAATCATGCTGTTCAAGTGCCACATCCCGCACAGCAGGAAGTATCTGTGCCTGCCGCTCGTCCCGCTGGCGCTGGCGGTTGCGTACTGCTGCGCCTATGTCGATGGCGTGCACTGGGTGTGGGTCGTCGCGGGCGACATCACCGTGTCGCAGTGCATCATGTTCGCGGGCATTCTGGAAAGCTGCATCCAGTGCGGCCTGATTTCGTCAAATTCCGGCTACGGCGCGCTGTTCGAGGCCACGACCATCCGCGCGCAGATCACAGACGCCTCGCTGCAGACGCGCTTTCGCGCGGCCGGTGCTGCGGACGTCCCGCCGGATGTGCTCCGGCGCGCCGTGGACGGGGCAGCGATGCTCGACGGGCATACCTATCTCAAAAGCCATCCGCTTCGCAGGGGACACGTCTTCTGGCAGGAGGACGTCGCGGAGCTGGCCGCCGTCACGCGCCAGCTTGAGAGCACGCAGGGCGAGCTGCGCGAGGCGGGCGACATTCTGCGCGCCGAGCAGGAGCAGAGCGCGCGCTTCCTGCGCCTGAAGGAGCAGAACCGGCTCTACGATCTCATTGAGCAGCGCACGGCGCCGTCGAGTCTGCGGAGCTGCAGCTGTGCCTGAACGAGTCGGCGGCGAACCTTACGCTGTGCGGCGCGAGCTGCCGCGCGTCCGTCGAGGCGGAGGGCACGCTCGCCCCGGCTGTGGCGGAGCGGATCTACGACCTGTTCGAGGCGGTCGTGGAGGCCGGGCTCGGGACGCTGACGCAGCTGCTGCTCTACGCCGGGTACGAGGGCGGCCGGCTTGCCGTGCACATCAGCGCGGCGTGTCCGGCGGATCTGGCGCCGCTCAAGGAACGATTTCCCGGCCTTTCGGCAGAGCGGGACGACGACGGGCTCTGGTGCCTGTCCGATCTTCCGGAGGAAGGAGGCGATGCGGCGTGAACGCGATCAAAGAGGCGTTTGACAATCTCCCCATCGCCGTGTGCTTTTTTGACGTGCGCGGCATCGTGCGGCTCGTGAACCGGCGGATGCTCGATGTGAGCGGGATGCTGCTCGGCCGCGGCGTTCAGACGATCTATGAGCTGCGCGCCGCACTGAAAGATCCGCCGGCCGGCGTGACAAGGCTGGATGATGCGATGGCGGTTTACCGCTTCCCGGACGGAACGGCGCTGCGCTTTGCCTTTGAGGCCGTGACGGCCGACGGCGCGTCGTTTACACAGGTCACGACTGCGGACGTCACGGAGCTCGTCACACGCCAGCGGGCGCTCCGCTCGGAAAACGAGCGCCTTTCCGACGCGAACCGCCGCACGCAGGCGCTGCTCCGGCAGATGCCGGAGCTTGTGCGCGAGGAGGAGATCCTTGCGATGAAAATGCGCGTACACGACGACATCGGCCGCAGCATCCTGTCCGCGCGCCGCGCGCTCATGCAGGACGCCGGCCTGGCCGAGATCCGCGCGAGCAGCGCCGCGTGGGAGCGCTCGATTGAGCTGCTGCACCGCACAAGTCACAGGCCGCCGCCGGACGACCCGCTCTCGGCGGTGGAGGAGCACGCCGCGGCCGTCGGCGTGAAGCTGACGATGGCCGGCGCATTCCCGGACGACCGCGAATGCCGCCGCCTCATCGGCGCGGCTGCCTCCGAGTGCGTGACCAACTGCGTCCGCCACGCCGGCGGGACGGAGGTGCTCATTTCAGGAAGCGCGGGCCGCGTCACGATCACAAACAACGGCGCGCCGCCGGACGGCCCCGTCCGCGAGGGCGGCGGTCTGAGCGCGCTGCGCCGCCGCATTGAAAAAAGCGGCGGGCAGATGCGGGTGTACAGCTCGCCGCGCTTTGTGCTGGTTGTCTATCTGCCGGAAGAGGAGGACGGAGCATGCCGAACGTTCTGATCGTCGAGGATCAGAAAATGATCCGAAGCCTGCTGGAAAGCTATCTGGAAAAAGAGCCGGGCTACCGCGTCGTCGCGTCCATCACGGGGGCATCCGGCGCGCTGGCGCTGTGCGCGGGCATTGACCTTGTGCTCATGGACGTGCAGACGGAGCACCGCGAAAACGGCCTGACGGCCGCCGCGAGCATCCGGCGGGAGCACCCGGACATCAAGATCATCATTGTGACGTCGCTTGTCGACTATGAGGTGCTCGCGACGGCGAAAACGGTCGGGGCGAACAGCCTGTGGTACAAGGACGCGGCGGAGGGAACGCTTATGGACGTCGTCCGCCGCACGATGGCCGGGGAGCATATTTTCCCCGATGCGCCGCCCCCCGTTGAGATCGGGACGGCCAGAAGCACGGAGTTCACAAAGACGGAGCTTCGCGTGCTGCGCTATCTTGTGCGCGGCCTGCCGTATGGCCGGATCGCCTCCGAGATGGGCGTCGAGGTCACGACGGTGAAGTACCATGTGACCAACATGCTGCGCAAGACGAACCTCGACAACAAGCTGCAGTTGGCCCTCGCCGTGAGCGGCGCGAAGCTTGTGGCCGATCTGGAGCCGGACGAATAGAGTGTGAAAAAATCCCATGCGTCCTGTACAGAAGTATGGGGCGCGCGGCATTGGGCATCGGTAAAATAAAGGTAAGCGCAGGAAAGCAGACGGAGGGAGCATTCTGCCGCGTTCATCCCGGCGGCGGAGGATCCCGGAACATCAATCTGTCAGAAAGAAAGGAAGTCTTGACTATGGGACTCATCAAAGCGGCACTTGGCGCGGCGGGCGGCGTGATGGCCGACCAGTGGAAGGAGTATTTTTACTGCGAATCCATACCTGAGAACGTAATGGCAGTGAAGGGGCAGCACCGTTCGTCCGGGCGGAGCAGCAACACCAAGGGAAGCGAGAACATCATCTCGAACGGCTCGGTCGTGGCGGTTGCCGACGGGCAGTGCATGATCATCGTCGATCAGGGCAAGGTGGCGGAGCTGTGCGCGGAGCCGGGCGAATTTGTGTATGACAGCTCGAGCGAGCCGACGATCTTCTCCGGCAATCTGGGCACCAGCCTGCTCGACACGTTCAAGAACATCGGCAAGCGCTTCACGTTCGGCGGCGAGCCGCCGAAGGATCAGCGCGTGTATTACTTCAACACGAAGGAGCTGATCGGGAACAAATACGGCACGCCGAGCCCGGTTCCGTTCCGCGTCGTTGACCAGCGGGCGGGCATCGACATCGACATTGCAATCCGCTGCTTCGGAGAGTACAGCTACCGCATCAGCGACCCGATCCTGTTCTACACGAACGTGTGCGGCAACGTGAGCGAGGAGTATACGCGCGACCGGATCGACGGGCAGCTGAAGACAGAGCTGCTGACGGCGCTGCAGCCGGCGTTTGCGAAGATCTCGGAGATGGGGATCCGCTACTCGGCGCTGCCGGGGCACACGATGGAGCTGGCCGAAGCGCTCAACGAGGTCCTCTCGGGCAAGTGGCGCAATCTGCGCGGCCTTGAGATCGTGTCGTTCGGCGTGTCGTCGGTCAAGGCGAGCGAGGAAGACGAGCAGATGCTCAAGGAGATGCAGCGCAACGCGGCGTTTATGGATCCGACGCGCGCGGCGGCGCATCTGGTCGGCGCGCAGGCGAGCGCGATGCAGGCGGCGGCGAGCAACCAGAACGCCGGGCCGGCGATGGCGTTCATGGGCATGAACATGGCCGGCGCGGCCGGCGGCATGAACGCGCAGAATCTCTACCAGATGGGCGCGCAGCAGCAGGCGGCGCAGCCGGCACCGGCACCGGCGCCGGCGCCGGCCGGATGGACCTGCTCGTGCGGGCAGACGGGCATCACGGGCAATTTCTGCCCGAACTGCGGGAGCAAAAAGCCGGAGCCGAAGCCCGCGGGGGACAGCTGGAAGTGCCCGCAGTGCGGCGCGGCGGCGCAGGGCAAATTCTGCCCCGAATGCGGGACGAAGAAGCCGGAGGCGCAGGCGGACGGATGGACGTGCAGTTGCGGCGCGGTGAACAAGGGCAAATTCTGCGCCGAATGCGGCCAGCCGAAGCCGGCCGGCGTTCCGCAGTACAAGTGCGACAAATGCGGCTGGGAGCCGGCCGACCCGGCGCACCCGCCAAAATTCTGCCCTGAGTGCGGCGACCCGTTTGACGACGGGGACCTGAAGTGAAAAAGCTGGCCGTCGTGCTTATCGTTGTGCTCACGCTCGTGGTAGCGGGTGTCATTGCCATCACGTTCGCCGTGCGGCACTTCTTCATCGCGGCCATCCGCGAGCTGGGCGCTACGAGCGTCCTCAATGCCGTGTACTGGACGAAAGACGGCGAAGACGCGGACGCATCCTTTGCGTTCACCTGCCAAAAATCAGAGGACGGCGGCCTGCTGACCTGCGATTTTACAGGCGAGGACGGGCGCGTCACGCTGGAGGATGCGCCGATGTCGGCGGATCAATGGCAGTCGCTGGCGCTCATGCTGCACTCGCTTGAGCTGACGCCGTATGACGCGCCCAGCGCCGAAATGCCGGACGACGGGACCGTCAGCTATATCGAGCTTACATATGACGACACGACGCGGTGCTATTACGCCTGGGATTCAGACGAACTTTATCAATTCCTCTGCAGCGTTGTGCAGAGGCTTCAGGCGGCAGCCTGAAGCGTGCGCCGGAAGGGGAGACGAATCGAGCAGAATTCCGATTTTGTTTGGCGCGTTCCCTCTTTACCCCACGGCAGGCACAGTATGAACACAAAGCCATAACGGCACGGCCGCGCGGGGACAGTACGCCCCGCGCGGCCATACAGAGCAACTGAGAGGAGAAGTTGAAAATGAGATTCAATCGAAGATGGATGTGCGCGGTGCTCGCGCTCATTATGCTGCTCGGCCTTGCCGCGTGCGGCAAGAAGGATGAGGGCAAGTCCGACCCGAACCACATGAAGCTCGGGGAATATGAGCTTGACTTCCGGAAGGCGGAGATCATGACCGACTCCGACGGCGACGACGCGATCGTGCTGACGCTCGACTTCACGAACAACTCCGACGAGAATGCGTCGTACCTCTGGTCGATCATCGAGTCGGCCGAGCAGGACGGCGAGGCGCTGGAGATCGCGTCGATCTTCACGAGCGAGGACAGCTTTGAGACGATCATGGACTCGCAGTACGAGGAAATCGAAAAGGGTGAGACCATCACCGTGCAGGCTGCCTTCAAGCTGGCAGACCCGGACGAGACGGTCAAGTGCACGTTTACGCTTGTCGTCGGAGACGAGAGCGCGAGCATCTCCATCGAGCCGTCGGAGCTCAAGCGCGTGACGCTGGCCGCCGACCCGAAGCCGGAGTCGGATCCTGAGCCGGAAACCGATCCCGAGCCCGAGACCGATCCGGAACCCGGATTCGATCCGGATCCGGAGGATGGCGGAGAGCCCGGCGCGCCGGACTACTCGCAGGTCAGCGCGTGGTGGAACGGCGAGTGGTACGGCTGGTGGGGCATCACCGAGGGCACAGGCTCATATGCAGACCTCGTCGATGTCCCGTGGGACTGCTGCGCAAGCATCGACCTCGCGCCTGACGGGCTCGGCACGATGGTGCTCTGGGACGAGGATCTGCCGCGCAGCAACGCGCTCAGCGAGGTTCAGGTGCTTCTGGATCCGGAGGCCTCCGGCGAGCACGGCGTGCTCTACTCCAAGGACGGCTGGTTTATGGACGGCAGTGTGGAAGACGGCGAGTGGATCATCGACCCCGACGAGCTCATCTACGACGACATGATCTGCTTCGAGGGTACCTGCTACGACGGCGAAGACAGCTTCTCCTACGTTGTGACCATGCGCCCGTGGGGCGCTACCTGGGACGATGTCGACGAGGCTTACCGCCCGTACTACTACGAGAGTGGCTATCTGCCCCGCGTTGAAGCGGGCGGGAGCGCGCCGGACGACCTGACTGACATCATGACGGGCTCTGTGGGTTAAAAAGGAAGGAGGACATTCGATGCCGACACAGGTCACGAACTATCAGTGCCCAGCCTGTACAGGGCCGCTCCATTTTTCCGGCGCGTCCGGACGGCTGGAGTGCGACTACTGCGGCACGGGCTATGACGTCAGCGAGATCGAGGCCATCTACGCGCACAAGGAGGAGCAGGCCGCCGCCGCGCAGCGCCGCGCCGAGGAAAAGGCGGCCCGCGCGGCCGAGCCGGAGTCCGAGTGGGACACGTCGGACATGAGCGGCAACTGGGGCGCGGACGCCGCAGGCATGAAGAGCTATACCTGCCCGTCGTGCGGCGCGGAGCTGATCTGCGACGAGAGCACGGCCGCGACGAGCTGCCCGTACTGCGGCAACCCGACCGTCGTGCCCGGCCAGTTCTCCGGGACGCTCAAGCCGGATTATGTCATCCCGTTCAAGCTGAGCAAGGAGGACGCCGTCAAGGCGCTCCGTGAGCACTACAAGGGCAAGTTCCTTTTGCCGCGCAGCTTCAAAGACAGCAACCACATCGAGGAGATCCAGGGCGTGTATGTCCCGTTTTGGATGTTCGACGGATGTGCGGACGGCTATGCGGAGTTCCACACGACGCTCGTCCATACATACGAATCCGGCGACTATGAGATCACGGAGACCGACCATTTCGACGTCCGCCGCGCCGGCTCGCTGAGCTTCCAGAAGGTCCCGGTCGACGCCTCGACGCGGATGCCGGACGCGCATATGGACGCCATCGAGCCGTACGATTACGCCGAACTCAAGCCGTTCTCCACGGCGTATCTGCCGGGATTCCTCGCGGACAAATACGACGTGAGCGCCGAAGACAGCCGCGCCCGCGCCGATGAGCGCTGCACGGCGTCCGTGCTGGGCGCGCTTGAGCGCACCGTTACGGGCTACGCATCGTGCACGCTCGTCGACAAGGACATCACGCTCGAGCGCGGGAAGGTGCACTATGCGCTTTTGCCGGTGTGGATGCTCTCGACGAAGTGGCAGGGGAAGAACTTCCTGTTTGCCATGAACGGCCAGACGGGCAAGCTCATCGGCGACCTGCCCGTTGACAAGAAAAAGCGGCTTGCCACGTTCGCTGCCATCGCGGCGCCGCTGGCGGCCATCGGCTCGGCCATCGCGCTTGCGCTCGTGCGGTAAGGGGAGGTAGCGACATGAAAATGAGACGATTCTGCCTGCTGCTCGCGCTCATGCTCTGCGCGGCGCTTGCCGTGACAGTGGCTGCCGCGAGCGAACCGCAGCTGTACTGCGTGACGGATATGGCGGGGGTTCTGACGCCCGATGAGGATTTGGAGCTTGAGGAAATGGCGCAGAAGCTCGGCGAACAGTACGACGTCGGCGTGTACATCGTCACTGTGGACGACTTCCGCGACACCGGCGAGAGCAGCGTCTATAAGGCGACGTATACCATCTACCACGAGTTCACAATGGGCCTCGGCCCGAACCGCGACGGCATCATGCTGCTGCTGAGCATGGACGAGCGCGACTACGCCATGTTTGTCTACGGCAAGGAGGCTGAGTACGCGTTCAACGGGTACGGCCAGGAGCAGCTGGAAGAGGTGTTCCTTGACGACTTTGCCGACGACGACTGGTACGGCGGCTTTCAGGACTATCTTGACGAGTGCGGCGACTACCTCCAGAAGGCGGAGTCCGGCCATCCTGTCCGCGCGAGCGCGACAAAGTACATCGTCATTTCCATTGCGCTGGCGCTGATCATTGCGCTGATTGTCTGCGGCGTTCTGACGGGCAAGATGAAGTCCGCCGTGAAGCAGGCGACGGCTGATGCCTATGTGGCCGGCGGGCTGAACCTCACGCAGAGCACGGACTTCTTCACGCACCGCACGCAGACGCGCACGAAGATCGAACGCGGCGACTCCTCCTCGTCCTCCAGCAGCGAGTCGGGCGGCGGCGGCTCCGGCCGCAGCGGAAAGTTTTAAGGTGGCGGGTATGAGCAGGCGCACAAACTGGACGCGTGCAGCTGTGCTCGGCCTTACGGCCTGCCTTCTGCTTGGCCTTTGCGCCTGCGCGGGAAAAAATAACGCGCAGGACGCATCCGACGACGACAACTACGCCAATCTCACGAGAAAGATCGAGATCGGCGCGCACCGGGAAGCGCCGGATGTCGAGCCGGACAGCGAGCCGGACGGCACCCCGGCAGCGCCGGAGACGTCCCGCCCGAGCGCGTCGCCGAAGCCCGTGCGCCGGAATACGGCGCCGAGGGATCCGGCCGGCGGCGCAGACGGCGACGCCGCATCGTCGCTCGCGGCGACCCGCGAGGAGATGAGCGGCTCGCAGCAGTCGTTCGCCTGCGCCTACCTTGGCTATTACGACGGGACCAGCGGCACGCTTGCAGACTGGATGCGGGAGAGAAATCCGCGGCTTCTTGAGCGCTGCCCGTTCATTGCGTCGATCCCGGAGGAGCGCGTCATCGGCAGCGCGGGGCATCTTTTCTGCGTCATCCCGCGCGATCCCATGGCGTCCGTCGCGGCAAACCGCGTCTCGCTGACCGGTCAGGGCACCTATACGGTCGACGAGATCTGCTACCGCGCCGAATCCGGCGAGCCGATCCTGCTCTTTACCAACCAGGGCAGCGACCCCATGGCAAACGTGGACACTGTGGTTCTGATCACGCCGGACAGCGGCGATCCGGCCGAGTGGTACCCGCAGCTCGACATGTATGATTTCATGCGGCCGTGCACGGACGCAAGCGGGGCGGTGCGTATGCTGGACATCTCCGAGTACGTCTTGCGCGGCGATTACAGCACCGTCTACCGTGGCGGCGAATTCGCCGGAGGTGGCGGAAGCAGCGAGTTCGACGCCCTGCTCTCGCTTGGCTATCTCGGGCCGATGAGCGGCAGCTTTGCGGGCACGGACATCAATCATGGCCTGACGTGGACCGCGACGGGGCCGGTGTGGGGCGGCGGCGAGGCGGAATTCTTCCTCTCGCTCGACTGCAACGCGCTCGAGCAGTATGACGGCTCGGCCACGCTCGACTGGCGCTATGCCGGTCAGACAGAAATGGAGGAGCAGTGGTCCGGCTGGTGGCAGATGAGCGTGGAGATGGAAAAGCCGAGCCATGTGACGTTTTCGCTCACGCGCGTCGGCGGCCGCAATTATGACACGGCCGACGGCCCGATGTACATCAGCGGAACGTATCCGGTGCTCATCTCGCCATCCGGCGAGGAGCTTGTCTTTGCGGCCGACAAAGACGGCGTCAGCCTGCCGTTTTTGCCCGAGGGCGCGGCCATGGCAACGCTGTACCTTTCATATGAGTAACAAAGCAAGCCGCGGCCTGACTGGCCGCGGCTTGCTTTGCTTGGAATGCCCGGGCGCATCCGGAGATAAAAAAATGCGCCCCGTCCGGCTGAGCATCCCCGCCGTCTGGCAGGGCACAAGCCGAAAAGGGCGCATTCTGTGCTGGTGCCGGTGGCGGGGGTCGAACCCGCACGGTATCGCTACCACCGGATTTTGAGTCCGGCACGTCTGCCAATTCCATCACACCGGCAAGGATGCGCATATTATACAGGATTCCCGGGTGAAATTCAAGCGGCGAAAACCGGCATAATTGCACAAAAACACTCAAATTCAGAGGGAAATTCTGTCGATAACGTTTTGAAAGAATCACTGGAAATGTGGAAAAAGTGTGTTATAATGAACGAGTATGGAATGGTTCTATACTTTTCTGGTACAATATTCCCTCGGGAATAAATTATTTTAGGAGGAATTTCCCATGCCTACACCTGTTGTTGTCGCATACGGCAGAACCGCTTGCTGCCGCGCTCGCAAGGGCGGCCTGGCGGACATGCACCCCATTGATTACGCCGCTATCGCGCTCAAGGGCGTTATCGCCAAGGTCCCGTACATCCAGGAGCACCCCGAAGAGATCGGTGATGTCATCACCGGCTGCGCCATGGCCATCAACGAGCTGAACCTGAACGCCAGCCGTCTGATTGTCAACCGTGCTGAGCTCCCGGACGATGTCCCGGCTCAGACGATCAACCGCTTCTGCTCCTCCGGCCTGCAGGCCATCTCCACTGTTGCCAACGCCATCACGGCCGGCCAGTACAAGATCGGCATCGGCGGCGGCGTCGAGTGCATGACCAAGTGCTTTGGCCCGTTCGACTACAAGGCCTACGGCAACCCGTGGATCCTCGAGAACTACCCCGGCGGCTACATGACCATGGGTCAGACCGCTGAGAACGTCGCCAACGACTACGGCTTCACCCGCGAGGAGATGGACGAGATGGCGCTCACCTCCCACACCCGCGCCGCGAAGGCCCGTAAGGACGGCAAGCTCGCTCCGTCCATCATCCCGGTCGTCAAGCCGGACGGCACCGTTGTTGACTACGACGACGGCATCCTCGCCGACATGGATGGTAACCTGAAGACCTCCATGGAGAAGATGGCTTCCCTGAAGACCTGCTTCGTCCCGGAGGATCAGGGCGGCAAGGTCACGGCTGCTACCTCCTCGCAGACCACTGACGCTGCTTCCTACGTCATCCTCATGGACGAGGATTACGCCAAGGAGCTCGGCATTAAGCCGATCGCGAAGCTCGTCGACTTCCAGGTCGCCGGCTGCGACGCCACCCGCATGGGCATGGGCCCGGTCTACGCCATCCCGAAGGTGCTCGAGCACTCCGGCATGAAGCTGTCCGACATGGACGTCATCGAGCTCAACGAGGCGTTTGCTTCTCAGGCCATGGCCTGCGTCAAGAACGTCGTCAACAACCCGTACCTCGACGGCTTCCAGCAGATGTGGGACGACGCGAAGGTCAACCCGTACGGCGGCGCTATGGCTCTCGGCCACCCGATGGGCGCCACGGGCGCGTTCCTGACCTGCAAGGTCCTCGACTATCTCCGCGATCCGGAGACCGCCGGCAAGTACGGCATGGTCACCATGTGCATCGGCGGCGGAATGGGCGCTGCCGGCATCTACGAGCTCCTGTAAGAGTTCTCTTGCCTTTGAAAGAGACGCTGCGAAAGCAGCGTCTCTTTTTTGCTGAGATTTTGCGAAAAAGCAGGACGCCGGGCAGATGCGGCGTCCTGCTTTTTGGGATTGAGCGGAAGCAGCCTGAAATCAGGCGGCGCGCCCGGGCGCTTACAGGCCCATGGCCGTGACGAAGGCGGCGCGGTTGCAGTCGCGGATGCAGCCGACGGCGCGGCAGTCGCCGATGCGGAAGACCTTCTGGGCGGCGGAGGTAAATTCGAGCGCCTCGCTCTGGCGCGCGCGCATCCCGCCGAGGGCGACGACACTGTCGCACTCGATCGTGTGCTCGGCGCCGTGCTCATCACGGTAGCGGACAAAGCCGTCGCCGACCTCCGTCGCCGTCGCGCGGAGCAGCGCGCGGAAATTGCCCATGCGCTCGTAGCACTCGACGAGGCACTCGCGGTAGTGGATGGGCGTGGCGTCCGGGGCGAGCGCGTCGCCGCGCGTGAGGACGGTAACGTCGTGACCGTGCTCGGCAAGGCACATGGCGGCCTCCGTGCCGGACTCGCTTCCGCCGATGACGACGACACGGCGGCCGAGCTCGGCCTCGCGCGTGAATGCGTCAAAGACGTTCGCGGCCGTCTCTGCGCCCGGAACGGGCGGCGCGACCGGCTCGGCGCCAAGGGCGAGGATGAGCGTATCGTAGCCGCCGGACTCGATCGTTTCCGGCGTCGCGCGCGTGGACAGGCGCACGTCGATGTCCGTCTTTTCGAGCTGGGCGATGAGATAGTCGCGGTAGTGTACGAGCGGCCACTTGAACGACGCGCTGTCCATGATGCAAAGCTGCCCGCCGAGGCGGTTTTCGGCTTCAAAGAGCGTCACGTTGTGGCCGCGCTCGCGGCAGTAGAGCGCCGCGCGCATCCCGGCCGGGCCGCCGCCGACGACGGCGACGCGCTTGGGCGTCGTGGCCGATTTGACGAACTGGTCGAGCTTGTGGTTGATGCCGAGCTTCGGGTTGACGGTGCAGAAACTGACCCATGTGCCGTCGAGGCTCGGCACATGGCACTTGTTGCAGCGCACGCACGGCGTGATGTCCTCGCCGCGGCCGGCGCAGAGCTTCTCGTAGAAGTCCGGGTCGACGAAGAACATGCGCGCCGCGCCGATGAGGTCGGCCTTGCCCTCAGCCAGAATGCGCTCCATGTCGTCCGGATCCTGAAATCCGCCGATGGGCTCGCACAGAATGCCCGTGCCGCTGGCCTTGACGGCAGCGCAGTCTTCAAGCGTCTTGTAGATGTGCAGCTTGGAGTTGTAGCCGGTCGGGTGGTTGTTGTTCGGCGACTGCGCGCGGAACTGGAAGATGTCCACAAGCCCCTCGCAGAGCCTTGCCAGCTCGATCGTCTCATCAATCCGCGTACCGCCAGGCTCGGAGCCGGTGATCTGAAGCTCGATGAGAAAGTCCTGACCGCACAGCTCGCGGATGCGCGCGCACAGCTCGCGGATGATGCGCGAGCGGCCGGCGATGTCGACGCCGTATTCATCCGTGCGGTGGTTCGTAAGCGGCGAGAGGAAGCGGGAGAAGAGCGTCGCGCGATAGGCGCAGTGCAGCGTGACCATGTCAAAGCCGAGCTTCTTGTAATAGAGCGCCCGCTGCGCCTGCATCTCGACGATCTCGGCGATCTGCGCGCAGCTCAGCTCGCGCGCGGCCTGACCGCCGCGCCAGGCGATGTTCGAGCCGTAGTCGTCCATGCCATCGACAGACGAGCGCATCTGCTCGCGGAAGTCCTTGTCATACGCACGGTCGGCGCAGACGTCATAGAGCGGGTCGGGCGCGGTGAAGGGCATAATGGCCAGCGAGACGAGCGTGTCGAACGAGTGGATCTGGTCAGTCATCTGGCACAGGTAGTTCATAACGGACGGGTCGCTCAGGTCATACATGGGGAAGTGCTTGCCGTCTTCGTTGAACGATTCGCGCTGGAGCGGATTCGACCAGTCGGCAAACGTGACGACGGCCGCGCCGTTGCGCGCGATGGCGAGCATGTGGTCGATGACCTGCTCGGTCGGGAACTGCTCCGGACCCTGCAGATAGTGCGGCAGAGCGTTGGCCGAGATCATGCGCGTCTTGAGCACACGGCCGCGGACGGCGACCTGCGAGAGCAGGTGCGGATAGTGGATCATGGGACAGTCTCCTTTCATTTGACAGTCTGTTTGCTCATGGTTATACTGTACACAGACCATTGTAAGCCGACCGAGGCGGGTCGTCCAGCGCAGGAAACGGATGGCGCGATGCGTAAATTCGATGGAGGGACAGCCATGACAAGCGACCAGATCCGCTATTTTCTCGAGGCGGCCGAGCGCGGGAGCATGACGGCCGCAGCCGAGCGGCTCTATCTTGCGCAGTCGACGCTCAGCCGGCAGATCGCGCTGCTGGAGGAGGAGTTCGGCACGCGGCTGTTTGACCGCGACAAGTCCGGGCTGCGCCTGACGCGCGCCGGCGAGGTGTTCTGCGATGAAGTGCGCGCCATCTACGCGCGCGAGCAGAATCTTCGCGCCAAGCTCGAGCTGGCCGACCGCGGCCGGCCGGAATCGTTCCAGCTGGCCATTCTGGAGGAGACCATCCCGCCGGAGGTGCTCGTGCGCGCGGTGCGGGCGCTGCGCGACGAGCGGCCGGGCATCGCGCTCACCGTCCGGCCGATGAGCATCCATGGTATTTTTATGGCGCTCGACACCGGCTCCATCGACGCGGCCTATACGCTGCGCAACAACGTCGAAATGGTGCCGGACGCGGAGTCCTTGCCCGTCGCGTGCGAGCGGATGTGCGTGGCCGCAGATGAGCACGCGCCGCTGCCGGATCGCGCGGTGCTCACGGAGGACGAGGTCTGCCGCATTGCCGGCGCGATGGAGTTTTATATGATCGAGCCGGACATCTTCGGCGACCGCATCGGCGCGCGGCTGCGCAGGCAGCTGCGCAGCGAGCTGTCGCCGCATGTGCGCTACGCGCAGTCGGACGGGCAGATCACGACGCAGGTGCTCTGCGGCCTCGGCGTTGCGCTCGTGCACGAGTCGCACCGGCTCGGCCGGACGCCGGGCATCCGCCTGCGGCCGGTCGTGGATGCGGCGCCGATCGAGTTGGTCGCGGCCTACCGGAGACAGAATGAAAACCCCGCGCTGGCGGCGTTCCTGGAGCGCTTGCGCGCCGGCCTTGAGACGGCGCGGGCGGACGGATAAGCAAGACGGAACGGCTTTCGGCCGTTCCGTTTTGCTTCTGAGCACATGCGGCGGAGCGCGGCGCGGCGGCTGCCGGTTTGTCCATCCGGACATGCTTACATTCATTGACAATGGCCGTCCAAAGTGGTATGTTGTATCATGTATTGTGTAGATTCCGTGAAGAACTGTAATAAACTGAGAACGGTGACTGAAATGGGGATTTGTAGCATTTGTTCGGAGGGACGGCTATGAGAAGAGTCTGCGCTGCGATGATGCTGATCGCGCTGCTGCTTATCCTGTGCGCCTGTGCGCAGGACAAGCCGGCTTCGGCGCTGCCGCGCATTGTCATCGGCAGCGACGATTATGCACCATATCATTATATTGACGAGGACGGCAACTTTTCCGGCATCGACGTTGAGCTGGCGCGCGAGGCGTTCCGCCGCATGGGCTATGAGCCGGAGTTCCGCCAAATCGTTTGGGAGGACAAGGATCTTCTCCTCGAGCGCGGGCAGGTCGACTGCCTGTGGGGCTGCTTCACCATGACCGGCCGCGAGACGCTCTATGACTGGGCGGGGCCGTACCTGAACAGCCGGCAGGTCGTCTGCGTGCGCGAGGACTCCGACATCACGGCGCTTGCAGACCTTGCCGGCCGCCGCGTCGCCGTTCAGGCGACGAGCAAGCCGGAGAACGTGTTTTTAGAGCGCACGGATGCAAGTGTGCCGCTCGTCGGCAGCCTGTACTGCTTTTCGACGATGGACGAGGTCTGCAGCGCGCTGCGCAAGGACTATGCCGACGCCATCGCCGGGCATGAGGGCGCGCTGCGCGCCTTTGCCGAGTCCGAGTCCGGCGAGTACCGCATTCTGGACGAATGCCTGTACAGCTCCCAGCTCGGCGTCGCCTTCCTGAAGGGGGCGCACACGGAGCTTGCGCAGCAGCTTACGCTTGTGCTGCGCGAAATGATGGACGACGGCACCACTCGTGAGATCGTCAGCCGGTACGGCCTGGATGCCGACGAAGCGCTTGGAGGTCTGTAAACGATGAAAACGAAAGACACCTCCGGCGCCGTCCGCGCCGCATGGGTGTGGACGGTGATCCTGATCGGCATTGTGCTGCTCACGCTTGGCGGCGTGCTGGTGAGTGCGCAGGCGAGCATGAATGCGCGCACGACTGCGGAGCGGACGCTCGCCTTTGTCACGAGCCAGATGGATCGCTATGAGGTCAGCCGCACGAACGACCGGACAAAGAGCCTCATCCGTCTGCTCGACAAAACGTCTGAGCTGGCGGAGCGGCTCTCCTGCGGCGGCGAGCTGACTGCGTCTGCCCTCGACGGATATGCCTACAACCAGCGCCTGACGGGCATCGTCGTGCTCGACGAAACGCTTGGTCTGGAAGAGCAGACAACGTGCGACGGCGACAGCTTCGCGTTTGCATCGTCGCTCGTGGAGCCCAGCCGGATCGAGGACATTGTGCGCTACCCGGTGAAGTCCTATATGACCCGGCTGGAGCACGACGGCGACACATATGACTATGCCGCGACCGGCCGCCGGGACGCGCCGGGCGTTATCATCGCCTATGTGCGCAAGGATGAGGTCAATGTGGGCGAGATCACGCTCGACACGCTCTTTACCGGCTATGACATCCGTATGGACGGCGTCATCGTCGTCACAGACGGCGAAAATGTCATCGGCACGAACAATTCGGCGCTCATGAACATGCCGGCGAGCGCCTTTAAAGATGAGTTCTCCGGACACAGCACACGAAGCGGCCTGACGCGCTGGACGGGCGGCGGCCGGACCTTCCTCGGCGAACAGACGTACAGACACGGCTGCCAGATCAGCATTCTGTTCCCGGTGCGCTCGCTCTGCCGCAGCGGGGTCATAGTGCTCATCGCCGGCGCGGCGGTGTACGCGCTGTTCTGCGTGCTGCTGATGCTGCTGCGCCAGCGGGCGCACCACGCAGGGCTTTTGCAGATGGAAAAGCAGTTTGACACGCTCAACGCCATCGGCGAGATCTACTCCTCGTGCGTGCTCCTGTTCCCGCAGACCGGCCGCGTCGAGCTGGTCAAGGCGCCGGAGCGCACAATGATGCAGCTCGATCCGGAAAAGGGCGCGCAGGCGCTGCTCCGGCAGCTCTGCGACCAGCATGTTGCCGAGCCGTACAGGGAGCAGTTTATGGCCTTTACGGACCCCGCCACGGCCGCGGAGCGGCTGGAGGGACACCGCTTCCTCAGCTTTCTCTACAACAGCGTCCGCGGCCAGTGGCTCCTCGTGCTTTTGATTCCGCAGCACTATGACGAAAACGGCGGCCTCACGGGCGTGCTGCTCATCTTCCGCGACGTTTCGGAGGAGCAGGCGCGCGAGGCGGACTACCAGAAGAGGCTTGAACACGCGCTGGAGGACGCCGAGTGTGCCAACCGCGCCAAGACGGACTTCCTGCGCCGCATGAGCCACGACATCCGCACGCCCATCAACGTCATCCGCGGGATGGTCACTATCAGCCGCTACGATCCGGAAAACGAGGAAAAGCAGGAGGAGTGCCGTGAGAAGATCATGGTCGCGTCCGGCTATCTGCTCGAGCTGGTCGGCGATGTGCTCGACATGAGCAAGCTCGAGTCCGGAACCATGCTTCTTGAGCATCGGCCGTTTGATCTCGATGCGGTGCTCAGCGCTGTTCTGGAGCTGTGCAAGGCGCAGGCGGCGCTGTCTTCCGTCACGGTCCGCTGCGACTGCATTGAGTGCGAGCACCGATGGCTCATCGGAAGCCCGGTCCACCTGCAGCGCATTTTGCAGAACATCGTGCTCAATGCGATAAAGTATAACCGCGAGGACGGCACGGTCACATTTTCGTGCCGCGAGACGGACTCGGACGGGGAGACGGCGCAATTTGAGTTTATCTGCGCCGACACCGGGATCGGCATGAGCAAGGAGTTTCAGGAAAGGGCGTTCGAGCCGTTTGCGCAGGAGCAATCGGCCTCGGCGCGCACGAATTACGGTGGCACGGGCCTCGGCCTTGCCATCGCGCATGAGCTTACGGAAAAAATGGGCGGAACGCTCTGCTTTGAAAGCGAGCTGGGCAAAGGCACGACGTTTTATCTCACGCTGCCCTTTGCCATCGACAGCGCGCCGCGTGCGGCGCAGGACGCGCCCGAGGATGCGGCCGACGGGTTGGGCGGGATGCGTATCCTGCTCGCGGAGGACAATGCGCTCAATATGGAGGTCGCGTCGTTCATGCTGCGGCACGAGGGCGCGGCCGTCACGGAGTGCTGGAACGGCCGCGAGGCCGTCGCCTGCTTTGCAAAGAGCGAGCCCGGCTCCGTCGACGTCATCCTGATGGACGTTATGATGCCGGATATGGATGGGCTGGAGGCCGCGCGCGCCATCCGCGCCATGGAGCGGCCGGACGCCAGGACCGTGCCCATCATCGCCATGAGCGCCAATGCCTTTGAAGACGACGTTGCGCGCAGCCTGAGCGCCGGGATGAACGCCCATCTGGCCAAGCCGGTCGACGCGGCGAAGCTGCTGGCAGCCATCCGGCAGTGCAGCCGGGACCGGCGCCGTCCGGACGAAACCCGAGATTCATCCGCCGGGACATGCGCCGGCAGGGGAGGAAGCCATGAGCGATAAGCAGAAGATCCTCATCGCAGACGATTCGGAGCTGAACCGCGCGCTGCTCGCGGAGATCCTCGGCGGCGAGTACGACTATCTCTATGCCGAAAACGGCGTGGAAGCGCTCGCCTGCCTTGAGCACCGCGCCGATGTGGCGCTCGTCCTGCTCGACGTCCATATGCCGGAGATGGACGGCTTCAAGGTGCTGGAGGTCATGAACCGCCAACGCCTCATCGAGGATATCCCTGTCATCATGATCTCGGCCGAGGACGATATCTCCGTCATCGAGCGCGCGTATGACCTCGGCGTGACGGACTATATCCGCCGCCCGTTCGAGTCGCTCGTTATCCGCCGCCGCGTGAGCAACACGCTCATGCAGTACGCCAAGCAGGCGCGTCTGGCCAGCCTCGTCGACCACGAGGTGCGCGAGATGGAAAAGACGAGCAACCTGCTTGTGAACATCTTCAGCCACGTCGTCGAATTCCGCAACCGTGAAAGCGGCCTGCATGTGCTGCACATCCGCACCGTCACGGAGCTGCTGCTGCACCAGCTTGTGAAAAAGACGGACCGCTACCAGCTGACCGAGCAGGACATCTCGCTGATCAGCACAAGCTCCGCGCTGCATGACATCGGCAAGATCAGCATCCCGGAAGAGGTGCTCAACAAGCCCGGCCGGCTGACGGACAAGGAATTTGAGCGCATAAAGACCCACACGGTCATCGGCGCGAAGATCCTGCGCGAGCTGCCGCTCTATCAGGACGAGCCGCTCGTGAGGTACGCCTATGAGATCTGCCGCTGGCACCATGAGCGCTGGGACGGCGGCGGCTACCCGGACGGCCTGCGCGGGGATTCGATTCCCATCTCGGCGCAGGTCGTCGCCCTCGCGGACGTGTACGACGCGCTGACGAGCGAGCGCTGCTACAAGCCGGCCTATGCGCACGAGACGGCCATCTCCATGATCACGGGCGGCGAGTGCGGCGCGTTCAGCCCGCTGCTGCTTGAGTGCCTGAACGAGATCGCGCCGTCGCTTCCGGCCGCGCTGAGTGCCGCGGCGGATACGTCCATCTGCGGCGACACGGACCGCTGGGAGCTGCGCCTTCGCACGGAGGAGCTGCTCAACAGCGCGGAGCTTCCGCAAAGCAGCTTCGCGCAGCGCCGCATCGAGCTTGCGCGCGCCCGCGCGGAATTCTATGCCGAGCAGTGCGGCGGCCTTCAGTTTGACTATTCCAGCGCGACCGACCGCTTCAGCATCATAGACTGGAGCGAGCCGGACGCTCGCCGCGCTGCCCGCTCGCTCCATGAGCCGGGGCACGCGCGGCTGCTCAGCCGGAAGGATCAAACCCGGCTCCGCGCGGGCTTTGATCAGGCCACGCCCGATCAGCCGGACTTTGAAATGAATGTGCTCATCCCCGTCGGGCAGGATTTCCGCTGGCATCGCCTTTGCGTGCGCACGTTCTGGCAGACGGTCCCGCGCGCCCAGCTCGTCGGCGCGACCGGCCGGTTCATCGACGTGCACGAGCAGGTCGTCCGCAGCGGCGACGGCGCGATGAAGCTCAGACAACAGAGCGCCGGAGCCAGCGTCGTCATGCGCACGCTGCAGGAGGTCTTTGACACGGTGCGCCTTGTCGACCCGCGCATGTCGCGCGTGATGCAGCTCGACGATAAGGGCTGCCTGACGCAGACGGATACGCCGTGCCACGCGGTATGGAATCAAAGCACCCGCTGCGAAAACTGCATCTCCATGCAGGCAATACTGCACAAGGATCGGCGCAGCAAGCTGGAATTTGCGGACGGCGATGTGTATTTTGTGATCGCCCAGTACGTGGAGATCGAGGGCGAGCCCTGCGTGCTGGAGATGGTCTCGTGCGTCGCGGATGGCCGCTGGATAGACGTCGACGGCTCACGGCTGATGCTCGACCGCCCGCAGGCCAGCGACGACGCGGCCAGCTTCGACGCGCTCACGGGCGCGCGGTCGCGCTACTACTATGAGGAATCTCTGGCGGATATGGATCACATGGACGGCATGGTCGTCATTGACGCGGACAACTTCAAGTCCATCAACGACAACTACGGCCACATCGTCGGCGACATGGCGCTTCGCACGATCGCAAAGACGATCTCGTCGTGCGTCCGCTCGTCGGACATCCTCGTCCGCTACGGCGGCGACGAGTTCCTGCTGCTGTTCCCACAGATCCCGGAGCAGACGCTCCATGACCGGATCGAGCAGATCCGCGCCGCCGTGCGCGCGGCCAAAATCGAGGGGTATCCGGACATCCAGCTGTCCGTGAGCCTCGGCGGGGTCTACCGGGCGGGGCCGCCCGCAAAGGCGCTTCACGAAGCAGACCGGAAAATGTACCGGGACAAGGCCAGCAAGCCCCGGATGGAAAGGAAGTCCCAAGTATGACCATGGAGAGCTTTTACGCCGCCGTCGGCGGCTCGTTTGAAAAGACGCTCAGCCGTCTGCCCAGCGAGGCGATGATCCGCAGATTTGTCCTCAAGTTCCCGGCCGATCCGACGTATGCGCAGCTGGAGGCCGCGCTTCCCGGCGGGGATGAGACGGCGTTCCGCGCGGCGCATACGCTCAAGGGCGTGGCGCAGAACCTGGGCTTTGACCGCCTCTACGCCTCGGCCGCCGCGCTGACGGAGGACCTTCGCGGCCCGCGCGCCATGACCGATCCTGCGCTGTGGGAGAAGGTGCGGCAGGACTATGCGCAGGTGTGCCGCGCCATTGAGGCGCTGTCTGCCGGGGAGTAAGACCGCGGGCGCGTTTTTGTCGGATCATCGGGAAAAAGCGAGAAATATTCCCTGCACTTGCTTGACAGGACGGCGGAATCTTGTTACCATAATGAAGGTTTTGGCATCCTCTTGCGAGGATGCTGCAAAAGTGAATCATTTGGCAAATCCATTGAAAAGTGGAGACGCAAAGCTCAGTGCCTAAGGCCGCTTGCCATCGGCTGCGCTGCTATGATTGACTGGCTGCAATTTCCGGAATCGTGCATTCCCGATTGCAGCCAGCTTTTTTGGCGAAATTCGGAAAAAACGGAAGACTATTTACAGGAAGGAGGGATTGCTTTGGAAAGTAAATTAAACAAGACAAAGGGATTTACGATGATCGAGCTTGCAATCGTGCTGGTCATTCTGGGCATCCTTGTCGCCATCGCAGTCCCGAGCCTGACCCGCTATGTCCACCTTTCACAGTTTCAGAAAAACGAATCGTATGCAAAAACGATGTATCTCTCGGCCGAGTCTGCCCTGACGGACTACCGCGCGGGCGGAAAATGGGAGGATTTTGCGCACCTCGTCCGCGAGGCCGGCACGCTCAATCGCAGCTTTGACAGCGACGACAGGCTTGCCGGCCGCATTTACGCGCTGCGGCTCGATAAGGATGAGTACGGCGCGGGCGAGAATCTTTCCGGCGACGGCGCGCTCGTGGCCGAGCTGCTCGCGGCCGATACCTATGATAAAAGCATCCTGAACGGTGCGATCTGCCTGGAAGTCGACGTTGTCGCAGGGCAGGTCTATTCCGTTTTTTACGGCACGGCGTGCGACGGCCTGTGCTATGGCGACGACCATCCGGACAGCGGCACGTGGCTCGACATGAACGCGCGCGATTATGATTCCCGCCGCGCCGTCCGGCTGGGCTACTACTCCGTGGAGGACGTCTCCAATGTCGTCGAGCTGGAGCTGACAAAGCTGAAGATCACGTCCATCAGCCTGATCAATGGCGAGCAGCTGACGCTTGGCTGGACGTCGAACTCCCGCCACAACGACCGCGACGTGCGCTTTGCGCTGTGCTTCTACCGCGCCTCGGACGACCAGCTGCTTTTGAAAACGGAGCTCAAGCGCGGCGCGGGCGACCAGATCACCGTGACCGTCGAAAATCAGGGCGCATCGGGGGAATATGCGTTCCCGCTGCGCTATGACAGCGGCCGCTTTACGCTCACGCTCGACGCCATGATGACGGCAAAGCTCATGGATGCGCTGGCGGCCAATCCGGCCGCGGCGCCCGGAAGCAGCACGAGCATCACGCGCTTCGGCGGCGCGTTTTCCGCGCCGATGGACATCTACGCGACCGTGCAGGCGTTCCCGACCTATGAGAACACCGGCTCGGACATGAGCGAATACACGCACAGCACCGTTACAAAATCCAACACGGCCAACACGCTGTTCGCCGACGGCTCCGCAGGCGGCGACTGCCGCATCACGCTGGTGCGCCACCTCTCGAACATCCGGTTTTTGAGCGGGAGCGAGACGTTCACCGTGACGTCGCGCTCCATGGATTACCTCAGCGACTCGGTGCTGCTCTATGAGACGGACGCGCACGGCCTGTTTGTCCGCCGCTCGCCGCACGACGCGGCGTTCCCGACCATTCCGGAGATCGCCGCGGGGCAGACGCTGCGCGGCGACGACGCGTCGAACGCCATTGTGAACCTTCGCCTCGCGGCGGACTCCCTGCCGCAAGGCGCGCAGTACCTCGGCCTCATCGCGCGCAACCGCGGCACGATCGCCTCGCTGCGCATGACCTCGCCGTCCGTTTCCTATTCCGGCGCGCTCGCCGGCGCGGGCGCCGTGTGCGGCTACAGCGACGGGAAGCTTGAAAACGTAAGCGTCGACGGCGCGGCGAGCGTTGCCGTCACGCTGACGGATCATGCTCTGGCGGAGGGCATCGGCGGTGTCGCCGGTGTGCTCGACCTCAAAGCCGGCATGACGGCCGCATCGCTGTCCATGTCCGGCTCGGTCGCGGGTACGCTTCCGCTGGGCGCGCTGGCTGCGGCCGGCATCGGCGGCGTGGCGGGCAGCGTCCGCTCGGATGAGTCCGATGCGGCGCTCGTGTCGGCGCACAACAGCGCGTCCGTCACCGGCAACGCCTGCGTCGGCGGCATTGCCGGCTTTGTGCTCGGCGTGCAGGAGGACACCGAGCACAGCGACCTGAGCGATTGCACCAATGACGGCCTCGTGCTCGCGGAATTTGACGACTATGAGGCCGGTAAGATCACGGGCAGCTACATCGGCGGCGTTGCCGGCTATGCAAAATTCGCCGTCATCGCCTCGTGCCGGAGCCGCTCGGGGCAGGCGTCGGGCTTTGTCTATTCCTACGGCCAGAAGGACCGGCTGCTGCGCGGCCGCTACGTCGGCGGCATTGCCGGCTACGGTGAGACGAGCCGCATCCGCGACTGCACGACGCTCTCCGGCGGCTACGTCCTCGGCGACGAGTATGTCGGCGGCATCGTCGGCGGCATGAACGACGCGGTGCAGAAGGCGATCGAGACGTCTGCGCTGTCCGTCACGACGAACGGCGGCTACGTCCTTGGAAACTCCTACGTCGGCGGCATCGTCGGCAAGAACTCCGGCAGCTCCGCCATCTCCGCCTGTGTCAACACCGGCGTCGCCGCGGGCTACGGGCGGTTCATCGGCGGGATCTGCGGCGCGAACATCGCGCTCGGCACGAACGTGCCCTCCGTCGTCAACTGCGCCAGCTTTATCTCCGACACGGACGGCAGCGTCTACCGTCTCGCCGTCAGCTGGAAGACGGGCGGCGACTTTGTCGGCGGCCTCGTCGGCTACAACTCCGGGCGCATTGAGTTCCGCGACGATGCGGCCAATCCCGTCACGACGCGAAGCGTCTCCGGCATCGTGGTCGGCGGCAATTATGTCGGCGGCCTCATCGGCCTCAACGACATCGGCGGCACGGTCGACGTTGCCTACACGCTCCTCGGCGGCCGAGTCACGGCGTCCGGCGACTGCGCGGGCGGCCTCATCGGCCTCAACGCGTCCGAGCAGCTGCTCACCCAGACGCTCAGGCTCCAGCCGGCGGGCGTGCGCGGGCGGTATTACGTCGGCGGCGTCATCGGCGCGAACGTCGTTGCGCTCAGCGAGGATCTGACCGTCTCCGGCCTGACCGTTTCCAACCGCCTCGGCCAGATCTCGGCCACGGCGTTCTGCGGCGGCCTCATCGGCTATCACCGCACCTATGCGGCAGGGCAGCTCGGCTTCGGCTCGATGCTGGAATACCTCCTCGCGGACGCGGGCAACAAAAACAGGCTCCTTCCCGCCGTCACGGACGCCGCCGGCGTCCCGGACGATGTGCTGCAGACGGGGAACCCGCATATTCTGACCATTGAACCGGCCGGCAACGGGACTGCGGCCGTCAACATCTCCAACGACATGAGCCTGCGCGGCGGCGCGTATGTCGGCGGCCTCGTCGGCTACTGCGACCGCGCCAGCCGCCTCGTCCTGAAAAACTGCCGCAATGCCGGCTCGTTCGCGCTGCCCGCGGCGGAGCTGCTCACGGGCACGCCGTTTGAAACGGGCGCGGACATCGCTGCGATGCTCCGGAAGCACGGCTATACGGACGCTGCCGCCGCGCTTTTGCAGGAGCTTGGCGGCGCAGAGCTCCGCGCGCGCATCATCGGCGGCGTCATCGGCGTCAACGGCACAAATCAGGTCGTCGACGGCTGCGTCAGCACCGGCGCGATGAACAATCTCACGGCGCTCGGCGGCATCGTCGGCCTGAACGAGGGGCTGATCGTCAACTGCACACTCTCCGGCAACCTCGGCAGCGCGACGCAGGACTACGTCGGCGGCATCGCCGGCCTGAATGTCGGCCTGCCGGGCACGACGCTGACCATGGACGGCTATACCTACGCGCCCGGCACGATCGAAAACTGCTCCACGGATGCCGGACGCACCGTCACGGGTCAGCGTGCCGTCGGCGGCATCGTCGGCTGCAATCTGCTCGGCGGCGTCGTCGAAAGCAGCGACAGCCGCGCCAACGTCTCCGGCCTCTCGGCCGTCGGCGGCATCGCCGGCGAGAATGAGGGCACCGTGATCGTTACGAGCGCGTCCGGTGCGGTCTCACGCCGCGTCACCGGCCTGACGGGCGGCAGCGGCGTCGGCGGCATCATCGGCCTCAACGCAAAAACCGGCACGCTGACAGCAAGGAAAACCGGAACGGCTTCTGACGTCTTTGCGACGGATCGCGGGCTTACCGTCACCGGCCATGAGAAGGTCGGCGGCGTCATCGGCATCAACGCCGGCGCGATCAGCGTGCCGTCCGGAGGCTACCTTGCCAACAACGCGCTGCGCGTGCAGGCGTCCGCCGGCGAAGCCGGCGGCGTCATCGGCGCGCAGGAGGGGACGGGCGTCACGCTCTCCCGCCTGAAAAATACCGGCGCGCTCGTCACGGCAAGCTCCGGCGCCGCCGGCGGCATCATCGGCGTGAACGCGGCGGGCAATACGCTCAAGGACTGCCTCGGGCAGGGCAGCGTCACGAGCAGCTCCGGCCTGTCCGGCGGAATCTGCGCCGAGAATTTCGGCACGATCGACACCTGCTTCGTCCGCGCGGGCGGCGCGGAGATCGACATCACGAGCCGCGGCGTGGCGGCGGCCGGCGCGATCTGCGCCGTCAACCGCACGGGAGCCGTCGTCTCCGGCAGCGCGCCCGGCGCCGGTGTGCGCGTTACAAGCGACAACGCGCGCATCTTCGGCGCGCTCGTCGGCGACAACTACGGCACGGTCCGCGCCGCAGTCATCACGCAGCAGCCGACGTACAAGGCAAACTCCGGCGCGCTCACCGTCGGCGGCGCCGTCGGCCGCAACAGCAGCGGCGGCGTGGTCGACGCCATCACGGTCAGCGCAAAGTTTGAAAACTTCACCGGCTACCGCCTGCTCGGCGGCGTCGTCGGCGAAAACAGCACGGGCGCGACGACGCCGGTCGTCCAAAGCTGCACATTCTCCGGCACGATCACGCGCGAGACCTCCAGCGCCGCGGGCGACTGTTACGGCGGCATCGCGGGGCTCAACTCCGGCACGCTCTCCGGCTGCACCGTCTCGGGTCTCACGATGACCATCACCGGCGCCTACACCGCCACGCCGACGAGCACGGCGGCACAGAAGGAGGCGCTCTCGGCGCACATCGGCGGCGTCGCGGGAAAGAACAACGAGACCGGCACCATCGAAGGCTGCACGCTCGTTCCGGGCTCAAAAACCGGCTATATCACGGTCAGCTACGGCATGGTCGGCGGCATCGCGGGCTACAACAAGGGCACGATCTCCGGCTGCGGCGGGCAGAGCACCCATGTCGCCGCCGGTGTGACGAAGGTTAGCCAGCTGCTGGCCAATACGGCGGCCTTCACGGCGGACGCATATTATGTCAGCACGAATTACTCCGCCTCGATCGAGGATCTGTCCTACCGAAGCGGCACGCGCGTGGACGCCGGCCGCACGGCGCGCATCATGGTCACCGGCAACGGCAACCTCGGCGGCATCACGGGCTACAACGCGCCGACCGGCGCGCTCGACCGCTGCGTGAGCGGCCGGTGGCTGCTCGTCAACAAGTCCGAGAGCATCGGCGTCGGCACGGGCGGCATCATCGGCATGAACGAGTCGGAAAAGGACCTTGAGTTCCTCGTCAACCGCGCCTTTGTCGGCCGCCAGCTCGCCTCGAAGCAGACAAACCGCTTCGCCGGCGGCATCATCGGCAATCAGGTTAACTCCACGACGAGCGACTGGACGATCCGCGGCTGCGTGAACTACGGCACGGTCTACTGCCTCAACACGCACTACTCCGGCGGTATCCTCGGCCAGTGGACCGGCAACGGCGGCACGATCGAGGGCTGCTACAACTACGGCAACCTCCAGACGACGTATGAAGCCGGCTGGGTCGGCGCGTCCGGCGGCATCGTCGCGCAGCTCTATCACGCGACGAGCGGCCAGAGCTTCAATATTTTAAGCTGCCAGAACCACGGCAACATCTACCTCGCAAACGGATCAAGCGGAAGCGGCGCAAATGACTCGGCTGGAATTCTCGGCAATATCACAAACTACCTTGCGACAAACGGCGGCCAGAGCTATACGGTCAATGTGGTCGACTGCGTCAATGGCGCGGGGGTTCAGATCTACTCCAGATCCATCGCGTCTGGCGTTGTGGGCTTCCTTTCTTCCGACAGCCCGAGCGCGGCCAACCTGAAAAACTCGACCCGGAACATCGTCCTGAACATCGACCGCTGCCGCAACTACACTGCAAGCCTCTACAAGGGGCAGGCAGACTATGCGGCCGGCATTTTCGGCGACCGCTACGGCGACGCCACGGCGAGGACGTTTTTGCAGAATAATTTCAGCGTGAAGCTGTCAATCGCGAACCACGAATTTGCGTCCCTGTCCACATGGAACTCCACAGCGCTGTCGCTTGACCATGTCGGCAACAATTATTACTTCAACCGGTCGTGGAGCATCGGAACGGTTGCCGACGGAGATCGCGCCATCAGCGGAGATTTAAGTCAGGGCAATTCCAACAATACATGGACCGAGCGCATCTGGGCCGGTGCGCGAGAAGTGGCTTATATGTATATGAATGGCCGCTATTACGCGGCGCAGCTCGGCCCGGAGGGAGAGTATAACCGCCGCGAGGAAGCTCAGGTGCAGATGTACTACGGCGCCTCGGTGTCGAACGCGTATCTGGATCAGTTCGGTATGCTCCATGCAAGCTATGCGGGAAGTCCGGTGATCGCAGGACGCCGGCTGTTCCTGATGCCGACGTATTGCGACGCATTGATCCGGGCAAACGGCAGCGTGATCGGAAGCAACAGCGAGATCATGAAATCGGGCAGCGACTTTGACACCTACGTCCGCGAGGCCTACCGCGACCTTGAGCGCACGGCGGACACGGCGGGGAAGCAGCTTGCCGAGCCGGTCAGCGTCAGCGCTGTTCAGGGAACAGACGGCAAGGTCAGCGTGTCCATCAAGGACAACAGCCGCCCGCTCTATTACGAGGGCGAGCTGCTGGCCGACGGCGTGCCCGTCATGACCGGCCTGCGCTTTATCCCGACGCAGAAGAATCAGGGCAAATGGGACGCGCAGGCGCAGCAGTACACCGAAGGCACCGTGACCGGCTCGTTCCAGATCCCGGACGACCTGCGCGGGCAGCTCGGCGGCAAGGCGCTCACGCTCCGCGTGCGCGCGGTCAGCATGTACGAAGACCGCACCCCGTCGAGCTGGAAGGAGGGCGAGCTTGTCGACACGTCGTTCCTCCCGGTGCCGGATGTCCGCATCCAGTTGATCGGCAGCGGGTCTGGGTCGAATTATGTATACCGCGTCTCGCTGAACAATCACGACAGCTATGCGCCCTTCAGCAACTGGAGCGCGTCCATCGGCTTCGGCGGCGCGACGTATTCCAAAAAACTCAACGAAAACACGTCCTACGTCGACATCGGCGGAAACGGAGTGCAGGAGCTCACCGTGACCGTGACCGCGTCCGCCGGAGCAGACGGCGTCGCTCCGACGCCGGCGTCGAAGACGGTCGCAACGTTCACGCCTTCAAGCTACTATCCCGACGCGGGCATCGGCAGCCTCACCGCGGCCGTCTCCGGCGACACGCTGGCCGACCTCGCCATCACCGCGACGCTGACGGCGAACACCTCGTCGATCACCACCCCGCCGGTCTACCGCGTCGAGCTCATCGGCCGCGTCAACGGAACATGGGTCGTCTTTGCATACGACGACGCGCTGCTCTCTGCCAACTCGGCCGTGTCCGTCCGGTTCGCAGAGCTGCCCGATGCGATTTTTGACGCGTCGGTCACGGAATTGTCCGTGCGCGCGTGGTACGCAGCGTCCGGCCTCGGGCCGGTGTATACCTACGCGCCGGCCGCGACGAGCGCGGATGCGCACAATGTCACCGTCCGCACCTATTCCGACGGCGGAGCATACACCGAGCGCTACCTCTACAGCACCGTCCTTGCCAACCCGGGCAAATTCGGCCAGAACTACAACCGCACAGTCGCCCTCGGGCTGACGGCGCTGCCCGCGCCGGTGCTCGCGGACGAGGCTGCTGCAAGTATGGTGGGCGGCTCGCTCTATTACACGTTCTCGTGGGACGAAGCGCTGAGCGATCCGACGGCGCGCTACAGTGTCCGGCTCGTCGGCGTCACATCCGACGGCAGCCGGGTCGACATTCTGACCGACGAGGTCTACACGGACGCATCTGCCCGGTCGCTGACGATCAACGCCGACGACTGGCGCTACTCGTCCGTTGTCCTGACCGTCACGCGGCAGGGCAGCGCGGCGGCGGGCCGGATCGGCCTGCCCTCCACGAAGGACTATGCCGTCCGCCGCCGCCTCGAGCGGCCGGGACAGCCGACGGTCGAGAACGTCGATACGAACGAGCTGCGCTACGAGATCTCGTGGCCGGCCATCAGCAGCGAAACGGGCTGCGCGAGCTATGCCGTCTTTGTCCAGTACGAGGACGCCGGGCAGACGTTCACCGACGAGGTCGCAAGACTCACCGCCGACGGCAGCGTCATGTATCAGACGCAGTGCGACTTGGAAGCGTATGCCGGACATGACGTTACGGTCTACGTCGCTGCGCTGGCCGAGGCGGGCAGCGGCTATGAAAACAGCGCAAACGGCGTCAGCTACACGCTGACGGTTCCGAGCCGCATTGCAACGCCGACCGTCGCATGGGCATTCTCGTGGACGTATGACCGCGCGGATCCCACGCCTGCGGCGGACTACCGCGGCGGCAGCCTGACCGTCACGCTCACGCCGCAGGACGCGGCCAGCCGCCCGGCCGGCGGCAGCACCTACCTGCTCAAGGCTGTGATTTACAACGATGCGGCGGGCACGGATGAGATTGCCTCGTACCCGGCCTCCGGCGTGCTGCCGATGGAAGCGGTCGGGATCGGCGCGGCCTATCAGCTCAGCCTCACGGATCTTGCGACGGCCTATGCCGGCAAGTACATCCGGTTCTATACGCGCATTTCCTACTCAGCGGGGCATGTCAGCTCGCCGTGGGTCGAGAGCGCCGTGCAGCGCCTGCCGTGTGTCCAGCTCGACCGGCCGGCGACGCTCACGGACTCCGCGGCCATAGATCTCACCGTGCATGTGAGCACATCGCCGGAGCTGGAGGGCGAGGCGCATACATGGTCGGTCAACCGCACGACCGTTGCGTGGAGCGCGGTCGAGAACGCGGACGTGTTCACATTCGCCCTGTCCGACGGCACGGACGAGACGCGCTGCCGCATCCGCGAGACGGACGATAGCACGATCGTTGAGCGCCAGACGGCAGCCGGCTGGGAGCGCGTGACCGAAGAAAACGGCCAGTATGTGCTCATAAAGGGCGACACCGTCACGGCGCGCTACACGCCGACCGGCTCGCCGAACCAGTTCAACTACACCTACTCGCTCGACACGCTCCTGCGCGTTGACGGCGGGACGTATACGCTCTGCCTGCCAAATGTGTCGACGATGACGACCGACGACGGGCAGACCATCGCGCTCGGCACGGTGCAGACGAAGAAGCTGACTGTCTCGGCCGACGTTGCGGACAATCTCACCGGCGAGAGCGCGGCATTCGCTGCATCGCCGCCGCGCGAGCTGACGTTCTGAAGCATCTGAATTTTGAGTTTTTATGAAAGGGGGCGGCGGCGATGCGTCGCATTCGGCTTGGCTGGCAGACGCTGCGCGAGAATAAGCGCAGCGGCGTGGCGCTCGTCGCCGCACTTTGCGCCTCGGCGCTGCTGCTGGGGCTGGCGCTGAGTCTTGTTTACTCGTCGGGCGCGCTGCTTGCGCGCTCGAACCGGAAGCTCCGGCGCGAGCGCTGCGATCAGCTCGCTCGCTCGCTGGGCACCTCGCTCGATGCCCAGCTTCGCGCCTATACGACCGACCGCACGGACGTCGGCGCGCCCGCAGCGGCCGTCGCGCCGAGTGAATCGTTCTATGCCTATGTCAGCCAGTTTCTCGACCGAGAGGAGTACGCGCAGTACGACCCGGACAACCCCACGACGACGACGTATTACTACGTCGCCGACGAGGACTATGGCGCCGACTACGGCAAGCTGACCATCCGCCTGCGCAAGGAGAATCCGGACGAGGCGGAGGAGACGGCGGACGGCGAGTTTGACTTTGACGCGTCCAGCGCGTCCGTCACGGCGCTCGAGAGCGCGCAGTTCATCCGCTATCAGCTCCAGGTCGGCGCGACCGTTGAGCTTGACAGCGAGAGCGACACCTACTACACCGATTACTACCGCAAGGACAGCTACTCCGTGAACTATACATGGGTCGGAGAGAAGTCGGGGGAGCAGACGGTCTATTGGTATGCGGGAAACTGGTACCGCGAAAGCTCGCACGACACGCCGATGGAGCGAAAAATGATCGAGCCGGAGGACGAAACCGGCGAGCCGAAGCCGGAAGAAGTTATCATCAAGTACCACTACGATACCAACAGCATCACCCAAAAGGTCTACCAGACGACCTATGAGAGCCAGAACCGGCATCAGGGCGGAGGTGACGGCAATGGCTAGACTCCGCAGTACGCTTTCCTCCCGCCGCGGCGAGACGATCGTGGAGGTCATTGTCGCGTGCGTGCTCGTGCTGCTGCTGCTCGGCGTGCTGGGCGGCGCGGTGCGCTTTGCCGCAAATGCGCAGAAGAAGGCGGAGACCATCCGCGCGCAGGCGAGCCAGGCGCAGGAGAGTCTGCGCGCAAAGCTCGCCGCGGGATCGTATGACGCAGGCAAGGACGCGACCGTCTCGTTCCGCGCGACCAACAGCACCGGGACGCAGCTCGGCGTGAACGTCCTTTTCCGCGTACCCGTCTCGCTGCGCGCCGTCGATGCAGACACCGGCGCCGGAAGCGTCCGCTTCTACCTCTTTTCGGCCGGGAATCTCCCGGGCGGGACGGGAGGCGGCGGATGAACCGGCTGAAAAAACTGCAAAGGCTGCTCTCCGGCCGCGCCGGCACAACGCTTGTAGAGCTCATTGTGAGCGCCGTGCTGCTGTGCCTGCTCCTCGCGCTCTCGGCCGCGTGTCTGGAGCCTGCCGCGCGCGTCACAAAGATGCTGCGCGAGCAGAACGAGGCGCAGACCATCGCCGACGACCTGCTCATCACCGTCAAAAGCGAGATCGAGGACGCGCAGGGCTATGTCAAGTGCTACGCCAGCGCCGATCCGTACAGCGGCATCGGCGGCCAGAGTGGCGTGGCCGAGGGCGTGGAGGGCGAGGCCCTCGAGTTTCTCGATGAGAACGGCTACGCGATCCTCTTAAGCACCGGCGGCACCTGCCGCACGGAGCTGCGTCGCAAAAGCGGCGATCAGACGCCGACCGCGGTAGAACCGGAAATTGAGCCGGGCTATCTCGTCGTCCGCT
Source organism: uncultured Oscillospiraceae bacterium (assembly GCA_934589675.1). GTDB lineage: Bacteria > Bacillota > Clostridia > Oscillospirales > Oscillospiraceae > CAKTOF01. The sequence goes on from CAKTOF010000004.1 coordinate 67,513, forward strand.
ACTACTCCGCCGCCGATTACCAGTACCAATACTGGGAGGGAACGACGGCCATCGCCCGCGCGCTGACAAAGCCCTACGGAGCGGGCTTTTACATGGGACTGCGCGCGAAGCTGAGCTACACGGTCAGCGGCGCGGCTGTCACCGTCCGCGTCCGCATCTTCCGCGATGCGGACATGACGCAGCAGGTCTTTTCAGACGAGCTCGTCGTCGACCTGCGCTATGCCCCGCCGCTCCGGACAGCCATCACCGCGACGGGCTGAGCATCACCAGGTTAAAAGCACAGATGCACCGCTGTGTTTTTATAAATCAAAAGATCAATTTCAAAGGAGAATGCAACATGAAAAACAAGCTTTCCGCTGCTCTTCGCAGCAAGCGCGGCTTCACGCTCGTGGAGCTGATCGTCGTCCTCGTCATCCTCGCCATCCTGGCCGCCCTGCTCATTCCGGCCCTCACCAAGTACATCGACAAGGCCAATGAGAAGAAGATCGTCGCCGAGACCCGCATGGTCGTCATGGCCGCGCAGACGCTGACCAGCGAAGACTATGGCGCCAACAATACGGAGGTCAATGGCAAGGTCGGAGATACTGGGTTCACCGGCACATTCACGGTTGCTCAGGTTGCGGATCTTGCAGAAGTTGATGCGGGCAACATCACGTCGATCACGATTACGAAGAATAAGGTTTCGCAGGTCGTTTATGACAACGGTGCTACCTGCACCTATGACGGCACGAAGTATACCGTGTCCTAAACACATGACCCATTCCACCCAAGCCATCACCTCACGCAAGCCCGGCAAATACGGGACGGTGAGCTATGTGCTGACGGTGCTGTGTATCCTCCTGCTGACGGTCGTGCTGCTCGCGGCCGGCGCTTTGTGGCTGATGTACCGGGCGGACGCCCGGGTCGCCCTGGGCAATGCGAAAACGGTGCGGATCGCCCTGAACGCCGCCTCGACCGAAGCCTACGCCGCAGGAGAGCCCTTCGCCGACCCCTCCCAACCGGGAGGGGTCACGGAGGACGTTCTGACCGAGGTTCTCATCGTCTCGAACGCGCCGGGCGACATCCAGCTCATCCAGACGGAGGACAACGGCTACGGCGTGGCGCGCTTTGCCTACACGGAGGGCGCGTTCACCGTCGTCTACACTGCCGACCCCATGACGTGGGAGGTATGCATCACCCCTGAGATCCTGCACGCTGTCCCGTAGGGGCGGCCCCTCGCGGTGCACGAGGCGGTTTGCCCCTGCGGTATGGCGCTTTTCAGGGCCTGAAGCTCCATGCGGGGCGATTGGGCTTTGAAAAGTGCAATGCCGCACAGCGAATCTTCCAAAAAGGAGAGACGGCCTTGCTCGTACTGGCTTATCTCGCGCTCGGCGCGATCTTCTTCCTGCTCGGCGCGAGCATCTATAGCTTCCTCGGCGTCGTTGTCTGCCGCGTCCCGCGCGGCGAGAGCGTGCTCCGCGGCCGCAGCCGCTGCGACGCGTGCGGAAAAACGCTCTCGGCGATGGAGCTGGTGCCGTGCATTTCGTTTTTGGCGCTTCGCGGCCGCTGCCGCGGCTGCGGCGGAAAAATCCCGCTGCGCAGCTTCTTTTCTGAGCTGTTCGGCGGCGCGCTGTGCGTTTTCTGCGCGTTTTTCTTCGCGGATGAGCCCGCGCGCGGCGCGCTGTATTTTGCGTGCGCGTGCGTGCTGAGTGTCGTCGCGCTCGTGGACTTCGACACGATGGAGATCTGGAACGGTTCGTGCATTGCGCTGGCGGCGCTTGGCCTCGCGGCCGTGTGGGTCTGCCCGGAGACGGGGCTTGTCTCGCGGCTCATCGGCGCGCTGTGCATCAGCGCCCCCATGCTGCTCGTCGCGCTGTGTATCCCCGGCGGCTTCGGCGGCGGGGACATCAAGCTCATGGCCGCGGCCGGATGGCTGCTCGGCTGGAAGGGCGCGGTCGCCGCGGCGTTTTTCGCGCTGCTCGGCGGCGGCGGGTACGGCGCGATCCTCCTCGCGCGCAAAAAGGCCGGGCGAAAAACGCAGTTCGCGTTCGGCCCGTTCCTCGCCGCGGGCATCCTGCTGGCCCTTTTTTGCGGCAGCGCTGTGATGAACTGGTATCTGGGCCTGTTTCTCTGATCATTCCCCAAAGAGGTGAATCAAAAAATGGCAAAACAATCGACGGCGCTCTCCGCGCCCGAGCGGAAAACCGCGGCCGCCTACCGCTATGCTGCGCGCGATGAGCGCGGCAGGACCCGGCGCGGCACGATGACGGCGCTCGACGAGGCCGACCTTTACGACCGCCTGCTCGCGCAGGGGCTCTACCTCCGCTCATCCGCGAAAAAGCGCACCCGCGGCGGGAAGAAAAGACTCAAAACAAAGTCGCTTGCGGAGTTCTGCCGCCAGCTGAGCAACCTGCTCGGCGCGGGCGTGAGCCTCGCCCCGGCGCTTGACATGATCTCGAAGGACGAGAGCATGGACGCTGCGCAGCGGCGCATCTATGCCGACGTGCTCAGTCAGGTGCGGCGCGGCGTTGACTTCTCCGCCGCGCTCGAAAGCGAGGGCGTGTTCCCACGCCTGATGCTCGGCATGATCCGCGCCGGAGAGGGCACGGGCGACCTTGCCCGCGTCGCCGGCCGCCTCGCGCTGCAGTTTGAAAAGCAGTATCAGATGGAGCAGCGCCTGCGCTCTGCCATGGTCTACCCCGCCGTGCTCGGCGTGCTGGCCGTCGCGGTCGTGATCATCATCGTGACGTTCGTCCTGCCGCAGTTTGAGGATCTGTTTTCAACGATGACAGAGCTTCCGGCCGCCACGCGCGCGCTCATCGCGTTTTCAAACTTCCTGACCTCAAAGTGGTACGCCGTCGCGCTCGTCATCGCGGCGCTCGTCGTCGCCGTCCGCACGGTGCTGCGTATGCCGGCCGTCCGGCTGCGGCACGACCGCACGAAGCTGCGCCTGCCGCTGCTCGGAAGGCTCTTCCGCACGATCTGCACGGCGCGCTTTGCACGCGCCCTCGGGAGCCTCTACGCCAGCGGGATGCCCATCGTCGAGGCGCTGTCCGTCGCGCGAGAGAGCGTCGGCAACGCCTATATTTCCGGTCAGTTCGACGCTGTGCTCGCCGGAGTGCGAAGCGGCGCGGAGCTCTCCGCGGCGCTTTCACAGGTCGACGGCCTGCAGAACAAGCTCATCGCCGCCATCCGCGTCGGCGAACAGACCGGCCGGCTCGACTCCATGCTTGACAGCGCGGCCGAGATTATGGAATATGATGCACAGCAGGCCAGCGCGCGCATGGTGACGATCCTTGAGCCGATGCTCATCGTCATCATGGCGCTCGTCATCGGCTTTATCATGGTGGCGGTCATGGGGCCGATCATCGGATCGTACAGCGCCATCGAAGGCTCCGCCAATCTCTGATTCTTAGGGGGAATCTGCCCATGAAAACTACAGTTGTCGCCCTGCGCGAGGCGTCGGTGCAGGTCGCCGTCGGCTCCGCGGGCAAAAAGCCGACCGTCTCGGCGCTGTGCGCCGAACCGGCCTATGACGGCGGCATCGCATCCTGGGAAAAGGCTGCGGGCAAGCTCTGGCAGGCAAATAAGCTGCCCAAAAGCGGGCTGTGCGTCGTCCTGCCGGACCATGCCGTCACCATGCGCGTGATCACGGCGCCCGATCTGCCGAAAAAGCAGCTTGACGCGCTGGTCGACCATGAGATGACGACACGAGGAGAAGAGCCGGTCGCGGCGGACTACCAGATCCTCGGAGCGGACGGCGCGGGCAAGCTCCGGCTTCTCGCCTGCGCCTGCCGCCGGTCGGTCATGGAGGAGTATCTTGCGATGTTCTCACGCCTCGGCCTTCGCGTCTCGTCTGTGACGATGGCGCTGGCCGGGTACGTCCGGCTTCTTGCGGCCATGGACGCCATGCGCGGCAGGACGTGCATCTGGCTGCTGTTTGAGCGCGGGAGCGTGCTGTCGCTGCTCGTCGAGAATGGCGAATACCGCTACTCCGGCCGGACGCAGATCTTCAGCGAGACCGGCACGCTCGACTTCGCCGCCGAGGTCGCGCGCAATGTCTCCGGCACGGTGCAGTTCCACACGGCAAACCGCAGCGAGCATACGATCGACGCCGTCTGCTACGCCGGCTGCGACGACGGCGACTTTGCCGTCTGCGCGCCCGAGCTTGCCGCCATGGGTCTTCGCGCCGAGCCGCTGCCCACGCCCGACTGCCTGCGCGCGCTCCCCGGCCATGCGCGCATGGGCGACTGGATCGACTGCGTCAGCGCGCTGCTGCGATAAGGAGGCATTGACGTGGCAAATATGAAAAAAGAGATCAATCTCTACGAGAGCTACCGCCGCGGCGCAAGGGAAAAAAGCGGCGGAACATGGCTGCGCGGATACTATATGCCGGTCTTTGTGCTGACCGTCGCCGTGCTGCTGGTATGGGCCGTCATCGTGCGGCTGAGCGTGGACGTGCAGACGGACATCGACGCGGCGAACGCCTATCTTACCGCGCCGGCCACCGAAGCGCAGTACGAGGAATCCGTGGAAAAGCAGGAAGCGCTCTCCGGCATCCGCGCGGCGCTTGCCGAGGTCCAGACGCTTACCGACAGCCTCGGGACCTACCCGGCCGTGGACGAGACCGTCGTGCACGCGATCGGCGCGGCGGGCGGCAGCGCGGTCACAACGGTGCTCCGGGGCTACGATTCTGCGACCGGCGCCCTCGATTTTGAAGCGAGCAGTGCGGAGGTCATCGACATCCCGAGCTATGTGCTCTCGCTGGAACAGACCGGCCTGTTTGAGCGCGTCGGCTACGGCGGCTACAGCTATCAGGACGGGCGCTACGAGCTGACGCTCAGCTGCGTGCTGAAAGGGGGTGCGGCGTCGTGAAAGTTCAGATGACCCCGCGCGACCGGAGCCTGCTGCGCCTTGTGCTGTGCGCGGCCGTGCTGCTGATCGGCGTGCGCTTTCTGATCATGCCCGCGCTCGACCGGCGCTCGGCGCTGATTCAGGAGCTTGAGGCAGCGCGCCTGACGCAGATGGAGTATCAGACGCAGATCGCGGCGCTCGACCACCTTGACGCGGACATCGAGTCGGCGCAGGCGGAGCTGTCGGCGGCCGCTGCGCCGTATTACGCGGGCGTGCTCGGCACGCCGCAGATGGACGACATCATCACGGCGCTCGAGCTGCGTCACGGCCTGTTCCCGCAGGAGCTGACCCTGACGGACGCCGCAGCGGGTGCCGTGCAGAGCTACCTCGCGGATGAGAATGCGGCGCAGGCCGTCCCGGCCGGCGCGGTGTACATTGGCACGGCGCAGCTGCGCGCGCAGGGCTCGGAGAGCGACTTTGTCGCATTTTTGACCGACGTGGAGCGCAGCGCTCCCGGCATCCGCGTCGTGCGCTTTTCGATCTCGGAGACGACGTATCTGTCCGACGGCTCTGAGACGGTTCAGACGAACGACATCCGCTGCACGATGGAGCTTTATATGTGCGCAGACGGGGAGGAGACGGACGAATGAAGCAGAATCTTCGCATCGGCGAGATCCTGATGGAGCGCGGAGACGTCACGCAGGAGCAGATGGAGCAGGCGCTCGCCTATCAGAAAGAGCACCGCGACATGCGCGTCGGGCAGATCCTGGTCGAGCTTGGCTTTGTCACGGAGCAGCAGGTCCTTTCGGCGCTTGCCACGCGTCTGGGGCTTGAAATTGTCAGGATCGGCCTCGTCGAGGTCGATCTCAAGGCCGTCGCGTGCATCCCGCGCGCGCTGGCGGAGAAGCACACGATGCTCGCGGTCGGCTACAGCGGGAAGAATCTCGTTGTCGTGACCAATGATCCGCTTAACTATTTCGGCCTCGAAGAGGTGCGCCAGCTGACAGGCTGCCAGCTGGAGACGAAGCTGTGCGAGCGCGCGCCGCTCCAGCGCGCCATCGCCTACTACTACGCCGAGGTCGACGCCCGGCAGGCCGCACGCACGGCCAACCAGAACTATGCCGCCGCTGAGCCGGAGGAGGTCGTCACCGAGGAGGTCGACGCCGGGAACAACGAGGCGCCCGTCATCCGCCTGCTCAACAGCCTGCTCGGCCGCGCCATCACGAGCGGCGCGAGCGACATCCACATCGAGCCGTACCCGCAGCAGACGTGGGTGCGCATCCGCCTTGACGGCGCGATCGTCCGGTATGTCTCGCTCCAGCCGAACCTGCATCAGCCGCTCATTGCGCGCATCAAGGTTCTGTCCGGCCTCGACATTGCCGAGCGCCGCCTGCCGCAGGACGGCCACTTCCACATCCGCCTCGACAAGGGGCAGGAGGCGAACATCCGCGTTTCTATCCTGCCGACCGTCCACGGCGAAAAAGCCGTGCTCCGCGTCCTTGCGGGCAATGCGGCCATTGACTATCCCGGCCAATTCGGCATGGACGAGGAGAGCTATCAGAAGTTCCTGCCCATGCTCAACTCGCCCAATGGCCTCATCTACCTGACCGGCCCGACGGGCTCGGGCAAATCGACGACGCTCTACATGGTGCTGGAATACCTCTCGCAGCGTCAGGTCAACATTGCAACGGTGGAAGATCCGGTCGAAAAGACGATCCCGTTCGTCAGCCAGACGCAGGTCAACAACACTGCGGGGCTAACATTTGAAACGGGGCTGCGCGCGCTTTTGCGTCAGGATCCGGACATCATCATGGTCGGCGAGACGCGCGACGCCACGACGGCGAGCATTTCTGTCCGCGCGGCCATCACGGGCCACCTCGTCCTGAGTACGCTGCATACGAACGACGCTGTGTCGAGCATCATGCGCCTTGCCGACATGGGCGTGGAGCGCTACCTCATTGCCAGCTCGCTCGTCGGCGTCGTGGCGCAGCGCCTTGTCCGCAAGGTCTGCCCGAACTGCGCCGAGACCGTTCCGACCACGTCGGTCGAGCAGAGCGTACTGGGCGCGGACTGCAAGACCATCCGCCGCGGCGCAGGCTGCCCGCAGTGCAGCGGCACAGGCTACCGCGGCCGCGTGGCGGTCCACGAGATCGTCGCGGTCGACGCGGCCATCCGCCGTATGATCGTCTCCGGCGCGCAGAGCGATGAGATCGAAGCCTACGCGCGAGAGCATCAGAACATGAAAAGCCTGCGCGAAAAGGGCATTGAGCTGGTTCGACAGGGCATCACGACCCCGGAGGAGCTGGCACGGTTGTAAAAAATGTATAAAAATCTCCTGGGCGGCAGCCTAGGAGGTTTTTAAGCATTTGACCATTTTTAACAAAATATTTAGCCTGCCTTGCTTTTACGCGCTCTGTCTGCTAGAATGCAAACAGAATCCGGAGCAGGGAGGGAAGTCCAGTGATCGAACTCAAGCAGCTGCGCTATTTTATCGCGGTCGCGGAGCATTCGAGCTTTGTGCAGGCGGCGCAGAATCTCTACATCACGCAGCCGGCGCTCAGCCGCGCCATCGCCAAGCTTGAGGAGGAGCTTGGCAGCTCGCTTGTGGAGCGTACAACGCGCTCGATCCGGCTGACGGCGGCCGGGCAGGAGCTCTACCGGCGCGCCATCGGACTTCTGCACGAGGCGGACGGCCTGACGCAGGCCGTGAAGGAGACAAGCAAGAACGGTCTGACCCGCCAGACGCTCAGGATCTGCCTCGAGGACGACCTCTATTCGCTCGAGGGAAGCGGCGCGTTTGAGCTCATTGCAAAGATCCGCGTGAATTTCCCGGAGCTTGCCGTCGAGTGCATCCCGGCCACAGCGAGCAGCTTCGCGCGCATTCTGACGGAGGGCGCGGCCGACCTCACGATCGGCTATGCCGCCGCGGACGACCGGAAAATGGCGAACGGCCTGATGGATCGCACGATCAGCCATGGGCGCATTGCGCTCGCGGTGCCGTGCGACTGGGACTGCCCGCTTGAGTCGCCGCGCTTTCGCGAGCTTGTGAGCGGCGCGGATTTTTTCTTCCCGTATGACCGCTCGGGCTGGGCGCCGACGATCCGGACGCTGCTTGACCATTACGGACTGTCGCCGAAATACTGCGCGCTGGAAAATTACACGGCTGTCATCAACTTCGTCGCGGCGGGCAGCGGAATGTTTGCCGCGCCGGAGGCGCAGCTGCGCCGGTATGAGCCGCTGGTGCGCATCGTGCCGATGGGGGTGCAGATGGCGGAGTACCGCGTCGTCGCGGCAAGTCGGAACAACCTGACCGCGGGGTATGTCCAGCGGATCATGGACTTCATCGAAGAGGAAACAGCATAGGCGGCTTCAGCCGCGGACGATGCCAGACGGCATCGCCCGCGGTTTTTTTCACTGATTTATGCATTGGTTTTATAGATGAGATGAATTATTAGCATTTCACAGATAAACTGCCTTATGATAAGATGACAAATGTGAGAAGATAAAACACGAAATAATTAGTGAAAAATGCTGAAACTGGCAGAGGAGGGAGAGCGCGCGTGAAGGGAAGACAGTACGAATGGATGACCCCGCCGGAGCCGATCGACGCATCGTGCATCAAGCGGCGATGCCGCGCGGACATTGTCATCGTCGGCGCAGGCCACGCCGGGAGCTGCGCGGCCAGAGCGGCAGCGGAGGGCGGCGCGTCGGTCGCCGTTCTGGAAAAGCAGAAAAGCCGCCGGGCACAGGCCGTTATGGGCAACGAGGTCGGCGTGCTCAATTCCGCGTTCGGCCTTGCGCGCGGGCTGCCGCGCTATGACCCGCTGGAGTTTCAGCTCGACTGGCAGGTGCGCACGCAGAACCGGACAAATCCCGACCTCATCCGCCAGTTTGCCCGCCGCAGCGGCGAGGCAATGGACTGGTTTCTGCGCCCGCTGCCGCAGGCGTTTCTGGATACGATCCGCCTGTATATGAACCCCGCGCCGGAGGCATATCTGAAGAATATCTGCTACAACGGCTATCGCAGCTTCCTCGGGACGCATATGTTTTACGAGAAGGGCTGCCGGCTGTCCGATGCGCTCAAGCTCACGCAGCAGACGGCCGAGGCGCACGGCGCGGCGTTTTACTACGGCCGCACGGCGCGGCAGACCGTGAAAACGGACGGCCGCATCACGGGCGTCATCGCCCAGAACGCGGACGGTGAGTACGAGCTATTTGAAGCAGCGCGCGCCGTTGTGCTCGCGGCGGGCGACTGCAACCGGGATAACCGGATGGTACACGACCTCTATCAGGAGCTGGAGGAGACGTTCGGCGCGGACGCCGACCTTTGCGGCATGGGGCTCGGCGACGGCTCCGGCATCCGGATGGGGCTGTGGGCCGGCGGACACATCCAGCCCGGCCCGCGCGCGGCCATGTCGCCGAGCCTTTCGTTCATGGCCGGCGGCCTCAGCGGAACGGCGTTTTTGCGGCTCAACCGGCTGGGAAAGCGCTACGGCAACGAGGGCATCATGGGCGCGTTCGGCGCGGGGATTCTGACGAATCTCCAGCCGGAGGGCTTTATCTCAGCGGTGTTTGACAGCGATTATCTCTCCGAGCTTTACGATCAGGCGCCCGACCACACGAATGTCAACGTCCGCTGGCCGGAGATCATGGAGCGTCTGGAGCGCGACATGGCTGACATCCGCGCCGCCGGAACGCGCGGCGAGCCGATGCACGGCACGACGAATCTCGACGACGGCGACAAAAAACGCTCCGTCCCATTCTACTGCGCCGATACGCTCGAGGAGCTCGGCACATGCCTCGGGTATGAGGGGAAGACGCTTGAGAACTTCCTGCGCAGCATCGCGCGCTACAACGAGCTGTGCGCGCTCGGCCGGGACGAGGACTACGGCAAGGATCCGCGACAGATGCACGCGATCAAAACCCCGCCGTTTTACGGGTGCAGTACGGCGCTGCCCATTCCCATCGGCCCGATGGCGACCATGAGCGGCGTCATGGTCGACGAAAACCAGCAGGTTCTCGATGATTACGGCGACCCGATCCCCGGTCTTTACGCCACGGGCAACAACTCCGGCGGCCGATTTGCGATCGAATACTCCACGCCGATCGCGGGCGTGAGCATCGGCATGGCGATGACGCTTGGCAAGCTGCTCGGCGACCATCTGGCTACCACATAAGCTTCGCTGCAAGGCAGCGCGGATAAAAAATACAGTGCGGAGGTGTTGCGCCCGTTAAAAAAACATAATCTTGTCGGGGAGAAAGCATCCAATCAAGAAGGGGGCAGTTTGTTATGTCAAAGACCACCACGAAGCAGCACATTGATCCAACGCTCTACGCAGATCTACAGCGTCCGACCAGCGGCGCGAGCATCAAGAACTATGTCGCGCAGGTTTTTGCGGCCTTTACTTACCAGTCCTTCGGCTATGTTATGATGGCCAGCTTCCTCACGTTTGTCTACTCGGAATATCTCGGCGTCTCGTCCGCTGCCATCGCGGGCGTCATGTCCATCGGCATCATCATCGACGGCATCACGGACTTCCTGATGGGCGCTGTCACCGACCGCGTCCGGACGAAATACGGCAAGATCCGGCACTGGTTCTTGTGGATGAGCGTGCCGCTCGGCATCTCGATCATGCTCATTTACATGGTTCCGGCCAGCGCGTCCACAACGATCAAGCTCGTGTACGCGTTTATCATGTATAACCTGTTCTGCTGCCTGCTCACGTCCATCCGCATCCCGGCGGCGGCCGCGCCGACGCTCTGCACGCAGAACGACAAGGTCCGCGGCATGATGATCTGGGCCGGCACCATCGGCAACACCGGCGGCACGAACATCACCAACTGGCTCGTCGTCCCGCTCGTCGCGCTCTTCGGCGGCGGCCTGGCCGGCTACCGCGGCGCGAGCATCACCATGGGCTTCATCACGATCGTCTCCGGCTTCCTCGCGTTCATGCTCTACCATGAAATGCGTCTGGACGGCGACTGGGAGGACGTCGATCGCACGTTCATGAAGACGCACAACCGCGAAAAGCGCGAAAATGTGTTCGAGCAGTTCAAGTTTCTGCTGGGCAACAAATGGTGGGTCATCTACACGCTCTCGCTTCTGGCCGGCGGCATCTCCATGGGCTTCGGCTTCGGCTGCATGGCGTATTATCTTCAGTATGTGCAGGGCGACATGGGCCTGTTCGGCCTGTTCGGGACGGTGCTCTCCATCCCGATGCTCGTCGGCAGCGTCGTGTCCATTGTCCTGATCCAGTTCATTGAGGCGCGCCGTCTGGCCGTCATTCTCTACGGGCTTCAGGCAGCTGCGAGCGTCTGCGCGTTCATCTTCGGCGGTCAGGGCGGCTCGCTGACGGCTGTGCTCGTGTTCCTCGGCATCAAGTGCTTCTGCGACGGCTGCATCGGCCCGGCGCGCGGCATCATGATCACCCGTATCATTGATTACGGCGAGTGGAAAAACGGCGTCCGTCAGGAAGGCTTGTGCAACGCCGGCCAGTCCGTCATGGGCAAGATCGGCTCGGCCGTCGCCACGGCGACGATGGGCTTCGTGCTTGCAAGACTCGGCTACGAGGGCGCGGGTGTCATGCCGCAGCCAGCCATCGACGCGCTGGACTTCCTCTACCTCGGCGTCCCTGCCATCGCGGCGGTCGTCACGTTCCTCATCTTCCTGTTCATGCGCCTCGACGACAAGACGAGCGCGCGCTACCGCAAGGAGATCGACGAGCGCATTGCCGCGGCCACGGCGGAAGAGGCCTGATCTAAAAAAGCATCGGAGCTGGGGCCATGCGGCCCCAGCTCAAGCCGCACAGATAAACAGCGCAGACCAGCGAAAGGATGAGAACATTGGCAAAGTATTTTCAGCACCTTCTCTCGCCGCTCAAGGTGCGCGGCACCGTTCTGAAGAGCCGCCTTATGTACCCGTGCGCGCAGCCGCACTACCTCGGCGCGGATGAGCGCTATCCGGCCGAGCAGATCACGACCTTCTACACCGACCGCGCCCGCAACGGCATGGCGCTTTTGACAGTACACGACCTTGCAAACAGCTTCCAGCGCACAATGGGCGGCATCGACACGCCGCATTTTTCCATGTGGGACATCCACGACCCCGGCTGCCAGAACGGCTTTGCGCACTTTGCCGCGTCCGTGCACTATTACGGCGCGAAGCTGTGTACGTCGCTGGCTGTCGATCAGGAGATGCCATTTACGGTCACGGCCGAGCAGGGCCCGCCGCAGATGAACAACCCCGCCGACGCCGGCGCGCCGTACAAGGTCATGTTCGGCGCCATCATCGGGCCGGAGGAATACCACAAGAATAACGGCGAAACGGACCTCGCCGGCCCCGGCATGGACCCCAACATGGCGCCGAAGCCGTTCACGGACGAGACGGTCGAGGTCTATATTCAGGCGATGATCGACAAAGCAAAGCTCTACGTCGGCTTCGGCTTTGACGCCATCCAGCTCGACCTCAACCGCGCGGCCGGCCAGTTCTTTAATCCGCGCATCAACACGCGCACGGACAAGTGGGGACGCGACCGCGGCCTGTTTGCCAGGACGCTGTTCTCGCGCCTGCGCGCGGCGCTCGGCGACGAGGTCATCTTCACCGTGAACTACCCCGGCGCGTTCGCGGGGCTTGATTTTGACGAGACGGTCGAGCTCATCCGGCTCATCGAGCCCTATGCGGACATATTGCACCTTCGCGGCGGCACGGAGGACGGCGGCAACGGCGTCGACTGCCCGGCGCGCGAGCTGTCCCGTCAGCTCAAGGACGCGGGCGTCAAAATGCTCATCGCCGTCAACACGCCCTATGTCAGCCTCGAGCGCCTTGACGAGGTCATCGCAAGCGGCGACGCGGACATCATCTCGTCGGCACGCCTCATGATCTGCAACGAGCGCCTCGGCGAGATCCTCAAAAACGGGCAGGACGACGAGGTGAACCCCTGCATCGAGTGCAACAACTGCCGCGGTCATGCCCGCACCTGGAGCGGTGAGTGCATCAGCAAGTGTACCATCAACCCGGAGCTTGCGCTCTCATACCGCAAGGAGAAAATGATCGCGCCCGTGACGGCGCACAAGAAGGTCGCGCTCATCGGCGGCGGCCCGGGCGCGATGAAGTGCGCGCTCTACCTGAAAGAGCGCGGCCACACGCCGGTCATCTTTGAAAAGAGCGGCGAGCTTGGAGGCCAGATCAAAACTGCCCGCTATCCGGATTTCAAGTGGCGCCTTGCGCGCTATCTCGACTATCTCATCCACATGGTCGAAAAGCGCGGCATACAGGTGCGCCTGAACACGGAGGCCACGCCCGAGGCCATCGAGCGCGAGGGCTTTGACGCCGTCGTCGCCGCGACCGGCGCCGCGCCGCGCCTGCCGAACATTCCGGGCATCGAGACGGCGGACGCAGTGAACATCATCGACGTATACGAAAAAGAGGCCGAGCTTGGGCAAAACGTCGCCGTCATCGGCGGCTCGTCCACCGGTGCAGAGGCGGCCGTGTTCCTTGCGAAGAGGGGCCATACGGTCACGGAGCTCTCGCGCAAGAACATCATTGCCTACGATGACAGCCCCGTCCGCGGCCGCGTCTATATGAACCGCCTTGCCTATACGAGCGGCGTGAAGGTCATCCCATGCGCCCTGACCGTTGAAGTCGCTCCGGGCAGCGTCACATATCGCGACGAGGGCGGCGCGCTCCATACGATCGCCTGCGACAGCCTTGTCGCCGCCGGCGGCATGGAGCCCCGGCGAGACGAGGCCATCGCGTTTGCCAACGCAGCCAATGAGTTTTACATGATCGGCGACTGCAAGGGCGACCCCGGCTGCAACCTCATGACTGCCATCGCGGACGCCTACGCCGTGGCCATGCAGATCTGAAAATGCGCTTCCTAAGCGGCAGGCTCAGCCTGCCGCTTTTTTTGCCGCCTTTCGGCGGAGCGGCCAGAGGTTCTTGCGCGCCGGCCGCTGCGCGCGGGGGTCAAAGCGACATTTTTTGCGGGTTTGCGGGGAAAAGCGATCGCTGCGCTTGATTCTTGATTGTTTGAAGAGTAAGATAGTAATATTCTGTAAAATAGGGCTTAAATTATTTAGAAATCCCGCACGGCGGCATGGCGCTGCTGTGCGGCCGTGCAGGAAGCCCGACTTAAGATGTAAGGGGAAGAACTGTATGATGCACCAAAAACTCCGGCGCCTGCTGCTCGCCCTGAGCGCCGCGGCGGCGCTGGCGGCGCTTGCCGCCTGCGGCAGCCGGACGGCTGCACCCAAAGAACCCGCAGAGCATGAACCGATCACGTTTATGGCGCCCTATCTGGATGTGGAGGCGTTTATCGAACAGGTACACAGCGTCTACCCGGAGGTGAACATTGAAATCGTACCCTACAGCGGGGATAATACCACCACTTGCTTGCAGAATATGATGCAGGCGGGGGATCTGCCGGACGTGTGCACGCTTACGGTCTACAACCCTCTGACCGATGACTTAAGCGATAAACTGCTGGACCTTTCCGGCTATGACTTCACGGATTATTATGTGGAATCCCGCTTGCAGGAAGTCTCCGACAACGGCGCAATTTACATGCTGCCCTCTGTTTATAACTGCTACGGCATTACCTACAATAAGACCCTGCTGGAACAATACGGCTGGGAGCTGCCCACTTCGTTTGCGGAGCTGGAACAGCTGGCTGAAAAGGCGAAGGAGGCGGGCGTTGCGCTCTGCCTGCCGCAGATCCAGTATCCGGGGTACGGATTTCAGTATCTGTGCAACATTGCAGACGCAAGCTTCCTCGGCACGCTCGACGGCAAGCGCTGGCAGAAGGATTATCTGTCCGGCAAAGCAACTGTCAGCGATACGCAGGGCATGCTGGATGCCATGAATTATGTCCAGAAATGGAAGGATATTGGGATGCTGAATGCCGATGGAGACCCCACCTCCGATGAAGTGACCCGGCAGATGATGATCGACGGAAACACGCTGTTCCTGATGGGCAGCACAAACGGCATTATTGAGGCAGACGGCACGGCAGACACGTTCGGCTTGATGCCCTATCTTTCAGAAGACGGTACGCAGAACGTTTTTGTGCTGACTGTCAGCCGCTATTTTGGCTTGAACAAAAATCTGGAGCAGAACCCTCAGAAACTCGAAGACGCGCTGAAAGTCATGCGCGTTCTCTCTACGGTGGAGGGAACGTGCGCGCTGTACCCGGAAACCAAAATCAAGAGCAGTCTGCTGCCGTTCAAAGACGCAAAGGCGGATGACACGTACTATGCAGACATTGCCGACGCCCTGAATGCCGGGAATACCGCCCCCTTTATCTATTCCGGATGGGAAAACACCATTGTGACGACCGGAAATAAGATGCTGGAGTTCATGAAGGGCGAGGCAACCATTGACGACGTGATCCGCCAGATAGACAAGGATCAGGATAAGATCGTGAACGATACCCCTGATGTGATCACTACCGTTTCGGAAGAAATCTCTCAAGAGGATTGCGCCAGACTGGTGGGCCGCTGCTTTGCCGAGGCAACGGGCAGCGATCTTGCGCTCATTTCTTTGAGCACATGGATTCCCGGAAATTCCACGGAGCAGAACCATTACGGCGTCAGCGCCAAGCTGTACGCCAAGGACATCACGGATTACGATCTGTGCGTGATTTTGCCGACGGGCTGGAACCGCACCATTCAGACCGTCACGCTGACGGGCAGGCAGATCAACGATCTGCTGGCCGAGGGCTACGATGCCTACGGCAACGGCAAGGGATACCCCTATGTGCTGGCAAGCCCCGCGGAAGTAGACGAGGATGAAACCTATCAGGTCGCAATTTCCGGTGTCAGCGACCGACTGGCTGCGGAAGCAGAGGTGGTGGACTCCGGCGTGGTGGGGATGGATGCGGCAAAGGCCTTTTTCGGGTCATTCGCAGAACTGAGCGCTGCGGACGCAGCATGGGATTGAGCGGTGCGCTGAATGCAAAAAGACAGAAAGCATCATAAACGCATTCTCGCCTGCGGCATTGGCGGAGCCGCGGTCATTCTGGCGCTTGTTTTTCTGAGCCACGCCTACATTCGGGATCTTGTTTACAGAGAGCGCCTGAGCCAGATGGAGGAGGTCACGCACCAGATGTTCCGCAATCTGGAGGACGGGCTTGAGCAGCGATGGGTCGAGGTGGACGTCCAGTGCAATTACCTCAATGGGACTGCGCTGACCACCGACGAGGCGTTTTGCCGCTATCTCCAAAACGTGACCGTGCTGTCCGAGCTTCCGGAAAAGCGGATCACGCTGATGGCCGTGGATTCCGCAGGGCGGTATTATACAGCCGACGGGAATATGGGGCTGCTGCGGGAGATGACCTATCTGGAGGATCTGCCGGAGAGGATCAGCTATGTTTCCAACTCCCTGACGGAGAACGACGCCAGCATGGTGTTCCTGAAGCGGCTTCCGACCCCGATCGTGCTCCAAAGCGGCTCCGGGCAGATCACTCTGAGCTATGTGGGAATGGCGCAGGGCATGGACCAGCTGGATCGGTATTTCCACTGTGACGCGTATGAAAACCATAACAGCGTCTATGTGGTGGACAGCGACGGCCTCAAGCTGTTTAACAGCAACGATACCGAGCTTCTGAGAGGGCATAATGTGTACACCGTGCTCTCCCAGATGTCCTACCTGCACGGCTCTTCCTTCAAGGACGCGCTGACGCAGCTGAACGAAACGGGCTCGTGCTATTCCAATGCGGTATTGGACGGAACGGAGTATTATTATGCGCTGGAGCGGATGGAAAACAGTGAATGGACGCTGGTGTTCCTTGTCCCGGCAGACTATGTGGCGGTCAATACGCAAAAGCTTGTGAATCTGGTCACGGCGATCCTCGTCGTGTTCGCGCTGGCGTTTTCGACTGCCTCGGGATCGCTCATCTGGAAGCTCCAGAAGCAAAAGCGGCAGGAGGAGCTCCGGACTGAGCAGGAGACCAATCTCCGGCTGGAAGAATACAACAAGCAGCTTGCACAGAGCAATGCAGAGCTGAAACGGGCGCAGGAGATCGCAGCCGACGCCCTGCGGGCCGCCGAACGGGCCAGTAAGGCCAAGACGGACTTCCTCTCCAACATGAGCCACGACATCCGGACGCCCATGAACGCCATCATCGGCATCACCACGCTGATGAAAAACGAATTGGACGAGCCGGAGAAACTGGAAGAGCATCTGGATAAGCTGGAAAGCTCCGGCCATCTGCTGCTGGGGATCATCAACGACATTCTGGACATGAGCCGGATCGAAAGCGGAAAGACCACCCTGAACATCGAACACATGAACCTTATGGGGCAGCTCGCGCAGCTCGACAGCGTGATCCGCGAGCAGGCGAACCGGCGCGGCCAGACGTTCAGCGTGGTTACGGCTCGGGTGCAGCATGAAAATGTTCTGGCCGATCCCAACCGCCTCAACCAGATCCTGATGAACATCCTGTCCAACGCGGTCAAGTATACGCCCAAAGGCGGACAGATCCGGCTGGAAGTGGAGGAGCTGCCCCGCAACGAGCACTATGCAAAGTACAAATTCATCGTGTGCGACAACGGCATCGGCATGAGCAAGGCGTATTTGAAGACCATCTTCGATCCGTTTACGCGCGAGAAAAAATCCGGGACAAACCAAGTGCAGGGGACGGGCCTCGGAATGGCCATTACAAAGAGCGTGGTCGACCTGATGGGCGGCGTCATCTGTGTGGAGAGCGCTCCCGGCAGAGGCTCGCGCTTTGAGGTCACGCTGGAGTTTCCCGTTGATACCGAGGCGGACATCGCGAAGCAAAACGAGACGGTTCCGGATGAGCCGGAGAATGCGTCGCTCCTGCGCGGCATGAAATTCCTGTGCGCGGAGGACAACGAAATCAACGCCGAGATCTTGCAGCTGCTGCTGGAATCCAGGGGCGCTTGCTGCCGGATCTGCTCCAACGGCCGGGAGATCGCAGACGCGTTCGCCGATGCAAAGCCGGGCGATTTCGACATGATTCTTATGGATGTGCAGATGCCGGTTATGGATGGCCTGGAAGCGGCCCGCCGCATCCGCAATGGGGCAAACCCGCTTGGCAAGACCATTCCCATCCTTGCAATGACGGCAAATGCGTTCCTTGAGGACATGCAGAAGAGCAAGGAGGCCGGCATGGACGAGCACCTCTCAAAGCCGGTGGACATTGCCGCGCTGGAGCAGACAGTGAAGCGCTACCGCGCGGCCGCGCTTTCAAAGCAGTAGGGCAGCGCGCAAAGCGGCAGGCTGAGCCTGCCGCTTGTTTTTTTCACCGCACATACGGACTTGCCGGGGCGGAATAGGGTGTACGGAGGAGGCGTATGCCATGTTATCTGCGGCGGTGCTGCTCATCATCAGCAGCATGCTCTATTCGCTCCGGCTCTCGTCCGGCGGGTCGTTTCCGAAGCCGCTGAGTGCAGAGGAGGAGCGGCGGTATCTGGAACTTGCGGCCAAAGGCGACCTCGCAGCGCGCAATGTGCTCATCGAGCGCAATCTCCGCCTTGTGGCGCACATCATGAAAAAGTATTACACCCAGACTGCCGACCAGGAGGATCTCATCTCCATCGGCACCATCGGCCTGATCAAAGCCATCTCATCCTTCGACGCGTCAAAGGGCGCGCGGCTTGCGACGTATGCGGCGAGATGCATTGAGAATGAGATCCTAATGTACTTCCGCAGTCAGAAAAAGTCGGCGTCGGATGTGTCGCTGTCGGAGTGCATTGAGACGGGGAAGGACGGCAATGCGCTCTCGCTGCTGGATGTGGTGTGCAGCGATGAGGATCTATTTGACGAGCTGAGCACGCGCGAGCTGCACGGGAGCCTGCGGGGGATGATGGAGCGGTGCCTGAGCGAGCGGGAAAAGCGCGTGCTGACGCTGCGCTACGGCCTGTCCGGCGCGGCGCCGCTGACGCAGCGGGAAACGGCTGAAAAGCTGGGCATCAGCCGGTCGTATATTTCACGCATCGAAACAAAGGCGCTCGGAAAGCTGCGCGCTGAGTTCGACGGGTGAGCTGTGGGCGTTCTGCCTGAAAAATGCTCGGAAAAAGGGCGCAGTTTTTGCTTGATGCGGCGCATTCGCCTTGCTATACTAGATAGAAAAGGGGAGGCGACCGCATGAGGGCGAAGGCTTGGAGGCATTTTCTGACGATCACGCACCACCGGTTCGTGGTCATGCGGCATTGCTTCGCCGTCGGCCTGTACCGGCAGGGGCTGACGCACGACCTCTCCAAATACGCATGGACGGAGTTTCGCGTCGGCGCGAAGTATTTTTCCGGCACGCACAGTCCGAACGTGGAAGAGCGCGAGGCGTACGGCTATTCCGCGGCATGGCTGCACCACAAGGGCCGCAACAAGCACCATTTTGAGTACTGGGTCGATTACCGGCCGGGCACGCGCGTGTACGTCGCGCTTGAGATGCCGCCGCGGTATCTGGTCGAAATGTGCATGGATCGCATCGCGGCCTGCAAGATCTATCACGGCAAGTCCTATACGGACCAGGATCCGTATGAATACCTCATGCGCGCAAAGGACACAAACGCCATGAACCCCCGAACGCGCGCAGAGCTCACATTCCTGCTCGACCTGCTCGCGCGCAGGGGAGAGAAGGCGATGTTCTCCTATATCCGCCAGCACGTTCTGACGGGCGAGGATTTCCTCGCGCGCGAGGGCATTGCACCCGAAGCAACAAAACAGCCGCCGTTCTCACAGGCGTGAGAGCGGCGGCGATTTTTTGCGCATTACAAAGACTGCTGCGCATTTTCAGTTGACAGCGTGCGAACGGCGCAGGATAATAGCTTCATCCTGCTTTTTCGGAAACGGAGCAAATCCAATGGGCTTTTTTGACACCACGCTGATCATCACAAAGCAGATCGCAATCATGTTCCTCATGGTCGGCCTCGGCTATGCGCTCATCAAGACGGGATTTTTGACGGAATCATTCAACCTGATGCTTTCCAAGCTGCTGCTGCACATCATCATGCCGTGCCTGCTGCTGTCGTCGTTCCAGATCGGCTACGATCCCGCAACGGCAAGGCACATTGGGCTGGTGCTGCTCCTGTCCGTACTCGTGCAGGGCATCAGCATTGCGGTCGGACGGCTCATGTTCGGCCGGCGGGACGACATGAAAAGCCGCGTCGCGAAGATCGGCGTCGGCTACTGCAACTGCGGCTTCATGGGGCTGCCGCTTCTTCATGCCGTTCTGGGCGCGGAGGGCGTCATCTATGCCAGCGTGTTCATCATTGTGTTCAACATCGCCACCTGGACGCACAGCTACGCCGTGCTGCGCGGCGGGAAGATCTTCGGAAAGGGCGGGCGGCCGCTGCATCAGATCCTGCTCGTGCCGAACATTCTGGCCGCGGCCGCAGGACTGGCGCTCTATTTTATGCCGTTTCGTCTGCCGTCGCTCATCCTGACGCCGCTTGCGTCCATCGGCGCGGCCAACACGCCGCTTGCCATGCTCGTGCTTGGGGGATTTCTGGCAAAGATCGACTTCCGGCGCGCCTTTACGGACAAAACGGCGCTGAGAGCCTACTTCGGGCGGCTCGTGCTGTGCCCGGCAGTGAGCGCAGCGGCACTTGTGCTGCTGCCTGTGGGCGAGGCGGCGCGGACGGCCATGTTCGTCATCAGCACCATGCCGGCCTCGACGAGCCTTGGCCTCATGGCCGGCCTTTACGACGCGGACGGGCCGTTCGGCGCGCAGATCGTCGCGGTGAGCACGCTGCTGTCCGCAGTGACGATCCCGCTGATGACAGGCGCATATTTCGCGCTTGGCGCGGTGATCTGAGCTATTTCCCGGCAAAGCTCTTGCAGTACGGCGCAAGCGTGCATTCGCCGCACCTGGGGCTGCGCGCGGTGCAGACGGCGCGGCCATGGAGCACGATGCGGTGGCAGAAGTCGCTGCTCTTCTCCGGCGGGATGAGCTTGCGAAGCTGCAGTTCGCACTTGAGCGGGTCCTTCGTCCCGTCCGTCAGGCCGAGCCTGCCGGCGATGCGGATGCAGTGCGTGTCGCACACATAGGCCTCTTTCCCATACAGGTCGCCGAGCAGCAGATTGGCGGTCTTGCGGCCGACGCCGGGGAGCTTGAGCAGGTCCTCCATCGTGTCCGGCACGCGGCCGCCGAAGTCGCGCTCAAGCATCTGGCAGGCGAGGACGATGTCGCGCGCCTTATGCTGGTAAAACCCGCACGAGTGGACGAGCCGCTCAACGTCAGCCACGTCCGCCTGCGCGAACGCGTGCAGCGTCGGATAAGCGGAAAACAGCGCCGGCGTGACAAGGTTCACGCGCGCGTCCGTGCATTGAGCCGAAAGACGCACGGCGATCATCAGCTGATAATCCGCCTGAAAATGAAGCGCGCACACCGCGCCGGGGTAGGCTGCCTCCAGCGCGGCAATGACGCCCTCGGCACGTTCTTTTTTTCTCATGGCAAAGCCCCGTTCCGTTCCGCGCGCAGGTGCCTGCGCGCTTTTTTTTGTCAGTATAGCACACATCTGCGCAGTTTTCCATCTTCACAGCGCGGCGACGCTCTGCTATAATAATGTGTAAAAGCCGGAAACGGCAGCGCATTTGCGCCGAAAGGAGTTCTTACCATGATCGTTCAGGAAATGATGGAGTTTCTCAAGCAGGCCGACCCGGAGCTGGGACAGGCGGTCTCACTCGAGTTTGACAGACAAAGACGAAATATTGAGCTCATCGCCTCGGAGAACATTGTCTCGCCGGCCGTTCTGGCTGCGGCCGGGACGGTGCTGACGAACAAGTACGCCGAGGGCTATCCCGGCAAGCGCTATTATGGCGGCTGTCAGGACGTGGATCTGGCGGAGAACCTCGCCGTTGAGCGGGCGAAGCTGCTGTTTGGCTGCGGGTATGCCAATGTCCAGCCGCACTCGGGCGCGCAGGCGAACTACGCCGTCTATCAGGCGCTCTGCCAGCCGGGCGACACCGTGCTCGGCATGAATCTTGACCACGGCGGCCACCTGACGCACGGCAGCCCTGTGAACTTCTCCGGAAAGTACTACAACATCGTGCCCTACGGCGTCGACGAGACGACCGGTTACATCGACTATGACGCGTTGCGGGAGCTCGCCCGCCGCGAGAAGCCGAAAATGATCATCGCGGGTGCGTCGGCCTATCCGCGCATCATCGATTTTGCCGCATTTGCCGACATCGCCCACGAGGTCGGCGCGTATCTTATGGTCGACATGGCGCACATCGCGGGCCTTGTCGCCGCGGGCGAGCATCCGTCGCCCATCCCGTATGCCGACGTTGTGACGACAACGACGCACAAGACGCTCCGCGGCCCGCGCGGCGGCATGATCCTCTGCAACGACGAGGCCATCGCCAAGAAGATCAACTCCGCCGTCTTCCCGGGCAGTCAGGGCGGCCCGCTCATGCACATCATCGCGGCGAAGGCCGTCGCCTTCGGCGAGGCGCTGCGGCCGGAGTTCAAGACATACCAGCACCAGATCGTCCTCAATGCGAAAAAGCTGGCGGACGGGCTGATGGAGCGCGGCTTCCGCCTTGTCTCGGGCGGCACGGACAACCACCTCATGCTCATCGAACTTCAGAACTTTGAGGATCTGACCGGCAAGGAGTTTGAGCGCCGGCTCGACGAGGTGCGCATCACTGTCAACAAGAACAAGGTCCCCGGCGATCCGCGCAGCCCGTTCGTCACGAGCGGCATCCGCGTCGGCACGCCGGCCGTCACGAGCCGCGGCTTTACCGAGGGCGACATGACCGTCATTGCCGAGCTCATGGCCGAGGCGGCCACGGATTTCGAGGCCAAGGCCGACTCCATCCGCGCGCGCGTCGGCGAGCTGTGCGCGCGCCATCCGATCTACGAGGACTAAAAGAGGGGAGTGAGCTGCGGTGCCCGTCTATCAGCCGCTGGCCGACGAGATCCGGCCGGCGTGCCTGGACGATGTGTTCGGGCAGGCGCATATTTTGGGCGAGGGCAAGATGCTGCGCCGCATCATCGACTCCGGCAACATCCCAAACCTCATCTTCTACGGCCCATCCGGCACCGGGAAGACGACGGTCGCGAACATCATCGCCAAGCAGACAAATCGAACTTTATGTAAACTTAACGCGACGACGGCGTCCACGGCCGACATCAAGGAGATTGTCGCGCAGCTCGACACGTTTTTAGCGCCGAACGGCGTGCTGCTCTACCTCGACGAGATCCAGTCGTTCAATAAGCGACAGCAGCAGTCGCTGCTCGAGTACATCGAAAACGGCAAGATCACGCTCATCGCGTCCACAACGGAGAATCCGTATTTCTATGTGTACAACGCGATTTTGTCCCGCTCGACCGTCTTTGAGTTCAAGGCCATCACGCCCGAGGCGGCGCGGCAGGCCATCGACCGCGCCGTAAGCTACATGGCCGAGAAGACCGGCCTGACGCCGGATGCAGAGCCGGGCGCGCTCGATCAGATTGCCTTCGCCTGCGGCGGCGACCTGCGCAAGGCCATGAACGCCGTGGAGCTCCTGTTTTCCGCAGGGCGCACGGACGGCACAACGCTGCGCATCACATGCGCAGACGCGCGGGAGCTTGCGCAGAAGTCTGCCATGCGCATGGATCGCGACGGGGATGCGCACTACGATCTGCTCTCCTGCCTGCAAAAGTCCATCCGCGGGTCAGACCCGGACGCGGCTGTGCTGTATCTGGCAAGGCTGCTTGAGGGCGGTGACATGATCGCCGCCTGCCGGCGGCTGATGGTCATTGCGTGCGAGGACGTCGGCCTGGCGTACCCCATGGCCGCGGCGGTCACGAAATCGTGCGTGGACATGGCGCTCCAGCTCGGGCTTCCCGAGGCGCGCATCCCGCTGGCCGAGGCGGCGGTGCTGCTGGCCACGAGCCCGAAGTCCAATTCGTCCTATCTGGCCATCAACCGCGCGCTGGGCGATGTCCGCGCGGGCAAGGGCGGCGGCGTGCCGCGCCATCTGCAGAACGTCCACGCCGACGGCGCGGAGGTGCAGGACGTGCCCGGTTATCAATACCCGCACGATTATCCGAATCATTATGTAAACCAACAGTACCTGCCGGACGATCTGGCTGGCACGGTCTATTACGAGTACGGCGAGAACAAGACCGAGCAGGCCGCGCGCCGCTACTGGGACGAGATCAAGAACCAATAAAAAAAGGGCACTGCGCCTTCGGCTCAGCGCAGTGCCCCGCCGCAGCTGCACACGATGCGCTGCGCGGCCGCAAGCTCGTCCGGCTCCGCCCGGATGCGCAGCACGCCCGGCGCGGAAGCATGGGCGCGCGGCACGCCGCTGTGCACCAGCGCGTGGGGCAGCGCCGCGTTCTGCGCGCCGGTATAGAGCCCCGTCTCGTCAAATCCGGCCGGATGCGGCGGACGGACGGGCGCAGCGCGCCCGAGCAGCTCCGCGCTCACACCCATCTGGCGCAGAAGGCGCATGGCGCTTGCGGCCGCGGCCGTGCTCGGAAATGTTGCGGAAAGATGCAGTGACATAACATCAGCTCCCGTGGGTAATGTTCCCGCGGGAGCTGCAGAATATGCGCAGGAGGGATGCAAAGTGGACGTCCGGCTTGGAGACGTATTGGAAATGAAAAAGCCGCATCCGTGCGGCAGCCGGGAGTGGAGGGTGCTGCGCACGGGCATGGATTTCAGGCTCAAATGCCTCGGCTGCGGCCACGAGATCCTCACGCCGCGCAGCAAGGCAGAGAAAAACATCCGCAAGATCCGCAGAGAGGATGAAACCGATGGAGAATAAATACTGGGCCGGCCGCATCCGGAGCTTAGAGCCCTATGTCGCGGGCGAGCAGCCGAAGGACCGGTCGTACATCAAGCTCAACACAAATGAAAATCCCTACCCGCCCTCGCCGCGCGCCGTCGAGGCGCTTAAAAGCACGCCGCCGGCCGACCTCCGGCTCTATCCGGATCCGGAGTGCGGCATTCTGGCGGACGCGCTCTGCCGCGCCTACGGCGTGCGGCCGGAGCAGGTGTTTATCGGCAACGGCTCGGACGAGGTGCTCGCATTCTGCTTCGCCGCGTTTACAGACGGCGACACGCCCGCCGTGTTCCCGGATCTCACCTACAGCTTTTACCCCGTGTACGCGGGCCTGTTCGGGTCAAAGACGCGCATCGTGCCGGTAAATGATGACTTCACGATCCCGCTCGACGCGCTTTGTCGCAACGACGGCACCGTCGTCCTCACCAATCCGAACGCGCCGACGAGCCTCGCCGTGCCGCTGGCATCCGTCGAGCGCGTTGTGCGTGAAAATCCGGATCACGTCGTCATCGTCGACGAGGCGTATGTCGACTTCGGCGCGGAGAGCGCCGTGCCGCTGCTTGAAACCTATGATAACCTGCTCGTCGTGCAGACAATGAGCAAGTCCCGCTCGTTCGCGGGGCTTCGCGTCGGGTACGCATTCGGCAGCGAGGCGCTCATTTCGGCGCTTGATACCGTCAAAAATTCGTTCAATTCCTACACGGTCGACCGCGCGGCCATGCGCGCTGCGGCCGCGGCCGTGGACGATGCGGACTACTTCCGCGCGTGCTGCGAAAAGGTCATCTCCGCGCGCGAGACGGCAGCGGCGGAGCTTCGCGCGCTCGGCTGCGAGGTGCTGCCTTCAAAGAGCAACTTCCTGTTCGCCCGCACGCCGGGCGTTCCGGGGAAAAGCGTCTATGAGGGGCTGCGCGCGCGCGGCATCCTCGTGCGCTGGTGGGACAAGGCGCGCATCCGCGACTTTGTCCGCATCACGGTCGGCACGCCGGAGGAAATGGACGCGCTCGTGCGCGCGATGCGCGAGATCAAGGAGGGATAACCATGGTGGAATACGTGGGCGATGTGTACCGCCCGCCCGGGGAGTGGAGAAGCTTTCTGCTTCAGGCGACGGTCGGATGCAGCTACAACGGCTGCACGTTCTGCGGGATGTATAAGAGCAAGAAGTTCTACATCAAAGACCTTGACGAGACGATCGGCGATATCCGCGAGACGGCCGCCATGTACAATAAGTTTGAAAAGGTGTTCCTGTGCGACGGCGACGCCATCATCATCCCGCAGGAAAACCTGCTGAAGATCTTAGATGAGCTCCGGCGCGACTTTCCGAATCTGCGCCTCATCTCGACCTATGCCGGCCCGCGCAGCACGATGACAAAGACGCCCGAGCAGCTGCGGCAGCTTCACGAGGCCGGCCTCGGCCGGGCGTACCTCGGCGTGGAGTCTGGCTCGGACAGCGTGCTTCGCGCTGTCAATAAGGGCGCGACGAGCGCGGACATGCTGCGCGCCGGGCGCGCGCTCATTGACGCGGGCATCGACCTTTGGGCCATCATTCTGATTGGCCTCGGCGGGCAGGCGGGAAGCCGCGAGCACATCGCCTCGACCGTCCGGCTCATCAACGAGATGCGCCCGAATCACCTGTCGAGCATGAATCTGACGCCCGTGCCGGGAACAAAGCTCTACTCGCAGGTCGAGCGCGGGGAGTTTCAGGTTTTAACGCCGCAGCAGAGCCTCATCGAGACGCGCGCGCTCATCGAGGGGCTGAACGTCCCGAAGCTGCACTTTACCTCCGACCACGCGTCGAACTACCTGCCGCTCAAGGGCACGCTGCCCGACGAGCGTGAGCGGATGCTCGCGCTCATCGATGGCGCTCTTGCGGGAACGGTGGGTATCCGCAGCGAAGGCAGCCGCGGGCTGTAAGATCACGGCGAGCGAAGGCCGCAATTCCGTCTGGAATTGCGACCTTCTTTTTTTGCGCCCGGCGCTATACTCTAAAAAAGACGCTGGCGGGAGGAGGTGCGGCTGTGGTCGTCTATGCCGACGAGGCATTTGCGCTCAATGCGCTGCTCGATCTGCTGCTGCTGCGCGCCTCGGCGCGCGTCGGCGGCGTGCGCTGCCGCCTGTGGCGGCTGATGCTCGGCGCGGCCGTCGGCGGCGTCTACGCCGCGGCGTGCTGCTGGCCCGCGCTTGCGCTTGCCCGGTGCATTCCGGCGCAGCTTCTGGCGCTCGCGGCCATGACGGTCACGGCGTTCGGCGTGTCGCGCCGCGCGCTATGGCAGGGCGCGCTGCTGCTCGCGCTGGCATTTGCGCTGTGCGGCGCGCTTACGGCGGCCGCGCGCGTGCTCGGCGCGCGCCTTCTGCCGTATGGCGCGGGCGTGTGCTACGCGCTGGATTTTCCGTCGCTCGTGCTCGCGTCCGGCGCGGCATTTGGCCTGACGGCGCTGTGCTTTTCCGGCCTCGGCGGCCATTCGGGCGGCGACATCGTCCCGGCGCAGGCGTCGCTCTTCGGAAAAAGCGTCCGGTTTTCGGCGCTGCGCGATACCGGCAACACGCTGCGCGACCCGGTGACCGGCGCGCCTGTGCTCACGGCGGATATTGCGCTTGCGCGCGAGCTGCTTCCGCCGGATGCGGCGGCGCTCGTGACAGCCGGCGCACTGCGGGATCCGGCAGCGCTGCTGGCGGGCGTGAGCCGTGCGTGCCCGCGCCTTCGGATGCGGCTGATCCCGTACAGCGCCGTCGGCGTGCAGAGCGCGCTGCTGCTCGCCGTGCGCTGTGATGAACTCACGATCGCCGGGGAAAAACAGCCCGGCGCCCTGATGGCGCTCTCGCCGACCGATGTGTCCGGCGGCGGGGCATATCAGGCTCTGACAGGAGGGAATTGACCATGCTGTTTCACTTTGTTCTGCGCGCGCTGCGCCCGGCGAAGATCCTCTACATCGGCGGCAGCGACGTCCTGCCCGCGCCGCTTCCCGCCGACGAGGAGCGCGCGCTGCTCGCGCGCCTTTCCGACCCCGACGCGCGGCGGATGCTCATCGAGCACAATCTGCGCCTTGTCGTGTACATCGCGCGCCGCTTTGAAAACACGGGCGTTGGGCTTGAGGACCTGATTTCCATCGGCACCATCGGCCTCATCAAGGCCGTCGGCACGTTCCGGCCGGACAAGAACATCAAGCTGGCGACATACTCATCCCGCTGCATCGAAAACGAGATCCTGATGCACATCCGCAAGATCTCCGGGCAGAAGACGGAGATCTCGCTCGACGAGCCGATCAACACCGACTACGACGGCAACGAGCTTCTTTTGTCCGACGTGCTCGGCACGGACGGCGACACGGTGCTGCGGCCGATCGAGGAGGACGCCGACCGCCAGATGCTGCGCGAGGCGCTCTCGCGCCTGCCCGACCGGGAAAAGCGCATCGTGGAGATGCGCTTCGGCCTCGGCGGCCGCAAGGAAAAGACGCAGAAGGAGGTCGCCGACCTCATGGGCATCTCGCAGTCTTATATCTCCCGGCTGGAGAAGCGCATCATGCTCCGCCTGCGGCGCGAGCTGAGCCGTCAGGGCGCAAAATAGCCGGGCAGTTTATTGACAGATCATGCAGATGTGTGTACAATCGAAGCAGTGCAAGGCACGATTTGAGTCCAGAGCCTCGCCGGAAAAGAGGGTACGCCATGCTGCAAATCACCCACCTGACCAAGACCTACGGCGAGAAAAAAGCCGTGGATGACCTGACGCTCTCCATCGCGCCCGGTGAGATCTATGGCTTCATCGGCCACAACGGCGCCGGAAAGACGACGACGCTCAAGGCCGCGGCCGGGATCCTGCCCTTTGACGAGGGCGACATCCGCATCGCGGGCATCAGCGTCCGGGACGACCCGCTCGCGTGCAAGAAAAACATCGCCTACCTGCCGGACAATCCGGACCTGTACGACTACATGACCGGCGCGCAGTACCTAAACTTCATCGCCGACGTCTTCGGCATCAGCGCCGCCGAGCGCCGGTCGCGCATTGCCGACTATAGCGCCCGCTTCGAGCTGACGGACGACCTCGGCGGCGCCATCTCCGGCTACTCGCATGGCATGAAGCAGAAGCTCGCGCTCATCTCGGCGTGGCTGCACACGCCGAAGCTCATCCTGATGGACGAGCCGTTCGTCGGCCTCGATCCGAAGGCGTCGCATCTGCTCAAGGAAATGATGCGCGAGCACTGCGATGCCGGAAACGCCATTTTCTTTTCGACGCATGTGCTCGAGGTCGCGGAGAAGCTGTGCGACAAGATCGCCATCATCCGCGGCGGAAGGCTCATCCGCTCCGGCACGATGGAAGCTGTGCGCGGCGATGACTCGCTTGAGGATGTGTTCCTGGAGCTGGAGGGCGAGTCATGCTGAAAACGCTGCTGAGAAAGCAGCTGCTGGAGTTAAACCGCAGCTTCTTCCAGAACCGCAAGACGGGCAAGGCGCGCTCACGCGCGGCGGCAGCCGGCTCGATCGCGATGTTTGCCGTGCTCATGGTCGGCGTCATCGGCGGGATGTTCCTGTTCCTTGCCGTGCAGTTGCGTCCGCTCATCGCTGCGGGGCTTAGCTGGCTGTACTTTTGCATTTTCGGCCTCATCGCCGTTGCGCTCGGTACGTTTGGCAGCGTGTTCAACACATATGCCAGCGTCTATCAGGCGCGCGACAATGACCTGCTGCTCTCGCTGCCCATCCCGGTGCGCGACATCCTGATCGTCCGGCTGATCGGCGTGTACCTCATGGGGCTGCTCTACAGCGCCGTCGTGCTGCTCCCGGCCGTCATTGTCTATGCAGTGAGCGGCGTGGGCGTCGGACGCGTGGCGGGAAGCTGCCTGTTTGCATTGCTGCTGTCGTTTTTCGTGCTCGTGCTCTCGTGCGCGCTGGGCTATGTCGTCGCGCGCATCGCCGCGAAGCTCAAAAACAAGAGCCTCATCACGGTCATCGTCTCGCTCGCATTCCTTGCTGTATACTATTTTGTCTATTTCAAGGCCAACGCAGCCATCAATGCGCTCATCGCCCACAGCGCGCTCTATGCGCAGAAGATCCGGGGCTCGGCCTATGTGCTCTACCTCTTCGGCCGGGCCGGCGCGGGCGAAGCGGCTGCGGTCGCTGCGTCGGCGGCCATCACGGCGGCGCTGGTATTTCTGACCTACCGGCTGCTTGCGCGCTCGTTCCTCGGCCTTGCCGCGGGCTCCGGCGGAACGGTCCGGCGCGAGGTGCGCCTCGACCGGTCGCGCGAGAAAAGCCTCGGCGGCGCGCTGTTCGGCCGCGAGGCCAGGCGCGTGCTCTCCAGCCCGACGTATCTGCTCAACTGCTCGCTCGGGTCGGTGCTGCTGATCGTCGCGGGCGCGGCAGCGCTCATCCGCGCCGGCTCGCTGCGCGCGGTGCTTGTGCAGATGCCGAAGCTTGCCACGGCTGCGCCGCTGGTGGCCGGGCTGGCCGTCTGCCTCATTGCCTCCATGAATGCGCTGACGGCGCCGAGCGTGTCCATGGAGGGGAAGAGCCTGTGGATCGTCCAGTCCCTTCCGATCCCGGCGTGGCAGGCGCTTCGCGCGAAGCTGCGCGTGCATCTTGCCTTTACTGCGGCGCCGATGGCCGTCTGCGCCGTGTGCTGCGCCATTGGCCTGCGCATTGCGTGGTACGAGGCGATATTGATGTGCCTGCTCGGCGCGGCAAGCGTGTGCTTCAACGCGCTGCTTGGCCTCGCACTCAACCTCAAGCTGCCGAACCTCACATGGACGAATGAGACGGCCGCGGTCAAGCAGAGCATGAGCGCCCTGCTCAGCCTGCTCATCGGCTGGATCTATGTTTTTGCAATGGCGGCTGGCTGCTACTTCCTCGGCGGCCTGAAAAATCCGGAGGCCGGCCTGCTCGCCTGCGCGGGCGTGACGGCCGCGCTGGACGCAGGGCTGCTCGTTTGGGTCAAAAAGCGCGGGAGCGCGATTTTCGCCTCCCTGTGAAAACTGCCCGGCGCGGATGCAAGGCTCCGCGCCGGGCAGTTTTATTTCAGAAGGATCGGCGCAAGCGCCGCGGGGGAGTCCGCGATGGCGTCGGCGCCCGCGCGCTCCAGCTCGCCGGGCGCGGCGTAGCCGTATCTCACGCCGACGGCGCGGACGCCGCAGCGGTGCGCGCCGAGAATGTCGTAGCTCCGGTCGCCGACCATGATCGCGTTTTCGGGCTTCGCGCCGAGCTGGCGGAGCGCCTCGGAGACGACCTCGGCCTTGTCCGTCCGGCGGCCGTCGAGCTCGCTGCCGACGATCGCCTCAAAATACTCGCTCAGGCCGAATTTGTCGCAGATCTGCACGGAGTAAACGGTCGGCTTGCTTGTAGCGACGGCAAGGCGCCTGCCTGCGCCGCGAAGCGCGCCGAGCAGCGCCGGGATGCCGGGGTAGACGCCGTTTTCAAAGATACCGACGGGCGCGAAGCGCTCGCGGTAGTAGGCGACGGCCTGCTGCGCCTGCTGATCCGTCATGTGGTAGAAGTCGCGGAAGGAATCGAGCAGCGGCGGGCCGATGAACGGCACGAGCGCGTCGCATTCCGATGCGATGCCGAATTTGGAAAGTGCGTACTGCACGCATTTTGTGATGCCCTCCTTCGGGTCGGTCAGCGTCCCGTCGAGGTCGAAGAGAATGTAGTCTGCCATGGTGCGCCTCCTGCGTTTGTTCGCCCTATTGTAGCAGAATGCACGCCGCAGCGCAATGAAAAAAACCGGGAGCAGCCGCGGCCGCTCCCGGTTTTGCTTATCCCACGTCGCCCTGCGCGGGGGAGCAGATCGCGGAAGCCATGTCCAGCAGACCCTGCTCACTTGCGCCGGTGTCGACGCTCAGGCTGTACAAAAGCCCCGGCGCGACGTCGAACCAGCAGATCTTGCCCGCGCCGCCGTCCGTAAAGTCAAGCCGTGCCGGGCACCAGCCGACCTCGCCTTCGGCGGACGAGGCGTAGCTGCCGTGCTCGCCCGAGATGTCGGCAAAGTCCTCGCTCACGTCGCCGGTTGCGGCGATGCGGTAGCTCCAGCGCGCGCCGCCGAGCGTGAAGGCCGTCTCGGCGACGGTCAGACCGTCCAGCCTGAAGGCGTTATACGAGATGTCCTGCGCGCCGTCCGGCACGCGTGTGATGTCGTGGCCGAGGTTCAACAGCAGCTTGCGCGCCGTCGTGAGCACGGCCTCGGAGCCGCCGTCGGAGAGCAGGCACCACTGCACCTCACCGTCGTACCAGCTGACGAACGTCCCGCCGTCCATGGTGCCGAGCGTCAGGCCGAGCGAGCCGTCCTGCCATGTAAGCTCGTCTGCGCTGCCTGCGCCTGCGACGGCGGACTCGGCCGGCTCGTCTGCGCGCAGGGCGCGGCAGGTGTAGAGCGTGCCGCTGAGTTCAAATTTTGCTTCGGCCATGGGCGCGGGATAGTCCGCACCGACGTCGATGAGCGCGTAGGTCACGTCTGCCGCGCCGCCGGGCAGCTGCATTGCGTAGCCCTGCTCGGCCAGATCGTCCGCCGTCGTGCCGCCGGACGCCCACGGTCGCCAGATCAGCGCGCCGGCGAGGATCAGGCAGAGGCATGCCGCTGCGGCGAGCATGGGGACGAGCGTGCGCCGCTTCGCGCGCGGCCGCTGCGCCTGCTCGAGCAGCTCATCGTCCACGGCGTTCATATAAATGCGAAAGCGTTTTTCGTTCATACGTTGATCCCTTCCTTTTCAAGCGCCTCGCGCAGCCTTGCGCGGGTGCGGAACAAAAGCGACTTGACGGTCCCTTCACGAAGATGACATGCGCCGGCGATCTCGGCGATGCTCTCGCCGTACCAATACCGGCGCAGAAAGCAGACGCGGGCGTTTTCCGGCTGCGCGCGGAGAAACCGGTTCAAGGTCTCCCGGAGCTCGCCGGACTCAGCTGCCTGCTCGGCGTCGCCGGCGGTGGGGAGGCACGCTTCCAGCTCCTCGAATGCGGCCGTGAGCGCCGTGCTGCGCGCGCCCGCGCGGTTGTAGTCGAGCCGGTCGAGCGCCAGATTGCGCGCGATGCGCGCCATGTACGCGCCGAGCGACGCGGGCCGCTGCGGCGGGATGGAACCCCAGACGCGAAACAGCGTCTCGCTCAGACATTCCTCGACGTCGCGCTCATCCGGCAATATGCGCCGCGCGACGGACAGGCACAGCCGCCCGTATTGCGCGCGCAGCGCGTCCAGAACGGACTGCGTGCGGGAAAACAGCTGTGTGATCAGGATCTCATCGTTCATATGGACCCTCCTTTTCTCGGGTAATTGGCCAATTCCGCGGGCCGGTCATTTCCGGCTCTGCCTATTCTGACGGCAGCGCAGGCGCTGGGGTTGCAGACAAACGAAATCTTGCGCTGGTTTTCTTTCTTTCGCCATCTTGCTTTCCGATGGGCGTTGTGCTATAACAGTATTCATTCTGCTTACGGCAAGAAAGGAAACCGAAATGGCACACTGTGGGACAAAACGGGCCATCGACATGACGGACGGCCCGCTTTTTAAGAATATTTTTCTTTACAGCCTGCCGCTTATGTTTGCGCAGGTGCTTGAGGTGCTCTTCAACCTGAGCGATGTGGCCATTGCGGGCAAATTCGCGGACTACCGCGCGCTCGGCGCCGTCGGATCGACGACACTGCTGGTGTCGCTGTTTACAGGCTTTCTCATCGGCATGGGAAGCGGCGTGTGCGTGCGCGTGGCGCACCGGCTGGGTGTCGGCGATGAGGACGGCGCGCGATGCACGGTGTTTTCGTCGGGCGTGGTGTGCCTGGTCATCGGCCTTGCCGTTTTTGCATCCTGCGCCTTGTTTGCCGTGCCGATGCTGCGCCTGCTCAACACAAAAGACGAGCTGATGGACGGCGCGTGCGTCTACCTGCGCATCTATTCGCTCGGTATGCCGGCCATGGCCATCTACAACTTCGGCAACGGCGTGCTCAGCGCGTGCGGCGAGACGAAAAAGCCGCTCGTCTATCTCACGATCGCGGGCGTGCTCAACGTCATTTTAAATCTGTTTTTCGTCATCGTCTGCGGCATGGCGGCCGACGGCGTCGCCATCGCGAGCGTCATTGCGCAGTACCTGTCCGCCGCGCTCATCGTCATCCACCTGCTGCGCCGCCGTGACGCGTGCAGGCTGCATTTGTCATTCCGGTTTTTTGACCGCCGCGCGTGCACGAGCGTGCTGGCGCTCGGCATTCCGGCGGGCATTCAGAACGCCATTTTTGCCGTGGCGAATCTGTTCGTGCAGAAGGGCGTCAACTCGTTCGACGCCGTGCTCGTCTCCGGCAACTCCGCCGCGGCCAACGCCGACACGGTCATCTACAACGTCATGGGCGCGTTCCACACGGCCTGCGCCAGCTTTATGAGCCGCAACCTCGGCGCGGGCAAGCGCGACCGCGTGATCCGCAGCTATTTCGTCAGCCTGAGCATGAGCTTCTGCTCCGGCGCGCTGCTGTTTGTGTTCGGGCGGCAGTTCCTTTCGCTGTTTGCCAACGAGCCGGACGTCATCGCGGCCGGAATGCAGCGCATCCATATCATGGGCTGGTCGTACTGCGTCAGCGCGTTCATGGACTGCACCATCGCCGCCTCGCGCGGCATCGGCAAGAGTGCCGTCCCGACGGTCATCGTCATCCTCGGCTCGTGCGTGTTCCGCGTCATCTGGGTGTACACGGTGTTTGCACACTTCCAGACCATCGCGTCGCTCTATTTGCTCTACGTGTTCTCCTGGGCCATCACGGCCGTGTGCGAGATCGTCTATTTCCGCCGCAGCTACCGAAGTCTGATCCGCGGCCACGAGCAGGTCGAGCTGGAGCATGCAAAACAGTTGACATAATACAAAAGAGCGGACGGCGCAGCCGTCTGCTCTTTTTATGCCTTTAAGGTCAGCGTAAACTCGATGCGGCCCGGCTCCGGGCAGAAAGCGCGGATGGTGCCGCCGTGGGCCTGGGCGATGCCGCGGGCGATGGACAACCCGATGCCGAAGCCGCCGGTCGCCGCCGTGCGGGAGGCGTCCGGGCGGTAGAAGCGGTCAAAAAGGCGCGCAAGCTCATCGCCGCTGAGCGGCGCGCAGGGGTTGGACTGGCGCAGGACGATGCTGCGCTTTTCTTTCGTCAGCGAGAGGGAAATATCACCGTCCGGCAGGCTGTAGCGCAGGGCGTTGTCGAGCAGAATGCTTGTCAGCTGGCGCAGCGCGCCCTCGTCTCCGTGGTACTTGATGCCCGGCGCGACGGCGAGCGTGAGCGCGTGGCCGCCGGACTTAGCGCTGCCCTGGAACGACTCGACTGTGTCGGTCACGGCCTCGGACAGGTCGAACGTCGTATTTGTCATGGGCGGCTCCTCCTCGTCCATGCGTGAGAGCGTGACGAGCGAAGCGACGAGCTCGCTCATTTTTTTCGTCTGCGATTCGGCCTTGCCGATCCATTTCGTCTCGGACGGGTCCATTTTCAGAAGCGTCAGGCACGTCGTGATGACGGTCAGCGGCGTTTTGAGCTCGTGGCTCGCGTCTGTAATAAACTGCTTCTGCTGCGCGGCGGCGCGCACGACGGGGTCGATGGCGCGGCGCGAGAGCAGCACGACGAGCACATACACCAGCGCAATGCAGACCGCGTCCGCAGCGAGCGAGCACAGCGCGAGGAGCCGGACGGTGCGCAGCGCCTGCGAGCAGTCGAGGAAAATGGCCATATAGGTGCCATCGGGCTGCTCGGCGACGAAGAGCTTGTAGCCGGAATAGAAGCGATAGCCCGACTTTCGCTGCACTGCGGCGGCAAGGTACGGCACAAGCTCATCCTCCGTGACGGCGGCGATATGCGAAAGGTCGGATCCGGTCAGATCGCCGTTTTCGTCATAGCGCAGGACAAAATAGCGCGTCGAGTACGGCGTCTCCGGCCCGTAGGGGCCAGGATTTTCCGGAGTTTTCAGGCCGCTGCTTTGCGGCTCGGCGCCGCCGTCCGGCTTCCCGGGAGGGGAGGACTGCTCGCCGGGGTCGCTGCGCGGGTCGGGGAACGTGCCCTTGTTGCCCGCGATCATGGTCAGCATCGTGTTCAGGTCGCGGTTCGTCGAAATGAAGCTGGCCGCGTTCACAAAAAGCGTCAGCGCGAGCATCACGAGCGAGACGGAGATCATGGCGATGCGGATGAACCGCTTGCGCAGCCGCCGGATCATGCGGCGTCCTCCAGCGCGTAGCCCATGCCGCGCACGGCGCGGATGGTCACGCGAGAGCCGATGGCGCGCAGCTTTTTGTGCAGGTTGGAGATGTGGACCCACACGACGCTCACGTCCGCGTCGCTCTCCCAGCCCCAGATGTGCTCCATGATGCGGTCGGCCGAGAGCAGTACGCGCGGCGAGCGGAGAAAGAGCTCCATGACCTGAAACTCCCGCCCGCTCAGCCGGACGGCCTCGCTGCCGCAGGAGAGAAGTCCCGCCGCGCAGTCTAAATGCACGTCGCCGAACGGGAGCACCGTCGGCTGGAACTGCCCGCCGCGGCGCAGCATGGCGCGCACGCGGGATAAAAGCTCGTCCGGGGCGAACGGCTTTGGCAGATAGTCGTCCGCGCCGGCGTCGAAGCCCGTGACGCGGTCGTCCTTCTGCGCCTTGGCCGTCAGCATCATGATGGGCGTGGACGATCCGCCTGCGCGCAGGCGGCGCAGGACCTCGACGCCGTCCAGCTTCGGCATCATGACGTCTAAAATGATGGCGTCATAGTCGCCGGCTTCGGCGTAGTCCAGCGCGGCCTGCCCGTCGTGTACGGCGTCGACGGTAAATTGGTTTTTTTCAAAAAAAGCGGTCAGGGCTTCGGCCAGATCGACCTCGTCCTCCGCGATGAGCAGCTTCATTTGGATCACCCGTCTCTTTTATACTCCCGAATGCGCGAAAACGCAAGCGTCAGAGCGCTTCGCGGCTGGCAATGCGGCCGCAGATGATGTTCAGATTCCCGTTGCGGCAGCGGATGGCGTCGAGAAACTCCTTCGGCGGGAGATCAGTCTTCAGCTTCACGCGGTAGTGCAGCTCGTAGAGCGTGCCCATGCTGGCCGTGCGAACCTGGTCGAGCTCGGAGGAATCGAGATACTGCGCGAACAGGTCGTCGAATAGGCCGTCGTAGTCGAGGTTTTCGGGGATGGTGATCTTCAGCATACGCTCGCGCGCGCCGGAGTCTGCCGGGACGAGCAGGGTCAGCGCGATCATGACGGCCGCGATGACGGCGAAAAACACCGCTGCGAGCACGATATAGCCCAAGCCGCACGCGAGGCCGAGCGCCATGGCGATGAAGATCGCCGTGATCTCCCGCGCCGTGCCGGGCGCGGAGCGGAAGCGGACAAGGCCGAACGCGCCCGCGACGGCCACGCCCGCGCCGAGGTTGCCGCCGACGAGCAGGATGACGGTCTGCACCGCCGCGGGCAGGATGGCGAGCGTCAGGAAAAAGCTCTGCGTGCTGCTGCTTTTAAAGCGCGCGAGCAGCGCCGTGCCGAGACCCAGCACGAGAGCGGACAGCAAGCAGATCAAAAAGCCGGAAATTGTCAGCCCGTCGGACAAAATGGATTCAAGCACAGTGCGTCAGCTCCTTTTTTAAGATGTGCTCCCGGTAGAGCGTGCCGTATTTGGAAAACGAGGTTGGGAAAATGCCGTTTTCGCTCAGAAGGCGCGCCAGCCACAGCGGCGCGGCGCCCGGCAGCTTGATCTCCATGAGAACCAGATCCGGCGGGAGCAGCGGCTCGCCGTCATCGCCGAGGCGAAGGTCGAGCCGCTCCAGCCGGCAGCGCAGGCCGGTGTCGAACGTGATGCGAAGCTCCGGATCGTCCCAGCCGCGCAGCGCCGTTCGGTCATAGCCGATGAACGCGCGCGGCGCGACGGGATTTTGATGGAGAAAAAAGTCCAGCTCGCGGCGGATCTGGCCGTCCGGTGCGGAGGACGCGTCGCCGGAGAGGTAGCGCACGGCGTCACGCTCGCGCAGCGTGATGCGGCGCTCGTAGACGACGCCGCCAAATTTCTTTTTCAGCTCGACGAACGCGCGCGCATCGTCCGTCGGGACGCCGTAGCTGCGCAGGCGGAGCTTTTCCTTGTAGACGGGCTTTTCAAGCGACGCGCGGATGAGCGCGAAGTCGGGCGTGTCATAATAGATGCTGCAGATCGTATACTGCCCGAACTCGTCCGGCTCCGTGTGCGCTTGCAGCGCCGGCAGGATGCGGCGGTACTGCGCGCGCGTGAGCAGGTATTTCTTCTCGATGCGTGCAAAGCTGCACTGGATACTAGCCATGGTCGTGACCTCCTTGTGACAACACAGTACCATGGCAGGCTAAAGAGAAGCTAAAGAAAAAAGGCAGCAGGTGAAAACCTGCTGCCTTTGTCCCAATTTTGACTTGATTTTCGCCTGCGGGCGCAAACTCTGCGAGGCGACGGCCTCTGTTTACGGGAAAAAGTTGTGAGCCTCAGGGCCGTACTGCGGGTCGCGCGTGCTGCGGACGGCGCCGCCCGACGTGAGGGCGCGGCGGCGCTTGTCCTCGCGGTAGGCTGCGGGCGTGCAGCCGAAATGATCCTCAAACAGCCGATAGAAATGGCTGATGTTCTGATAGCCGACCTCGTTTGCGATGGCGGAGATGGGGCTGTCGCTCGATTCCAGCAGCTCAGCCGCTTTGATCAGACGGATGTTGCGTACAAGGTCGACGAAGCTCTCGCCCGTCAGACGCTTGACGAGCTTGCCCATGTAGTCCGGCGTGAAGTGGAAATTCTCCGAAGCGCTGGCCAGCGTGACGGACTCAAAGTTGGCGAAGATGTAGTCGACAAGATCCGTCGCGGTCGGGGAGACGCTGTCGCTGGGCGGCGCGGTGGTGTGCTCATTGGCGTAGCGCAGCAGCAGCTCGTGGAAGATGAGAAAGACGTAGCTTGAGAGCACCTCGTCCATGAGCGGCACGTTGCCGGTGAAGGCGAGCAGCGCGTAGATCAGAAAGCGCAGCACCTTGTCCGAAGGGGAGCGGTTGAAGAGAATGTAGGTGTTGCGGCCGGAATACTGCGCGCCGAAGAGCGCCTGCTCAAAAAACGGCGTAAAGACGCAGTCGCGCGGCAGGCGCGGCATGAGCGTGTTGCTCAGGTAGTATTTCGTGAAGAAGCAGTCGATAAAATAGGAGCCCTCGCTTGCGCTCGAGATCGTATAGTCGACGTCGGCGTTGAGCATGATGAGCTGATCCTGCTCGAGCAGCAGCTCCTCGCCCTCGACGACGATGCGCGTATTGCCGCTGTATGCATGAAGGATGCGCACGCAGGGAATGGAGCTGAGCTGGCGCTGGTAGCAGTGCAGGCCGAGCTGGCGGTAGGGGAGCAGACGGTTCCGGCGCGCTTTGGGATCGAGCTGGGCGATGGACCAGATCTCGTGGCGGTTGCTCAGGCCGACGCGCTGGAGCGCGAGCGAGCTGTATTCCGGGTCGGCCAGAAGCCGGTTGAGCGTGGAAAGGTCGCTCCCGTCGACGTAGCGCTCGACGGCCTCCTCGATCTCCATGAGCTTGCGCAGACGAAGGTCGGTCGCAGGCGTATGCGGCTGCGGCGCGATCAGGGAGAAATTCTCCATAGCGTACACACCTCGTTTTGCTGGGTCAATTTTTTTCCTGTGGTAGGGGTTAAGCTCGAAAAAGACACAAAAAAACAGATTTCGACAATGTTTCGTTCCGGTTTCGATATACCGGAAATGGTTAAAAATCCGTAAAATCTGACTAACACAAAACCGCAGCAGGGCGGATTCGCCGACCAATTGGATTCATAGGTATTATAGCACAGTTTGTTCCAAAAGGTCAACGGGGGTTCCGGCAGGCGGTTGGGGAAATCATGCAAGCCCTGTGTGCACTGCAAGAAAAAGTAGAAAAATGGAGGTAACAGCATGAAGAACACGAAGAGAGTATGGGCTCTCCTGCTCGCGCTGGCGATGGCCTTCTCCGTCCTGGCCGGCTGCTCGAGCAGCGACGACTCCGACAAGAACGCCACGGGCGGCGACAGCGCATCGCAGGGCTCGGACAACGCCGCCCCGTCCGGCGACGGCGCCGCGGACACGGCGGGCGGCGAGGTCAAGAACGTGACCATCGGCGCCGACGGCGAGTGGACGACGCTCGACCCGACCATCGGCGGCGGCATGAGCTACTCCATCCTGGCCGGCGGCGTCTATGAGACGCTCCTTTTCAACGACGGCTCCGGCGACCTGAAGCCGCTGCTCGCCGAGTCGTATGAGTGGGAGGACGACACGACGCTTGTGTTCCATCTGCGCCAGGGCGTCAAGTTCCACAACGGCAATGACTTCACCGCGTCCGACGTTCTGTTCACGATCAAGCGCATCGCGGAGAACCCGAACTACATCAACCGCTATGAGTGCATCAACTGGGACGAGACGAACGCGCCGGACGACAACACCGTCGTCTTCAAGCTCAACAACTTCAACGCGTCTTTGACCGAGAACTTCGCCTCCTGCATCTCCTGCATCCTCGACGAGGACTGGTTCAATGAGGTCGGCGGCGACGAGGGCGTCGCGCAGGAAATGAACGGCACCGGCCCGTACGTCCTGACCGAGTGGAAGATGGGCGACTACACCCTGCTCTCCCGCAACGAGAACTACTGGGGCGACGCTCCGTACTACGACACCGTCACCCTCAAGTGCTACACCGAGCCGACCACCCGCATGATGGAGTACCAGACCGGCGCGCTCGACATCTGCTATGTCAACCGCAGCCAGGACATCGACTCCCTCGAGTCCGGCGCCTATGACAGCACCTACGAGGTCTCCCGCGCCAGCCATGGCGTCTGCGGCATCGGCATGACGAGCTGGCCGGAGGTCTCCGATCAGTTCCTCGACATCCGCGTCCGTCAGGCCATTGCCTACGCCATCGACATCCCGACGCTCGTCAGCTCCGTCGGCGGCTCCGCTCTGACGGTCGCCAACTCCATCCTGCCGGTCGCCGACTGGGCGTACTATGACTGCGGCAGCTACGAGTACAACCCCGATAAGGCCAAGGAGCTCCTCGCCGACTACGGCAAGCCCGTCTCCTTCTCCATGGTCATCAACGACTCCGGCTACCAGCCTGACATCGCCGAGGCCGTCCAGGCCTACCTCGCCGAGGTCGGCATCGACATGCAGGTCGAGTGCTACGAGTTCTCCACCTTCATCTCCAAGCTGATCAACTGCGAGATCGCCGCGACCCTCAACTCCAACTCCGGCGGCTCCGACCCGTCCGACTCCTTCACCCCGTACGAGCGCAACTCCGGCAACGCCTGCGCCGAGTTCCGCGATGAAGAGCTCCTCGGCCTGCTCGAGGAGGGCAAGAACGAGGCCGACGTTGAGACCCGCAAGGAGACCTACAAGAAGGTCCAGCAGATCGTCCACGACAACTACTACTTCATCCCGCTGTACACCGGCCGCACGGTTTACGCGGTTCGTGAGGGCATCACCGGCGTTCAGGAGAGCCTGACGAGCGAGAATGCCATCACCATCGGTCTGATCGGCGGCTAATCCCGCAATCACCGTATCCTCGCACGGGGCCGGCGGAAGCAGGGAGCAGTCCCGCTTCCGCCGGCCCTTTCCGCTCCATATGGAAGTGATTCACCCCGTCAGGGAGGAGGCAATTCATGACCCGGTACATCATCAAACGCATTTTGATGATGATCCCGATCCTGCTCGGCGTCATCGTCATCGTGTTCACCATCAACTTCTTCAGCGAGAGCAGCCCCGCCGTCACCATTCTCGGCGCGACCGCCACGCCGGAGAAGGTCGCGCAGGTCGAGCATGAGCTCGGCCTCGACAAGCCGTATTTCACGCAGCTTGGCGACTATCTCTACAACCTCATCTTCAAGCTCGATCTGGGCAACTCCTACACATACAAGACCCCGGTCATCAAGCTCATCAGCGCGCGCCTTCCGAGCACCGTCAAGGTCGGCCTTATGGGCGTCGCGCTCAGTATTATCATCGGCATCCCGCTCGGCGTGCTCGCCGCGGTCAAGCAGTATTCCGTGTTTGACTACGGCGCGACGTTCCTGTCGGTCATTCTCTCGGCCGTCCCGAGCTTCTGGCTGGCGCTGATGCTCATCAACCTGTTCTCGCTGAAGCTGGGCTGGCTTCCGGTCGCAGGCGTGGGCACATGGAAGCACTATGTGCTGCCCGTCGTCTCCGTCGCCATCGGGCCGATCGCCATGATCACCCGTATGACGCGCTCGTCCATGCTCGAGGTCATCCGGCAGGACTATATCCGCACCGCGCGCGCAAAGGGCCTTTCCGAGGGCGCGGTCATTTTCCACCATGTGCTCCAGAACGGCCTCATCCCGGTTGCGACGATCGTCGGCATGATGATCGGCATCTCCATGACCGGCGCCATCATCGTCGAGACCATCTTCAACATCCCCGGCCTCGGCACGCTGATGAATTCGTCCATCTCGAGCAAGGACTACATCACCGTTCAGGGCTGCGTCCTCATCTGCGCGTTCATCGTCACGACGATGAACCTGCTCACGGACATCGCCTACGCGTTTATTGATCCGCGCATCAAGGCGCAGTACGCCGCAGCCGGCGGCTCGAGCCGCCGCAAAAAGAAAAAGGAGGGTGAAGCTGCATGAGCAATGCCAAGACTGCCGCGGTCCAGGGGCCGCGCATCAAGAAAAAGCGCCGCAGCCAGGCCGGCGAGATCTGGCGCCGCCTCAAAAAGAGCAAGCCTGCCATGATCTCCATGTGGTTCATCATTTTCCTGATCCTCTGCGCTGCGCTTGCGCCGCTCATCGCGCCGTATGACTATGCCAAGCAGGATCTTGCAAACAAGTTCGTCATGCCTTGCCTTTCCCATCCGCTCGGCACGGACAACTTCGGCCGCGACCTGCTCTCCCGCCTCATCTACGGCGGCCGCATCTCGCTGCTCGTCTCGTTCTTTTCCGTCATCATCAGCGTCGGCATCGCCGTCATCCTCGGCGTGACCGTCGGCTATTTCGGCGGCATGTATGACAACCTCGTCATGCGCATCCTCGACATCTTTATGGCCATCCCGGGCATGATGCTGGCCATCTCCATTTCGGCCGCGCTCGGGCCGGGCCTTGTGAACACGGCCATCGCCATCTCCATCGGCGGCATCCCGCCGTTCGCCCGCCAGCTCCGCGCGTCCGTCATGCTCGTGCGCGAGGAGGAGTACGTCGAGGCCTCGCACGCATTCGGCGCGAGCGACTGGCGTATCATGTTCAAGCACATCCTGCCGAATACGCTCGCCCCGATCATCGTGCAGATCTCGCTGCGTCTCGGCGACAACATCCTGTCCATCGCGGGCCTGTCGTTCATCGGCCTCGGCGTTCAGCCGCCCACGCCGGAGTGGGGCAACATCCTCTCGTCCGGCCGTGAGTACATCTCGACCTACTGGCCGCTCATCACCTTCCCGGGCATCCTGATCGGCCTTGCCATGCTGGCATTCAACCTGTTCGGCGACGGCCTTCGCGACGCGATGGATCCGCGCCTGAAGCAGTAAGGGGGTGCATGAAATGAGTTTGCTCGAAATCAAAGACCTTTCCATTGAATATGTGACCGACGGCGCCGTTGTCAAAGCCGTCAACGGCATTTCGCTGTCCATCGACGAGGGCCAGACGCTCGGCCTCGTCGGCGAGACGGGCGCCGGCAAGACGACGACTGCGCTCGGTATCATGCGCCTTGTCCCCGATCCCCCCGGAAAGATCACCGGCGGCGAGATCTTCTACCGCGGCGAGGACCTCTTCAAGAAGTCCGAGCGCGAGATGCGCAAGATCCGCGGCAAGGACATCTCCATGATCTTTCAGGACCCGATGACGGCCCTCAACCCGGTCCATCCGGTCGGCCGCCAGATCGCGGAGGTCATCCGCCTGCATCAGGACTGCACGCCGAAGGAGGCGCAGAAGCGCGCGGGCGAGATGCTCGAGCGCGTCGGCATCCCGGCCGAGCGCGCCACAGACTATCCGCACCAGTTCTCCGGCGGCATGAAGCAGCGCGTCGTCATCGCCATCGCCCTGGCCTGCGACCCCGTCCTGCTCATCGCCGACGAGCCGACGACGGCGCTCGACGTCACCATTCAGGCGCAGGTGCTCGAGATGATCAACAACCTGAAGGTCGAGTTCAACACCGCTATGCTGCTCATCACGCACGACCTCGGCATCGTGGCCGAGACGTGCGACAACGTGGCCATCATGTATGCCGGCCAGATCGTCGAGTACGGCGACCTCGAGGCCATTTTTGACCACACGTCGCACCCGTACACGCAGGGCTTGTTCGGCTCCATCCCGCGCCTCGACATCGACGTGGACAAGCTCTCGCCGATCCAGGGCCTCATGCCCGACCCGGCGAATCTGCCGACCGGCTGCAAGTTCCATCCCCGGTGCCCGCACGCGACGGACCGCTGCGCGCAGGAAGAGCCGGAGCTTGTGAAGCTCGGCGAGCACCATTTCGCGCGCTGCTTCTTACTCGAAGACAAGGAGGGCTCTGACCATGGCAATGCTTGAAGTCCGTCATCTGAAAAAATACTTTAAGACGGCCAGAGGCCCGCTCCACGCTGTCGAGGACGTCTCCTTCGAGCTCGAAGAGGGCAAGACGCTCGGCGTCGTCGGCGAGTCCGGCTGCGGCAAGTCCACGCTCGGCCGCGTCGTGCTCGGCCTGTCCGAGGCCACGGGCGGCGAGGTCGTCTACCGCGGCCAGGACACGACGCATCTCAAGCCGGCCGAGCGCAAGCCGCTGCGCAAGAAGATGCAGATCATTTTCCAGGATCCGTATTCCTCGCTCGACCCGCGTATGTGCGTGCGCGACCTCATCGCCGAGCCGCTCAACATCTTCGGTATGTACAAGACGAGAGACGAGGTCTACGACCGCGTCGCTGAGCTCATGGACACCGTCGGCCTGGCCGAGCGCTTCGACCTGAGCTATCCGCACGAGCTCGACGGCGGCCGCCGCCAGCGCATCGGCATTGCCCGCGCGCTCGCGGTCAACCCGGAGTTCATCGTCTGCGACGAGCCGGTCTCGGCGCTTGATGTCTCCATTCAGGCGCAGATCCTCAACCTTCTGCAGGAGCTTCAGCAGAGCCGCGGCCTTTCGTACATGTTCATCACGCACAACCTGTCCGTCGTCAAGCATATCTCCGACGACATCATGGTCATGTACCTCGGCTGCCTCGTCGAGAAATGCCCGGCGAAGGAGCTGTTCAAGTACCCGCTCCATCCGTACACGAAGGGTCTGCTCTCTGCCATCCCGATCCCGTCCATCCACCATAAGAAGGAGCGCATCCTGCTCAACGGCGAGCTGTCCTCTCCGGTCAATCCGAAGCCCGGCTGCCGGTTTGCCGCGCGCTGCCCCTATGCCAAGGAAGCGTGCTTCCAGACCATGCCGAAGCTCGAGGAGCTTATGCCGGGCCATACCGTGGCGTGCCACTATG
Source organism: uncultured Oscillospiraceae bacterium (assembly GCA_934589675.1). Lineage (GTDB taxonomy): Bacteria > Bacillota > Clostridia > Oscillospirales > Oscillospiraceae > CAKTOF01. Next base: position 112,445 of record CAKTOF010000004.1, read on the forward strand.
CCCGTGAGATCAATAACCTGTAATTCTTGGAGGTAACCATGCACGATATTTATCCGCATCTGCTCTCGCCGATCCGTGTGGGCAATCATATCCTGAAAAACCGTATGATCACCCCGCCGAGCAAGCCGCACTTCATTCAGGGGCCGGAGCACTATCCGTCCACCATCATCGACCACTACGCCCAGCGCGCGCGCAACGGCGCGGCACTCATCACGGTCGACGGCACGCATTTGAGCCCTGACTGCGGCCCGCACATGTTCGCGTGGGACGGCACGGACCCGAACGTCCAGCACTATATGGCGCAGCTGGCCGATGCGATCCACTTCTACGGCTCGAAGGCCAACGGCGTCATCATGGCGTTTGCGCCGCGCGGCTACGACGTGAGCGCGGGCGTTCCGACGCACTACGTCGTCGGCGACGGCAGCAAGCCGCGCTATGACTGCAAGGAAATGACGCACGAAATGATCGACGACTTCATCGCCGAGTGCGTCAAGCTCGCGAAGGTCCAGCAGGAGGCCGGCTTTGACGGCGTCTACATCCACATGGCCTACCGCGGCGTCATCCCCGGCCGCTTCCTCTCGCCCATGACGAACAAGCGCACGGACGAGTACGGCGGCAGCTTTGAAAACCGCATCCGCTTCCCGCTGCGCCTTTGCCGCGAGATCAAGCAGGCCTGCGGCCGCGACTTTATCATCGAGGCGAGCATCTCCGGCCACGATCCCGATCCGTCCGGCTGGACGCTCGAGGACTCCTGCCGCTTCGCCAAGGCCGCGCAGGGCTGCATCGACATTCTGCAGCTCCGCGCGCCGGAGATTGACCCGAACCACCCGACGGGCTTCAGCCTCAACCCGACGCCGTGGCTTTATATGGCCGAGGCTGTCAAGGCCTCGAACCCCGGCATCCTCATCTCGACTGTCGCCGGCTATATGGACCCGCGCGTCAATGAGGAGATCATCGCTTCCGGCAAGGCCGACCTTATCTCCATGGCCCGCGCGTTCGTCAGCAACCCCGAGTACGGCAAGCTCGTCTACGAGGGTCGCCCGCAGGACATCGTGCCGTGCATCCGCTGCAACAAGTGCCACCGCAGCAGCGACTCCGATCCGTGGATGAGCGTCTGCTCCGTCAACCCGGCCTGGGCGATGGATCACCGCCTCGATAAGCTCATCGTCAAGCCCGAGCGCTCCCGCCGCGTCGGCATCGTGGGCGGCGGCGTCTCCGGCATGGAGGCCGCCATCGTCTGCGCCGAGCGCGGCCATCAGGTCACGATCTACGAAAAGACCGGCAAGCTCGGCGGCCTGCTCAACCACGCCGACGACGTCGACTTCAAGTGGCCGCTGCGCGACTTCAAGAACTTCATGGTCCGCAAGGTGAGCGAGAACCCGAACATCACCATCAAGCTCAACACGACCGCGACGGTCGAGCAGCTGAATGCCGACGCCAACGAGGTCGTCCTCGCCGCCGTCGGCTCTGAGCCGATCTCCATTCCCGTCCCGGGCATCGACGGCGAGCAGGTCGTTAATGCCATCGACGTCTACGGCCGCGAGGGCGAGCTCGACGAGAACGTCGTCGTCATCGGCGGCGGCGACATCGGCACGGAGACCGGCCTGCATCTGGCGCGCCTCGGCCACAAGGTCACCGTCATCGAAATGAAAGATATGCTTGCGCCGGAGTCGTACCGGGTGCATTATTATAGTATGTTCATGGACGCGTGCGAGAGCGAGCCGAATTTCACGAGCCTGCTCGAGTGCCGCGTGACGAAGGTCACGCCGGAGGGCGTTTACTACGCCGACAAGGAGGGCAATGAGCATCTTGCCGCCTGCGGCAGCGTCGTCCTCGCCGCCGGTATGCGCGGCAAGCTCGACGAGGCGTTTGCCTTCTCGACGGCGGGCAAGCAGTTCTACGCCATCGGCGACTGCCTGAAGGCCGGCTCCGTGCAGAAGTGCATGCGCAGCGCCTATGACATCGCCAATACGATCTGATCGGGATTGGAATAACGTCAAACGGAGGAGAAGCAAATGGATACGACAACACTTCGGGCCTATGCGCGCCTGCTCGTGCGCTCGTCGCTCAATCTGCGCCGCGGCCAGCCGCTCTACATCGACGCGTCCATCGCTTGCGAGGACTTTGTCTGCCTTGTACAGGAGGAGGCGTTTGCAGCCGGCGCGTCAGACGTGACCGTCCGCTGGATCAGCGACCGCTTTGAGCGCGGCCGTCTGGAAAATCCGGACTGCACGCTTGTCACGGCCGAGGGCGACTGCGCGCGTGTGGCGCGCCTTGTAGAGGAGAAGGTCGCGTATCTCAAGCTCGAGTCCCCGGATCCGGCGCAGTGGGCTTCCGTCCCGGCTGCGCGGCTTCAGGCGCGGCAGCGGGCCGAGGCTCCGATGCGCGGCGCGTTCCGCGCGAGCGTGGAGCTGCAAAACGTCATCGCCTGCGCCGCGACGCCCGCATGGGCGAAGGCCGTCTACCCCGAGCTTCCGGAGGACGAGGCGCTCGACCGCCTCTGGCAGGCGCTGCTGCGCGCCGTCATGGCCGACCGCGACGATCCCGCCGCGGCATGGAAGGCCGAGATCGCCAAGACGGACGCGCGCCGCGCGTACTTAAACGGCAAGCAGTACAAAAAGCTGCGCCTGAAAAGTGACACGTGCGACCTGACACTCGGCCTGCCGGACGAGCAGGACTGGATGGGCGGCGGCTGCACGGCGTCCGACGGCGTGTTCTTCATGCCGAACCTGCCGTCCTACGAGGTGTTCACCTCGCCGAAGGCGGCGGAGGCCGACGGCTGGGTCAAGGCGACCATGCCGCTCAATTTTCAGGGAAAGCTGATCTGCGACATCGAGCTGCATTTTGCCGGCGGAAAGGTGACGGAGTACAACGCCTCCGCCGGGCGCGACCTGCTTGGTGAGATCATCGGCTACGACGACACGAGCGACCGCCTCGGCGAGATCGCACTCGTCGAGCAGACGACGGCCGTGGCGCAGCAGGGCATCGTGTTCTGCACGACGGTCTGCGACGAGAACGCCTCGTGCCATATGGCGCTCGGCTCGGGCTTCTGCATGAAGGGCGAGGAGACGGCCAGACGCCTTGGCATCAACCGCTCCGGCATCCATGTCGACTTTATGTTCGGCTCGGACAATCTGTCCGTCAGCGGCCTGACGGCGGCGGGACAGTGGGAGGAATTCTTCCGCGGCGGTCTCTGGAGCATCTGAATTTGGCATATCCTCAAAAAGCGCCGGGGCAGTGATCTGTCCCGGCGCTGATTTTGCCCCTGCACTGCCCGCAAAAAGGGAGCGCGTCCCGCGCTCTGGCCGGGCTTAGCGCGAAAATGGTTGGGTTTTCTCTATGCCGCTTGCAAAAGGGAAGCAAGCGTGCTATAACATGACCGGAAGAATCAGAATTACGATTCTCCCGGGATGTCCGGGTCAGCTTCCGCGAAAGCGAAATTTGCGGCGGCAAGGGTTAGACAAAACTAACAGTATCACAGAAAGGAACTTCTCAAATGATCCAAACAACGGTAAAAGTTTCCGGCATGGCCTGCTCCATGTGCGAGGCGCACATCAATGATGCGATTCGCAGCGCGCTTCCCGTGAAAAAGGTGACGTCGAGCCACTCCAAAGGGGAGACGGTCATTTTGTCCGCGGCGCCGCTGGAGGAAGCGGCGATTCGTGAGGTAATTGATGCTACCGGCTATACGGCCGGAGAGATCAGCGCTGCGCCCTACGAGAAAAAGGGATTTTTTCACTTCGGAAAGAAGTGATCCGGGTCAGATCAGGAGAACAAAAAGCCCCTGCCGAAGCAGGGGCTTGTACGCGTGATATGATAAATCAGCGCTTGGAGAACTGCGGCGCGCGACGCGCAGCTTTGAGACCGTACTTCTTGCGCTCCTTCATTCTCGGGTCGCGGGTCAGGTAGCCGGCGGCCTTGAGGATCGGGCGGTACTCCGCCTCGTTCACCTTGAGCAGGGCGCGGGAGACGCCGTGACGGATGGCGCCGGCCTGGCCGGAGACGCCGCCGCCGGTGACGGTGCAGACGATGTCGACCTTGCCGAGGTTGCCGGTGGCGACCAGCGGCTGGCGGACCAGGAGCTTGAGGGTGTCAAGGCCGAAGTAGTCGTCGATGTCGCGGCCGTTGATCGTGATGGAGCCGGTGCCGCCCTGGTAAAGGCGAACGCGGGCAACAGAGGACTTGCGGCGGCCGGTGCCGTACTGATACTGTCTTTTGCTCTCGTACATTCTCAATTACCTCCTTAGTCCAGCGCCCAAACTTCGGGCTTCTGGGCGGCGTTCTTGTGCTCGGCACCCTTGTAGATGCGGATGCGCTTCATGCTGTTGCGGCCGATGGAATTCTTCGGCAGCATGCCCTTGACGGCGAGCTCCATCGCAAACTCCGGACGCTCCTCCATCAGCAGGCGGTACTTGACCTCTTTGAGGCCGCCGATCCAGCCGGTGTGGTGACGATAGTACTTGTCCTCAGCCTTGTTGCCGGTGAGGATGGCCTTGTCAGCGTTGATGATGATGACATAATCGCCGCAGTCGACATGCGGGGTGAAGTCGACCTTGTGCTTGCCGCGCAGCAGCTTCGCCGCGACGGCAGCCGTGCGACCGAGCGGACGGTCGGCTGCGTCGAGAATGTACCACTTACGCTGGACAGTCTCATTTTTGAGCAGAGTCGTGGACATTGTGAGTTCCTCCATATAGTATCAAATAGTTTTTGACAAATCTCAGGTGCGCGCATACAATATTCGCGGTAAGCGTGCCTTACTTTTATACCACAGGAGAAACCGGGTGTCAACCAAAAATCGTTGGAAAATCATTTATCGCCGGAAGAACTCCGGAATGCTCAAAAATTCTCCCGTATGCTCCCGTTTTCTAAAAATGCAAATTACGTTTTGGAGACGACCTATGCAGAAACTGATGGGACTGATGCGCCGATGCATCGACGATTATAAGATGATCACGCCGGGCGAGCGCGTGGCAGTCGGCCTTTCGGGCGGGAAGGACTCGCTGACGCTGCTCGCCGTGCTGGCCGCGCTGCGGGAGTATTACCCCGGCGGCTTCGACCTCACGGCTGTGACGATCGACATGGGGCTTGCGGGAATGGACTTTTCTCCGCTGGAGGCTTACTGCGAGAAGATCGGCGTGCCGTTCCGGCTCATCCGCACGCAGATCGGGCCGATCATCTTTGACCACCGCCGCGAGAAGAACCCGTGCTCCATGTGCGCGAAGATGCGCCGCGGGGCGCTCAACGAGGCGCTCAGGGAAATGGGCGTCACCAAGATCGCACTTGGCCACCACTATGATGATGCGGTCGAGACGTTTTTGATGTCGCTCGTATTCGAGGGGCGGCTGAGCTGCTTCCAGCCTGTGACATACTTAGATCGCACAGGCATCACGCAGATCCGGCCCATGCTCTACATCCCGGAAAAGACGATCGCGCACTTTGCCGAGCGCATGGAGCTGCCCGTCGTGCACAATCTCTGCCCGGCGGACAAGCACACGAAGCGTCAGGAGATCAAGGAGCTCATCTTCCGCCTGTCCGCGACGTATCCGGATCTCAAAACGCGCATTTTCGGCGCCATGCAGCGCCTGCCGCTGCCGGAGTGGGGCGTCACGGCGCACGCGCGCGTGTCAGGGCAGACCGGCATAGCGCAGAATGAGCAGAAAGCCGAAGCCCGGCAGCCCGAGCAGCCCGACGAGCGCGGCTGAGACAATGTTGATGGGCACGGTGAAGCCCGTCAGTCCGCTGCACAGGTTGAAAAGCAGCAAAAGCGCGTAGCCGCAGAGCGTGTTGAGCAGCAATTTGAAAAATAGCCGCAGCGGCAGCGTCATGATGCGGAGCACAAGAATGATCGCAAGCGCGACGGCGGCGTAGAAGAAAACCGGCTGCATGGGCTGTCCATCTCCTCTCGCCAAAGCTTATTGGCCGGCGCGGAAGAATATTCCGCGCGTATGGCGCGCCGCGGCGCGCATACTAGCCCCGGACACAAAGCCAAGCCAAAACCGCCCGGCCAGCGGAGCTGCCCGCGCAGGCAGCAAGAAGATCAGAACCTCAGGATCGGCAGACGGCCCTGAAATGACCTTCGATGCGGCAAAAGCAATGTGTCAAGTGTGCCGCACGGAAGGTTTTTGAGCGGCGCGAAAAAGCCGCATACGGCATCCGGAACAGGCCAAATGCGCCGGAGTTGGCAATCGCCGGCTCCGTACATACGTAAGATGCGGTCATGGCCATCTGCGGGCGGCGAAAGCCATCCGGACGCCGTGTGAGCCGCCGGATGCCACGGCCTGGCCGCCGCCGTCCGGCGGCTTTTTGCGTCCGGCTTGACTTTTCGGGCCAAACACAATATACTTTTAATTATATATTGGGCTTTTGTGCCATGTTGCATACCAAATCTTGTGAGGAATCGTATGAGTAAAAAACAGGAATACGGAAATGACAGCATTTCCGCGCTCAAGGGAGCCGACCGCGTCCGAAAGCGGCCGGCTGTCATCTTTGGCTCGGACGGGCTTGAGGGCTGCGAGCACGCGGTGTTCGAGATCCTGTCCAATGCCATCGACGAGGCGCGCGAGGGTCACGGCGACCGCATCCTCGTCACCCGTTACCTTGACCACTCCGTCGAGGTCGAGGACTTCGGCCGCGGCTGCCCGGTCGACTGGAACGAGGCCGAGGGACGCTACAACTGGGAGCTTGTCTTCTGCGAGCTCTACGCCGGCGGCAAGTACCAGAACGCCGACGGCGGCGACTACACCTATTCACTCGGCTTAAACGGCCTCGGCGCGTGCGCGACGCAGTACTCTGCGCGCTACTTCGACGCCGTCATCCACCGCGACGGATTCAAATATTCGCTGCACTTTGAGCGCGGCGAGCTCGTCGGCGAGATGAAAAAGGAAAAGACCGACCGGAAAAAGACCGGCTCGTGCTTCCGCTGGCTGCCCGACCTTGACGTGTTCACGGACATCAACGTGCCGCTGGAGTATTATGAGGATATTCTGAAGCGGCAGGCCGTCGTGAACGCGGGCGTGACGTTCGTGCTGAAAAACGAGGTCTCGCCCGGGAAGTTCGAGCAGCGGGAGTTTGCCTACGAGCACGGCATTCTCGACTATGTCACGGAGCTGACCGAGGGGCAGGCCATGACGATGCCGCAGTTCTGGCAGACGGAGCGCCGCGGGCGCGACCGCGCGGACAAGCCGGAGTACAAGGTGCGCATCTCGGCCGCGCTGTGCTTTTCCAACTCCGTCAGCCGGCTGGAGTTTTATCACAACTCCTCATGGCTCGAGCACGGCGGCGCGCCGGAGAAGGCCGCGCGCAGCGCGTTCGTCTCCGCCATTGACGCGTACATCAAGTCCGTCGGAAAATATACGAAAAACGAGTCGAAGATCACGTTTCAGGACGTGGCGGACTGCCTTGTGCTCGTGACGAACTGCTTCTCGACGATCACGTCGTATGAGAACCAGACGAAAAAGGCCATCACGAACAAGTTCATCCAGGAGGCCATGACGGAGTTCTTCCGCGAGCGGCTTCAGGTCTACTTCATCGAGAACAAGGCCGAGGCCGACCGCATCGCCGATCAGGTGCTCATCAACAAGCGCTCGCGCGAGCAGGCCGACCGCACGCGCGTGGCGGTGAAAAAGAAGCTCGCCGGCTCCATCGACATTGCAAACCGCGTGCAGAAGTTTGTCGACTGCCGCTCGCGCGACCCGGAAAAGCGCGAGATCTACATCGTGGAGGGCGACTCCGCGCTCGGCTCGGTCAAGCAGGGGCGCGACGCGGAGTTTCAGGGCATCATGCCCGTGCGCGGCAAGATCTTAAACTGCCTGAAGTCCGACTATGACAAGATCTTCAAATCCGAGATCATCACAGACCTCATCAAGGTCCTCGGCTGCGGCGTCGAGGTGACGGGGAAGAAGAGCAAGGAGCTATCCAGCTTCGACCTGGGGAATCTCCGCTGGAACAAGGTCATCATCTGCACGGACGCCGACGTTGACGGGTTCCAGATCCGCACGCTGATCCTCACGATGCTCTACCGGCTCACGCCGACGCTCATTGAAAAGGGCTATGTGTACATCGCCGAGTCGCCGCTTTTTGAGATCACATGCCGGGACAAGACGTGGTTTGCCTACTCCAATGCGGAGAAAGACCGCATCATCTCCGAGCTGGAGGGCAAAAAGTACGCCGTCTCGCGCAGCAAGGGTCTCGGCGAGAACGAGCCGGAGATGATGTGGATGACGACGATGAACCCGGCCACGCGCCGGCTCATCAAGGTCATGCCCGAGGACGCCGCGCGCACGAGCGAGTGGTTCGAGCTGCTGCTCGGCGACAATCTCGCCGGCCGCAAGGAGCACATCGCTGTCCACGGCTGTGAATTTTTAGAGCTTGCCGATATTTCCTGAGGGAGGATGTCAACTATGAAATTCAAAAAAGCAAAATATCTTGTTACGGTGCTCTACGGCATCGCCATCGCGCTTATCTTCGCCTCCGGCATGCTGCTGGAGGATCCGACGGCCAAGCGCTGGGCCATCATTGCAGCCATTGTACTTGCCATCGGCGGCTTTGTCGTGAACTTCAACTGGGGCAAGTGCCCGTACTGCGGCCGCGTCATCAAGGCGAATATGTTCGGCAACCTCTACACGCAGAAATGCCCGTACTGCGGCGAAAAGCCGTTCATCACCCCGGAGGAGAAGGCCCGCATGGAGGCCAAGAAAAAAGAGAAAGCTGAGAAATAAGCCACATGGCCAGAAAGAAGAAGGAACCGGAAAACAAGCATCATCTCGTCGACCCCAACGTCATCGGCCTGCATGCGGAGGTGCTCGAGCAGCCCATCAGCCAGACGCTGGAGATCAACTACATGCCCTACGCCATGAGCGTCATCGTCTCGCGCGCCATCCCGGAGATCGACGGCTTCAAGCCGTCGCACCGGAAGCTGCTCTATACGATGTACAAAATGGGCCTTCTGACCGGCGGGCGGACAAAGTCGGCCAATATCGTCGGCCAGACGATGCAGCTCAACCCGCACGGCGACTCGGCCATCTACGAGACGATGGTCCGCCTCGCGCGCGGCAATGAGGCGCTGCTGCACCCGTTCGTGGACTCGAAGGGCAACTTCGGCAAGGTCTACTCACGCGACATGGCCTATGCCGCATCCCGCTATACCGAGGCCAAGCTCGACGCCATCTGCGCCGAGCTCTTCCGCGATATTGATTCCGACACCGTCGACTTTGTCGACAACTACGACAACACGCGCAAGGAGCCGACGCTGCTGCCCACGACGTTCCCGAACGTGCTCGTGTCGAACAACACGGGCATCGCCGTCGGCATGGCGTCGAACATCTGCGGGTTCAACCTCGCCGAGGTCTGCCGCACGGCCGTCGCGCTCATCCGCGACATGGACGCGGACGTTTTGCAGACGCTGCCCGCGCCGGACTTCCCGACGGGCGGTGAGGTCATCTTTGACGAGGCCGAGATGCGCGCCATCTATGAGACGGGGCGCGGCAGCTTCCGCATCCGCGGCCGCTGGCGCTATGTCAAAGAGGGCAACCTCATCGAGATCTACGAGATCCCCTACACGACGACGACGGAGGCCATTTTAGACAAGGTCGCCGACCTCATCAAGGCCGGAAAGATCCGCGAGATCGCCGACATGCGCGACGAGACGGATTTGTCCGGCCTGAAGCTGACCATCGACTTAAAGCGCGGCGCCGACCCGGACAAGCTCATGGCAAAGCTCATGCGCATGACGAGCCTGCAGGACAGCTTCGGCTGCAACTTCAACATCCTGATCGCCGGCCAGCCGCGCGTCATGGGCGTGCGCGAGATCTTAAGCGAATGGACGGCATGGCGCACGGAGTGCGTCCGCCGCCGCGTGTATTTCAACCTGAAAAAGAAGCAGGACAAGCTGCACCTTCTCAAGGGCCTTGCCCGCATCCTGCTCGACATCGACAAGGCCATCGCCATCATCCGCGAGACGGAGTCGGACGCCGAGGTCGTGCCGAACCTTATGATCGGCTTCGGCATCGACCAGATCCAGGCGGAGTTCGTCGCGGAGATCAAGCTGCGCAACATCAACAAGGAATACATCCTGCGCCGCACGGAGGAGACGGACGCGCTCGAGCGCGACATTGCCGACCTTCAGGCGACGCTCCGCGACAATGACCGCATCCGCGCCATCATCGTCGGCGAGCTGGAGGACGTTGCGAAAAAGTACGGCGCGCCGCGCCGGACGGGCATCGTCTACGCCGGCGAGATCGAGACTGCCGCCGCCGACGAGGACGAGACGCCGGATTATCCCGTCACGCTCTTCCTCTCACGCGAGGGCTACTTCAAGAAGATCACGCCGCAGTCGCTGCGCATGTCGAGCGAGCAGAAGTATAAAGAGGGCGACGGCCCCGCCGGCTCGTGGGAGACGACGAACAAGGCTGAGCTTCTCGTGTTCACGGATCGCTGCCAGGTCTACAAGACCCGCTGCTCGGAATTTGACGACACGAAGGCGAGCGTGCTGGGCGACTATCTGCCCTCGAAGCTCGCCATGGACGACGGCGAGAGCGTGATGGCTGTCTGCCTGCCCGGCGATTATCACGGCCACGTGCTGTTCTTCTTTGAAAACGGCAAGGTCGCCAAGGTCGCGCTCACAGCGTATCAGACGGTCACGAACCGCAGAAAGCTCACGGGCGCATACTCGGACAAAAGCCCGCTGCGCTCAGTGCTTTGCCTGCCTGAGGACGAGGAGGCCGTCATCTACGCAACGGACGGCCGCGCCGTCGTATTCTCCACGGCGCAGCTGCTGCCGAAGACGACGCGCAGCACGCAGGGCGTCGCCGTCATGACGCTGCGGAAAAAATCCGCCGTCGAGCGGGCGTGCCTGCTCGCGGAGAGCACGATCTCCAACCCCGCGCGCTACCGTGCGCGCTCCCTGCCTTCCTCCGGCGCCATCCTGCGCGGAGAGGAGCAGCAGGAGCAGCAGGTGACGCTTGAACTTTCCTGAATCCTCGCGGCCCGGCCGCGGCGAAAGGAGCCGATTCGCATGACGACCAACCGCAGCAAGGCGCGCGAGCTTTTTTTGGATGTGCTGCTCATTATGTTCGGAAGCGCGGTCTATGCCGTCGCGTTCGACCTGTTTCTGGCGCCCAATGAGATCAACGGCGGCGGCGTCTCCGGCGCAGCTATGGTGTTCTGCAAGCTGACAGGGCTCGGCACGGTCGGCGTCGTGAGCATCGTGATCAACGTCCCGCTGTTTCTGGCCGGCTGGCGGCGGCTGGGGCGGAAGTTCTTCCTGGGCTCGCTGCTCGGTATGCTGGTCAGCTCTGTGCTCATCGACGTTTTGGCGGCCGTTCCCGCGCCGAAGACGGAGCCGCTGCTCGGCGCGCTCTACGGCGGCGTGCTCTCGGGCCTTGGCATCGGCCTTGTGTTCACGCGCGGCGCTTCGACGGGCGGCGTGGACATCGCCGCGCGGCTATTAAAGCAGCGGCTTCGCAATATGTCCATGGGCCACCTCATGCTCGCGGTCGACGGCGTCGTTGTCGTGCTGACGGGCGTGGCGTTCCGCGATGTGAACGCCGTGCTCTACTGCGCTGTGACGCTCTACGTCAGCTCCATCGCGCTTGACGGCATGGTGTACGGCTTTGAGTATTCCAAGGTCGCGCTCATCATCTCCGACCACTATGAGGCCATTGCAAAGAACATCGACGAGAAGCTCGGCCGCGGCGCGACGTACCTCAGGGGCGAGGGCAGCTATGAGCGCACGGAGAAAATGGTCGTTCTGTGCGCCGTCAAGCGGCAGCAGCTCGCCGAGCTCAAGGACGCGGTGACGGAGATCGACCCGGACGCGTTCGTGATCGTGCAGGAGGCGCATCAGGTGCTCGGCTCCGGGTTTGAGCGCTACTCGAAGGACGGCCTGTGAGGGGAGGGCGCGGCATGAAAAAATGGATGTTCGTTCTGGCGGCCATGCTTGCAGCCGCGCTGATCTCCGGCTGCGACGGCGTGTTTGACGAGGACTACCTCGCCGTCTCGCCGCACGACGAGCAGTACGCGGTCGACGAAGGCTCCGACGCGCTGACGGCGGAGAATTACCTCGGCCTGAAAAACGCGATTTTGAGCTTCGTGGAAAACCACACGGACTACGGCGTCATCCGCATCTATCACTACGACGGCGAGGTCGAAAGCGACCTTGCGGACGCGGCCTACGAGGTCGCCAAGGCCGACCCGCTCGGCGCGTATGCCGTCGATTATATGACGCACGACTGCACGCTCATCGTCTCGTATTACGAGATCCACATCTATATCACCTTCGCCCGCACGCAGGAGGAGATCGACGCCGTGCAGCGCGTCGGCAGCGTCGTTGCCCTGCGCGAGGCGTTTGAGGGCGCGCTGCGCCGCGGCGACGAGTCCATTGCGCTGCGCATGACGAGCTACTCCGAGCAGGATCTGCCCGCGCTGGCGCGGAGCATCTATGAAAAAAGCCCGTATGACTTTGTGGAGCTGCCGGAGGTCTCGGTCGAGCTGTTTCCGAGCACGGGCGTGCAGCGCATCATCCGCATCACATTCCATTATGACCGGACGGCGGACGAGCGCGAGACGGGCCTGTCTGCCATGCTCAGCGCACGGCAGACGCTGACGGCGGGCATTTCGAGCTTCGTGGGCGAGAGCCGCCGCTTCGAGGAGCTGACCGGGCGGCTGCTGACGGCGCTTGACGGCGCAGAGCTCGACGAGAGCGCCATCTTGTACGACACGCTCTGCTGCGGCCGCGTGAACGCGGAGAGCCTGTCGCTTGCGCTGCGCCTGCTGTGCGCCGATGCGGGGCTTGCGTGCCAGACGGTCGAGGGACGGCGGAACAATCTTGCCTACACATGGAACATCGTCACCCTCAGCGGCGTGAACTACCACGTCGACCTGCTGCGCGATCAGGCGTCCGGCCAGACGCGCGCCGCGCTCTATTCCGACGACGACTTCGCGGATGAATACAGCTGGGACCGCGACGCTTACCCGGCCTGCGGCAGGACGGAAGCGCCGTATGCCGGATACGAAGAGCCGACAGGGGAGCCCGAGCCTCCGGCGGACGCCGCGCCCGAAGAGCCGCAACCGGCCGAGCCGGAACCGGAGCCGGACCCGTCTGCGGAAGCGCCGGACGAGCCGGAGCCGGAAAAAGAAAATTGAGCTTTCACGAAATTACCGCTTGACTTTTTACGCCCTGCCCGCTATAATCAGTCTTGCTGTTGCGGGTGTAGCTCATCTGGTAGAGCGCCACCTTGCCAAGGTGGAGGTAGCGAGTTCGAGCCTCGTCACCCGCTCCATAAATAAAAGGCACGACGTTCGTCGTGCCTTTTATTTTTGCCTCTGCACGAAAAAACAGATGTGGATTTGAAAAAATAATTCCGGAAGTTGCACGAAATCGTGCAACTTTTTCTATTTTGGCCGCTGAGTGTAGAAGGGCTTGCGCCTTAATCTGCATTAGGAGGCCGGATCATGACCGAAGAAAACTATCGTTATCGAACAAGTCAGACACTGCTGCGCAATCAGTTTCTGGGAAAGGGAAAGTTACAGATCCCGATTATCCCAAAATTTCAGGAGCGCGCGGGCGATTTTGACGATCTCCTGCTCATTGGCTTCGATAAAACACACTTGGAAGATCAGAAACACTTGGATCGGATGGTGCATTTCTTCCTGTACGACTATCGCTTTGAACGCGTCTGGAAAAGTCCAGATGCTGACATTGAGAAGCTGTCGCGATATCGTGCAGTGCTGTCGCCGGATTTCAGCATGTATCTGGAGATGGCAAGAGTGTGCCAGATTTACAACGTGTTTCGCAACCGCTGGTGCGGCGCATATTGGGCGGCCAAGGGGATGCGCGTTATCCCGACGGTCAACTGGGGCGATGAGGCGACGTTTGAGTTCTGCTTTGACGGCATTGAAAAGGGAAGCGTTGTTGCGGTTTCTACCTACATGGCGTCCGAGCATGACAATCGCTGCGACCAGAAGGAATGGTTCATGGCGGGTTATAATGAGATGCTGCGCCGCATTGAGCCGGAGAAAATCATCTGTTACAATACGCCGTTTCCGGAGATGCAGGGCGACATCGTGTGCGTTGACTATGAGCGCAGTTCGTGGAAGTACATGAGTTTTCAGCGCGGAAGCGAAAAAGACGACCTCGAAGCGTTTAAAATTGGTGGCGCACCAATACAATTCTGTGATATTATGGAGCCGTACAGAGCGGACGGAACATTGAAGGGCGGCGGAAGCGCCTATGGGGGACGGTGGAAGCCCAACCCCAACAAGCCAAATGAAGTGATTCTGCAAGGGCCGCCCAACACCATTCAAAGAGTTTTTATCAAAACAACTAAGGAAGGATATTGGGCCCTTGTGAAGTATAACGAAAACGGCTGGGCAATTAGAATTCGACATTTTACAGACCACGGGAATAGTAAAGAACACTCGAATCCACATGACAAAATAATAGTATACGATCCGATAACGGGCACTCCGAATTTTAATAAGTATACAGATATTAATTATTTCCCAGAAGATTATCCGGATGGAGCGCCGGAATTCAAGCAACTACAGAAAGGAGCAACTATGGTTACGCGTTACTTTTCATACGACGCCGAGGCGTGGCGTTTTAAGACGATCAGTGAATTCAAAGACAGCGTCGGCCGCGGTGCGGAGGTCAATTTTGAATGGAACGGGCGGGAATATCATATATGCCCCGTCTGGCCGGACGGCGGCGTGAAATATTATATCGCGCCGCTCGACACGCTGGAGGAAACGATCTATGACAGCCCGGAAGCGATGCTGAATTATATGGTCGGCGGCGATCGGCTGCGGGATATTATCACGCGGGTGCAGGTCACGGACCGGACGTTATGAGGTGAGGATATGACACCATGGGTCGGGACGAACAGCTTTGAGGAGAACCGATTCCGCTCGGCCGCGGATTTTGCGGACTGTATGCACCGCGGCGGCGAGGTGCAGTTTGAGTGGAAGGGCGTTCTGTACTGCTGCTTTGGCTGCGTGGAGCCGGAGCCGGGGGCGCGGACGCGGATGGTCATTTCACAGGCGGGCTCGGCCGAGCTCAACGCGCGGACGGAGATGTGGGCTGACACGCCGGACGGAATTCTGGAATACACCGTCGGCGGCGACCGGCTGCGGGACGTCATCACGCAGGTCAAGGTCTGGGAGCGGACGATCTGAGAAAGGCACGGGAAAAACCCGTGCCTTTCTTTTTGCGTGCGGATACGCTAAAATATCTTAAACAAAACTTAATGGGCCAGAGCGTTTATTTTTAATCCGGCGATGCGGTACGATATTGCCGGAAGGAGGAAAGCGGTATGTACAACATTCTCATCTGCGACGACGACCGGGACATCGTGTCCGCACTGAAAATTTACCTGACGGATCCGAATTACAACGTGCTCACGGCGTACAATGGGCGGCAGGCGCTGGAGATCATTGAGCAAAACGATGTCCACCTTGTGCTTATGGACATCATGATGCCGGAGCTTGACGGCATTTCGGCCATGGTGCGGCTGCGCGAGAGAAGCAACGTCCCGGTCATCCTGCTCACGGCAAAGAGCGAGGACGCGGACAAGATCCTCGGCCTGAACGTCGGCGCGGATGACTACATCACAAAGCCGTTCCACCCCATGGAGGTCACGGCGCGCGTGCGCTCGCAGCTGCGGCGGTATACCCAGCTTGGCGGCGCGCCGGAGGCGGGACGGAGCGTGCTGGCCGTCGGGGCCATCGAGCTCGACGACCGGGAAAAGACCGTGCGGCTCGACGGCGAGCCCGTCGCGCTCACGCCGCGCGAGTACGAGATCCTGAAGCTCCTGATGGAGCACCCGAATCAGGTGTTCTCGCCGAAGGAGATCTACTTGCGCGTCTGGGGCGAGGCGCCGCTCGGCAGCGAGAGCACGGTGGCGGTGCACATCCGCCATCTGCGCGAAAAGCTGGAATACGACCCCGCCGACCCGCGCTATCTCAAGGTCGTCTGGGGGCAGGGCTACAAGATCGAGAAAGGAAAAAGGCCATGAAGATTCGATCGGTCATGGAAAAAACGGGCGCGAAGATCGCGGCGTTTATCCTGTGCATTTTCTTTGCGGCGGCCACGGCGCTCGGGGTGCTCGGCGCTGTGTTCCTGACGGCGCTGGAGGCGTATGACCACTCGGAGCGCTATTTCCGTGACGAGCTGCTCCGCGGTGTCATCAGCGAGGTGGGCTACCGCATCGTGCGCTGCGCCGGGCTGGACGATGAGGACGGCATGGCGTACTTCGCGGACAGCAACCTGCTCTATGAGCTCGACGTCCGCGTAAACGGCGGAGCGCCGGAGCGCTTTGCAACAAACTGCGAAGGCAGCGAGCCGGAATGGACGTATGAGAGCACATACGCCATTTTAACCGGCGAGTGGGTCGACGAGGGCGATGTCGCAGCGATGCCGGATTCGTCGGATGAGCCCGAGACAGCGACCGGTGACTCGGAGCGCTGCTGGCAGATGGTCGAACGGGAATACAGCATCCGCGCCGCGCTCCGGGACGGCTTGCCGGTGCGCGACCGCTTTGCGCTCGTGTCGGGTCTTGCGGGGGCGCTGTACGCGCTGCGCTACGGCATTTACGCCATCGTGCTCGTCACGGCGGCGCTGTGCATCGCGTCATTCATCCTGCTCCTGCTCGGCGCGGGGCGGCGGAAGGGCAGCGATGAGGTGCGTGCGGGCTTTTTGACGCGCGTACCGTTTGACCTGTTCCTGTTCGCGGCGGCGGTGCTTGTCATCGTGCCCGCGGCGACGCTGAACGCGGCGTTTTCGGAGCTCGGCGATGTCGCAGGCATTATGCTGCTCGGCGCGTATTGTGTGTACGCCGCGTGCATTGCGCTCGGCTGCTGCGTGAGCGCGGCGGTGCGCGTGAAAAATCACACGTGGTGGCGCAATACGGTCATCTGGCGCGCGCTGCGTCTTGCCGGCCGGGCGTGCCGCGCGCTCTGGCGCGGGCTTTGCACGCTCGTGCGGGCGCTGCCGCTCGTGTGGAAGACGGCGGTGGGGTACGGCGCGCTGTGCCTGCTGGAGCTGTTCGGAATTGCGGGCTTTGGCTGGAATATTGAGTCGCTGCTCCTGTTCTGGGTGATCGAAAAGCTCGCGCTCGGCGCGGCGGCCATCTTCTTTGCGCTCATGCTCCGGCGATTGCAGCGCGGCGGGCAGGCGCTCGCGGCGGGCGAGCTTTCCTATCAGGTCGACACAAAGCACATGGTCGGCGACCTGCGCCGCCACGGCGAGAACCTGAACAGCATCGCGGCCGGGATGGAGCGCGCCGTCGACGAGCGGATGCGCAGCGAGCGGTTCCGGACGGAGCTCATCACGAACGTCTCGCACGACATCAAGACGCCGCTGACGTCCATCATCAACTACGCCGACCTTATCACGCGCGAGCCGACGGACAACGGGAAGATCCATGAATACTGCGCGGTGCTCACGCGCCAGTCCGAGCGGCTGAAAAAGCTCATCGAGGATCTCGTCGAGGCGTCGAAGGCGTCGACGGGCAACATCGAGGCGCAGCTTGCTCCGTGCCAGATCTCCGTGCTGCTGACGCAGGCGGCAGGGGAGTACGAAAAGCGGCTGGCCGCGGCGGAGCTCACGCTTGTGACGCAGCAGACGGACGAGAGCGTCCGCATCATGGCCGACGGGCGGCTTCTGTGGCGCGTGCTCGACAACCTTATGAACAACGCCTGCAAATACGCCCAGCCCGGCACGCGCGTGTATCTGACGCTGGAAAAGCAGGGCGCGGATGCAGTCATCTCGCTGAAGAACATCTCCCGCGAGGAGCTTGGGATCCCGGCGCATGAGCTGCTCGAGCGCTTCGTCCGCGGCGACAGCGCCCGCACAACGGAGGGAAGCGGGCTTGGCCTCTCCATCGCCCAGAGCCTGACGGAATTACAGGGCGGGCGGCTCGAACTCGCCATCGACGGCGACCTTTTTAAGGTCACATTGCGATTTCCCTGCATAGACTGATACGGAGACTTTCAAATTCCAAAAGCGGAACACAGGCGCCGACCGGAGATCGCTCCGGCGGCGCCTTTAACTTTTGTGCATCTGTCGGGGTTAAAACAGAAGATTTGTCTATGGCTCAACGACATGACAAAAAATGTCGTATTTTTTATGCAGAATCGAAAACTTGGACTTGCAAATTTCACATTTTGGCAATATAATAGCCACGTTGCTTCTCAAGTGGACACTTGTCCACGCTAATGCAGCGAATCTGTTTTTAAGTATGCTCCGCCCGGCGGAGCAGAGGGAGGAAGAACCATGAAAAAGTTCCTGGCAATGATCCTCGCCGTGGCGCTGGTGCTCGCGTTGGCTGCGGGCTGCTCCGGCGGCGACAAGAAAGACGGCGATACCGTCTACATCGGTGTTTACGAGCCGCAGTCCGGCGCGAACGGCGCGGGCGGCAAGCAGGAGATCCTCGGCATGGAGTATGCCAACAGCCTGACCCCGACCGTTGAGATCGGCGGCAAGACGTACAACGTCGAGCTCGTCTATGCCGACAATGAGTCGAGCACCGACAAGGCCGTCTCGGCCGCGACGAAGCTCGTCTCCGCGGGCTGCTCCGTCGTCCTCGGCTCCTATGGCTCCTCGGTCGCCATCGCCGCGTCCGACACGTTCAAGGAGGCCGGCATTCCCGCCATCGGCGTCTCGTGCACGAACCCGCAGGTCACGCAGGGCAACAGCCACTACTTCCGCATCTGCTTCCTGGATCCGTTCCAGGGCACCGTCCTTGCCAACTTCGCGCAGGCGCAGCTCGGCGCCAAGACGGTCTACTGCCTCGGCGAGCTCGGCAATGACTACGATCAGGGCCTGATCAACTACTTCACCAGCGCGGCCGAGACGCTCGGCATCAAGGTCGTCACGGCTGAGTTCCCGAAGGACACCTCCGACTTCACCTCGTACCTCACGAGCGCCAAGAACGAGGGCGCGGACGTCATCTTCGCCCCGACCTCGATCAGCTACGGCCAGCTCATCGTTGACCAGGCCGTCGCGCAGGGTGTTGACGCGACGCTCATGGGCCCGGACACCTGGGACTCCAACCTCATCCTTGAGGCTGCGAAGGACAAGGACGTCGACATCTACGTCTCCACGTTCTACGCCGAGGGCGGCGACACGAAGTTTGAAGAGGGCTTCAAGAAGTGGCTGAACGACAACTCCGAAAAGCTGACGAACAACGGCGGCAACGACATGATCGCCGCGGTCTCCGTCATGGGCTACGACGCGTACTACACCGCCCTCGAGGCGCTCAAGGCCGCCGGCTCCACCGATCCGGAGAAGGTCATGGAGGCGCTGCCGGGCGTCACCTACACCGGCGTGACCGGCTCCATCGCCTTTGACAGCACCGGCGACGCCGTCCGCGACTCCGCGTTCATCAAGTCCGCCAACACCGAAACGGTCGCGTGGGACTTCGTCGCGGTCCAGAAGGTCCAGTAATTCAGGCTCATCCCCAAACGGGAAAGCAATACAGAATCTAAGTGCCTCGGCGGGAGCGCAAGCTCCCGCCTTGGTGCGGTTTTTAACCGCTCCATCGCCCCATCGCGGAACGTATCCCTGCGTTCCCTGCCCGCAGGGGATGGAAGGATACGCTCCACAATATTGAAGGAGGGAACCCGCTGCCATGTCTGATTTTTTGCAGGCAAACCTGCCCTATCTTATTTCCGGCATTTCGGTCGGCGGTCAGTACGCGCTCATCGCGATCGGCTATACGCTGGTCTACGGTATCCTGCGCCTGATCAACTTTGCGCACGGCGACGTCTTTATGGTCGCCGGCCTGATCATGGTGTATGCTTCGGCGTCGCTGCCGCTTTACGTTGCCATTCCGCTTGTCATTGTCGCGACGGTGCTGCTCGGATTTCTCATCGAGCGCGCCGCCTATAAGCCGCTGCGCTCGTCGCCGAGAATGTCCGTCATGATCTCGGCCATCGGCGTTTCGTACCTGCTGCAGAGCTGCGCGCTCTACTTCACGGGCGGCCTGCCGCAGACGTATCCGGCCATCCCGTGGATCTCGGATACCGTCACCGTGCTCGGCGCGACGACGAAGGTCGTCACGCTTGTTACGCCGGTTCTGACGATCGCGCTCGTCATTGCGCTCGTGTTTTTCATCAAGAACACAAAGATCGGCATGGCCATGCGCGCCGTCTCGAAGGACTTTGAGACGAGCCAGCTCATGGGCATCCGCATCAACTCCGTCATCAGCTTCACGTTCGTCGTCGGCAGCCTGCTCGCGGCCATCGGCTCGATGCTCTACTTTACGAACTACGCGTCCGTTACGCCGCTGTCCGGCTCGCTGCCGGGTCTGCGCGCGTTCGTCGCGGCTGTGTTCGGCGGCATCGGCTCCATTCCGGGCGCGGTCATCGGCGCGTTCATCATCGGCATCTGCGAGAACCTCATCAAGGGCGCCGGCTGGACGGCGTTCTCCGATGCGTTTACCTTCGTGCTTCTCATCGTTGTGCTCATGGTCAAGCCGACCGGCATCTTCGGCGAGAAGACGACGGAGAAAGTCTGAGGTGGCGGATATGGGAAAGAAGATCAATGCGGCCCTCAACCCGTCGCTCAACAACCCGCAGGAGGCGCGCGATCAGAAGATCGACCGCGCCGTCGCGGCCGTGCTCATCGCAGCGCTCTACATTGTGCTGTTCCTGCTCGACAACTTCCTGCCGCGCAACTCGTTCACGCTCATGCTCGTGCCCGTGCTCAAAAAGGGCGCGATCTATTCGCTCGTATGCGTGTCCATGAACCTGCTCAACGGCTTCACCGGCCTGTTCAGCCTCGGTCAGGCGGGCTTTATGCTCATCGGCGCTTATACATACGCCATCTTCAGCATCCCGGCCGGTCAGCACGAGGCCGTCTACCAGTATTTTGACGGCGGCGCCATCCAGTTTTCCATCCCGGAGCTCCTGTCGAACGCCATCGGCCAGAATGCGGGCAGCTTCTTCGGCGCGATCATCTGCATCCTCATCGCGGGCGTCGTCGTCGCGGCGTTTGCCGCGCTCATCGGCATCCCGGTGCTGAGGCTCAAGAGCGACTATCTCGCCATCGCGACGCTCGGCTTCGCCGAGATCATCCGCGCGCTGTTCCAGTGGAACGGCCTCGGCCGGATCACGAACGGCTCGAACCTGCTGCGCAGCTACACGTCGTTCTCCGACATGAAGATCGACCTCGGCGGCACGACGCTCAAATTCGGCACGATTTTCCCGTTCCTGATCGCGTCGCTGTCTGTCGTGTTCATCGTGCTGCTCATCAATTCGTCCTACGGCCGCGCGCTCAAGGCGGTGCGCGACGATGAGATCGCCGCGGAGGCCATGGGCATCAACCTCTTCAAGCACAAGATGATCGCGTTTATCACCTCGAGCTTCTTTGCCGGCGTCGGCGGCGCGCTGCTGGCCATGTTCCAGACGACCGTTCAGGCGAGCACGTTCACAACGACCATGACCTATGAGATCCTGCTCATCGTCGTCATCGGCGGCATCGGCTCCATCTCCGGCAGCTGCATCGGCGCGTTTTTATACATCGCCTGCTCGGAGTGGTGGCTGCGCTTCCTCGACAACGGCGGCATCGGCTCGCTGTCCATCCCGTTCTTCCGCGACGGCTTCCGCAAGGTCGTCTTCTCCGTCATCATCATGGTGATCGTGCTGTTCTTCTCACGCGGCATCATGGGCGACCACGAGCTGTCCTTCACCGGGACCATCCGCCGCATCAAGAATAAGCGCGCGGCGAAAAAGACAAAAGGGGAGGCGGCCGACCATGAGTGAAAACATCGCGCTGCACGTGGAAAACATCACGATGCAGTTCGGCGGCGTCGTCGCCGTCAACAACCTCTCGCTCGACATCCCCGAGCATAAGATCGTCGCGCTCATCGGCCCGAACGGCGCCGGCAAGACGACGGCGTTCAACTGCATCACGGGCGTGTACGAGCCGACGAACGGCCTGGTCGAGTTCATGGGCGAGCCCATGGTCCGCAATCACCCGTCCGGAAAGATGAAAAAGCTCTACCGCGGCGAAAACTGCGGCCGCTACGTCGGCAAGAAGGTTCTGGCGCCGACGCCGGACAAGATCACGAAGCTCGGCATCGCGCGCACGTTCCAGAACATCCGCCTGTGGCCGAGCATGACCGTGTTTGAGAACGTCCTCACGGCCAAGCATATGCGCGCAAAGCAGAACGTGTTCTCTGCGACGTTCCGCGCCAACGCAAAAGAAGAGCGCCGCATGCGCGAGGAGACCATGGCGCTTCTGGAGGAGCAGGGGCTTGACAAGTACAAAGACGAGATCGCGACAAGTCTGCCTTACGGCCTCCAGCGCCGGCTGGAGATCGCCCGCGCGCTTGCGACCGACCCGAAGCTGCTGCTGCTCGACGAGCCGGCCGCCGGCATGAACCCGCAGGAGACGCAGGAGCTGGCTGAGTTCATCCGCCAGACGCGGGAGGAATACGGCCTGACCATCTTCCTCATCGAGCACCACATGGATCTCGTCATGAATATCTCCGACTATATCTATGTCATTGACTTCGGCAGCGAGATCGCGCAGGGTGTGCCGGCGGACATTCAAAACAATCAGCGCGTCATCGATGCGTATCTGGGGGCGAGCGAAGATGAGTAATATCCTTGAGATCCGGGATCTGACCGTCAGCTACGGCGGCATCCAGGCCGTGCGCGGCATTTCGCTCGACGTCCCGCAGGGGCAGATCGTGACGCTCATCGGCTCGAACGGCGCCGGCAAGACGACGACGCTCAAGTCCATCGCGGGTGTCGTCCGCCCGAAGTCCGCCTCCATCAAGTTTGAGGGCGAGGAGATCTGCGGAAAGACGCCCGACGCCATCGTCAGCCGCGGCGTGACGCTCGTCCCGGAGGGGCGCAAAGTGTTTGCAAACCTCACGGTTCTGGAAAATCTGAAAATCGGCGCATACCTGCGCAAGGATAAGCTCGACGACGACCTCGAGTATGTGTTCAGCCTGTTCCCGCGCCTGAAAGAGCGCGAGTGGCAGCTGTCCGGCACGCTCTCCGGCGGCGAGCAGCAGATGCTGGCCGTCGGCCGTGCGATCATGAGCCGCCCGAAGCTCATCATGATGGATGAGCCGTCGCTCGGCCTCGCGCCGCTTGTCGTGCGCAACATCTTTGAGATCATCCGTCAGGTCAACGAGAGCGGCATCACCGTCCTGCTCATCGAGCAGAACGCAAACATGGCGCTCAAGACCGCCGATCTCGCCTATGTCATGGAGACCGGCCGCATCACCATGAGCGGCCCTGGCCGTGAGCTTCTGGCCAACGAGCAGATCCGCGAGGCCTACCTCGGAAAGAGCAAAGCATAATGCAAAAGGCGCCCTGCATCCGGCTGCGGATGCAGGGCGCCCTGACGTTTGTTCAGAAATCCACGCGGAAGGTGACGCCGAATTCCTTTTCGACATTCGGGATCTCCGAGCCGATGTTGCCGATGTAGTCCTCCGACGGGTACATGCGGTCTTCGGGATCGAAGACAATGGACGAGGCGAAGGCCTCGATCCGGTCATAGGCTTCCTGCGCGCGGTCGCCGGTGATGATGTAATCTTCCCAGCGGAGGGTGACGGGTTCGCTCATGGGTAAAGCTCCTTTCAAGGCCGAAAATGCGGCGGGCAGTGCGTTTTTGTTATTCTATCAGCGGCCGGGGAAAATGTCAATTCCCGCGGAGCGGGCTTGTCTCGCGCAGCTGCAAAAGCGCTGCGCCGGCTTCCTGCGCGGCGGCGATCGTCTGGGCGGCCGCGGCCGAATTGACGAGAAAAAGCTGCGGCGTCTGCTCGACCTCGAGTGCGGCCTCAAGCGTCAGCTGCTGGTCGCCGAGCGCGGTAAAGCTCACGCCGAAGTCCGGCGCGTGCTGGCCGGGGAGAACGAGCGTGCAGACGGCGCGCGTATGCAGGATGCGTGCCAGATCGTCGTTCGCAGATGCCTCCTGCCCGTCCGCGATGAGGCCGACGGTGTGGCCGCCGCCGTACAGGCGCAAGATCAGCTCAATGTGCAGGGCAATCTCGTCATGCGTGAAGAAAAACGCCCCGCGGAGCCCGGCCGCTTCAAACGCGCGCAGCGCTTCGGCCATATTCTCCGCACCCGTGACGGCGAGAAAGAGGACGGCCGGCTCCTTTTCCGGCTCATCGTCCGGCTCTTTTTCGGGGTCGTCCGGCGCGTCCGGCTCCGGCTGCGTCCCGCTGCCGGACGGGAGGACGGACTCAAGGTACTGCGCGGCGCGGTATTCGATGAGGTTGTTGGCCTTCTCGATGAACAGCTCGTCGTCATAGACCTGCGAGCCGGTCGTGAAGCGGACGACAGAGTAACCGCCGATGCTCGTCAGAAACGAGACGCTCAGTCCGAAATGGTAGGCGCAGTAGAGCGCCGGCACAAACAGCTGCCCGCCGCGCGAGATGACCTGCGCGCTGAAGATCGTGCCGTTTTCGTTCGTCATCGTGCCCTCGTCGAGGTCAAAGTGGAGCGCGCGCGCGTCGTTGAAGAGCGTAAGGGTGCGCGATGCGCTGTCATAGAGCGGCACGACGCCGAGCGTGTCGATGTCGAACAGGCTCAGCGGAATGTAGAGCAGGCTGTTGGCGTAAAACGGCATCGTCGCGCTGCTCAGCGCGATGGGGATGGTGTCATTTACGGCGAGAAACGTGATGTCCGCGGTCGAATATGCCGCCGGCGCAAGCGCAAGCAGCAGCGCCAGACACAGCAGCGCCGAAAGCAATCGTCTGAGCCGTTTCATTGTGCAGCCTCCTTCCGGTTTTTCTTTATTATATCAGCTCGCGTGGTGCGCGGCAAGGCCTGATGGCGCGCTGTGCGGGTGAAAATGGAGGAAAAACAGCCGTTTTTGTCTGCAAACACTTGCACATAGGCCAGCGACGGTTTATAATATTGCTGATGACCACAGGAAAGTGGAGGGATCCCGATGGAACGCATCGACAAGGAAAACTATTATCTGGACATTGCCCAGACCGTCATGGAGCGCTCGACGTGCCTGCGCCGCAAATTCGGCGCCATCATCGTGCAGAACGATGAGATCATCTCCACCGGCTACAACGGTGCGCCGCGCGGCCGGAGCAACTGCTCCGACCTCGGCTACTGCCTGCGCGAAAAGCTCGCCGTGCCGAGCGGCGAGCGCTATGAGCTCTGCCGCAGCGTCCATGCCGAGGCGAACGCCATCATCTCTGCCGCAAGAAAAGACTGCATCGGCGGAACGATCTACTTGGTCGGCACCGAGACGGCCACGGGCGAGCTCATCCACGACGCCATCTCGTGCGCCATGTGCCGCAGGCTCATCATCAACGCAGGACTGGCAAAGGTCGTCATCCGCAACACGAGCGAGAAATACCACATCATCAACGTCCGCGACTGGGTCTTCAACGACGACACCCTGCTTGGGACAATTGAGGAATAATAACAGCGATCCCCGTATGGCCGCGGCCATACGGGGATTTTTTGCCTCGCAGACCTTCTCTGCCCGAAGGTGCGCGCAGTCGGGGCGCATCCCCATAAAGCAGGAGGGACTGCGTATGCAGTCCCTCCTGTTTTCAGATGACGTCGAGGCCGCCGTCGGCGGTGACGACGTTTCCGGTGACCTTATGGCAGGCGTCGGAGCAGAGCGTGAGGACGACGTCGGCGATGTCCTCGGGCTTGCCGGTGACGGGCGGCATGCCGGGGTCGCCGGCGTGGACGTCCTCGGGCTTGCCGAACATGCGGTCGGCCATGCCGGTGCCGAGCGTCGGGCCGGGGCAGACGACGTTGCAGCGGATGCCGGTGTTAAAGCACTCGACGGCTGCGCACTTTGTCAGCTGAATGAGGCCGGCCTTGGCCGGGCTGTAGCCGCCGAAGTTCGCCATGGCCTTCATGCCCGCGGTGGAGGCCGTGTTCACGATGGAGCCGGAGCCCTGCTTTTTCATCTGGCGAAGCTCGTGCTTCATGCACAGGAACACGCCCTTGAGGTCGACGTCGACGATCCAGTCCCAGTCGTGCTCGGTGACGTCGGTGAGCGGCGCGAGCGGGATGGTGACGCCGTCCGGGCCGACGCCCGCGTTGTTAAAGGCGATGTCGACGGCGCCGAACGTCTCGACGGCCGTTTTCATCATGGCCTCGACGTCGGCCTCCACGCGCACGTCGGCGCGCAGGCCGATGGCACCGACGCCGTAGTCGGCGCGGATTCTCTCGGCGAGGGCGACGGCCTTGTCGACGATGGTCGACGTGACGATGACGATGTTCGCGCCCTCGGCCGCGAAGGCCAGCGCCGTGGCCTTGCCGATGCCGGACGCGCCGCCGGTGATGAGGGCGGTCTTTCCAACGAATCTCTTTTCCATGGATAACACTCCTTATAAATTATCGGATGCGGATGGCGGCGTGGAACGCATCCTGGTTCGCGTCGGCCAGAAGCCGCGCGGAGCTGACGCAGTCGCCCACGACGAAGACATTTTCCGGGTAGCGGGCGAGCAGCTCGTCGGCCAGCGCCCGGTCGGGCTTGACGCCGAGAGCGAGAACGCATGTGTCAGCCTCAAATTCGCCGGCGCTCGTCTTGACGCCGTGGCCGGTGAACGATTCGATCGACGCGCCGCCGACGCACCTCACGCCGTATTTTTCAAGCTGGTAGTTGAGCTCGATGTGGTTGAACACGGGCATATCCTTTGCCCAAGCCTCCAGTGGAAGCTGGTCGACGACCGTGACGGCTTTGCCCTCCATGCCGAGCATGACGGCGCACTCGAGCCCCACGATGCCGCCGCCGCAGACGACGACCGTTTCGCCGACGGGCACGGTGTGGTGCTCCGTGTCGCGGACGGTGACGACGTTTTCGCTGTCGATGCCGGGGATGTTCGGACGCAGGTACGTCGAGCCGCATGCGACGATGACGGCGTCCGGGTCGTCCTGCGCGATCATGTCGGCCGTGACGCGCGTGTTGTAGACGATCTTCGCGCCGCACTTTTCC
Organism: uncultured Oscillospiraceae bacterium; assembly: GCA_934589675.1. Classification (GTDB taxonomy): domain Bacteria; phylum Bacillota; class Clostridia; order Oscillospirales; family Oscillospiraceae; genus CAKTOF01. The sequence continues at coordinate 139,377 of CAKTOF010000004.1, forward strand.
GTCTGACGCTTGTCCCAGTCGAGGTACAGGCGCATGTACTCCTTGAACGGCGCGATCGTCGCGTCGCACAGCAGGCCGCCGAGGTGATCGCTTGCCTCGTAGAGCGTGACGTCGTGCCCCATGGCCGTGAGCGTCTGCGCGGCCATCATGCCGGCCGGGCCGCCGCCGACGACCGTGACGCGCTTTTCGTGGCCGGGCTTGACGAGCGACGCGAGGTCCAGGTCCTTGCCGAGCAGCGGGTTGACGGCGCAGCGCATGCTCGTGCCGTAGTTATTGGCGTTGCCGCACCAGTCGCAGCGCGTGCAGGGGCGGACGTCGGCTGCGCAGCCGCGGACGGATTTGTGGATCAGGTCGCCGTCGGCCATGTAGGACTTGGCCATGACGACGATGTCGGCCATGCCGTTTGCGATGATGTCCTCGGCCTCGGCGAGCGAGGTGATGTTGCCGACAACGGCGACGGGGATGTGCAGCCGCTTTTTCGCCTCGGCTGCAAACGGGACATTCAGCCGGCGGCCCTTGAAGTACGTCGGGATGGTGTACGTCGAGCCGTAGTTGAAGAAAATGTTGCCGCGCGAGACGTGCATGATGTCGACATATTCCTGCGCGCGCTCCATGAACTGGAGCGATTCGTCGAGCTGCAATCCGTCCGGAAGATCCTCCTGCGCGCTGACGCGGCACTCGATGACCATATTCGGCACGGCCTCGCGCACGGCGCGCAGCACCTCGAGCGGGAACCGCATCCGGTTTTCCAAACTGCCGCCGTACTCGTCCGTGCGCTTGTTCGACTGCGGCGAGATGAACTGCGCGAGCAGGTTGTTGTGCGCGCAGTGGATCATGAGGATCTTCAGCCCGGCCTTGGCGCAGCGGACGGCGCAGTCCACATACTGGTCGCGGACGAAGTCCATGTCCTCGCGGTTCATGGGCTTGATGTAGCCGAGCGGGCCGCCGTTTAAGGGCACGTCGCTCGGGGCAAGGGCGGGGACCTTCGGGTCGTGGCTCGAGCCGCGGCCGGCGTGGGCGAGCTCGACGCTCATCTCCGCGCCGTTTTCACGCGCGGCGCGCACCATCTGCTCGAGCCCGTGGATGCAGCGATCCTCCGTGACGTTCAGCTCGCACGTCCACGCTGAGCTGTCCGTGTGGACGACCGGCGTGTTGCCGATGGTGAGGTAGCCGACGCCCGTGCGCGCCTGCCAGGCGACATAGTCGATCATCTCCTGCGTGACGTCGCCCTCCGGCGAGCATTTGAGCACGACGGTCGGCGCGTACTCCAGCCGGTTTTTCAGCGTGAGCCCGCGGATCCTCAGCGGGGAAAATACATGCGGATACAGGTCGTTTTTCAGCATGGCTCCATACTCCTTCAAGTGTTGTCTGTGGCTCTATTCAACCACACGCGCGCCAATTTGTAAAATTACAAATCAAGATATGGGTATAGTGCGGACATTATACTGCTTCACTCTGCCGGGACAAAGATCGAGCAGCTTCCGAGCCGGTATTTTACGATCGGCTCGGGTACGGGGAACGGGAAGTCGGCTTCCTCGGGCGAAAGCGCGCCGTCTTTCCAAGCGTCGTAGCAGTCGCGCATCTCGTCAATGGCGGTAACCGGCAGCGGACACGGGCCGTGGCACGGGTAGAGCAGCGAAAACTCCGCCCGCAGCATTGCAAGCTCGTCGAGCGATCGGCGGTAGCGCGCCCGGTCGCGGTGCTCGCCGAACAGAAAGACGGTGTCGTAGCTCACGCAGTCGCCCGTGATGAGCCAGCCCTCGTCGCGGCAGAGCAGGCAGCAGTGCCCCGGCGTGTGGCCGGGAACGAGCAGCACCTCGACCTTCCGGTCGCCCAGATCAAAGACATGGCCGTCCGGAACGCCCGTATACTCCGGCCCCGGCCGGTCGGATGCGATGCGCGCAAGGTCGCCCTCCGGGCAGAAAACGTGCGCAAAGAGCTGCGCGTTTTCCGTGTGGTCGCCGTCGCAATGGGTCAAAAAGACGTCGCACGGGAGCTCGGTCACAGATCGGATAAGCGCAGGAAGATCGCATTGCTCCGCGCCTGCGTCGACAAGCAGCGCGCGCTCGGTTCCCACGATGAGAAACATCCGCACCATGTCCTGCTCAAGCGCATAAAGGTCAGGATCAAGCTCCAGAATCTCTGTTGCCATGGTCATACCTCCGGTTTCTCCGCGTCAGACGCGGGATTGCTTTTGCTATTTTACCATTTTTGCCGCCCGGCGGCAAGCGCTTTGTATATGAAATGCACAATGTGGGGAGAATTCCACCGAAAGGGGCGAGAAGGTATGGTAAAGGGCTTATCCAGACAGGTCATCGTCGTCAAGTCGCCGGACGGGCGGATGTTTGAGCAGGCAATCTTCATTCTGCGCGCCGATGCGCTCGGGCAGGGCGCGGACGAGGAGAGCATCATCGCGCAGGCGCGCGCGGCCGCAGACGGCTATGTGCGCGGCGCGGGCGGCGCCGGGCGCGGGCGCGGCTGGCGCATCCCGAAGCCGACCTGGGCGGCCGCGGGCGGGGCGCTCGTGGGGCTGGCGTGGGCGCTGAGCCTGCTGCTGTAAGCCGCGCGTTGAAAGCGCGGAAAAAATATGTTATGATAACCCCAAATGTCCGCGGCTGCGGAGAAATGGGGAATGCGCGTGCAGCTTGGAGCACTCAACATACCGGAGGGCGCGATCCTGGCGCCGATGGCCGGTGTGACCGATCCGGCGTTCCGCGCCGTCTGCGCCGAGCTTGGTGCGGCGTGTACGGTGACGGAGATGGTCTCCTCCCGCGCGCTCGTCTATCATGACCAGAAGACGGCGCGCATCGCGAAAAAAACGAACACTGGCATCTCGGGCGTGCAGATCTTCGGAAACGACCCGTCGATCATGGCGGAGGGCGCGTGCCTTGCGCTGGAGCTGAGCGGGTGCGAGTTTGTGGACATCAACATGGGCTGCCCCATGCCGAAGGTCGCAAACAACGGCGACGGCTCGGCGCTTATGCGCACGCCGGAGCTGGCCGGGCGCATTGTCGAGGCGGTCGCCGGCGCGGTGGACGTGCCTGTTACGGTGAAGATGCGCCTCGGATGGGACCGCGGGTGCATCAACTGCGTCGAGCTTGCGAAGATCGTGGAGCAGGCGGGCGCGAGTGCCGTCGCCGTCCACGGCCGCACGCGCAGCATGCTCTATTCCGGCCGCGCCGATTGGGATCAGATCGCGGCGGTCAAGCGCGCCGTCTCCATCCCGGTCGTGGCAAACGGCGACATTTTTTCGGCGGAGGACGCCGTCCGCGCGAAATTGCGCACCGGCGCGGACGCCGTGATGATCGGCCGGCCCGCGTTCGGGAACCCGTGGATCTTCATGCAGGCGCGCGAAGCGCTTTCGGGCAGGGAGATCCCGCCGCTTCCGCCGCTGCGCGGGCGCATCGAGGTGGCCAAGCGGCAATTTTATCTCGCGGTCGAGGACAAGGGCGAATACATCGCCTGCATGGAGGCGCGCAAGCATATGGCCTGGTACCTGCGCGGCGTGGCCTACAGCGGATACTACAAAGAGCAGATCTCCCATCTTTCCTCCTGCGAGGAATTTGAGCGCATCGCCAAGGGGATCGTGCAGGATTTGAGGTGATCGAGTGGACGAGAAAAAGCTGGCAGAGCTGGCGGCTGCCGGAGACCAGAAGGCGTTCGAGCAGCTCGTGCTGCAATACCAGAAGCCGGTGTACAACCTCGCGCTGCGCATGGCCGGCAATGCCGACGACGCGTTCGACCTTGCGCAGGAGGCGTTTTTGCGCGCATGGCGCGCGCTGCCGCAGTTTAAGTTTGAGTCGGCGCTTTCTACGTGGCTCTACCGGCTGACGAGCAATATCTGCATCGATTTTCTCCGGCAGAAAAAGCGCTCGAAGGTCGTGAGCCTGAGCTTTGTGAACGAGGACGACGAATCGTGCGAGCTCGACCGACCCGACCCCGCGCCCGGCCCGGAGGCGCGCGCGGTGGCCAGGGCGGAGCGCGAGGAGGTCGCGCGCGCGCTTGATTCGCTCGAGCCGGAGTACCGCGAGGCGCTCACGCTGTGCGCCATCCACGGCATGAGCTACATAGAGATCTCCGAGATTCTGGACGTCCCGGCCGGGACGGTGAAATCCCGCATTTCGCGTGCGCGGGAAAAAATGCGCAGAAAGCTGCTCGGAACCGGGAACAATTCCGGATCGCGTTCGTCAACTAAATCAGGAAGGGAGGCGGATGCGCAATGAGCTGTGATGAGATCTATGAGCTGATCAGTCTGCACATCGACGGGGAGACGACCCCGGAGCAGGAGCAGATGCTTGCCGCGCATCTGGCCGAATGTGCGCGCTGCCGCGATCTTTTGCGCGCGTATGAGGACATCCAGTCCGGTGTGGCGGAGCTTGCATCCGACCCGCCGGAGCGGTTTGCCGAGGGCGTCATGTACCGCGTGGCGCAGGAGGCCGGCGGGAACGGCGGCAAAAAGCGCCGCTTCGCCTTCGGGCACGCCACGGCGTTTGCCGCCGTGGCTGCCGCGCTTGTGATCCTGGTCGGCACGGGGCTTGTGAAGCTGCCCAGCAGCACGGACAAGGCGGAGGACGCAGCCTGCGACACGGCGGCCTATGCGGCCGACGGGGCGAAAAATGCGATTGACGACGCCGAAGAGAGCGGCGCGGAGGAGCGCGAAGCGCCGGAAAGCGCAGCGGAGGACCGCACGGAGTTTTTCGCTGCGGCCAGCTACGACGCGCTCTTTGACACCGTGGGCGAGTCGAAGTATGAGCCGCCCGAGCAGAACGAGGCGGCCGGGGACGGCGCCGCTTCAGACAGCGATTCGGCGTATGATGTGCCGATGGAAAGCGGGCGGGCGGAATCTGCGAAGGTACAGGAGCCGGCCTACTGTGCGACGATCTCCGGCTGCAAGCCGGAGGACATCCCGGAGCTTGCCGGGCTTGCACAGGACGAGACAGACCCGAACCTGTACCGCGGCACGGCCGCGCAGGTGCGCGAGATCGTCGCGGCGTACAGAGAACGCTACGCCACAGACGAGACGGACGCGGCGGATGTCCCGGACGACGCGCCGGCGGAGCTGACGATCCTGCCGGAATGAACCAGACATAGTGATTGCTTCTTCCCCACAGACTACCTTACGAGGTGAGCGCTGTGGGGAAGAAGTTTTTTGCGCTGGCGGCCGCGGCGCTGCTGCTCATGGGGCAGGTGAATGCGGCGGACTTCATCCGCTGGGTGGAGTTCGACGTCTCGTGCGAGGCCATGGAGCGCGCGCTTGACTATGACGTCCGCTCGCAGGAGCAGGAAAAGCGCCTGTCGTGGATCGACATTTTAGCCCTCGCCGCGACGCGGCACGGCGGCGGGGATTTTTCTGTGCAAGCCGTGGACGCGGCGGCAAAAGCGCTCTGCTCGGACGAGTCGATGGAGCAGGTGCTTGGTGAACAGTATAAATATTATGTATACTACAAGGAGGCCTACACCGCCGTCCTCGGCGGGCTTGTCGGCAATTTTGCCATTGAGACGACGGACAGCGCGGGAAAAACGGAGCGGAAGCCGCAATACGGCCTGCGCGCGTTTTCGCCCATCGCGGCCGGGTACGGCTACGCGCACTATGACGACTTCGGCGCCTCGCGCTCGTATGGCTATCGGCGGCGGCATCTCGGAAACGACCTGCTCGGCGCGCTTGGCACGCCCATCTGCGCCGTCGAGGCCGGCACGGTCGAGGCGCTCGGGTGGAACCAATACGGCGGCTGGCGCGTCGGCATCCGGTCGCTTGACCGCAAGCGCTACTATTATTATGCCCACCTGCGCAAGGACGCGCCGTTCGCGCCGGGATTAAAAGAGGGCGACGCGGTCGAGGCCGGGCAGGTCATCGGCTTTATGGGGCGGACGGGCTACAGCGCGAAGGAAAATGTGAACAACATTGAGACGGTCCATCTGCACTTTGGGCTCCAGCTTATTTTCGATGAGAGCCAGAAGGACGGCGATGGCGAGATCTGGGTGGACGTCTATGAGCTCGTCCGGCTGCTCAGCCGTCATCGCAGCTCCGTCCGGAGGACAGCTGCGGGGACGTGGGAGCGCGCGCATTTACCCGTTTTACGATCTCGACCGGTAGAGTTTGCAGCTTCAACACAGAACATTCATGGTTTGTTTACGTTTTCCGGCTCTGCCTCTGGTAAAATGGCGGCAAACCCAGCGAAGGAGGCGGACCCCTATGAACAGGAAATTTGCAGCTGCGGCCGCGCTGTTGACTGCGCTGCTGCTTGGCGCGTGCGGCGCTTCTGATCCATCGGCCAATCCCGCAGACGCTGCGGACGCCGCGGCCGTGATCATATCGCTCTCCGGAGAGAGCGCGAAGATCTCCGGCTCCGGCGCAAGCGAGGACGGCGGCGTCGTGAAAATCCAAAGCGGCGGGACCTATGCGCTCACCGGCGACTACGCCGGGCGAATCGTCGTCAACGCGGCGGACGAGGATGTGACGCTTCGCCTGTCCGGCGTGTCCGTCATCTCGGACAGCGGCCCGGCGGTCGAGGTGACGGCGGCCGGAAGCGTGACGATCGAGGCGGAGAGCGGAACGGAAAACAGCCTGACTCTCGCGGAGGAGTTTCAGCCCGCGGACGGCGAGGCGGACGCGGCGGTCTACGCAAAATCCGACCTGACGCTGACAGGAGAGGGCACAATCTTCGTTTCCGGCGGCGTGCGCGACGGCGTGAACTGCCGCGGCAGCCTCACGATCTCGTCTCTTGCGCTGCGCGTCGACGCGGCGGATGACGGCATCGTCGGCGAGTCGTCCGTCACAGCGGGCGAGGATGCGCAGATCACCGTCACGTCCGGCGGAGACGGCATCAAGGCCACGGAGGACACAGATGCGGCGCTTGGCTTTGTAACGCTTGGCGCAGGCAGGTATTCCATCACGGCCGGAAACGACGGCGTGCAGGCGGAAACGGCGCTGACCGTCTCCGACGGCGAGTACACGATCACATCAGGCGGCGGCGCGGCTGCGGCCGCCTCTCTGGACGAAGACGGCAGCTACAAAGGCCTCAAGGCCGGGACGACGCTGGCTGTCACGGAAGGAAATCTCGCGCTGGACTGCGCGGACGACGCGCTGCACGCAGACTGCGTCGAGCTTTCCGGCGGCGCGCTCTGCATTGCTTCAGGCGACGACGGCGTCCATGCCGACAGCGCCCTGACCGTGTCCGGCGGGACGATCGACATCTCGGAAAGCTATGAGGGGCTGGAGGGCGAGACGGTCACCATCACGGGCGGAACCATCGCCCTTTCCGCAAGCGACGACGGCATCAACTGCGCCGGCGGCGCGGACGCGTCCGGCTTCGGCGGGCTGTTCGGCGGCGGCTTTGGCGGCGCGTCGGGCGACTTCGTCCTGACCATCGCGGGCGGCAGCGTCTACATCGAGGCCGGCGGCGACGGGCTTGACTCCAACGGCTCCATCGTCATGACGGGCGGCGCAGTGACCGTGTTCGGCCCGACGGACGACGCCAACGGCTCCATCGACTACGAGACGACGTTCGACCTCTCGGGCGGAACGCTCATCGCCGCGGGCAGCTCCGGCATGGCCGAAGGGCCGTCGGACAGCTCGGCGCAGAACAGCCTGGCCGTCTGGCTTGCTTCCGCGCAGGAGAGCGCCGAGGTCGTCATCACGGATGAAAGCGGCGCGCGCATCGCGTCGTTCACGCCGAGCTGCGCGTTTTCGTGGGCGCTTTTCAGCTCGCCGGACATCGAAACGGGCAAGACGTACACCGTCACGGTCGGCGGCGCGGAGGCCGGCTCGGCCACGGCGGAGGCCGGCGTGACGACGATCGGCACGGCGCGCGGCTTCGGCGGCTTTGGCGGCGGCCCGGGCGGCGGGATGCCGCAGGGCGGTCAGGCTCCGGCTGATTTTGATCCGGACAGCGCCCCGGCCGACTTCGACCCCGACAACGCGCCAACGCGCCCGGACGGGCAGGCGCCGGCGGACTTTGACCCCGATAGCGTCCCGACCCCGCCGGACGGACAAACCCCGCCGGATGGCGCGCCCGGCGAAGCGTAAAAAAATGACCCGGCTGTGGAAGCTCCCACAGCCGGGTTTTTGCAGATTCAGAGGTTGCTCGCCAGCGCATACGCCGCGCGCATGGCCGACTGGATGGAGCCGACGCGGTCACAGTCGCCGATTATGTGGACGCGCACATTGCCGGTAAAAAACGCCATGGCCTCATCCGAGCGCGGCTTCATGCCCGCGGCGAGGACGACGCTGCCGCAGGAAAGCGCGGCCGTCTCGCCGCCCCGCTCATAGACGATGCGGCCGTCCTCAATTGCCGTGACGCGGGCGTTTAAGACGTACGAGAAGTTCGGCTCATTTTCCCAGCGCGCCTGAAGCAGGCTGCGGAAGTGGACGGGGACGCTCTCGGGCGAGAGGACACCCTGCATCTCGAGCACCGTGACGGCGTGGCCGCGGGCGGCCAGATGCAGCCCCATCTCCACGCCGATCTCGCCGCCGCCGACGACGGCGAGCTTTTTCGGCGTTCCGGGCTTCGGCGCGACCATGCGCTCAGCCTTGTGCTCAATGCCCCAGACGGGGTTGACGGAGCAGACGGTGTTCCACTTCTCCGGGCCGGGAATGTGGCACTTGTTGCAGCGCAGGCACGGCACGACATCCTCGCTGCGGCCCTCATACGCCTTGATGCCCCACTCCGGGTCGGCGATGAAGGCGCGTGCCGCGCCGATGAAGTCCGCCTGGCCGGAGGATATGATGTCCTCTTTATAAATGCGTGTAGTCATACGCCCGGACGGGGTCGATGTACCCGGCCAGCTGGCGGAACGTGACGCAGCGGCCGCCGAGATCGTAGATGAGCGCGACTTGCTCTTCAAACGTCTGCGATTCAAAGTCGTGCCCGTCGACGCTGTGATAGGCCAGCACGGCGACGCAGCCGTTCGTCGCGCCCTCGACGACCTCTTTTAAGCGCTCGCGCGTCATCAAGGGCGCCGTGTTGAACGACGGCATGGCAAGCGGCGAGTCGACGAGCGGGTCATAGTGCGCGCACGCAGCGCGGTGATACCGGTCGCCCTGCATGTCGCCGCGCGCCCAAAGGTAGCCCGCCTCGTGCAAAATGGCCTCGTGCCGCGCCGTGCACTGCCCGCCGGGATAGCCGAAGGCCGTCGGGCGCGGGATGCCGTTTTCTTCGCAGCGCGCCTGCAAAAGCGCGGCCTCCTCGCGGACGTAGTCGTCCGATCCGCCGGTATAGGCGCGCGGGTCATGGTGCATGGAGTGGTTCACGATCTCGTGGCCGCGCTCGTGAAGCTGCCGGATCTGCTCCCACGTCATAAAGCGCGTCTTATCCGCAAAGCCCGGCCCGCCGAACATTCCCTGCGCCATCTCGCAGACGAAGAAGTTGCCGCGGCCGCCATGGCGCTCTAAAATGGGCGCGGCCTGCTCAATGTGGTCGATCGTCGCGTCGTCGAACGTCATGAGCACGAGCCGCTCCGGGATGGGACGGATGATGGGGAAGATCTCCTCCCGCGCCTCCTCCAGCTCAATGGGCCCGACGCCGAGCACGTCGCGCATGACCTGATCGTCCGGCCATTTGCCCGCGAGCAGCTCGCGCAGGACGGCTGAGCGTGCCTCGAGCTGCTCCAGCTCCTTCCGGATCTCGTCGGGCGAGCGGCCCGGCTCCATCTTCGGCGCGTCAAGCGCGCCGGCGCATGTGTCGTGAAATTCCTGCATGGCGGCGTAGCGCTCCGGCTCGAGCGTCCTTTTCCGCGCGGTATACTGCTGCATGACGCGCAGCAGCTGCTTTGCATCCATTGTCATGACCTCCCGGTTTGTTTTTCCCTTAGTATACGCCCGGACGGGCGGCTTGTCCAATGAGAAGTGGGCTGGGATATATGATGCAGATGTAATAAGCGGATGCGGTGCGATGTGAATTGTGCTATGATGCGAAAAAAGGAGGCGGAGACGATGGAGCTTTCACAGCTGCGCGCGTTTCTGGCGGCGGCGCAGTATGAAAACATGACGCGCGCGGCCGAGAGCCTGCATGTGACGCAGCCGGCGCTTCTTGCCCGCGAGGTCGACCTCGCGCTGACCGGCCCGTCCGTACAGTCGGAGGAGATCGCGTGGCAGCGGCTGTGCACCGAGCCGATGGGGATCATTCTCTCGCGCGGCCATCCGCTGGCGGCGCTGGGCGAGCTGTCGGTCGCGCAGCTTCGCGGCCAGCGGTTTTACTGCAACAATTCAAACTCTGACTTCTATGACCTTGCACGCTATTTCTGCGCGCAGGCGGGCTTTGAGCCGGATGTGTGCTATGAGGGAGACTTCCCGCAGTTCATCAGCGAGGCGATCAGCCGCGGGCTCGGCGTGTCGTTCATTGCGCCGGGGCGCTTTGCCGGCGGGGCGGAGCAGGCGTGGGAGACCGACATCGTCTTCCGCCCGCTCAAAGACGCATTCTGCGTGCGCGAGAGCGGCATCGCGGCCCCGCGCGGCTGCTACCGGACGAAGGCCGTGCGCGCGTTCTGCGACTGCCTGCAGGTGCGCCGCTTGACTTTTCATGCGGACGTGATAGTATAGCAGAAAGACCACGATATGGAGGGAAATGACCATGAAAAAGCTGCTGTGCGCCCTGTGCCTTGTGCTGGTGCTCGGCTCTCTTGCAGGCTGCGCGGACAAGAATTCCGGCAAGGCCAAGGGCGCAAAGCTCGCCGACGACGACGCGATCTTCACTGTTTCCTATTACTACATCCGCCCGTCCATCCACGACGACGACATCGCCGGCTACTGTGAGGAGCATGGCTTCAAGCAGATCACGAAAAACGACGACGGCACATACACGTTCCGGCAGGACCGCGCGGCATACGAAGAAAAAATGGCCGACCGCAAGGCCAGCCTTATGGAATATCTGGATGACATCCTGACGAACGAGGAATTCGGCGCGTATGTCCTCTCGTATGATCTCGATGCGGACAACGCGTTCCGCCATGTGACGATCACGGTCGATTCGGAGCAGTATTTGGCTGCCGAGGATCACACCGACATCATCGGCGAGTACATCCTGTCGGTCTATCAGTATTTCATGGAGGACAGCGAGGACGATCCGGCCGTCACGGTCGACATTGTCAGCGAGTCCACAGGCAAGACGCTGAACTCTGTGGATTTCCCGCAGACCGGCTCGTCAAACGACTTTCTGTATTAAAAAAGAAGCCGCGGCGCATGGGTTCCCATGCGCCGCGGCTTTTCTCAATCCTGTTTGCCCTTGAGGAACGGGGAGATGCGCTTGTAGACGAGGAACGTCAGGATCGCATCGCACAGGCCTTTGACGAACGTGAACGGCAGGTTGAAGATCACAAGGCAGCCGAGGAGGCCGTTTGCGCTCGGCAGGATCTGCTGGTACATGCCGATGATGGCATCGAGCGGCAGGCCGTAGAACTTGACATATGCCGGATAGGTGATGAAGTAGTTGATGGGCACGGACAGCAGGCCCATTGCGGCCGCGCCGACGAGGCAGGCGATGAGCGCGCCCTTGCGGCCGTGCTCCTTCTTATAAATGAGGCCGGCCGGAACGACAAGGCACACGCCGAGCAGGAAATTGCCCAGCTCGCCGACGCAGGCGCTCGACGTGCCCTTGATGAGGATGTGCAGCACGTTTTTGAGCAGGCACACGACGACGCCGCTCACGGGGCCGAGGCTGAACGTCGCGATGAGCGCGGGAAGCTCGGAAAAGTCCATTTTCACGAATGCCGGGATGAGCGCCGGGATGGGGAACTCCACGAACATGAGCAAAAACGCGATGGCGGACAGCATGGCCGTCATGACGATCTTGCGGGGGTTGCCGGTCAGCTTGCGCTGACGGGCGGCTGCGGTCTGAGAGGACATAAAAAACGCTCCTTTAAGAAAAAATCAACACCTGAAAAGCCATGCCTTTCAGGTGTTACATCGTTTCTTGGGAGCAGGTGATGCACACATCTTCTTCCATCCAGACTGTACTGTCGGTTTCGGAGTTGCACCGAATCAACGCTTGCGCGCTCGCGGACTTTACCGCCGGTCGGGAATTTCACCCTGCCCTGAAGACATCCTGTTCAGTTGTCGGCAATATTATAGCAGACCGCGTGCAAAATGCAAGGGCTTTTTTCAAAAACCGCGCTGTGGTATACTGTTGGAAGCAAAAGGGAGGTGGGCGCGATGGTCTGCGCGTTTTCCGGCCACCGGCCGGAGAAGCTGCCGTGGGGCGGCGATGAGCGCGACGCACGCTGCGCCGCGCTCAAGCTCCAGATCTTCCGCGCAGCCGAGCGGGCATACCGGGACGGATACTCGGAGTTTGCCTGCGGCATGGCGCGCGGGTGCGACCTCTACTTTTTCGAGGCCGTTGCGCTGCTGCGCGCCGGCTTTCCGGACATCCGCGTCACGGCGTGGCTTCCGTGCCCGGATCAGGCGGCGCGCTGGAACGCGGCCGACCGGGCGCGCCATGAAGCGGCGCTTTCGCAGTGCGACCGGATCGTCACGGTGGAGCCGGTCTACTCGCCGGGTTGTATGCTGCGGCGCAACCGCGCCATGATCGACGCGTGCAGCCGGCTCATCACCGTCTATGACGGCTCCGGCGGCGGGACGGGCGCGGCGGTGGACTACGCCGAGCGCCGCGGCGTGGACATCAATCCGATCTGGCTGTGACATCCTGCGCCGGCAGGGCGAACCCATGCAGAAAGCCGTCCTGTGCGCTGGAGCACACGTCGCCGCCGACGACCCGGTTCTTCCGGACGAGCAGCGTGGCGAGAACCTCGCCGTCCGCGTCCGGGTAGTTTGTCACGCGGTAGACATAACGCATGAGCTGCTTGCCCGCAAGCTTGGAAAGATCGAAGCCCTGCGCCTTCTGCACCTCATTGTAGCGCGCGAGGACATCGGGAAATTCCTTCGGGATGCGGACCTCCTGCGTCTGGACCGGCTCCGGCTCGACCTGATAGCCGTATTGCGCCAAAAACGCGATGCGCTGCTCATTTGTCTTTGCAGACACGTCGCGTGCGTCGGCCGCGGCGGCGGATGCGCCGGACGGGCGGGCGAGCAGGAAAATACAGACGGCCGCGGCCGCTGCGAGCAGCAGCGCGGTCACCAGCCCCTTTTTTGAGAGCTTGGCAGTTACGATCATCATGGCGGGACCCCCATTACTCGTTGAATTTGTGGTACAGCCTATTCGCTGTCCCGGAACAATATGACAGGCAGGTGCTTTCATGCTGCAAAGACTCGACAAGATCTTATCCGATGCCGGCGTCGCCTCGCGGCGGGAGCTGAAGAGCATCCTGCGCGCCGGGCGCGTGCAGGTAGACGGCGCCGCAGCGCGCGACGGCGCTGCAAAGTTCGACCCCGACGCTGTCGCGGTCACGCTTGACGGCGCGCCGGTGCGAACGTCGCACCGCGTGGTGCTCATGCTCCACAAACCGGCGGGCTATGTGACGAGCACGGACGATCCGCGCGACAAAACGGTCATGGAGCTGCTTCCGGAGCCGTACCGGAAGCGCGGTCTGTTCCCGGTCGGACGGCTGGACAAGGCAACGGAGGGGCTTCTGCTCTTTACAAACGACGGCGCGCTTGGCCACGCGCTCACATCGCCGCGGCGCGGGATGGAGAAATGCTACTATGCCCGCCACGACGGCCGGGCGTCCGAGGCGGACGTGCAGGCGTTTGCAGACGGGCTGACGCTGCGCGACGGAACGGTCTGCCGGCCGGCAAAGCTCGAGGTGCTGGCCGACGGCGAATGCCGCGTCACCGTCACGGAGGGCAAGTACCATCAGGTGCGCCGGATGATGGCCGCGCGCGGCCTCCCTGTGACGTACCTCAGACGCGAGCGGGAGGGCGCGCTCACGCTCGGCAGCCTCGCGCCCGGCGCCGTGCGGGAGCTGACGGAAGCGGAGATCGCGGACTTGAGCGTTGGCAAAAATGCCGAATCAAAATGAAACCGTTTTGAAACCAAGAATGGCCGCACGATTCGTTTATGTCAGAATCCAAGCCGGTTTTTTAAGCATATTGACGAAATAATCGTCAAAATAGATTAAAACCGATGCGGCGTTTGAAAGAAATTGTACATTTGCTCTTGCAATCTGACGAAAAAAATAGTATGCTCTTCCTATATGGCGTTTTGACCATAATCAGGGAGACTGAATCGACAGAGGAGGGCTGAGTATGTCCAGCCGTATGTTCCAGAGTGTAATTACACAGATGAAGGACGCGACCGACCGCACGCTCGGTATCATTGATGCAGAGGGCTATGTCGTCTCGTGCAGCGAGCCGAAGCTCATCGGCGAGAAGTGGGAGTCTCCCGCGCTCAAGCTGCGCATTGCGAGCGACTCCAACTGCGTCTGCGACACGCGCACGTTCAAGGCGCTGGCCAGCTGGAGCTCCAATTTCGACTATGCCGTCTTTGCCGACGGCGAGGACGAGTTGGCGCACACGCTGTGCGTCATGGCTGCCGTTGCGCTCAACGGCGCGAAGGCGTTCTATGAGGAAAAGCACGACAAAGGCACGTTTGTCAAAAATATCATCACCGACAACATCCTGCCCGGCGACATCTACATCCGCGCCAAGGAGCTGCACTTCAACACAGAGGTCCAGCGCGCCGTGTTCCTGGTCCGTCAGGTCGACGGAGCGGACGTGGCGACGGTCGACGTGCTGCGCAAGGTCTTCCCGGAAAAGCAGCTCGACTTTGTCATCTCCATCAACGAGACGGACATCGCCGTCGTCAAGCAGGTCCAGCCCGGCACGGACAACCGCGAGCTCATCGCCATCGCCGAGACCATCGAGCAGACCGTTCAGAACGAGATGATGATCAAGACCGTCATCGGCATCGGCTCCGTCGCGAGCCATCTGCGCGAGCTTGGCAACGCCTACAAAGAGGCGCAGGTCGCCATCGAGGTCGGCAAGGTGTTCGACACGGAAAAGACGATCATCCACTATGAGAACCTCGGCATCGGCCGCCTCATCTATCAGCTGCCGACGACGCTGTGCGAGATCTTCCTGAGCGAGGTGTTCAAGAAGAACTCCATCGACTCGCTCGATCAGGAGACGCTGTTCACCATCAACAAGTTCTTTGAGAACAACCTCAACGTCTCGGAGACGTCGCGCAAGCTGTTCGTCCACAGAAATACGCTCGTCTACCGCCTGGAGAAGATCAAAAAGCTCACGGGCCTCGACCTGCGCGAGTTCGACCACGCCATCATCTTCAAGGTGGCGCTCATGGTCAAAAAATACCTCGATTCCAGAGAGAGCGCCATGCTGCGCTGATCCGGAGTCTTACGCCTGCGGAGGCAATTTATGATTGAACTGCAAAACGTAACAAAGGCATACAACACCGGCGCCAAAGCGCTCAAGGGCATCTCCTTGCGCATTGAAGACGGCGAGTTTGTCTTCCTCGTCGGGCCATCCGGCTCCGGCAAGTCGACGATCATCAAGCTCCTGACCGCCGAGCTCAAGCCGACGACCGGCACGGTCGAGGTCAACGGCTTCAACTCCGGCCGGCTGCGCCGCTCGTCCATCCCGTATATGCGCCGCACGATCGGCGTCATCTTTCAGGATTTCCGCCTGATCGAGAAAAAGACGGTGTTTGAGAACGTGGCGTTCGCCATGCGCGTCATCGGCTGCTCCGAAAAAGAGATCAACAACCGCGTGCCGTATGTGCTCGAGCTTGTCGGGCTGGAAAACAAGGGCCGCCGCCTGCCGCAGGAGCTCTCCGGCGGTGAGCAGCAGCGCGTGGCCATCGCCCGCGCGCTTGTGAACAATCCAAGCATGATCATCGCCGACGAGCCGACGGGCAACCTCGACCCGGCCCGCTCGTATGAGATCATGATGCTGCTCGAGCGCATCAACGCGCTCGGCACGACCATGCTGGTGGTCACGCACGAAAAAGGACTGGTCAACCGGTTCTCCAAGCGCGTCATCGCCATCAACGACGGGCTTATCATCAGTGACGGAATGGACGGGTATTACAGTTATGAAGCACAGACGGAATAATCTTGGCTACTACCTGCGCGAAGGGTTCCGCGGGATGTTCCTGCACGGCTTCATGTCGTTTGCTGCCGTCTGCGTCATCATCGCGTGCCTGCTCATCATGGGCAGCTTCTGCCTGATCATGGTGAACCTCAACCATATGATCAACGAGCTTGAGCAGGACAATGAGATCCTCGTCTACATCGACGAGGATCTGTCCGAGGCCGAGGCGAAAAGCGTCGGCAGCCAGATCAATATGATCACAAACGTGCTCGAGAGCACCTTCGTCTCCCGCGAGGAGGCGCTGGAGGACTACGTCTCCGAGCAGGCCAACCCGGAGCTTTTCTCCGGCGTTGACGCGTCGACGCTCAGAAACCGCTTCCGCGTCACGCTCGTGGACATCAGCATCATGAAAACGACCGTCGCCGAGATCGAACGCATCGACGGCGTGGCGAGCGTCAGCGCGCACTACGAGATCGCGCAGGGCTTCCTCACGCTGCAGAACATCCTGAACCTCGCCTCGGCGGCCATCATTCTGGTTTTGTTCATTGTGTCGCTGTTCATCATTTCCAACACCGTCAAGCTGGCGCTGTACGACCGGCAGGAGGAGATCGCCATCATGAAGATGGTCGGCGCGACGAACGGCTTCGTCCGCGGGCCGTTCGTCGTCGAGGGCTTCCTGCTCGGCATTCTGGGCGCCGGCATCGCCTTTGGCTTTGAGTGGGGGCTTTACGACCTGCTTATGAACCGCCTTGCCGCCATCGACACGATGCACCTCATCGACCCGATCCCGTTTGCGGACGTCGTGGTGCCCATGGCCGTCGCGTTCGGCGCGACGGGGTTTGTCGTCGGCGTGTTCGGCAGCCTTTTGTCCATCCGGAAGTTCCTGAAAGTCTGAGAAGCGGAGGAAGCTATGTTTCGCAAGAGAAAACTGATCGTTTCGGTCGTGTGCATCATTCTGGCGCTCATGATCGTCATCCCGCTGCTCATGAGCGCATTCATGACGGGCGTGAGCGCGGCCAGCTCGCAGGAGCTCAAAAAGGAGCTCGACAATCTGCAGGCGCAGGCCGATGAGTATGCCGCGCAGGCCGCTGAGATCCAGGGGCAGCTTGACGCGAATGCCTCCGAGACGGCCTACACCGTCGAGCAGAAGTCGCTCATCGACCAGCAGATCGAGATCACGCGCCTCGAGATCGAGAACACGCAGGCGCAGATCCAGCAGTACAATCTCCTCATCGCCGAAAAGCAGGACGAGCTCGACGCGGCCGTCGCGGCGGAGGATGAGATGAACGAGACGTTCAAGCTGCGCATCCGCGCCATGGAGGAAAACGGCACCATTTCGTACTGGGCCATCCTCTTTGACGCGAGCAGCTTTTCCGACCTGCTCTCGCGCGTCGACATGATCGCCGACATCGCCGAGTCCGACCAGAAAATGCTCGAGCAGCTGGCGGAGGCGACGGCGAACGTCGAATCTGCACGCGCTGCGCTTGAGGATGAAAAAGCGCTGCTCCAGCAGGCCGAGGCCAAGCTCGACGAGCAGGAGCAGGCGCTTGCCGCCAGCCGCGCCGAGGCCGACACGCTCATCACGAGCCTGACGGAGGACGCCGCCGCGCTGCGCCAGGCGTCCGAGGAATATGAGTCGCTCGAGGAGCAGGCGCTGGCCAGACTCGCCGAGGTCAACGAGGCCTATGACGCCGCGCTTGTGCGCGAGGAAGAGGCCAGACGCGCCGCGCAGGCCGCCGCGAGCTCCGGCTCGTCGTCCGGCTCGGGCTCGTCGTCCTCGTCCGCGTCCTCGTCCGGGTACATCTATCCGCTGCCCGCGCGCGTGGCCATCACGGACGCGTTCGGCTACCGCTGGCATCCGACGAACGGCAACTACACGTTCCACTACGGCGTGGACTTTGCCGCAAGCTACGGCACGAGCATCTACGCCGCCAAGAGCGGCACCGTCACGGACGCGAGCTACTCCAACGCCTACGGCTACCATGTGACGGTCATGCACTCTGACGGCAGCTATACGCTCTACGCCCATATGCCGGGTCTCATCGTGAGCGTCGGTCAGTACGTCTCGCAGGGCGAGACGATCGGCTACGTCGGCACGAGCGGCTGGTCGACCGGCCCGCATCTGCACTTCGGCCTGAATATCGGCGGCAGCTGGGTCAATCCGATGGACTACGTCTGACACAACACGGATACACTATGATAAACGAGCTGAAGGGGAGCGAGCCTCCCCTTCGGCTTTTGCGCAAGAGAGGAGCCACCCGATGAAAGCTGTCTACCGCACGCTTGCGGTGTTCGCCGCGCTTCTGTTTGCCGCGGGCGTGGGCTATTTCGCGCTGGCCGGCGCCGTCGGTGCGCAGGCGGCCGCAGATCTGCCCGCCGCGGAGCAAAACGCCGTCACGGCCAAGATCGCCGAGGCGTCCGCGCTGCTGGATCACTACTTCGTCGGCGAGACGGACGAGACGCTGCTCGGCGACGGCGCGGTCGAGGGCCTCATCGGCGCCACGGGCGACCGCTGGAGCTATTACATCAGCGCGGATGACTATGCAAGCTACCGCGAGAGCATGGAAAACGCCTACGTCGGCATCGGCGTGACGATCCAGCGCGCGGAGGATGAAACCGGCTACGTCATCAAGACCGTCACGGCCGGCGGCCCGGCCGAGGAGGCCGGCGTGCAGGTCGGCGACGTGCTCATCGCCGCGGCGGGGCAGAGCCTTCAGGACGTCGACCTCGACGGGACGAAGGCGCTCGTGCGCGGGGAAGAGGGGACAACGGTCGAGCTGACGTTTTTGCGCGACGGAAAAGAGCTGACGCTCACCGTTGAGCGCCGCAGCATCGAGACGCCCGTCGTGAAATACGAGATGCTGCCGGGTGACATCGGCTATATCACGATCGAGAACTTCGACGCGAACTGCGCGCGCGACGCGAAGGCGGCCATTGACGCGCTCATGTCGGACGGCGCGGCGAGCCTGCTCTTCGACGTGCGCTATAACCCCGGCGGCCTGAAGAGCGAGCTTTGCGAGCTGCTCGACTATCTGCTGCCCGAGGGGCCGCTTTTTTACAGCTACTATTATGACGGGACGAGCGACGTGGAGTATTCCGACGCGTCGTGCATCGACCTTCCGATGGCGGTGCTGGTCAACGCGGACTCCTATTCGGCCGCGGAGTTTTTCGCCGCGGCGCTGCAGGAGTACGGCGCGGCGAAGGTCGTCGGCGTACAGACGGTCGGAAAGGGCTATTTCCAGAATACGTTCCGCCTGTCTGACGGCTCGGCCATGGCCATCTCAACGGGCCGGTACTGCACGCCGAACGGCGTGAGTCTTGCCGGCGTCGGCATCACGCCGGATGAGATCGTCGAGCTGAGCGATGAGGACAGCGTGAAGCTCTATTACGGCCAGCTCGCCCACGAGGACGACGCGCAGCTCACCGCCGCCGTCGCCCTGCTTTCCGGCGACTGAAAACGCTTGACAGAAGCGGGCTCGCCCCCTATAATTCAGAAGTATTTTCAAGTATATTCACAAGTCTATCTTGTTTGGAAGGAATGGTTCAAATGGCAAAGGAGTTCAAGCTGACGAAAGAGCGCCTCGGGCAGCTCGAGGAGGAACTCAACTATCTCAAAACGACGCGAGAGCTCGAAGTCGCGGAGCTTCTGAAGGTCGCCCGCTCGTTCGGCGATCTGTCCGAAAACTCGGAGTACGATGAGGCGAAAAATGAGCAGTCCAAGCTCTATGGCCGCATTGCGGAGGTCGAGAACATTCTGGCGCACGCCGTCCTCATCGACGACGCGGACATCGAGCACGACGTCGTCGGCCTTGGCAGCTCCGTGGAGCTGGAGGATCTGGAGTTCGGCGACGTGGACAAGTACGAGATCGTCGGCTCGCAGGAGGCCAACCCGGCCGTCGGCCGCATCTCGGACGATTCGCCCATCGGCCGCGCCATCCTCGGCAAGAAGGCCGGCGTGACCGTAATGGTCGACGCGCCGGGCGGCGCGCTCCAGTTTAAGATCATTTCCGTCTCGCGCTGAGGGCGCGGGGCATACCGTTTGGAAGGAGACAGACAGTGGCGGAGAATAAGAACCGTCCGGAGGAGCTGGAGCTCAACGACCAGCTGCGCATCCGGCGAGAAAAGCTTGCGGAGCTGCAGAGCACGGGGAACGATCCGTTCCAGATTACGCGCTTTGCCGTGACGCATCACAGCAACGAGGTTTTGGAGAACTACGACGCGCTCGAGGGCAAGACGGTCCGCATCGCGGGCAGGCTCATGAGCAAGCGCGGCATGGGCAAGGTGTCGTTCTGCGACCTGCAGGATGCCGGCGGCCGCGTGCAGCTGTACGCGAAGATCGACGAGATGGGCGACGAGCCGTTTGCGCGCTTCAAAAAGCTCGACATCGGCGACGTTGTCGGCGTTGAGGGCGAGGTGTTCAAGACGCAGCGCGGCGAGACGAGCGTGCGCTGCCGCACGGTGACGCTGCTGGCCAAGTCGCTCCTGCCGCTGCCGGAGAAATTCCACGGCCTGACGGACACCGAGACGCGCTATCGCCAGCGCTATGTCGACCTCATCGTCAACCCGGAGGTCCGCAAGGCGTTCGAGCTGCGCTCGAAGTTTATCCGCCACCTGAGAAATTATCTTGACAACCGCGGCTTTATCGAGGTCGAGACGCCGGTGCTCAACACCATCGCCGGCGGCGCGGCCGCGCGGCCGTTCGTCACGCACCACAATACGCTCGACATCGACATGTACATGCGCATCGCCACCGAACTGCCGCTCAAGCGGCTCATCGTCGGCGGCATGGAGCGCGTGTACGAGGTCGGCCGCATCTTCCGCAACGAGGGCATGGACCCGAAGCACAACCCGGAGTTCACAACGGTCGAGCTCTATCAGGCGTTCGCCGATTTCCACGACATGATGGACCTGTTCGAGGGCATCATTTCCTCGGCCGCCATGGAGCTGCTCGGCACATACGACGTCGAGTGGATGGGCGAGCAGGTCTCGCTCGCGCCCGGTTGGCGCCGCCTGACGATGGTCGAGGCCGTGCGCGAGTATACGGGGCTCGACTTTGACGCGATCACGGACGATGCCGAGGCAGTCGCTGCGGCAAAGGGCATCGGCGTCGAGCTTGCAGCGGCGGCGGAGAAGACGTGGGGCAATGCGCTCTACCAGTGCTTTGACCAGCGCGTCGAGGAGCAGCTCGTCCAGCCGACGTTTATCACGATGTACCCGGTCGAGGTCAGCCCGCTGACCAAGCGCAGCCCGGCCGATCCGCGCCTGACCGAGCGCTTCGAGGCGTTCATCTGCCGCAGCGAGATGGCAAACGCCTACTCTGAGCTCAACGATCCGCTTGACCAGCGCGAGCGCTTTGTCAAGCAGGCCGAGCAGCGCGAGCGCGGCGACGACGAAACGGAGATGCTCGACGAGGACTTTCTGCGCGCGCTCGAATACGGCATGCCTCCCACGGGCGGCATGGGCATCGGCATCGACCGCGCCGTCATGCTGCTCACGGGCAGCAATACCATCCGCGACGTGATCTTGTTCCCGACAATGAAGCCGTTGGACTCTGACAAGAAGGTTGAAAAGCGTGTTGAGGCTCCTGCGGAGGCTGCTCAGGCGGCTCCGGTTGTGGAGGAAAAAATCGATTTTTCCAATGTTCAGATCGAGCCGCTGTTCCAGGATCAGGTGGATTTTGACACTTTCTCCAAGAGCGATTTCCGTGCCGTAAAGGTCAAGGAATGCGAAGCCGTGAAGAAGTCCAAAAAGCTCTTAAAGT
>CAKTOF010000005.1 GCA_934589675.1 uncultured Oscillospiraceae bacterium
ACGATGAGCCCGTATCAGCACGGCGAGGTCTTCGTCACGGACGACGGCGCGGAGACCGACCTCGACCTCGGCCACTATGAGCGCTTCACCGACGAAAACCTGACCGTGAACTCCAGCGTTACCTCCGGCAAGGTCTACTGGTCCGTCCTCAACCGCGAGCGCAGCGGCGAATTTTTAGGCGGCACGATCCAGGTCATCCCGCACATCACCAACGAGATCAAGGAGCGCGTCTTCCGCGTCGGCAAGATCGACAATCCCGACGTTGTCATCACGGAGATCGGCGGCACGGTCGGCGACATCGAGTCGCAGCCGTTCCTCGAGGCCATCCGTCAGGTCGGCCAGGAGGTCGGCCGTCAGAACGTCATGTACATCCACGTCTCGCTCATCGTCTCCATCCCGGGCTCGCACGAGCTCAAGAGCAAGCCGACGCAGCATTCGGTCAAGGAGCTTTTGTCCATCGGCATTCAGCCGGACGTCATCGTCTGCCGCGCCGACGCGGACATCCCGGACGACATCCGTGAGAAGATCTCGCTCTTCTGCAACATCCCGCCCGAGAACGTCATCCCGAACCTGACGGCGCCGATCCTCTACGAGGTGCCGCTCATGCTCGAGCAGGAAGGGCTTGCAAACGTCGTCTGCAAGGGCCTCGGCCTGACGGACCGGGAGCCGGATCTTGCGGAGTGGAGCGCCATGGTCGAGCGCGCAAAGGCGCCCGGCCGCAGCACGGTCACCATCGGCCTTGTCGGCAAGTACGTCGCCCTGCACGACGCGTACCTGTCCGTCGTCGAGGCGCTCACGCACGGCGGCATCGAAAATGACGCGCAGGTCGAGATCCGCTGGGTCGACTCCGAGCTGCTCGATGACCAGAACGCCGACGAGATCCTCGCCGGCTGCGACGGCATTCTCGTCCCCGGCGGCTTCGGCGACCGCGGCATCGAGGGCATGATTTCCGCCGTCCGCTGGGCGCGCGAGAAAAAGGTCCCGTTTTTCGGCATCTGCCTCGGTATGCAGATGGCCGTCGTCGAGTTTGCCCGCCATGTGCTCGGCCTTGCCGACGCCAACTCCGGCGAGTTCTCGCAGACAACGCCGAACAAGGTCATCGACCTCATGCCCGAGCAGCGCGACGTCACGGACAAGGGCGGCACCATGCGCCTCGGCGCATATCCCTGCTCCGTCACGAGCGAGAACACCAACACGTTCCGCGCCTACGGCCAGCCCGTCATCTATGAGCGCCATCGCCACCGCTACGAGTTCAACAACGAGTACCGCGACGCCGTCACCGCAAACGGCATGGTCCTCGCCGGCACGTCGCCCAATAACCGCCTTGTCGAGATCGTCGAGATCCCGGACCACCCGTGGTTCGTCGGCGTGCAGTTCCATCCGGAGTTCAAGAGCCGCCCGAACAAGGCGCATCCGCTCTTCCGCGAGTTCATCCGCGCGGCGAAAGCGCATCCGTCCAACTGAGTTTTTTACCCAAGCGCCTCTGCCCCTGCGGCAGAGGCGCTTTTTTTCGCGCTTTTTCTCAGGTATGAAACGGATTCCCCGGGAAATACTGACTGGGTAAACGTATTTCCGGAGGGATCGTATGATAGGCAAGGTAGAGCTGAGCGGCATCAACACCGCCGAGCTCAAGGTGCTCAGCAACGATGAGATGAAGCAGCTGCTGCGCCGGATGCATGCAGGCGACGAACGGGCGCGGCAGGCGCTCATTGAAGGCAATCTGCGCCTCGTGCTCTCTGTCATCCAGCGTTTTGTCGGCCGCGGCGAAAACCCGGACGACCTGTTTCAGGTCGGCTGCATCGGCCTTCTGAAGGCCATTGCGAATTTTGACGAGACCAAAATGGTCCGCTTTTCAACGTATGGCGTCCCCATGATCGCCGGCGAGATCCGCCGGTATCTGCGCGACAACAGTCCCATCCGCGTCAGCCGCAGCGTCCGCGACATGGCCTACCGTGTGCTGCAGTGCCGCGAGTCGCTCCTGCGTGAGCAGCAGCGCGAGCCGACCATGGAACAGATCGCAGAGCAGCTTGAAGTTCCGGTGCGCGACGTCGTCTCTGCACTCGACGCCATCTCCACGCCGGTGTCGCTCTATGAGCCGGTCTATTCCGACGGCGGCGATCCGCTCACCGTCATGGATCAGGTCTGCGACCCGCGCTGCACGGATGAGCACTGGGTTGAAAATCTCGACCTGCAGCAGGCCATCCGCCGCCTGGGCGATCGAGAAAAGCGCATCCTTGCGCTCCGCTTCTGCGACGGAAAGACGCAGATGGAAGTCGCCTCCGAGATCGGGATCTCGCAGGCGCAGGTCTCCCGTCTGGAAAAAAGCGCCGTCGCCGCCATCCGCACCTCCATCGCTCAGCAGCTGCACTGAGGCAGCGGCTCAAAAATTCGCATTTGGCGACGGCGCGGCGCTTGCTCATCTTGCCCTCTCCTCCTGTGTTTGCTATAATATCCCTGCCGCCGCTCCGTGCGCCGGCAGATTTACAGGAGGTGGCACGACCATGCAGCTTTCAGACAGCGTGACGGTGCTGCGCGGCGTAGGTTCCGCGCGGGCGGAGAAGCTCGCGGCGCTCGGCATCACTACGGTCTATGATCTGCTGCGCCATTTCCCGCGCAGCTATGAAGACCGCACGCAGCTTCTGCCCATCTGTGAGATGACGATCGGCGAGCCGGCGTGCTTCCGCGCCATGGTCGTCACCAATCCGCGCACGGCGCACATCCGCAAGGGGCTGGACCTCACGAAGCTGACCGTCGCGGATGACACCGCGCGGCTGCGCGTTGTGTTCTTCAATCAGAAATTCACAGCCGAGCGCCTCCAGTACGGCGCGGAGTACCGCTTTTACGGCACGATCGAGGGCGACGACACGGGCTATCAGATCTCGAACCCGACCGTGGAGCCGGAATCGGCCGCGGGGACGCTCACGGGGCGCATCGTCCCCGTCTACCCGCTGACGGCGGGGCTTTCCGGGCGCGCGCTCGCGCAGATGATCGGCGAGGCGCTTGACGGCTGCCTGCCGCTCCTGCCGGAGCTTCTGCCCGCGTCCGTCCGCAGGGAATACGGCCTCATCGGCGTGCGCGAGGCCTATCGTGCCATCCATGCGCCGTCGTCGTTTGACGAGCTGTCGGCCGCGCGGCGTTATCTGGCATTTGAGGAATTCTTCGTGTTTTCGGCCGGGCTGAGCGTGCTGCGCGCGCGGCGCACCGGCGCAGCGGGGCTGCCGTTTTCCGGCTGCGATCTTGCGGACTTTTATGCCGCGCTTCCCTTTTCGCTTACCGGCGCGCAGCGCCGCGCCATTTCCGACATCGTGCGCGACCTGCAAAGCGACAAGCCCATGAATCGCCTTGTGCAGGGCGACGTCGGCAGCGGCAAGACCATGATCGCCGCAGCCGCCGTGTGCTGCGCGGCAAAAAGCGGCTATCAGGCCGCGCTCATGGCGCCGACGGAGATTCTGGCCGAGCAGCATGCCGCCACGCTCGCGCCGCTGCTCCGCAAGCTCGGCATCGAGACCGTGCTCCTCACCGGCTCGCTCGGCGCATCCGCCAAGCGGAGCGCGCGCGCTGCCTTGCAGGACGGCCGGGCGCAGCTGGCCGTCGGCACACAGGCGCTGCTGTCAGAGAGCACGCAGTTTCAGTCGCTCGGCCTCGTCATCGCCGACGAGCAGCACCGCTTCGGCGTGGCGCAGCGCGCAGCGCTCTCTGACAAGGGCGCGCGGCCGCACCTGCTCGTCATGTCCGCCACGCCGATCCCGCGCACGCTTGCGCTCATGCTCTACGGCGACCTCGACCTCTCGCTCGTCGACGAGCTTCCGCCCGGGCGGCAGACGGTCGACACATTTTTGGTGCGCGAGAGCTACCGCGCGCGCCTCGACGCCTTCATCCGAAAGCAGGCCGAGGAAGGCCATCAGGTATTCGTCGTCTGCCCGGCCGTGGAAGAATCAGAAGACGAGAGCCTCAAATCCGCCGAGGGCTGGTCGCGCGAGCTGTCCGCGCGCCTGCCTGAGCTTCGCATCGCACTGCTGCATGGGCAGATGAAAGGCGCGGAAAAAGACCGCGTCATGCGCGCGTTCGCCGCGCACGAGGCCGACGTTCTCGTGACGACGACCGTCATCGAGGTCGGTGTGGACGTGCCGAACGCGACGCTTATGATCGTCGAGAATGCCGAGCGGTTCGGCCTGTCGCAGCTGCACCAGCTGCGCGGCCGCGTCGGCCGCGGGTCGGCAAAGAGCTACTGCGTGCTCGTCTCCGACACGAAAAACGACCAGACGCGCCAGCGTCTGACCGCCCTGTGCAAAACAAACGACGGCTTCCGCATCGCCGAGGAAGATCTCGCCCTGCGCGGACCCGGCGACTTTTTCGGCACGCAGCAGCACGGCCTGCCGGCGTTTGCCATGGCGAGCCTTCAGACGGACATGCAGACGCTGCATCAGGCGCAGGAGGCGTGCGAGCGCTGCCTCGACCCCGCCGCGCTCGCGCGGGATCCGGAATACCGCCCGCTGCGCGAGCGCATCCGCCGCCTGTTTGACGAGCGCTCGTCCGCGCTCAATTAGCGCCGTACCAAAATGCCCCTCCCTGCATATTCTAAAAGAGAATGTGCAAGGAGGGCTATTTTTATGTGTGGCATCGCAGGAGAGATCACATCCGGCCGCCCGCTCGACCCGGAGGCGGCATATTTTAACGAGATGAGCGCGCGCCTTCGCCGCCGCGGGCCGGATCAGGCAGGGCAGTTCGCGTCGGAATCGTGCGTGCTGCTGCACCGGCGGCTCGCCGTCGTCGACCCGGCGGGCGGGCGGCAGCCGATGACGTTCGACGGCCTCACGATCTGCTACAACGGCGAGCTGTACAACACGCCGGAGCTTCGCCGCGAGCTGGCCGCGCTCGGTTATCGCTTTGACGGCCACTCGGACACAGAGGTCGCGCTCAAGGCGTTCCACGCGTGGGGCGGCGCGTGCTTTGAAAGGTTCAACGGCATTTTTGCGCTTGCGGTTTTTGACGCACGGCGCACCCGGCTCACGCTCGCGCGCGACGCGATGGGCGTCAAGCCGCTCTTTTTTGCAGAGCGCGGCGGCAGCCTCATTTTTGCGTCGGAGCTTAATTCTCTGCTCGCCCACCCGGAAGTTTCGCCGGAGGTGACGCGTGAGGGGCTCTACGACGTGCTGTTTCTCGGCCCGGGGCGCACGCCGGGGCTCGGCGTGTTCCGGGACGTCTTTGAGCTTCTTCCGGGCGAGATGGCCGAATTTTCAGGCGGCCGCCTTGTCCGTTCGCGCTACTGGCAGCTGACCGACGCGCCCTGCGCCGACACGTTTGAGCAGGCGTGCGAAAAGACGCGCTTTCTCGTCACGGACGCGATAAAGCGGCAGCTCGTGTCCGACGTGCCGCTTTGCACGCTGCTCTCCGGCGGGCTGGACTCGTCGATCATCTCGTCCGTTGCCCGGCGCGAGCTCGGCGCGCTCACGACGTACTCTGTCGACTATGCCGGCAATGAGGAATTTTTCCGCCCGGGAAAGTTCCAGCCAAACAGCGACGCGGATTTCATCGGCATCATGCAGGAATTTCTCGGCTCCGACCACCACACCGTCACGCTGGACACCGACGCGCTCGTTCCGGCGCTTTTTGAGGCCGCCGAAGCGCGCGACCTGCCCGGCATGGCCGACGTGGACGCGTCCATGCTGCTGCTTGCGCGCGCGATCAAAAAAACGCACACCGTGGCGCTGTCCGGCGAGTGCGCCGACGAAATATTCGGCGGCTACCCGTGGTACCGCGACCCGGCCATCCGCGCGCAGGAGGGCTTCCCGTGGGCGCAGACGACCGATTACCGCGCCAGCTTCCTCCGCCCGGAATTTCTCACGGACGAGACGCCGCGGCAATATGTCCTGCGCCGCTACGACGAAATGCTCCGCGAAGCCGACATCCTGCCCGGCACAAGCGCGCAAGAGGCGCGCATGAAGCAGATGATGGTGCTCAACCTCCACGGCTTTATGCAGACGCTGCTCGACCGCAAGGACCGCATGAGCATGTGGTCGGGTCTTGAGATCCGCGTGCCGTTCTGCGACAGGCGCATCGTGGAGTATCTCTATACGCTGCCATGGGCGTATAAGGACTACCGCGGGCGAGAAAAAGGCCTCCTTCGCCGCGCCATGGCGGACATTCTGCCCGAGCCCATCGTGCAGCGCAAGAAAAGCCCCTACCCCAAGACGTGGAACCCGGACTATCTCGCCGCCGTCCGCGCGCTTTTGCGCCGGGAGCTGGACGAACGCTCGGCGCTGACCGAGCTGATCCGCCCCGAGGCGCTCGAAGCACTGCTTCAGGACGACCGGAGCCTGCCGTGGTACGGCCAGCTGATGACAACGCCGCAGACCATCGCATATTTTCTCCAGCTGGCTCACTGGCTCCGGACATATGAAATTGCGATTGTATAGCGGCGCATTTTGTTGTAAAATGGGCTGGTAGAATCAACCGCCCGACAGGGCGCGCATACAAAGGAGACCTTGTCATGTCCTATCGTGAAATTGCAGCTGAAAAGCATGCGTCCGGCTGGAACTGCTGCCAGTCCGTGCTGTGCACCTGCTGCGAAAAGCTCGGCCTCACGGCCGATCAGGCCTATCATATCGGCGCGTTTTTCGGCGGCGGCGCACGCACGGGCGAGCTGTGCGGCGCCGTTTCCGGCGCGCTTATGGCGCTCGGCCTTGCCTACGGCGACGAGAATAACCGCGAATGCGGCAAGTCCGCGCAGCTTCTGGAAAAATTCCGCGGCACGTTCGGCACGCTGCGCTGCGGCGAGCTCGTCGGCACGGAGAAGGAGGAGCGCCGCGCCGTCTGCCCCGCGTTCATCGACTGGTGTAGCGACTATCTGGAGGAAGAATTCAAATGAGCCAGCGCGTCGTACTCATCGTCATGGACGGCGTCGGCTGCGGGGACGGCGGCACGGGCGACGCCGTCCGTCAGGCCAGAACGCCGAATCTTGACCGCCTGCTCAGCTCCTGCCCGCACACGCTTCTCAAGGCGCACGGCACGGCCGTCGGTATGCCGGGCGACGGCGACATGGGCAACTCCGAGGTCGGCCACAATACGCTCGGCTGCGGGCAGGTTTACGCGCAGGGCGCGCAGCTCGTCGCCGAGTCCATCGCCTCCGGCCGTCTCTATGACGGCGCAGTGTGGCAGGAGCTCGTAGAAAACTGCATCAAAAACGGCCGCACGCTGCACTTTCTCGGCCTTCTGTCCGACGGCAACGTCCACTCGAACATCTCCCATCTGCTCGCCATGCTCCGCCGCGCGAAGGCGGACGGCGTAAAAAAAGCACGCTGCCACATCCTGCTCGACGGGCGCGACGTGCCCGCGACGAGCGCGCTTGCCTATGTGGACGAGCTTGAAAAAGCGCTCGCCCAGCTGTCTGCCGGCGGCTGCGACTACGCCGTCGCCTCCGGCGGCGGGCGGATGCAGATCACGATGGATCGCTACGAGGCCGACTGGGATATGGTCCGCCGCGGGTGGGACGTCCACGTGCGCGGGCTTGGCCGCCGGTTTTCCTCCGCGCGCGAGGCCATTGAGGCCTACCGCGCAGAGATCGGCTGCATCGATCAGGATCTGCCCGGCTTTGTCATCGAGCGCGCCGGCGCGCCCGTCGGGCCGATCGAAAACGGCGACAGCGTCATTCTCTTCAACTTCCGCGGCGACCGCGCGCTGGAGATCTCCCGCGCGTTCGACGACCCCGACTTTGACAAGTTCGACCGCGGCGATTATCGCGGCGTTCTCTACGCCGGTATGCTCGAATACGACGGCGACGCGCACATCCCGCAGCGCTATCTCGTCTCCCCGCCGGACATTCAAAGCACGCTCACAGAGCTTCTGTGCGCGCACGGCATCGCCGAGTACGCCGTCAGCGAGACGCAGAAATTCGGCCACGTCACCTACTTCTGGAACGGCAACCGCAGCGGGAAAATTTCTGAAGAGCTTGAAACTTATGAAGAAATTCCGTCGGACATCATCCCATTCGACCAGAAGCCCGAGATGAAGTCCCGTGAGATCACAGACGCGCTCATCGCAGCCATGGAGAGCGGAAAATTCCGCTTTCTGCGCTGCAATTACCCCAACGGCGACATGGTCGGCCACACGGGCTCGCTTGAAGCGTCCATCCGCGCGATGGAGTTCGTCGACGAAGCCGTCGGCCGCGTGGCAGCGGCCGCCGAAAAGCTCGGCTATGCCCTGCTCATCACGGCCGACCACGGAAACTGCGACCAGATGTTTGACCGCGCGAAAGACGGCTCGCTGTCCGTCCGCACGGCGCACTCTTTAAACCCCGTCCCGTTCATCGCGTGCTTCTTAGACCCCGCGCGCACGCTCAAAGACGGCAAATTCGGCTTATCGAGCGTCGCGCCGACCGTCGCCGAGCTGCTCGGCCTCACCCCGCCGAAGGCGTGGGATGCCAGCCTGCTCGCATGAGCGAGCGGCCGCCCAAGGCTGTCCAAGCAGCGCTTTCCCACCGGGCGGCAAATTGTTCTTGTGTTTTGCCGCGATCTGGGTTACAATTATATGACGATTTCTTAGAAGGAGGTCAGGCATTATGATGCGTCTTCACAACGAAAAGGGCGACATCTCAGTGAGCACCAGCGTTTTCACAAACATCGCCGGCGCCGCTGCTATGAACTGCTTTGGCGTCAAGGGCATGGCGGTCCGTTCCATGACCGACGGTCTTGTCCACCTGCTGCGCAAGGAAGCGATGAGCAAGGGCGTCCGCGTCACATTCCAGGACGACGGCTCCATCATCATTGATCTTCATATCATCATTGACCAGGGCGTCAATATCACCACGCTCGGCTCCTCGATCATCAACGAGGTGCGCTACGTCGTGGAAAAATCGACCGGCACAGAGGTGCGTGAGGTCAACGTATTTGTCGACTCTGTAATGGCCGGCTGATTCGCGGGTTTTCCGCACACGGAGGTGTAAGTATTCATGATCCAGACCATTGACGGCGCTTCGATGAAGCAGATGCTCATCAACGGCGCCGCTTCTGTGGAGCTGCACAAACAGCAAATCAACGAACTGAACGTTTTCCCCGTCCCGGACGGTGACACCGGCACAAACATGAGCATGACGCTCTCCGCCGCAGCGGCGGAGCTGAAAAAGACAGACAAGTCCGCTCTGAGCGACATTGTCCAGATCGCGGCGTCGGCCATGCTGCGCGGCGCGCGCGGCAACTCCGGCGTCATCACGTCGCTCCTGTTCCGCGGCTTCTCCAAGCACACCAAGGGCATGGAGGCCATGGGCTGCAGGGAGCTTGCCGCTGCGCTCGGCGCGGGCGTCGAGGCCGCGTACAAGGCCGTTATGAAGCCGACGGAGGGCACGATCCTCACCGTCTCGCGCGTCACGGCCGAAAAAGCCGCCGAAGATACCGCGCCGGACGGCGACATTGAGGCCATGCTCGTCTATATGATCGACTGCGCAAACGCCGCCCTGTCCGAGACGGTGAACCAGAACCCAGTGCTCAAGAAGGCCGGCGTCGTGGACGCGGGCGGTCTCGGCTTTGTCTATCTGCTCGAGGGTATGCTCGCGGCGCTGCGCGGCGAGATGATCGAGCTGGGCGAAGCGCAGGAGACGGCAGCAAAGGCGCAGGCCGACTTCGCCGAGTTCCAGACGGAGGACATCGTGTTCGCCTACTGCACGGAGTTTATCGTCTCGCGCGAGACGAACAAATCTCCGGAGCTGCTGCGCAGCTTCCTGACCGGTCTGGGCGACAGCCTCGTGCTCGTCGACGACGACGAGATCATCAAGGTCCACGTCCATACGAACAACCCCGGCAAGGTGCTCGAGGAGGCCATCACCTACGGCAGCCTCGTCACCGTCAAGATTGAAAACATGAAGCTCCAGCACACGGAGAAGGTGCTTCAGGCCGATGAGGCCGCATCGGCGGCCGAGCCGGAGATCGCCCCGGCCGAAAAAGCCATCGGCGTTGTATCCGTCTGCGTGGGCAAGGGGCTCGAGGCGCTCTTCCATGACCTCGGCGTAGACGGGCTCATTGAGGGCGGCCAGACCATGAATCCCTCGACGGAGGACATTCTTCGCCAGATCAACCGCACTCCCGCCGAGACGGTGCTTGTCCTTCCGAACAACAAGAACATCATCATGGCGGCGCAGCAGGCCGGCCCGCTGACGGACAAGCACGTCATCGTCGTCCCAACGGCCTCCGTGCCCGAGGGCGTCGCCGCTATGCTGAATTTCGACCCTGACGCCGACCCGCAGGCGCTTGCCGATGCCATGACCGAAGCCGCGGGCAACGTCGAAACCGTCCAGATCACCTACGCCGCCCGCAACTCCGACTTTGACGGCGCCGAGATCCACGAGGGCGACTACATTGCCTTCAGCGGCAAGAAGCTGCTCAGCGATCAGTGCGACGAGACGTCGCTTCTGCGCGAGGTCGCGTCCTACGCCGCCGGTCAGGGCAAGGAGTTCCTGACGATCTACTACGGCGAGGGCGTCGATGAGGCGCACGCGCAGGAGGCGCTCGCCATCTTCGAGCAGGCCTGCCCGGGCTGCGAGGTCACGCTGGTCAACGGCGGCCAGCCGGTGTACTATTACCTTATCTCGCTTGAGTAAGATTTTCACGGAATCAGATCAAACACCCGCTCCGATGACCGGAGCGGGTGTTTTTGCGCACTATTGCGGCAAGATCCTTCGACTCCGCTTCGCTCCGCTCAGGATGACAGCGTTGATAAAGCCAATTGCGGCTTGCACCGAAACAGGCCTGTCACCCTGAGCGCAGTCGAAGGGTCTTGCCGATTGCGGTAGTGTCGCGTTTAGATCCGGCGCCGGCGATTAAACGGCAGCATCGCACCCCTCAGTCGCCTTCAGCGACAGCTCCCCTTGCTCAAGGGGAGGCTTGGCGCGTGCTGCAATCGGCGCAGCGTTTCGTTTTACCTCTGGTTCGCAATCGGTGCACCTTAATCGGCAAGATCCTTCGACTCGCTTACGCTCGCTCAGGATGACATTTTTATGAAGGTTGGCGTTTTCGGTATCTCTCTCCCCTGCCGCAAAAAAATCCCGCCCCGGTTTCCCGGAGCGGGATTCTGCATTCAGTGCTTAACCGGCGTTGCCGTAGCCGAAGCCGAACGGGAACTGATAATAGCCGCCGGACTGGCCGGATTCGCCGCCGGACTGGCTGCCGGACTGCTGGTCGTCCGTCGTCGCGTCGGCATCAGCCGGGCGCTCGTTGAACGTGATGGTCAGGTCTTTGTAGGCGCCGGACTGGTAGACCGTGATGGTCGTCGTGTCGCCGGCCTTGTAGCCGCGCAGCGCGGTGACAAGATCCGAGTACGACTCGATCTTTGTCTCGCCGAGGCCGGTCACGATGTCGCCGGCCATGATGCCCGCCTTCTGGGCGCAGCTGCCGTCCGTCACGGACTCGATATACGCGCCGTCAGGCAGGTTGTACTTGCCCGCGTCGGTCATATTCGAGACCGTCACGCCGAGGTATGCGCGGTTGACGACGCGGCCGTACTGCGCAAGATCGTTCACGATGCTCATGACGTCGTTGATCGGGATGACGAAGCCGAGGCCCTCGATGGAGCTGCTGGCGTATTTCGCAGTCGTGATGCCGATGACGTTGCCGGCCATATCGAACAGCGGGCCACCAGAGTTGCCGGGATTGATGGCAGCGTCGGTCTGGAACATGTTGATGGGCTTGCCGTCGGTGTTGATGACGCGGTCGAGCGCGCTGACATAGCCGCATGTGAGCGTGAACGTCAGCTCGCCGAGCGGGTTGCCGATGGCCGCGACCTGCTCGCCCACTTCAATGTCGTCCGAGTCGCCGATGGCGACGGTGTTGAGACCCGATGCATTGATCTTGAGCAGCGCCACATCGTTGGCCGAGTCATAGCCGATGATCGTCGCGTCGTAGCTCGTCTCGTCGTAGAGCGAGACCGTGACATTCGTCGCGTTTTCGATGACGTGGTAGTTCGTGACGATGTAGCCGTCGGCCGAGATGATAAATCCGCTGCCGGAGCTGGCCTGGCTCGTCGCCTGACCGAAGACGTTCGTCGTGGTCGATTCGACCGCGATGGCGACCACAGACGAAGCGTAGCGGGCGTAGACCTCGCTGGGCGTCAGCGTCTTGTCGCCGGAGTTTTTCGTCGTGAGGATCGGCGTGGAGTCGCCCGTTGCGGTCAGGGTGTTCGCCGCGTCCTTCGCGTCGGCCGAATTCTGCTGAAGGTTCGTCGCCGTGGCGACCGCGGCCGCCGGATCGTCAAAGTTCAGGTTCTTCACGACCGACGCCATGATCGCGCCGCCGCCGATGCCGCCGAGCAGCGCGACGATGAGCACAAGCGCCGTGATCTTCAGGCCGCCCGAGAGCTTTCTGCGCGGCTTTTTCTGCTTTTTCTGATCGCCGAGCTGAGAATCGGCGGTATGTTCCGTTTCATAAAGGTTGTTGAAATCCTGTTCCATTTCAAACCGCTCCTTTGCTTGCTTTGTATGGCTACATCATACCTCGCATTTGTGAAAAAACTATGACGTTAAAGAAAACGAACTATAAACATTTTACCCGGCGAGGATCTGGCTGATGCGTCTGGAGAAATCCGCAATGTCGCGCAGCGTGCCGTCGAACATCCCAAGGCTGTAGAGATCCCGCGCCATCATGCACAGCATGGGTGCGACGATCATGCCCAGCACGCCGCCGAGGCGCATGCCGACATAGATGCAAATGAGCGAGACCAGCGTGGAGAGCCCCGTCTGTCCGCCGACGACGCGCGGCTCGGCCAGCTTGCGCAGCAGGAAGAGCGCCGCCGCGAGCACGATGAGCACAAGCGCCTTTGTGTACGCGCCCGTCAGCAGCAGCACGACAGCCCACGGCACAAGGATCGTCCCGCTGCCAAACACCGGCACAAAATCCACGATGCCGATGATAACGGCCAGCAGCACGGAAAACGGCTGGCGCAGCACGAGCAGCACGATCAGGCTGATGACCGCCACGCCTGCCGACAGGATGAACTGCGCCTTGAAATATCCGCCGATGGCTGACTTTGCCGCGGTGCGGACCTTTGAAAGGCCGCTCTTGAGCCCCTCCGGCAGCCGGTCGGACAGGAAGAAGCGAAAGCGCGGATAGTCGCTCATAATATAGCACGAGGCGAGGACGAACACCGCAATGGTGATCACGACGTTCGCCGTGACGGTCAGGATGCTGCCCGCGCTCTCGAGCACCGGCGGATCCCACGCGCTCAGCCACTGCGTCAGCTTTGCAAGGCCCCAGCGCAGCCCGCGCTCCAGTCCGGAGCTCGCTGCGTCGCGCAGGCCGAACCGGGCCGTGAGGTTATCAAACGCCTGCTGGAGATTCTGCAAAAACTCCGTAAGCATCCCCGGCCAGTCCGCCACAAATGAGCGAAGCTGGTCGTAGACAACATAGACGATCACCGACACGACCGCGCTCAGCACGATCATGATCACTGCTGTCAGGATGATGGACCAAACGCGCCGCGTCCCGCCGAAGCGCTTTTGCAGCGCGCGGATGAGCGGATTGACCGCCGAGGCAAGCAGCAGCGCCGCCAGAAACGGAAGCAGCACGCCAAACAGCGTCCCGCCCCATTTTGCAATGACCCACACTGCCGCCGCGACCGCCAGAATGCGAAGCAGCAGCCGCACGCTCAGCGCGCGCAGGCTCTGCGTTTGCTGCAGTTCATTCATCCATACCGCCTTCTTTCCGATGGATTACACTCACTATAGCCCATAACCAAGAAAAAATCCAGAGGGGAGATTGACAAAATGCGCAAAGCATGATATATTGTACAAGCTGTCTGCAGCGCCCAAGTTCATATGGAGTAGTATCGAAGTGGTCATAACGAGCACGACTGGAAATCGTGTAGCCGTTAACGCGGCTCGAGGGTTCGAATCCCTCCTACTCCGCCAAAGAGACACGACTTCAGTCGTGTCTTTTTTTATGCTGCGCCCGGATCCGGCGAAGTTGCTCCGGGTGGCTTCAGATTTCCTGCACTTTCCATTATTGATTTTGCATAAAATTAATCCCAGTTGCATTATGCGAAATAACTAAAATAGTCGCTTATGAATTTAAACTTCGGTTGCGAAATCGGTCGAATTATGATATACATTTAACGTAAATGTTCACGACCGGAGGTTCTTACCCATGACACATCAGGAATACTACAACTCCAAGCTCATCACGCTCGAGCAGGCGCTCGATCTCATCAAATCCGGCGACTGCGTCGCTTCCGGCCACTATGGCGATGAGACGTGCACAGTGCTGCGCAATCTCCACAAGATCGCAGACCGCGTCGAGGGCGTGACGGTCTGGCTCAACAATCCGCAGGAGGACTACCCCTTCCTCTCCATGCCGGAGCTCAACGGCAAGATCGACATCCTCACCGCGTTCTACGCCGGTCCGCACCGCCGCATCCACGACTCGCACCGCGTGAGCTACGCGCCGAACAACCTGCACTACCTCGCCCGCTGCATGGAGGACGTTAAGCGACCAAACATCTTCTTCATGACCGTTACGCCCATGGATCAGAACGGCCTTGTGCTGTGCGCGTGCTGCCTGCAATACGAGCTTGAGCTCATGGAGGCTGCCGACACCGTCGTGTTCCAGGTCAACCGCAACGTCCCGCACACGTTCGGTCAGGTTCACATTCCGATCGAAAAGGCGGACTATATCATCGAAGAGACGGACGAGCCGATCGTCTACGCCCCGGAATACCCCATCACCGAGAGCGACCGCGCGCTTGCAAAGAACATCGCGTCGCTTGTCGACGACGGCGACTGCATCCAGTTCGGCATCGGCAGCCTTCCCGGCGCCGTGGCCGAGGCGCTGTCTGACAAAAACGACCTCGGCGCGCACACGGAGATGTTCAGCTCGCCCATGGGCCGCCTGATGAAAAACGGGAACGTCAACAATTCCCGCAAGAATCTCAACCGCGGTCAGACCATCTGCACATTCATGTGGGGCGACAAGGAGTTTTATGATTATGTCAACTACAACCCCTCCATCCGCGTCCTGAAGTCCAGCTATGTCAACAACCCGTTTATCATTGCACAGAATGACAACATGGTCTCCATCAACTCGGCCATGCAGATCGACCTGACCGGTCAGATCTGCTCCGAGCGCGTCGGCTTCACGCAGTTCTCCGGCACGGGCGGCGCGTACGACTTCGCCTACGGCGCGTTCCACTCCAAGGGCGGCAAGGGCATCATCGCCGTGAAGGCAACGGCGAAGAAGGGCACAGTCTCGCGCATCGTCGTCGGCCTGGACTTCGGCTCCGTCGTGTCCATCCAGCGCAACATCGCCGACTACATCGTCACCGAATACGGCATCGCCCACGTCCGCAACCTCTGCGTGCGCGACCGCGTGCAGGCGCTCATCGGCATCGCCGCCCCGCAGTTCCGCGATCAGCTGCGCGAGCAGGCAAAAGAGTATAAGCTCTGGTAAAACAAAAACATGCCCGCGCGCGCAGATTTTTGCCGCTGCGGCGGCGCAATCTGCGCGGCACAAAACCAAGCCCCGGAAGCAGCTCTGCTTCCGGGGCTTTTTTGATACCGCCGCAGCGGTCACATACCGAGATACGCAGCCTTCAGGTCGTCATTGGCCAGCAGCTCGGCTGCCGTGCCCTCCATGACGTTTTTGCCCGTCTCGATGACATAGGCGCGGTCGGCGATCTCGAGCGAGGCCTGAACGTTCTGCTCGACGAGCAGGATCGTCGTCCCCATTTTGTTGATGCGGACGATGATGTCGAACACCTGCTCCACAACGACCGGCGCAAGGCCGAGCGACGGCTCGTCGAGCATCAGAAGCTCCGGGCACTGCATGAGCGCGCGCGCGATGGCGACCATCTGCCGCTCGCCGCCCGAGAGCGAGCCGGCCATCTGGCGGGCGCGCTCTTTGAGCTTCGGAAACAGCTCATAGCACATGTCGAGATTGTCCTGCCGCTTTGCACGCGTCACCTTGGCGTAGGAGCCGACAAGCAGGTTCTCGTGGACAGACATGTTCGGGAAGAGCTTGCGCCCTTCCGGGACCTGCACAAGGCCAAGGGAAGAAATCTCGTGCAGCTTGTACTTGGAAAGGTCCTCCCCCTTGAAGGTCACCGTTCCGGCCAGCGGCCGGAGCAGACCGGACGCAGTGTTGATCGTTGTGGTCTTGCCGGCGCCGTTGGATCCGAGCAGCGCGACGATCTCACCCTTTTCCACATTCAGTGAGACGCCGTCGAGCGCCTGAAAGCTGCCGTAGTTCACATGGATCTTATCAATGTTCAGCATCAGTGTTTCTTCCCTCCTCCCAGATAGGATTCAATGACCATCGGATTCGACGCGATCTCAACCGGGAGACCCTCGGCGATCTTCGCGCCCTGATTGAGCACGACGATGCGATCGGACAGGTTCATGATCGCGCGCATGACGTGCTCGATGATGATGATGGACATACCGCCCTCGCGGATCTGGCGGATGAGCTCCATGATCTTCTCGACCTCCGTCGGGTTCAGGCCGGCAATGACCTCGTCGAGCAGGAGCACGTCCGGCTCCGTGGCCAGCGCGCGCGCGACCTCCATGCGCTTGAGCTCCGGGAGCGTCAGCGCCGAGCCGCCCGCGTTCGCGCGGGAGGCGAGCCCCACACGCTCGAGCACCGACATGGCGTACTCGCGCGCATCGCGCGTTTTCGGATGGCGGATGAACGCGCCGACCATGACGTTTTCCAGAACGGTCAGGTTGGAAAACGGCTGGCAGATCTGATATGTGCGGCCGATGCCCATGCTGCACATCTCGTTTGCCTTCGGGTGCGCGATGAGCTTGCCGTGGTAATAGAGCTCGCCCTCTGTCATAGGCATGGTGCCGGAGAGCATATTGAACAGCGTCGTTTTTCCGGCGCCGTTCGGCCCGATGAGGCCGAGGATCTCGCCCTGCTTCAGGCCGATGTCGACATGGTCGACGGCGACGAGGCCGCCGAAGCGCTTGACGACGCCCTCGGCCGAAAGGATATAGTCCTGATGATTGAGCTTACTCATGGCCGGCACCTCCCGCTGCACTCATCTGCTCCTGCGCGCGCAGCTCGCTGGCGCGGCGCGCCGCGGCGCGTTTTTCGCGCATCTCACCGAACCACGGGATCAGGCCGCCCGGCATGAAGAAGATCACAAGCATCAGCACAACGCCGAAAATGATGTTGGCAAGGCCGGGGACGCTCGCGGCGTAGATCGTGACGAAGCGGTTGATCGTGTACATGAGCCCTGCGCCGAGGACCGGTCCCCAGAGCGTGTTCGCGCCGCCGACAACGCAGAAGATCATAATGTTGATGGAAAGATCCGTGCCGAACATCTTGCTCGGGTCGATATAGCCGAGGAACATGCAGTAAAAACCGCCGCCGATGGCCGAGAAGAACGCCGTCAGGAACTGCGCCTGCAGCTTCAGCTTCATCACATTGACGCCGAGCGACGCGGCCGCGTTCATATTCGCGCTGATGGCGCGGAAA
Organism: uncultured Oscillospiraceae bacterium; assembly: GCA_934589675.1. Lineage (GTDB taxonomy): Bacteria > Bacillota > Clostridia > Oscillospirales > Oscillospiraceae > CAKTOF01. Next base: position 17,451 of record CAKTOF010000005.1, read on the forward strand.
TAGAAGCCGCGCTTCGAGTGCGAGATATAGTACGACACGAGCAGCACGAGGATCAGCAGCGACAGGATGATGTAATAATACGGCACCTTGCTGAGGAACTGCATATTGCCCGGGTCATTGACCGTGCTCGAGAGCTTGAGGCCCTCAGCGCCGCCGAGCTTGAACAGGCCGAAGAACGTCTTGAAATTCTTGAAAATAACAAGCATGACCTGCAAAAGCGCAAAGGTCGCAAACGAATAGTAGATGTTTTGCAGCTTGAACGTCGGATAGCCAATGAGCATCGACAGAAGGCCCGTCATAAGCGCCGCGATCGGGATACCGAGCCACGGCGTGATGCCGCCATAGAGATACAGGCAGGCCGTGATATAGGCGCCGAGACCGACATAGATGCCGTTGCCGAGCGAGAAAAGGCCCGTATAGCCGCCCATAATGTTCCAGCTGCTCGCATAGAACATATAGAGCAGAACGGTGATCATAATGGACCAGGACGACGTGCTCATGCCAACGGTGTTCGGCACGACGAGCATGATGAGCAGCGCGGCAATGAGAATGATGCCCTGGATCTTCTGCTTCTTTGTGAGATCTTTGAGTTTCTGCATCGTCCTCACCCCTTCTTCTTGCGGCGGACCATGATGCCGTCCGGCAGGAACAGCAGCACAGCGATGAACAGGACAAAGATCAGGATCTGCGCGATCTTATCGTTGAAGAGCACCGCGCCGAGCTTCTCAATGAGGCCCATCAGGATGCCCGAGATAAGCGCGCCCGGGATGTTGCCCTTGCCGCCCATGGCGACAATGATAAACGACTTGAACGAGAACGCCGCGCCGACATACGGCGTGACCTGATAGAACGGCGTGAGCAGCGCGCCGGACAGGCCGACCATCGCAAGACCGATGGCAAAGCACAGGCAGAACACCTGGTTGGCGTTGATGCCCATGAGCTGCGCCGTCTGGCGATCCTGCGACGTCGCGCGAAGCGAGCGGCCCATTTCAGACTTCTGAATGAAGATATAAAGCGCGATGCAGCAGGCGATCGCGATGACGAACGAGATCGTCTTCGGACGCGAGATCATGATGTTGCCGACAGAGAACATGCCGCTGTAGCGCGTCGTAACGGATTTGACCTCCGCGCCGAAAAACAGGTTAAAGAGCGCCTGCAGAAACATGGACATGCCGGCTGTAAAGAGCATCATGTCGCGCCACGCCATGCCGCCGCGGTTGAGCAGCTTGTTGAAAACGGTCTTTTGAAGGACATAGCCGACAAGACCGAGCACGACGACATTGACAAGCGCCGTAAGATACGGGTCAAATCCAAGATATTTCGTCAGGTAAATGGAGATGTACAGCGACACCATCAGCACTTCGCCGTGTGCCCAGTTTACAACTCCCATAACGCCATAGGCCAGCGACAGGCCGAGGCCGATGGCTGCATAGACGCCGCCGACGAGCACGCCGTCGATCAGGCCCTGGATGATAATGGTTGAATTCATGGAGCGCATTCCTCCCTCTGCGGGTAATGGGCGGCGGAAAAACCGCCTGTTCCGGGGCCGCAGAGCGCGGCCCCGGAACGGTCAGTCAGGTCTGCGCGATCGCGCAGAGCCTTAAAATTCTCAGTAGCGGATGATGTCCTGACCGTCCGTGTAGTCGGTCGGGTAGACAGCCGTCCACGCGCCGTCCTGAACCTGAATAAGGATCATGCCGGACGTGTCGCCGAGGGCGAGGTTCTGGTTGTAGCGCTCGCCGGACGTCGAGCCGTACTTCTCGGAGGACTGACCCTCGGTGCAGAACTTCACGCCGTCGTAGCCGGAGAAGAGCATCACCCAGCTGTCGGACGGGATGTCGATCGTGTAGAGCGCGTCGGCAATGGCCTCGCGGTCAGCCGAGCCGGCCTGCTCAATGGCCTCGATGACGGTCGCAACGGCGAGCCAGCCCCACGCGGGCTCCATGGTCATCTCGTAGTCGTACTTCTCCTTGAACTGCGCGGCAAGCGCGTTGACCTCATCAGAGCCGCCGCCCCAGGACGGGACCCACGGTGCAGTGTAGAGAACGCCTTCCGCCGCAGCGCCGGCTTCCTGAATGAACGTCGTGTCGCCGACACCGCCGCCGAGGCCGGCGATGACTGCGCTGCACTGGTAATCATAGAGCGTCTTGGCAAGCAGGTTCGTCGCGGAGGTGAACACCGCCGTGATGACGAGGTCGGCGTCGGCGGCCTTGATCTTGGAGACGAGCGTGGACATGTCGGTCGTGGACTCGGAGACGGCCTCGTCGACGACGATCTCATAGCCCCACTCCTCGGCGTTGTTACGCCAGTTCGAAACAGCAGCGGCGCCCCAGTCGCCCTCGTCGTAGACGATGGCGATCTTGTCGGTCGGGTTGTCCGGGCGGACCTCGTCGAGGTAGTTGATGACGGCCGTCCACATATTGTCGCCGTCGGAGGAGCCGAGGTTCGTGCGGTAGACGTACTTGTTCGCCTCGCCCATGAAGTTCTCGGCGGTGGAGTTGCAGATGACGTACGGGACGCCGTGCTGGATGGCCAGCGGCGTCGTGGCGCCGGCGACCGTGGAGTTGTACGGGCCGACGACCGCGCTCACGCCGTCGTCGAGCAGCACCTCAAAGGCAGACACGCCGGTCTCCGGGTCGCCCGCGGAGTCCTGCAGGACAAGTTCGACCTTCGCGCCGCCGAGCGACTTGATGCCGCCGTTGGCGTTGACGTAGTCCGCGCAGAACTCGATGCCGTTGTACTGGACCTCGCCGTAGTACGACGTCGGGCCGGACATCGGCAGCAGAACGCCGATCTTGACCGTGTCGACCGCGGCGCCGTCGGACTGCGCTTCGTCGCCGGACGGGGTCTTGTCGCCCTCGGGGGCCTTGTCGTCGGTCTTGCCGGTGTCGGCAGGCGTGCTGTCAGACGGCGCGCCGGTGTCAGTCTTCGCGCCGGTGTCGCCGGCGCAGGCGGCCAGGCTAAGCAGCATGGCCAGCGCCAGGATGAGCGCAAGCAGTTTCTTCATTTTCTTCATCTTCGGGAAACCTCCTTCTTATTGGACGGAAAGCTCCGTACCTTACACCATACTAACATGCAAAAAACGTGCCAACTATTTCATCCGGTACGATTTTCTGACAAAATTCCGCGCTGTACAACGCTCATTCGTCATTATTTTTCCGCCGCATCGCGCTGGGAATCGCATTGCCTGCCGGGGTTCCATCGAAGCGCGGCTCGCGAAAGGCGAAATCGTGCTGCAAGAAATCCGTCAATTTCAACAAATCCGTGTCTCGTATCAACTATGCAAAAATGCATCTTCTTCGTACCCGAATGCAGCTGCTAATTTGCAAATATGCATCACGTTTCGTGCACATCTGCATCGGGCAGGATCCCATATTTTTCGCGCTTGCGGATGACCGACGACTGGTCGATCTTCAGCGCATGTGCAACGCTCCGGCTGCTGCCGAACTGCCGGTAGGCGCGCTCGAGCACATCCCGCTCGCAATTTGCAAGATACTCGCGCAGCGAAAAATCCGCGCCAAAGTCCGGCACGTCCGGCTCCCCCGGCGCGCCGTCTTCGCCGTCGAGAAGATCGGGGATCTGGAGCAGAACGTGCGCGGGCAATATCTCGTCGTGCTCGACCGTGACGATGAGAAACTCCGCCAGATTGCGCAGCTGCCGCACGTTTCCCGGCCAGCGGTAATCGGTAAGCAGCCGCTCCACCGCGTCGCTGACGGCAAGCTGCCTGCCATACTGCTGGCCGAAAAAGTCGAGATAATACCGCAGGATCGGCATAACGTCCTCGCGCCGCTCACGGAGCGGCGGGATGCGCAGCGCCAGCACATTGATGCGCCAGTAAAGATCTGCGCGGAACGATCCCTGCTTTACAAGCGGCTCAAGCTCTGCGTTTGTCGCCGTGATGAGCCGGAAATCAACCGGCTTTTCCTTCAGTCCGCCGACGCGCTGGACGCTCCGGCTCTCGAGAACGCGCAGCAGCTTCCCCTGCTGCGGCAGCGGAAGGGCGTTGATCTCGTCAAGGAACAGCGTCCCGCCGTCCGCCGCCTCAATGAGGCCGGCCTTGCCGGTCGTCAGCGCGCCGGTAAACGCGCCTCGCTCATAACCGAACAGCTCCGATTCGATGAGGCTCTCCGGGATCGCGGCGCAGTTGACGCGCACAAACACGTCCTGCCTGCGTCCGCTTGCACGGTGGATCTGCGTTGCGGCGATCTCCTTGCCGGTCCCGCTCTCGCCCGTGATGAGGACGTTGGCCATCGTCGGCGCCGCGCGCGCGATCATCGCCTGCACACGCTGGAGCCCCGGCGAGCCGCCGACAAGAAGGCCGAGGCCGTGCGGTCCCTCGCGCTCCGGCTTTGTCTCCGGCACAGGATGGCCCGGGGCATCCACGTCCGTCACTGTTGTAAGTACATAGTTGAAGCTTCCGCGCGCAGAAGTAGAATAGATCGGCCGCGCGACCGCGTAGCTCTTCCCGCCGTGAAACGGCATCGACGCCGGCAGGCCGGTCTCGATCGTCCGGCAGGCAGCCGGCGAATTATACTCCGATTCCGGGGTGTTGGGGTCAATGGCCGTCGGGTTGGCAAATGCGAGATCGCGCATGACCTCGCGCAGCGGTCGGCCGAGCACATTGCGCATCGTAACGCCGAAGCGCATGAGCCACAGCTGGTTCGCGTCGACCAGGATCCCTTCTCGGTTTACAACGTGGACGGCGCTGGGGATTGCATTGAGGAGGTTTCGCTGCTCCTTGCTCCAGGTGTCCATACTTCACCTTCTTCCGGCCGGGATTTTTTCAGTACGCGCCGTCCGGGCGCGGACGGGATCCCGAGCTCGCTTCTGTATTTTGCCGCCGTCCGCCGCGAGATGTCGATCCCCTGCCCGCGCAGGAGCGCGGCGAGCGTCTCATCCGAATGCGGATGGGCGGCGTCCTCCCCTTCAATGAGCGCGCGCAGCCGCTCCAGCACCGCGCTTTTGCTGCTTGCGCCGTCCGCGCCGGACGGCCGCGAAAACAGGCGCGCGAGCGGATAGGCGCCCCATGCGCAGGCGATGTACTTGCCCTTTACGATCCGGCTGACCGTTGAAACATGGACACCGAGCGCCTGCGCCGCTTCCGTCATGAGAAGCGGCCGCAGATGTGCCGGGCCGGACAGGAAAAAATCACGCTGGCGCTCCGCCAGCAGCGACGCAAGGCGTGCCATCGTATTGCGGCGCTGCACAAGCGCGTTGACCAGATCGCGCGCGCGCGTCAGATGCTCGTCCAGGTAAGCGGCAACCGCCGCGTCGTCCGTCTGCTTCCGGAGCGCGGCGTAATCCGCGCGAACCACAAGCGACGGGACGGCCTGATCGGAGAGATCGACCGTGACCCCATCCGGGCTCTTCCGGGCGACAAAGTCTGCACGCAGCCTCGGCTCCTCCCCGGCGTCATAGAGCGCGCCGGGTCTCGGCTCAAGCGAGCGGATCCGCTCGCAGGCGCGTAGAATCTCCTCGCGCGGCGCGCCGAGGATCCCGGCTATGCGCCGGAGCCTGCCGGCCGCCACATCCTCCAGATGGTCGCGCACGATGCGCTCTGCCAACTCGTCGCCGCCGCTCCGGCGTAGCTGAAGGCTCAGGCACTCGCACAGGCTCCGCGCGCCGACGCCGGCCGGCTCAAGCGACTGCACGAGCGCAATGGCGCGTTGAAGCGTTTCGTCCGGCTCTGCCGCCTCCGGCAGGCGCAGATAGCCGTCGCGGTCGAGCGTGTCAATGACCCACGCCGTCTCCCGCGCCAGCGCCGGCTCGAGCGCGGAAAACCGCACCTGACTGCGAAGCTCCTGCTGCAGCGTGATCTCCCGGAGGTCGTCGCCCACCACCTCAGGCCCGGTCGCCGCGGCGGCCGGCGCGGCACCGGCCGGGTATTCCAGTGCGGGATTCTCCAGCACCGCGCTCTCAACAAATGCGCAAAGCTCCTCCGTCCCCATCTGCAAAACGCCAAGTGAAAGCACCGTCTGCGTGCTGAGCTTCTGCTTCTGGACAGCTGTCTGCGTCAGCTGCATGGTCGCCACCTCTTCTTTCTCTAGTTCATAAATAACACAACGGCGCGCATCTTTCAAGCCTTGCATCGCATCAATATTAACAATTATTTCACATATCAGTTTCGAAAATTGAAATAATTGGCGCCGCAGCTGTTTTTTGAGAACAGCTGCGGCGCCATCATAAGCGCACTTTATTCGTCTGTCTGCTCCGGCGTCTCCGGTTCTGCCGAACGCAGGAGCGGCTCGCGCGGCTCGGCCGGCGGCAGGCCGTCGGGGTAGGCGCAGTATTTTTTGAGCGCGCGCTCCACATCGCCGTAGATCAGGATGCTCAGCCGCGCAATGATCCGCTCCGGCTCCTCCTTCATCCCGTCCCGGATCCATGCAAGCAGCAGGCCGACAAACGCATACTTATAAAAATCGGCGATAAAGCGCTTGTCCTCATCGCGCACCGTGAGGCCGAGCCTTTCCGCGGCCTCCTCGACAACATCCGCAAGCAGGCCGTAGGTCACCTCATAGAGATACTGCTCGATGTGCTCGCGGCTGACGGAGTGATAGACGTTGGCGACAAACGAGCGGTTTTCGAGCACGGCCTCAAATATATTGTAAAAGCCCTGCTGCCACGTTCCGTACGTCTTGTTGCCCGCGATGGCGCAGCTGGCGTCCTCCATGCACGTCCATTCGACGAGGTCGTAAATATCCGAAAAATAATAATAAAATGTCATGCGGCTCACGCCGCAGTCTTCTGCGATGTCGCTGATGGTGATCTTGCTGAGCGGCTTCTGATGGAGCAGATTTTTCAGGCTGGCCGACAGCGCTTTTTTCGTGATCTGGCTCATGGCGCGTCTCCTTTTCCGATTGAGAAATCCTCTTTTACACATTATAGCATAGGGTTTTGTAAAAAAGAAAGACCCGAAGCGTCGTTTTTACAAAACGGACCCGATGTACAAACTTCTGACACGGCCGCTTTTTTGCAAATTGTGCGGCCGGAAAAAGCGGGTTATCATAAGGCCAACAAAACAAAACAGCGAAAGCTGAATTCTGACGGAGGTATGCACCATGTATTATTCCAGCGGCAATTACGAAGCGTTCGCCCATCCGAAAAAGCCCGAGGGCGTCGACCACAAGTCGGCCTATATCATCGGCTCGGGTCTTGCGGCACTGACGGCCGCGTGCTATCTGGTCCGCGACGGCCAGATGAAGGGCGAGCATATCCACATCTTTGAGAAGGATCCGACGGCCGGCGGCGCCTGCGACGGCATGAACTACCCGAACCTCGGCTACGTCATGCGCGGCGGCCGCGAGATGGACAACCACTTCGAGGTCATGTGGGATCTGCTCCACTCCATCCCGTCGCTTGAGACCAAGGGCGCGAGCGTGCTCGACGAGTACTACTGGCTCAACAAGGAGGATCCGAACTCGTCTCTTTGCCGCGCGACGGAGCGCTGCGGCGAGGATGCCCACACCGACGGCAAGTTCGCCATCTCGGACAAGGGCGCGCTCGAGATCATGAAGCTGTTCTTCACGCCGGATGAGCAGCTCTACGACAAGCGCATCACCGACTTCTTCGACGACGAGGTATTCTCCTCGAACTTCTGGCTGTATTGGCGCACGATGTTCGCCTTTGAGAACTGGCACAGCGCGCTGGAGATGAAGCTCTATATCAAGCGCTATATCCACCACATCGGCGGCCTGCCGGACTTCAAGGCGCTGCGCTTTACCCGCTACAATCAGTATGAGTCCATCATCCTGCCGATGACGAGCTACCTGAAGGATCACGGCGTGCAGTTCCACTACTCCACGAAGGTCACGGACGTCCGCTTCGACATCCAGCCGGGCCGCAAGCAGGCCAAGTCCATCACCGTCGACCACGACGGCCACGTCGACACCATCGACCTGACAGAGAACGACCTGCTGTTCATCACGAACGGCGGCTGCGTTGAGTCGAGCACCATGGGCAGCCAGGACACGCCCGCCGCGTTCGATCCCGAGCTTCGCCCAGGCAACGGCTGGGATCTCTGGCGCCGCATCGCCGAGCAGGACCCGAGCTTCGGCCATCCGGAGAAGTTCTGCTACGATCCGGAGCAGAGCAACTGGATGAGCGCGACCGTCACGACGCTCGACGGAAAGATCCCGCCCTATATCCAGAAGATCTGCAAGCGCGACCCGTTCTCCGGCCACACCGTCACGGGCGGCATCGTCACCGTCAAGGACTCCAACTGGCTTCTGAGCTGGACGCTCAACCGCCAGCAGCAGTTCCGCGAGCAGGACAAGGGTCAGCTTTGCGTCTGGGTCTACGGCCTGTTCTCCGACAAGCCGGGCAACTACGTCAAAAAGCCGATGCGCGAGTGCACCGGCAAGGAGATCTGCATGGAGTGGCTCTACCACATCGGCGTTCCGGAGGCGCAGATCGAAGACCTCGCGTCGAACAGCGCGAACACCGTGCCGGTCATGATGCCGTATATCACCGCGTTCTTCATGCCGCGCGCCAAGGGCGACCGCCCGGACGTCGTGCCGCAGGACGCCGTGAACTTCGCGTTCCTCGGCCAGTTCGCCGAGACGCCGCGCGACACCATCTTCACGACGGAGTACTCCATGCGCACCGGCATGGAGGCCGTGTACACGCTTTTGAACGTCGACCGCGGCGTGCCGGAGGTCTGGGGCAGCACGTACGACCTGCGCGACCTCATCAACGCAACCGTGCAGCTTCGCGACGGCCGCAAGATCACGGACATGAAGCTCCCGCTCCCGGCGCAGATCGCGCTCAAGGAGGTCCTCAAGAAGATCTCCGGGACGGACATCGAAAAATTCCTCAAGGAATACAACGCAATTTAACAGCCTCCCCAGGGCGGGCGCGTGCGGGAAACCGTGCGCGCCCGCCTTTTTTCATAATTTCGCCGCGTTTGCCGCATACTATCCCCACAAAAACAAAGGTGGGATCGTATGGAACTGCGTCATCGCGGAAAGAGCAGCATGGTCTTCCCTTCCGGCCCGGCCATTTTGTCGTATGCATCCGTCGTCGGCAAAAAAGAGGGCGAAGGGCCGCTGCGGGACTATTTTGACGAGATCCACGAAGACACAAAATTCGGTCAGGACTCCTGGGAGCAGGCTGAGAGCCGGATGCAGGCGCTTGCGCTCACACGGGCGCTGACCAAATGCGGCGGAACGAATGCCGACCTCGACGTGATCTTCGCAGGAGACCTGCTCAATCAGTGCATCGGCTCCGGCTTTTCACTGCGGGGCACAGGCGTGCCGTTTTACGGGCTGTACGGAGCCTGCTCGACCATGGCGGAGAGCCTTGCGCTCGCAGCCATGGCCGTGGACGGCGGCTACGCCAGACGCGCGGCAGCGCTGACCTCATCGCACTACGCCTCGGCGGAGCGGCAGTACCGCCTCCCGCTCGTCTACGGCGGCCAGCGCACGCCGACGGCGCAGTGGACGGTCACCGGCTCCGGCTGCGTCATTCTCGGGCAGGACGGGCCGGGACCGATCATCACAGCGGCCACGACGGGTGCCATCGTCGACCGCGGCGTCACGGACGCGAACAACATGGGCGCGGCCATGGCGCCCGCGGCGTTCGAGACGATCCGCGCGCACTTTGACGACCTTGCGCGCACGCCGGAGGACTATGATCTCATCGTCACGGGCGACCTCGGCGCGGTCGGTGCAGCCATTGTGGACGACCTGATGAAAAAAGACGGCGTGAGCCTTGGCAGCCGCTATGCAGACTGCGGCGTGCTTATGTTTGACGCGGAGCGTCAGGACGTCCACGCCGGCGGCTCCGGCTGCGGATGCAGCGCGGCGGCGCTTTGCAGTTATCTCCTTTCGCGTCTTGCATCGGGAGAGATCCGGCAGATTCTCTTTTGCGGCACGGGCGCGCTGCTGTCCACAACGAGCACGCAGCAGGGGCAGTCGATCCCCTGCATCTGCCACGCCGTGTCGATCTGCCGGGAGCGGAGGTGAAACTGTGCTGCTTGATGTTGTAAAAGCATTTTTCGCCGGCGGGCTGCTCTGCCTCATCGGTCAGGTGCTCATTGACAAAACAAAGCTCACGCCGGCGCGCATCCTGACGAGCTTTGTCTGCGCGGGCGTCGTGCTCGGCGCGGCCGGGCTGTACGAGCCGTTTGCGAAATGGGCCGGCGCAGGCGCGAGCGTGCCGCTGACCGGCTTTGGGAACCTCCTTGCAAGGGGCGCGCGTGAGGGCGTGCAGGAGTCCGGCCTCATCGGCGCGCTGACGGGCGGCGTGAAAAGCGCAGCCGGCGGCATCGCCTCGGCCGTCGTATTCGGCCTGCTTGCGGCCGTCTGCTTTCGCTCGCGCGACAAGTCCTGACGCATAAGCACGCGGACAGCCGGGCAAGCTATCCCCGCGGGCAAACCGCAAGCCTTTTGCTAGGAGGAAGAATCATGGAAGACCGCAGCCGGAAACAGAATCAGAAGCAGAACCAGCAGCAGGAGCAAAGCAATCAGAATCAGAAGCAGAATCAGTCCAACCAGAACCAGCAGCGCTGAAAAAATAAGGCTCCGGCCTGTTGGCCGGAGCCTTATTTTTGGGATAAAGCGCATCTGTCCGCAGGCGCGGCGCTCACGCGAGCCGGTCGATCATCTCCACGGCCTTCCCCGTGGCGAAGAAGTACAGCAGGCACGAGCGCGGCGCGGCGCCGTACAGCTCGCGCACAGCCTGAACATAAGTGCGCATTTGCTGCACATAGCGCTCGGCATGGAGCTCCTCCTGCCCTGGGCGGACGCGGTCGGTCTTGTAGTCGACGACCGTCAGGCCATCCTCCTCACGCAAAATGCAGTCCGCGACGCCCTGCACGAGGATCTGCTCGCCCTCCGGCGCACCGTCGATGCACGCGCGGGCGTCCATCAGAATTGAGAATTTCATCTCACGCGCCATCGTCGCCGCGCGAAGGCGCGCGCCGAGGTCGCTTCGGACTAGGTGCTCAAGCTCGTCAGTCCGCACCATGGCCGCCTGCTCGGGCGTCAAAAAGCCCTGCTCGCACTCGCGCGCGATCTCGGCTTCGACGCCGAGCGCGAACGCGTGCTGATCGTCGAGATACTGCATGGCAAGGTGCGTCGCGCTGCCGCGCGCTGCCGCTTCGCGGCGCTTTAGCGGTGGCAGGAATTCCGGCGCGCCGGACTGCGGCGCCTGCTCGGCCGCCTCCGCGTCGATCGTGCGGCCCTTCATCTGCGTCGCCGTCAGCTTGGCCGGAAGCGCAGAGGCGGCAAGGTGCGCATAGCGATAGCCGTACACGCCCTCGTCCCACACGACTTTCTGCCGCGCTGCAGCCGCGTCGCGCGGCGCTGCGGTGGAAAAGGCCGCCGCCTGCGCATCGCCCTGCACATAGCGGATGCGCCACGGATGCCCGTCCCGCGCGCCGACGCAGTCCGGGCGGCCGGCCTCGGCGAACAGCTCCCCTGCCTCCGCGCGGCACAGCGCAGCCATCAGCACCCATGTGCCCATGCTCCGCGCCTCCGCCGCCTGCGCCGGGTCGGCCGGATACTGCGCCGCCGCGGCGAGCTTATTCAGCTCACTTCTGAGGTTTTTCGCGCAGTACGTCATGATAAGCCGATCCTTCGGCCGCGTCATGGCGACGTAGAGCACGCGCAGCTCCTCCGAGATCGTCTCCGCGCGCTTTTTGGCCGCAATGGCCTGCTTGGCGGCCGTCGGGTAGCGCACGAGCAACTCGGCGTCGACCGCGTCCGCGCCCGCGCCGAGCTCCGGATCGAGCAGGACGGGGCGCGTCAGATCCGTGAGGTTGAACTTGTGCGACAGGTCGCTTAAAAATACGATCGGATACTCAAGGCCTTTGGATTTGTGGATGCTCATGATCTTCACCGCGCCGCCCGCGCCGGAGCCGCTCGGCGTTATGGCGCGTTCCTGCGCCTTCATGTGCGCGATGTGCTGCAGAAAATCCATGAGCAGCCGGTAGCTTCCGGCGCTATATGAGGCGCAGTACTCCACAAACGTCTGCAAATTGGCAAGGCGCGCCGCGCCGCCGTCCATGGCGCCGTACACCTCAAAAAATCCGAACGTGCGCAGCACCGCGTCCACAAGCGCGTCGAGCGGCAGGAAGTCCGCCTGCGCGCGAAGCGACGCAAGCTGCGCGCAAAAGCGCTGCGGCGCCGGATCCTCGCCCTCATACGCGCAAAGCGCCGAATACAGGTCGCCCTGCCGCGACGCGGCGCGGATGGCCGCAAGCAGATCGGTCGAAAATGCGAAAACGGGACTTCCAAGCGCCGCAAGCAGCGGCACGTCCTGATGCGGATTGTCAATGAGCTGCAGCACAGACAGCAGCGTCTGCACCTCGGCCGTCTCCAGAATGTCGCCGCCCTGATCGGTCTCGGCGCGGATGCCGCGGCGCGCGAGCGCGCGCTGGTAGGCATATCCGGCCGAGCGCGGGGAGCGCATCAGAATGACGATGTCCTCCGCCCGGCACGGCCGGAGGCCGTCCGCGCCGTCTGAGACCGGCGCGCCGAGGGCGAGAAGCTCCGCGATGCGCGAGGCGGCGTACTCTGCTTCCTGCTCAAGCTTTCCCGGGGAATCGTCGTCCCGGCCGGACTCGATGCAGTGCAGCTCCACAAGCGGCCCGTCCAAGGCTGCAAAGCGCGCGCCCGGCTCGAGTGCGGCCTCGTCCGTATAGTCGAGGTCGCCCACCTGCTCGCTCATGACCGTGCGGAACACATGGTTGGCCGCAGAGAGGATCTCCGGCCGCGAGCGGAAGTTCTGACGCAGCAGAATGCGCCGTGGCTGGCCGTCCGACGCCTCGTCGCGGTTCGGAAACGAGCGGTATTTGCCAAGGAAGATCGTCGGGTCGGCCAGACGGAAGCGGTAGATGGACTGCTTGACGTCGCCCACCATAAAAAGCCGCGTTCCGCCGCCGGAGACGGCCGTAAAAATAGCGTCCTGCACGGCGTTCGTGTCCTGATACTCGTCGACCATGACCTCGCGGAACTGCGCAGCGACCTCCGCGGCAATGTCGCTGCTGCGCAGCAGGCGGATCGTCTCGTGCTCCAGATCGGAAAAGTCGACGACACGGCGGCTTTTTTTCTCGCGCGCGTAGCGCTCAGAGAAGTGTTCGGTGAGCGAAATGAGCGCGCGCAGCTGCGGCGCCGTGCGCGAAAGCGCGTCCGCCGACTCGGCCGGGCCGGCCGCAAACGGCGCGAGCACACGTGAAAACGGGCCTCGCACGCGGTCGCGCAGCGCCTTGAGCTGCTCTAAAAACGCCTTGTCATCGTAACCGCGCACGGCGCGGAGCGACGGCAGCTCCTCGGCCGCGATGGCCGAGAGCTCCTCCCACCGCTCTGCCTTCTTCGTGCGGGCAAGCTGATCGCGCAGCGCAAAAAACGTCGGGCCGTAGCCCTTTTCGAGCTTTTCCTCGCCTGTGATCTCGCGGCATGCGTCGTCCACGGCCGGCAGCGCCGCGCGCGCATAGCGCCGCGCCGCTTCCATAAGCCATGCGCCCCAGACTGTCTGCCCCACGTCCTGCGTCGACCCGTTCGCCATCGCGCGGCAGCGCGCCAGCCACGCGGCCGGGTCGGCGTGACACTGCGCCTGATCGAACATCTCGCCGACGAGCTGTTCGAGCGCGCGATCGTTCCGACCGGCGCCGAGCGTGTCGGCAAGGCTGGCGAAGTCGCCGTCCGGCGTCATGGACGCGTAGGCCTCGCCGAGCGTCAGCTTTACGGCGCGCGCGCGAAGCAGCGCCGCCTCCGCCTCCTCAGCAACGCGAAATTCCGGGTCGAGCCCCGCCTCGGCCGCGCGCGTGCGCAGGAGGTCGGCGCAGAACGCATGGACCGTCGATATATGTGCGCAGGTGATCCGGTTCATCTGCCGCAGCAGGTGCGCGCTGCCCGGCCGTGCAGCGAGGCGCTGGCTGAGCGCGGCGGTGATCTTTGAGCGAAGCTCGGCCGCAGCGGCCTTGGTATATGTAATGATGAGAAATTCGTCGACATCGCACGGCCGCGCCGGATCGGTCACATAGGACAAAAGCCGGTCGACGAGCACCTTCGTCTTGCCGGATCCTGCGGCGGCGGAGACGAGCAGCTGCCCGCCGCGGTCGTCGACGACCGCCTGCTGGTCGCGCGTGAGCGTCACGTCAGCCATCGTCTCCCACCTCCTTTTCGACCTTTTCCCAGAACAGCGCCCGATCCGTCGACGCCAGCCGGCGCGTCGCATTGGGATATGTATCAAGATGGCACGCCTGCGCAAACTCGCAGTATGTGCACGCGCCCTGCGCGCTGCCGCGCGTGTACGGGTCGGGCGTGACGTCACCGGAGGCGATCTCGTCCACGCACGCGCGAAGGCGCGCCATCGTGAATTTCTTCAGAAGCTCGAACTGCTCGCGGCTTGCAAGGTCGCCGGTGAGCGAGCCGTCTTTTTTCCGCTTGAGCGGCAAAAATTCCGGCGTTCCATCCGTGCGCTCCATGGCGCAGACGACCGACTCGTCATCGAGCACCAGACCTTTTCTCGTGCGCTCGGACGCGTGTGCGGCGTCGGCCTCCTCTGCGTCCGGGCGGCGGCCGACGGGCACAATGGCCTCGCGCGCCGGGACATACAGTACGCCGGCCGGCTCCGGCGCGCATCCGAACACCGCCTCGCCAAGGTCACAGAGCGTGAAGAGATAGATGAGCATCTGCAATCCGATGCCGGAGAGAATATCCGTGTAGTCAAAGCTCTTGCGCCCGGTCTTGTAGTCGATGACGCGGACATAGAGCGTGCCGTTGGACGAAAACAGGTCGACGCGGTCGACAAAGCCGGAGATCTGTGCGTCGTCCCCAATGGGAACGGGCGGAAGCTCGCCGCCGTCTGCAAACGCCATCTCAAAGCGCACGGGCCGGAAATCCGACTTTGCCATCTCGCGGCCAAGCACATCCACGATGCGCCGCACCTCGCGGCGGTTGCGCTCGAAGAGATACCGGAACCGCTCGTCCGCACCGTCGAGCGAGCCGAGCTGGCGCGCCGTGGTCTCCGTCATCTCCTGCTCGGCGATCTGCCGCAGCCGCTCCGGACGCACGGCGGCAAAGCCGCCCTCGTCCATGGCGCGCGCGGCCGTATTCTCAAGGACCTCGTGGACAAGAGTCCCGAAGAGCGGCGCGTCGAAGCTCGCCTGCCGCCGCGGCTTGGCGCGGAGGCCGTAGCGCAGGAAATACGCGCAGCGGCACGAGGCGAGCTGATCGACGCGCGAGGCAGACAGATACAGCTTCTCGCCATACAGCCGCCGCACAGCCTCGCCGGACAGCGGCGGCAGGCGGTATGCCGCGCGCTTGTCCCAATCCTGCGCCGCGCGCTGCACCTCCGGCCGGGTAAAGAGCGAATGCTCCGCCACGGCGCAGGCAAGCGCCGCGTCGTCCTTCGCCCGCAGGCAAAGCGCCCCGGCGGACGCCGCGTCGGTCAGCAGGATGGACGGATAGGCCGGGAATTCTTCGATCCGCAGCGACGGAAACACTGCGCACAGCCGGCCGATCAGGAAGCTCGGCGCCGTCTCGCCCTGCGCGCACCAGCTCAGACAGAGTGAGTCCGACGGCGTCCCGAGCAAGTGCCAGACGGATGCAAGCGAAAAGTCAAGATCGTGCTCCGTTCCGCTTAGGATCGGCACCCCGCGGCGGCGCAGCGCATCGCGGTCGCCGTCGCTGAGCGGCCCGCGGCGCGCGGGCGCTGCCGGGAGCATCCCTTCCTCTGCGCCGAGCACAAAAAGATGCCTGCACGGCGAGCGATAAAGGCTCTCGGCGCTGCCGGCCTGCACCGCGTCGAGCGACGGCGTGATGGTCGAAACCGCATACTGCGTGAGCAGCAGCCGCATCAGGCGCGCAAATTCCTCCGGCGAGCCGCTTTCCTCGCCCAGAATGTCGTCCATGGCGTCGAGCGCCGCGCATAGAATATCGTAAAGCTGCGAGAGCGTCATGGCCTCCTGCGTCCCGGCGCGCTCTGCGGCGCGCGCCTCAAGCCGGTCGCACAGGCGCACATCGTCAAAGTAGCGGCAGAGCGCCGCGATCTGGCCGCGGATGTTCTGCGCCTCGCGCAGACCCGATTGCAGCGCGCCGAGCGGCGCGAGCGCACGGGCGCGGATCTCATTGAGCGCTGCAAGCTCCTGCTCAGCGCGCGCGTCCACCTGCGCGCTGAAGCCGTCCGGATGCTTCGTCCACGTGCGCAGCCACGCCGCGCCGCGAATGTCCCATGTGTAGGCGTAGTTCTCCAGCCGGTCGCATTCGTCGCGCGTGATGGGCGAAAACCCGGTTTTCAGGTGGCGCAGCACATCCTCGTACTCCATGCCGCCGGACACGGAATCGAGCGCCGTCAGCACAAATGCGGCGACGGACTGGTTCTCGATCGGCTCGGAGCCTGCAAAGTAAGCAGGAACGCCATAGCGCGCGAGGACAGATTGAAGCGCCGGGCGGTAGCGCGCGGCGTCCGTATAGGTGATGTGGATGTCGCGCCAGCGCGCGCGGCCGCTCCGCACGAGCGCGAGCGCAGCGTCGGCGCACGCGAGGCACTCTCCCCGGACGCTGCCTGCGCGGGCGACGCGAAGCGCATCCTGCTCGCCGGCAAAAACCTCCGTGCCGGCGGAGAAAAGCTGCTCCTGCGCATGGCGCAGCGCGGCTGAGCCGCGGCCTTCGGCCGGCTCGATGCGCCGCCACTCAGCGTCGATCGCGCGAAAATCCGTCGCAAACTCCCGCACGGCGCCAAAGACGCGGTCGCGCCCCGGCTCCGGCTCTCCTGTGAGGACGAGCGTAAAGTCCGCGCATGTGCGGGCCAGCGTGAGCGCAATGGCGCGCTCCTGCCGCGTCAAATATGTAAATCCGTCGATCCAGACGTTCTTTTCGGCCACGAGCTCCGGCTGCTCCTCCAGCAGGTCGCGCAGGCACGTGAGCGCGCTCTCGTGCCCGCGGCACAGGCCCGCATACACGTCAAAAATGTCCGCGATCTCCTCAATTTTCTGCGCGAGCGCGCCCGTCATCTCCCGCGCGGCCGCGCGCAGGTCATCCGGCGCGACGCAGGCGCTCTCAAGCTCGTCGCACAGATCGACGAGGCTGAGCAGGTGCTCCGCCCCCGCTGCGCGCGAGGCAAACACCTTGATCCGGCTGTGCAGCTGCCGGCATGCGCGCGACATGGCCAGGAGCTTGCCGCCGCGGTCGAATGCGGCCGCCGCGACGCCGCCGGCCGCCGAAAAAAGCCGTCCGGCCAGCCGCGGCAGCGACAGGACCTCGGCATAGCGCGAGATGCGGTTGCCGCAGACCGTGCACAGCTGGCGCTCGGCCTCGTGGGACTGGTTCTCCGGCACGATGAGCAGCAGCCCGCCGCGCTCCTGCGCCGCCAAGTCGCGGATCTCGCGCAGCGCGCTCATCCGGTTTTCCACAAAATCCGTCCCGTACAGGATCCGCCGCACGTCCTCGCCCCCTTTTTTTCTTCGTTTTTGCCATTATAGCATATGTGCTGTCCCATTTACAGTACACACCCCAAAAACTGACCCGTTTGAGCGCCTTGACAAGACCGTTTTTTAGGTGATAGAGTGAGGATATCTCACATAAACGAGGCATGTTCCATGACCGTACACAAGCTCCGCCGCCGCGTCCGTCTCTGGAGGTCGATCGGCGTTGTTGCTCTGATCGCGCTACTCTATGTCCTGCTCGGCGCGATCCTGCCCGCGCGGCACCACAAGCAGGCAAGCGCCGCGGCGTGCCATTTTGACCCTGCGCAGTGCTATTCCGACTCTGCGGGGCCGGAGCGCGCGGCCTGCATCGACGACAACGACGAGGCGCTTTTGTGGCGCCTTCGCCTCATCCGGACCGCCGAGCGGGAGATCACGCTCTCCACATTCGACTTCCGGCCGGACGAGGCCGGGCTTGACGTTATGGCGGCGCTGTACGAAGCGGCTGAGCGGGGCGTTCATGTGCGCGTTCTCGTCGACGGCATCAACGCGCGGCTCTACCTCACTGCAAGCGACGAGATGCGCGCGCTGGCCGCGCATCCAAACGCGGAGGTACGCTTTTACAACACGCTCTCGCTTGTAAAGCCGTGGAAGGGCAACTATCGCCTGCACGACAAATACGTCATCTGCGACGACACGGCGTTCCTTCTCGGCGGCCGCAACACGAACACGCTGTTCCTTGGCCACAGCGACCGGCGGCAGAACATCGACCGGGAGCTTCTCATCTACGAGACCGATCCGGCCGCGGAAAACACGGCGCTTTCGCAGCTTCAGTCCTACTTTTCCCGCATCTGGGACGACCCGGACAGCCGCCCGGCCTACCGCAAGCCGGACAGCGACGGCGCAGACGATCTGCGAGAGCGGGCGGCGGAGCTTCCCACGCGCTGGCCGGAGGCGTACACGGACTTTGACCTTGCCGCCGCCACAATGGAAACAAACCGCGTGACGCTCCTGTCCAACCCGCCGCAGGCTGTGAACAAACAGCCGGAGCTCTGGACAATCGCCGCGCGCCTGATGGCCGGCGCGGACATTGTGCGCGTCGAGACGCCGTACATTATTTGCAGCGAGCAGATGCTCTCTGACCTCCGGGCAGTCGCGGACGGCGGCACGGACGTGCGCATCCTGACGAACGCGACGGAAAACGGCGCCAATCCGTTCGGCTGCGCCGACCTGCTCGGGCAGAAAGCGAACATCCTCGCCGCGGGTGCGAGCATCTACGAATTCGCGGGCGAGCACTCGCGCCATACAAAGACGATCCTGATTGACGACCGTATGAGCCTTGTCGGCTCGTTCAACCTTGATATGCGAAGCGCGTACCTTGACACAGAGCTCATGCTGGCCGTCGACTCCGCGGCGCTCAGCGCGCACCTTCGCGGCGAGCACGAGCAGGCCGCCGAGCAGTGCCGCGTCAGCCTCCCGGACGGCGGGACGCAGTTCGGCGACGCCTACGCAAGCGCCGGCCCGGGCGGCGCGCAGCTTTTTCTCTACCGCACGCTCGGCCTCCTGCTCCGCCCGCTTCGGCATCTGTTATAAAAAGCGGATAGCCATCACGAATTTATGAAAACAGCTTCTGGAGCAGCTCCAGAATGCGGAACCGCACGCGCACGTCGGCGGCATCGTCCGTAATCCAGCGGGTCTGGCCCTGCGTGAGGCCGGCCGAGGCAGCGGCCTGTGTCAGCTCCCCCGCCGTCGCGGCCGTGCAGAGCGACGGAAACACGACGCACCACCAGTTATGCCCCTCGCCCGCGCCGATGACGACGCGCAGCGTCTCGTACTGCCCGGCCGGAAGGGCGAACGTGTCATATTCCCGCGTGGAAAATTCCTCCCGTGCGAGCGTCACCGTCACGGCTTCGTCCGCGCCAAGCTCAGCCAGACACGTCTCGGCCTCCTCTTCCAGCTCTCCCAGATGCATTGTGAGCGCCGCGGCCGCCTCCGCGGCCGTGTTTGCGTCCGCGGTATAGCGCGCCGCCGCGGCGAGCACGCGGTCTCGCACCTGCAATTTGATCGCCTGATCCGTCTCGGAATCGGACGCAGCGACAACGTGCAGCCGCAGCAGCTTCTCCGACAGCGCCGCCTGCTCGCGCACCGTAAGTACGCCGGTCCAGAACCAGAGCGCAAGGCCGAGCAGCAAGACCGGCGCGATGGCTTTATGTTTCATAAAAAATCACCGTCCATGGCAGAATACTACTACCATGGACGGTTTTTTTCGGAATTATTCCGGCTGCGCCAGAAAAACCTGCATTCCGAGCTGCGCGAGCGCGACAAAGCAGCGCTCCGCGCCGGCGCGGGAGTCAAACAGGCCGAAGCAGGCCGTTCCCGTGCCCGTGAGCGAGACAAGGCGCGCGCCGGCCGTCTGCATCGCTTCAAGCGCGCGGGCGAGCACCGGATGCTCGCGCACAAGCAGCGGCTCGAAGCGGTTCGTATGGCCGCCACTGGGCAGCTCGCCCGCACGGATGGCACGCTCGACCTCAGCCGCGCCGTCGGCCGTCGCGTCCGGGTTTTCATCGAGCGCGCGGAAGAGCGCAGGCGTCGACGCCGAAAACTCCGGCTTGCACACCACGAAATGGCACGGCTTGAGCCGGCGCAGCAGCGTCATTTTCTCGCCGCGCCCCGTACACAGGCGCGTTCCGCCGAGCAGGCAGAACGGCACGTCCGAGCCGACGGACGCCGCAATGTCAAGCAGCTCGTCCTGCGGCAGCGCGCCGTAGATGCGGTCGAGCGCGCGCAGGCACGCAGCCGCGTCCGCGCTGCCGCCGCCGAGTCCGGCCTGCATGGGAATGCGCTTGATGAGTGCAAACTCGATGCCGCTTGTCTCTATGCCCGCACGCTTTACATATTCCCGCGCGGCGCGCAGAATGAGGTTGTCCTCCCCATGTGGGACGGACGCCGTCGCGCAGGCGATGCGCCATTCCGGCGCGTTCACGCGGACGGTCAGGTCGTCGTAAAGGCTCACCGTCTGCATGACGGAGCGGAGCTCATGATATCCGTCCGGCCGGAGGCCGAGCACGTCAAGCGTCAGGTTGAGCTTGGCCGGCGCGCGCTCTAAAAGCGCCTGCTCCATCACAGCGCGAACAGCTCGTCCATGAGCTTTGTCCCGTCGGGCTGATACGGGCCCATCTCGCCGTTTTTCTCGGTGTAATCCAGGCCGCTTCCGTCGGGCTTTGTGCTGTCATAGATGAGGTACGGCACGGGATCGGCGCCGTGGCCGCGCGTGTTCATCAGCGTTTTGTGGTCGGAAAGCAGGAGAATGCGGTACTGCTCCCCTGCCGCGTCGAGCTTGCCGCACAGCGGCGCGACGACGCGGGAGTCGAGGAATTCAATGGCCTCAAGCTTCTCGTCCAGGCGGCCGTTGTGCGTGGCCTCGTCCGGCGCCTCAATGTGGACGCAGACAAAGTCGTCCCCGGAGAGCAGCGCGTCGGCAGCGGCCTGCACCTTGCCCTCGAAGTTCGTGTCGTTCTCGCCCGTCGCGCCGTCCACCGTGATGCAGCGAAGGCCGGAGAGCGCGCCGATGCCGTGCACGAGCGGCACGGCGGAGATGACCGCGCCGTCATGGTGATAGCGCGAAGCAAATTCCGGCAGCTGCACGGCCGTGCCCTCGGCCCAGAACCAGACGCAGTTGGCAGGCTTTTTCCCCTCGGCGCGGCGGCGGTCGTTGATGGGGTGATGCTCGAGCTTTTCATACGCAAGCTCCATCAATTTCCACAGCGCGTCCGCGTTTGCGTTGCCGCGCGGGCGGATGGTGCCGATGGCCTCGCCGAGGTGATTGTGCGGCGCCTCGGCCGAAAAGCCCTTGATGTCGCCGCTTGTCTGGACGGCGATGTGGCGGAACGTCGGGCTCGGCTCGACGCGAAGGCCGATCTCGTCGGCCGCGGCCTTGAACTCCGGCTCATTAAACAGCCATGTCACAAGGCCGATGGAGTCGCCCGCTTCGATGGAGCCGGCCGAGTGCGAGAGGATCTTGCGCGCTTCAAACGGCAGGTCTCCCTCCTCGAGCGTGACCATATTGCAGCGGTAGCTCACCTCACCGGGTTTGAGCTTCACGCCCGTGCCGGCGGCCTCAAGCGGGCTGCGGCCGGTGAAGTAGATGTTCGGGTCGCAGCCGAAGATGGACAAAATGGCCGTATCGCTGCCCGGCTCGAGATTTCTCGGGACGGTCAGAACATGACCGAGCTTCGCCCTGCGGCAGAGCGCGTCAATGTGCGGCTTATTTGCGGCCTCGAGCGGCGTCTTGCCGCCGAGCGCCGGCACGGGATCGTCCGCCATGCCGTCGCCGATGATGAGGATGTATTTCATAGGAGCGCTCCTTTTCTTCAGAGGGTGTGCACAAAGCGATCAATGCGGTCGAGCGACTTGTGAAGGTTCTCCATGCTCGAGGCGTAGCACAGGCGAAGATAGCCCTCGCCGCTTTCGCCGAAGGCGTTGCCCGGGATACAGGCGACCTTCTCGGCCATGAGCAGACGCTCTGCGAACTCCTCCGAGCTCAGGCCGGTCTGCTTGACGCAGGGGAACGCGTAAAACGCGCCGAGCGGGTCGAAGCACGGCAGGCCGATCTGCCGCAGGCCCTCGACAAGGAAGCGGCGGCGGCCGTCGTATTCCTCTTTCATGGCCTCGATGTCATCGTCGCCGTTCACAACAGCCTCGAGGGCGGCATACTGGCTCGTCGTCGGCGCGCACATGATGGCGTACTGGTGGATGCGCATCATCAGCTCCATAATGGGTGCGGGCGCGCACGCGTAGCCGAGCCGCCAGCCGGTCATGGAGTAGGCCTTGCTCATGCCGTTGACCACGACGGTGCGGTCATACAGCTGCGGCAGCGTCGCAGGCGAGCAGTGGCGGCCCTCATATGTGAGCTCGGCGTAGATCTCGTCCGAGAGCAGGATGAGGTTGTGCTTTTCGATGATCGGCGCAAGCGCCTCATAGTCCTCCCGGCACATGATGCCGCCGGTCGGGTTGGACGGGAACGGCAGCACAAGCACCTTGCTGCGCTCCGTGACAGCCGCCTCGAGCTGCTCGGGCGAGAGGCGGAAGTCGTTGGAGTCGTCGAGCGCGATGGGCACGGGCGTGCCGCCGGCGAGCGTTGTGATCGGCCCATAGCAGACAAAGCTCGGCTGCGGAATGAGCACCTCATCGCCGGGATTGACGAGCGCGCGGATCGCAAGGTCGATGGCCTCGCTGCCGCCGACGGTCACGACAAGCTGCTTGTCCGGCTCGTACGTCAGGCCGAACCGACGCAGGAGATAGTCGCAAATGGCGCGGCGCAGGTCGCTCATGCCGGCGTTGGACGAATATTTTGTGAAGCCCTTTTCCAGCGAGCGGATGCCCGCGTCGCGGATGTGCCAGGGCGTCTGGAAATCCGGCTCGCCGATGCCAAGCGAGATTGCGTCCGGCATTTCAGCCAGAATATCAAAAAACTTGCGGATGCCGGACGGCTGGAGCGAAGCGGCCCGGGCGCTGAGAAGCGTGCTGTAATCCATCATACGAAGATCGGCCTTTCTTTCTGCTCCATCCGCGGCTTGAAGATCGTGGACTTCTCCTTGTATTTTTTCAGGATGAAGTGCGTGGCCGTGCCAGTGACGCCCTCAATGGGCGCAAGCTTCTGGCTGACAAACAGCGCGACCTGCTTGAGCGTATGGCCGGTGATCATGACCATAAAATCATAGCCGCCGGAGATGAGATACATATTTTCGACCTCGGGATACTGGTAGATGCGCTCGGCGATGCGGTCGTAGCCCTGCTCGCTCTGCGGGACGACGTGCACCTCGATGAGGGCGGTCACGGTCTCATCGGCCGTTTTCTCCCAGTCGACGAGGGCTTTATAGCCAAGAATGTAGCGCTCTTTTTCCATGGCAGCGATCTGGTCGGCCACCTCCTGCTCGGAGATGCCGCAGCTGGCGGCGAGCTGGGCCCGCGTCATCATGCAGTCGTTTTCCAGGAGCCGGAGCAGTTTTTCATTGCAGTTTTCCATGTGAGTTCCTCCATTCCTCAGAATTCTGCATCCATTATACTCCATGACGATTCTCATTGCAAACAACTTTATAAACAAGCTAAATCGCTAAAGCCGTATAGTTTGCAGTCATTTTGCCAATACTACAGGCAAAACCACTTGATATGGGAGGTCATGATATGGATACGACCGCACTTGTCCTGGCTATCATCGGCGCCATCAACTGGGGTCTTGTCGGCATTTTCAAGTTTGATCTTGTCGCCTGGATCTTCGGCGGACAGACCGCAGGCTTTTCCCGCGTCATCTACACGCTCGTGGGGCTGGCCGGCCTGTGGTGCATTTCGCTGCTGTTCAAAAAGAACG
Organism: uncultured Oscillospiraceae bacterium; assembly: GCA_934589675.1. Classification (GTDB taxonomy): domain Bacteria; phylum Bacillota; class Clostridia; order Oscillospirales; family Oscillospiraceae; genus CAKTOF01. Next base: position 41,186 of record CAKTOF010000005.1, read on the forward strand.
CGGCATCCGATCGCTCGGTGTAAGGCAGACATAGCACTTCTCGCAGCAAAAAACCGGAGGGAGCCGCGGCTCCCTCCGGTTTTGCTTTGTGATCACTCGATGCAGCGGACGATGCAGGTATACGTCGTGCTGCCGACGATGGCCGTGACCTTCGCCGTGCCGGCGCCCTGCGCCGTGACGATGCTGCCGTCCGTCGTGCAGACGGACGTGTCGGACGACGTCCAGACGATCGACCCCTCATAGCCGCCGAGCGTCAGGCGGAAGGACTCATGCTCGAGATAGTGCAGCGTGACGTCCTCGTGGCTGATCTGGTATGTGCCGGACTCGGCCGTCTCCGCGCCGGACTCGGCCGTGGCGTCGTTTGTGAAGTTGCAGCGGACGATGCACGTATAGGTCTTGCCCGAAAGCGTCGCCGTGACATTCGTCGTGCCGCGGCCCACGGCCTGAACGACGCCGTCCGTCACGGTCGCAATGGACTCATCGTCGCTCTTCCATGTGATCTCGTCGCCGTCTTTCGTGTTGGACAGGCGCAGCTTCGTCGACTCGCCCTTGGAGAAGAACGTGATGTCCTCCGCGCTGATGGAGTGGTTCGCATCGGGGTCGGACTGCTCGGGCGCATTCTCGAGCGCGCTCGTTTTCACAACGCACGTGGCGGTCATCGCGCCGCACATGGCCGAGATGGTAACGTCGTCTCCGGGCGCGACGACCATGACTGTGCCGTCGTCGGACACGGAGCAGACCATCGGATTGCTCGACGACCAGATGATCTCATCCGTCGTGTCGGCAGGCTCGGGCGTGGCCGACAGAGCGATGCGGTCGCCGACGGCCTGCGGCGTGATCTCCGTCCGGTTCATGGTCAGGCCAGTGCACAGCACCGGGTCGGGCTGCACGTCCGCGTCGGTATTGGCGTCACCGGAAGGGTCGGAAGCGTCGGTGTCGTCGGTGTCGTCCGAGCCGTCCGCGGGTTTTTCAGGGTCGTCCATCGGGAGCGTTACCGACCCGCTGTCGGCCGGCTTGACGTCGAACACGCCCGCGCGGCTGAGCAGGAACAGCACGAAAATGACAACGGCGAGCGCCAGAATAAGGCAGGTAAGCACCACGAGCCACTTCGGGATGGGGCTGGAAGACGGCGCAACACGCGCGCCGGTGCGGCGGCGGGGGCGGCGCGTCTCGCTCTCGCGGCGGGGCTGCGGCGTCTCTTCAACGCCGTAGCTCTCCTCGTCCGGGAGCACCTCATTGTGGCCGCACAGCGGGCATTTTTCCTCTGAAGCGGGATATTCCATCCCGCAGAAGCTGCATATTTTGGTTTCCATAATACAACCCTTCCTCCTGACAGACAGTATGGCGGTGGGCGCGTGCGCAGCAGGCGCAGCGCGCGGAAAACACGAATTCTGGCGTACAATACCGGTATTATATCACAAAATACAGGATGCGTACACTGTTATTGTATTGCTTTTTTTCGAATTATGGCTTAAAATATGGTTTGATTGTTTTCAAGGAGGCGATTGCCGATGCCCAATGTGTCCCCCGGGGCGCCGTTTTCGGAAAAATATGAGATCCTCTCAGAGCTCGGCAGCGGTTCAAACGGAACGACGTACCGCGCGCGAGAAATCGCCAGCGGGCGGCCGCTGATCCTAAAGCACATCCCGATCCCTGCCTCGCAGTCTCAGGTGCAGGCGCTCATCTTCTCCGGCGCAGCCGGGAGCGAGGATGAAGTGCAGCACTACTATGAGCGCTCCGTCGCAGAGCTTGAGGCCGAGCTTGCGCTGGCGCAGAGCCTGACCGGGTCGGCGTGCTATCTTCCCTTCCGCGACCATCAGGTCGACCGGCGGGAGGGCGCGGTCGGCTTTGACGTCTATCTCGTTGCAGACTTCTGCCAGACGCTGCCGACGTTCCTCGCCGGCCGCGACATCACGGTGCTCGATGCGCTCAACCTCGGCCTCGACATCTGCGACTGCATCCAGACGCTGCACGAGGCAGGCCTTCTGTGCCGCAACATCAAGCCGGAGAACATCTACCGCACGCAGCGCGGGACGTTCCTGCTTGGCGACCTGGGCTTGACCCGGCTCGATGAGCTGCCGTATGCATCGCTGCCGGATTCCGAGTTCGGCCCATACGCTGCGCCGGAGTATGCCGACATCATGTCCCCGCTGAACATGACCGGCGAGCTGTACTCGCTCGGCCTTGTGCTCTACCGCATCTTCAACGGCAACCACGCGCCGTTCGTCGACGAGGAGACCTCCATCCGCGCGGCCGAGACGAAGCGCTGCGACGGGCAGCCGCTGCCCGCGCCGCTCTATGCCGACTATGAGCTGGCCGCCATCATCCAGCGCGCCTGCGCATTTAAGCCGGAGGACCGCTACCAGACCCCGGCCGAGCTGCGGCAGGATCTTGCGCTCTACATGAAGCGAAACGCTGTGCCCAGCGCGCCCGTTGCGCCGCCCATCGTGGCCGACCCGGCCGAGCAGCTCCCGCCCGACGAGCCGGAGCAGACGGATGCGCCCATCCGCTTTGCAACGGTCGACGACCTCGACGACCAGTTCATCGAGCACTTCTCCCCCGTCGCCGCGCCCGCCGCGCCTGACGCTCCGCCCGCGCCTCCGGCGCCGCCCGCGGACGATCCCTGCGCGGCAGATGACGTGCCGCTGCTAGGCAGCGGCTATGACGCCGACGCCGTGCCGGACGAGCCTGCCCCGCCCGCGCCGCGCAAAAAATCCCGCGCGTGGATCCCCGTGCTCATCGCCGTGCTGCTCGCGGCCGGCTTTGCCGCGTGGTGGCTGTTCCTGCGGGCCGGGACGGTCGAGGTTCGCACGCTCGGCTCCACCGAAAAAACCACAAGCTCCATCACCGTCTACATCGACTGCACGCCCGGCGACGCCGATCTTGAGCTTGTCTGCTCGGACGCCTACGGCAACACGTTCACGCAGCCGTACTCCGGCTCGACGTACACATTCACGGAGCTTTCTCCCGGCACGACATACACCGTCGAGCTTCGGGCCAAGGATCGCACGCACATCACCGGTTCGTCGTCCATCCTCGTCACGACCTCCTCCGTCACGCAGATCGTCAGCTTCACTGCCGGCGAGATCACCGGCACGAGCGCCGAGCTCTCGCTCGTCGTCAGCGGCCCGGAGCCGGAGAGCTGGACGGTCTCGTACACCGCCACGAGCGGCGACTCCGGCTCCTTCACCTGCCGCAGCCACAACCTGAGCCTTCAGGATCTCGTGCCGAACACGACCTACACGTTCACGCTCGAGCCGGCGGACGGCTACGACACCGAGGGCGAGACATCGTGCACGTTCACGACGATCGCAAGCGCCTCGCTTACGAGCTTTGAGACAACGCGCCTGACCATGGACGCCGCGGTGCTCAGCTGGGCATACGACGGTGCGACGGATGCGTGGACGGTCACCTGCACCGGCGCCGACGGTTCCAGCCAGTCGCAGGCGACCACAGACACGACCGCGACGTTCACCGGCCTTGCCGCCGGGACGGAGTACACGTTCACGCTCGACTGCGCAGGGCTTGAGCCCACCGCGCTCTCGACGCTCACCGTCACGACGCCGACCGGCTCCATCACCTCGCTGAATGCGAAGGCGCTGGACACGACGAGCGTTCAGCTCACGTGGGAATACGAGGGCGAGGCGGTCGATCAGGGCTACATGGTCATTTACACCGTCGGCCCCGAATCCGAGCCGATCCGCGCCGTCGCAACGACGACCGAGCAGACGCTGACGCTCACGGGGCTGATCCCCGACGCGGAATACTCCTTTGAGCTTGCCACCGCGTCCGGCACGAAGCTGGCCGGCGAGTCGACCGCCGCGGTCACGATGCCCAAGCCCGAGACCTATTCCGACAACGGCCTCGATTCCGCCTTCATTGGCCTGTTCGTCGAGCCGAGCGGCGCGAATTGGACCTACCGCGACCTGTCCGAGGGCCGCACGGAGTTTTTGCCGTCTGAGCCCATTGCCTTTGCCGTGCAGGCTCTGAACGGCGTGCGCAGCAGCAAGGACGAGGTGCAGGTGCTCTACGTCGTCCGCAACGCAGACGGCGAGCCTGTCGACTACTATGCGCGCACCTATCAGTGGAACGCCATGTGGTCAAACGACCTCCACGTCGGCTCCCTCGAGCGCACCCCGCAGACGCCGGGCACATACACCCTTGAGGTCTACATCGACGGCATGATCCTCCGCAGCAAGGAATTCTCCGTTGTGGAGAGCCTGTCGTAAGCGCATGTACATGACCCGCGCCCCGGGATCGGGGCGCGGGTTTTGTGTCAATCAAGCCACCTCCGCACGCCGTAGGGCGGGATGACCTCATCCCGCCCGTCAGGCCGATTACGGCCCGCGCCTATTAAGACCTGTCATCCTGAGCGAGCAAAGCGAGTCGAAGGATCTGCCCGATTGCGGTGCACCGATTGCGATCCAGCGCGAAAAAAGAATGTCATTCAGAGCCGGCGAAGCCGGCGTGGCATCGTCCCCGGATGGGGGAATCTTACCGATTGCGGTATGGTATCGTCAATTTCCAGCGCTGGAGATATGCGAAAGACTACCGTAATCGGCAAGACCCTTCGACTTCGCTCAGGGTGACACGTGTTTTTGCTTTTGATGGATCGCAATCGGCCATTCGGGCGATGATCCGCCCCTACGTGGCGCGGCGCGAAAAAGCTGCGGGATGAGGTCATCCCGCCCTACGTTCATAATACGAGCTGCGGTTGCATACCGACGGGCGGATGCTATCCGCCCCTGCACGCAAAAACCCCGCCGGTCGCCCGGCGGGGTTTTGCATATGCTCACTCGTCCATCCCAACCAGCCGGTTGAGCCAGCTGATGTAGTAGATGTTGTTGATCATAAACGGATAATCGAGCGTGATCACGTCGTTCACGCCCTGCTCGGCCGCGAACGAGACGAGGTCGAGCGCTGGCTTGTCCTGCCGGTTGAATTCGCGCGGGTCGACGACGATGATCCTGCTGTAATGGCTCGTCAGGAACGGCACGAACGCGTTGCCGTAGGACTCCTTGAGCACAAGGCATGTGCCGCCGTCCTTCACATCCGTGTCGATGATAAAGATCGGCGTGTCGCCGCTGATAAAGCACAGGTACTTGTTCGAATAATCCGGGCTCAGCGTCGTGATGACGACGGAGGACGCAATGCCGTTTGTGAGCGTCGCATCCTGATAGTACTTCGCCGTCGTGTTCACGATGGGCAGATAGTAATCGACATAATCCGGGTTGTCCTTGAGCGCCTGACTCTGCGGATAGCTGGACGTATAGGTATACATCGTGCCGACAAAGTTATCATAGCGGCCGGTCTGGAACTCGTCGAGCGGCACGGCTTCGAAGCCGGCCGTCTTGCAGAACTGCTTGTAGGCGTAATATGCACCGAGCGCCGTCCAGTGATGATCCGTGCGGAAGAAGATATACTCGTCCGCGTGGCGCGCAAGCTCGGAGTACGCGTCGACGGTGTAGACCGAGTCCTGCATATCGGCGTAGCACGCGTCGATCATATCCTTCTGGCTGTGCAGGCCGGTGTGGAAGTCCTCCGGCGAGTAGAATTCGCCGGAGTTCGGCGTGAGGACAGAGAACACGCGCACGTCGTCGCTGAGGGCGTTGTCGATGTTGTTGATGGCCTGCGCGTAGTCGGCAATGACAGAGTACGTCGCGGTCGGGATGTCCATGGCGCAGTCGCCGGAGATGATGATCGTGCTGTCCGTGGATGTGTACTCCTCGGGATAGGTGCGCTCCGGGATCGGGCCTTCGTCCTCGTCCTCGGGCGGCGTCTGCGTGCCTTCATCCGCACCGTCTGGCGCAGCGGCGTCATCCGGCTGCGCGGCATCGCCGGTGTCCGGCGTCTGCGAGGCAGCTGTGTCGTCGCGCTTCTCCCCGTCCACGGCGGCGGCATAGTCGTCGAGCGAGACGCCGCCCTGCTCCGCGTCCGTCTTGATGCCGGAGAGCACAACGTCGCCGTCGCCCTTACCGGAATAGTAGTAAAAGCCATTTAATTTCCGGTTGAGCGACATGAACGACTCGCGCAGCGGGAACGTGTCGGCGTAGTACGTCTCATAGTTTGTCTGATAGCTGCCGTCGAAGAACGACGAGAGCGTGAGCTTCGGATTCTCCGCAAGCTTGCGGTTTTCCGAGACGCTCATCGTCGGATCCTTGTCAAGCGCAGCCCAAAGGCCGAAGAACGCCAGCAGTACGAAAAACAGCGCCACAAGGCAGGTGTAAAGTTTTCTCATCTTGCCACCTCAGAAGCGGAAATACAAAAACGGATTGAAGCTCGAGCCGACGAGCGACACGGTCGAAAGCAGCAGCAGTGCCAGGTCGAACGCGAACACCACAATGAGCAGCAGCGCGTTCCACGCCGTGTTCTGCTTCGACGTGCAAAGCGTCGTAAACCCAAGCCCGATCTTGCGCGGCAGCGCCGTCGAGCCAATGACGCCGACCGCGAGCAGCAGCAGGCTGTTCGTCAGCTGGATCTTCGTCTTTGCATTCAAAAATGCCGCGCCGCCTCCGCCGAACATGACGGACAGCGCTGCGCGAAGCTGCGAAAAGTCCGTAAAGTAGAACAGCGTCCAGCCGAACAGGATCACAAAGATCATGAGAATGTGCCGCACAGCGGCCGGAATCTTCTCAAGATACTTGCCCATGTACTTCTCAAAGGCGATGAGCAGCCCGTAAAAGAGGCCCCAGAGGACGAAATTCCAGCTCGCGCCGTGCCACAGGCCGGTCAGGAACCACACCACCAGCAGGTTGAGCAACTGATGGCGCCGGTTGCCGCCGAGCGGGATGTACACATAGTCGCGGAAGAAGCTGCCGAGCGAAATGTGCCAGCGCCGCCAGAACTCCGTCGCCGATTTGGACAGATACGGCAGGTCGAAGTTCTCGCCGTACTTGAAGCCAAACATCCGTCCGAGGCCGATGGCCATGTCCGAGTAGCCGGAAAAATCAAAATAGAGCTGAAGTGCGAACAGGATCACGCCGAGCCACACGCCGAGCGTCGTCTGCCCATCCAGCGAGCCGAGAAGCTGCCCGGAGACGCTGCCGGCATAGTTTGCGATGAGCACCTTTTTCCCCAGGCCGATGCAAAAGCGCGTCACGCCGTAAAACGCATCCTCGACGTGGACGCGGCGGCGGCGCAGCTGCGGCGCGATCTCGCTGTAGCGCAGGATCGGGCCGGCAATGAGCTGCGGGAACAGCGACACGAACAGCAGAAAATCCGGGAACGAGCGCTGCACCGGCACCTCCCCGCGCCGCACGTCGATGACGTAGGACAGCGTCTGGAACGTGTAAAACGAAATGCCGATCGGAAGCGCGATGCCCGTCATGGGAATGCGGGTGCCGAAGATGCCGTTGATCGTGCCGAGCAGGAAGTCCGTGTACTTGAACACGAACAGCAGCCCGAGGTTAAAGACGACTGAGCCGACGAACCAGCCTTTCGCGTGGGCATTTTGCGGGTCGCCGACCTTGTGGCCGAACAGGAAGTTCATGCCCGCCGACGCCAAAAGCAAAAAGACATAGACCGGCTCGCCCCATGCGTAAAACAGCACGCTCATGACGACGAGCACATAGTTTTTCAGCTTGACCGTCGGGCAGAGCGCATACAGTAGGATACAGATCGGCAGGAATTTATACAAAAAGACCAGACTTGAAAATACCACGCGCACGCACACCCCGATTTCTCTCTTCCAAATTCATGGTTATGTTAACAGACCGGGAACAAAGTTGCAACTTAAATTCTTGAAATCCGGAAAAATTTTACCGCGCGGCTCCGCGAGAAAAAAAGACCGCCCGGCGGGCGGTCTTTCTTGGCTCAGCAGCACTTTTTCTCGAACGACTTGCAGTCCGTGCACTGATCCATCGTCGGGTCGGCCTCATGCGTGCCGACGAGGATGTGGTCGAGCGAGCAGTAGTTCTCACTCGTGCAGTGGTGCGCGCACTGGCTGACGGTGCAGCCGATGCTCTTGTTGGCTTTGCAGGACATACGATCACCCTCCAATTCGTTGATGGGGATAGTATGCCGCGCGGCCGCGCGATTATGCAAAAAGGCCGGAAGCTGCGCGCTCCCGGCCCTTTACTATAAAAATGATGGAGCTTACTCCTGATCCCAGCTGTGCCAGACGTTCTGGACGTCGTCGTCATCTTCGAGCATTTCGAGCATTTTCGTCATGTTCTTGATGTCGTCCTCGTTTTCGAGCTTCGTGTACGTCTGCGGGACCATCTCGACCTGCGCGGAGACGAACGAGTAGCCCTTGTCCGTCAGCGCCTGCACGACGGCGTTGAAGTCGTCCGGCGCGGTGTAGATGGTGAAGCACTCCTCCTCGGCCTCGAAGTCGGAAGCGCCGGCCTCGAGGGCGTCCATCATGACGGCGTCCTCTTCGTAGTCGCCGTCCTCGTTGTCGATGACGAGCACGCCCTTCTGGTCAAAGCTCCAGCTGACGCAGCCGCTCGCGCCGAGGTTGCCGCCGTATTTGTCAAAGAAATGGCGCATATTCGAGGCGGTGCGGTTGCGGTTGTCCGTCATGGTCTCGACGATGACGGCGACGCCGCACGGGCCATAGCCCTCATATGTGATCGTCTCGTAGTTCGATGCGTCGGCCGAGCCGAGCGCCTTCTCGATCGTTCTTTTGATGTTGTCGTTCGGCATATTGGCCGCGCGGGCCTTGGCGATGACGGTAGCAAGGCGCGAGTTGTTGTTCGGATCGCCCGATCCGCCCGCCTTGACGGCGACGATCATCTCACGTGCGATCTTTGTAAACGCCTGCGAGCGCTTCGCGTCCTGCGCGCCCTTCGTCTTCTGGATGTTATGCCACTTGGAATGTCCGGACATCTTAGACTCCCCTTCTTATGTTTTTCCGAAAATATAATATATCACATTTTTCCCGTGCTTGCAACCCGCTTATGCCTGCCATTCGGCCGCATCCGTGCGGGTTTTGGAGAGCAGCACGTCAAGCGCGGGGAATCTCGCAGACAGCTGCGCGGCCAGATACGGGCAGACGACCTGCTCGGTCTGGTAATGGCCGGCGTCGATCAGGTTGAGCCCGAAATCGCGCGCGTCGATGAAGCCGTTATATTTAATGTCGCTCGTGACGAACGTGTCGCACCCGAGCGCGAGCGCCTGCACGGCAAACTCCCCGCACGCGCCGCCGCCGACGGCCACGCGGCGGACGGGCCTTCCGGCGTCGGCGAAGCGAAGCCCCTCGCACCCGAGCGTCGTTTTCACAAGTTTCGCAAATTCCGGAAGGCTCTGCTCCGGAACCGTCCCGATGCGGCCGAGCCCGTACTCATGCCCCGCCTCGTCCTTCCCCGCAGGCGCGAGGACGCCGACATCCGTCAGACCCAGCGCCGCGGCCAGGCAGTCGTTCACGCCGCCGGGCGCGCTGTCGAGGTTCGTGTGCATGGAGATGACCGCCACGCCGCCCTCGATGGCAGACAGCAGCGCGCGCCCCGTCGCGTCGGCGTCCGTCACGGACTTCGCCGCGCCGAAAATGAGCGGATGGTGCGAGACGACAAGCTCCGCGCCCGCCGCCTTTGCTTCCTCGATGACCGTCTCAAACGGATCGAGCGAGACGAGAAGGCGCGTCACCTCCGCATCCGCGTGGCCGCACAGATGGCCGACGTTGTCCCAGTCCTCTTTCATGTACTTCGGCGCGATGGAAAAAAGGAATTCCTCGATCTCACGAACCTTTGGCATATGTATCCCTCATTTGGCACACCTCGCGGTATGCGGTTTTGTAGTAATCAAGCCGTTCGCGCAGCTCCGGACGGGCGGATCTCTCAATGCCCGCGACCGCGCCCGCGATGCCGCGCAGCACGCGCTCAAAATAGCGCGGCAGGTTCTCTCCGCCCTCTTTGAGCAGCTGCTCCGTGACATACTGCTGCCCCGGCGAGAGCGGCTGCCCGCCGCCGTAGCGGACGAGCAGGAGGTTGTAGAGGAATTTTCCCTCCTCCACGAGCCGGTCGCGCTCGATGCGCCAGCCGCGGCCGGAAAGGTACCGCCGCAGGTCGTTGGCCGACGTATTCGGCTGCAAAATAAACGTCAAACGCGCGTCCGCCGCCCAGGCGCACGCGTCTATGATCGCGGCGATCGTGTCGCCGCCCATGCCGGAGATGACGAACGTGTCCGCGTCGCCCGGACAGAGGCCGGAAAGACCGTCGCACAGCACAAATCGCATCCGATCGGCCACGCCAAAGCGCTCGGCGTTCTTTTTCGCCTGCGTCAGCGGCAGCCCGCGCAGATCCGTTGTCACAACAGACTGCGCGACGCCCTCCTTCAGGCACCAGATCCCCAGATAGCCGTGATCGGCGCCGATGTCAGCCAGGCGCGCGCCGGAGGGGATCAGGGCGGCGCACGCGCTCAGCCGGTCGGAGAGCGGGACCCTCACAGGTTAAAAAAAGGAGGCTGAAAGCCTCCTTTTAACCGTCCTGGCCGACGGCAGCGTTGACCTCGACCAGGAACGCGTCGACGTCGATGCCGTGCACCTGGCAGGCCTGCTCGACGGTCTCGCCGCGGGACGACGGGCAGCCGAGGCAGTGCATGCCGATGGAGAAGAACAGCGGAGCCGTCTCCGGCGCGATGTCGAGAATGTCGCCGATGATGGTATCTTTCGTGATAACAGCCATTTGAAATGACCTCCTTAATTCATACTGCGAAGATAGTATATCCGATTCATTTCGCAAATTCAACAAAAATTTTATTCCGTGATCCACACCGGCTGCGCCGCCGGGCGATACGGGATGTTCGGGTAGCGCTCCGCGCCCGGGCGGCCGACCATGAGCGCGCAGCGCACGCGGCAGCCCTCCGGCACACCGAGATACGCGCGAAGGCCCTCGTCCACGTCCGAGATCTGGCGCAGGTATCCGCCCCAGCACGTGGCATAGCCGCGGTGGACGAGCAGAAGCTCGACCGTTGTGAGCGCGACGGCCGGGTCGACGACGGGGTTGAGCGCCGTGTCCGGCGACCAGCCGACGATCATGCACGGCGCGCCGCAGCAGATGAGATCCGTCCCCTTTTCATAGAGCTTCAGCAGCTCCGGCGCCTGCCCGGTTTTCCGGCAGACGTCCAGCACGCGCTCGGTCAGCTCGAGCGTTTTCTCCCGCCCGTAGACGACGGTCCAGCGGAATTCGTGCGCGTTTTTTCCGCTCGGCGCGTACTCGGCCGTGTCGAGCGCCCAGGCAATGTCCTCGCGCGCGGGCAGCTGATGCGAGAATTTCCGCACCGACCGGCGCGACTTCACAAGCGCCTCGAGCGCGTCGTCCGGCACAGGGATATAGTCCTGCCCCGGCGCCAGCTCGTCAAAATGCACCGCCTTTTTCGGGCAGGCGGCCACACAGTGCCCGCACCCGATGCACCGCCGCCGCTCCCGCGGCGCGGCCTTGCCGCCGTCAAGCTGCAAATACCCCATCGGACACGCCCGCACGCAGCTCCCGCACCCGACGCAAAGCGCCCCATTGCACGTAAACATCCAAACACCTCCGTTTTTTCGAGGTCATTATACCAGTTTCAGAGGTTTTTCGCAATCGCGCAAAAATACCCCATCTTATATAGACGCTTTTCAAGGCCGATTTCTCACGCGTTTTTGCAAACTTTTTTCAAAATGTCGCAGTTTCTGCGTCTTTCACAATTGCTGTGCCACAGATTTAGTTAATACGTCGATTGTCTTTATGCTCATTTCGTGTATTCTTATGGTATAGGGCGTATTCTCACGAATACCAAGAGAAAGGATGTGATTCCGATGGGTTAAGATCACTAGCAATCAGCATAGGTCTAAAATCGCATGGCGGAAGGAGTGTTTCCACTTGACTAACTTAAACATTAAAGCTTCAGAACGTTTACTTCATAAAGTCGCCATTGTTCTTTTGTTGCTCATTTTATTAATTACTTCTATCATCACATCAAGTGCTTACGCATTCGGCCCATACCATTTAGCCAACAAAGGCGCTTCCTATCAATGGGGCAGCAATTTGCAAATTCCAGGTTCCACTATGAGAACTGTCTGGGAAACAGCAATATCAGATTGGGCAAATACTGCGTCAACTAATTATTACTACTTACCTAATTCAGTAAACGAATTTGATACATACAGTGAAGCAGATACTAGTTACTTTGGAAAGACATTTTATTTGGAACACGACGGAAAAATACTTAAATCCTTCAGCGCGAATCTCAATATGCTCAACACCACTATAACAACAAATACCACCGTTGCCCGAAGCACCGCCAATCACGAGATTGGCCATACACTAGGCATTGACCATGTCACATCCGGCACAGCAATCATGAACACCAGTCGAGATCGAACGCAGATATATATTCCGCGGTACGACGACAAACTCGGCGTCCAAGCACTATACGACGCTGTCTTGTCTTCGGAAGAGGGGTGATAGCCGTGAAAAAAATAATCTCTTGCCTCTCCGTCTGTCTTGCTTGCTGCGCACTATTCTACATTTTTTATACGCCCAACACATCGAAAGGAAACAGAGAGATCCAACGAATTAGTTCAGTCTACATTCATTCTGATTATCCAACCGCAGCAAGCATCGACGCCATGGAAGCAGCTTCCGAGTACATTGTCGTCGGGCAATATACCGCTTATGACTCTTCTTGGAATATGGCTCGGAACCCTTTAACCCCGGAAGTCGAGGATACCGATCACTACACAGAAGGCCGGCTATATCGTTTTCAGGTTGATCGCGTTTTGCGCGGAGAATTAGAGTCTGACGAGATCCTGATCAATCTCAGATACAGCGAAACCGTCACTGCTGTTGAGTCTAATGCCGTGGTTGATCATGACGGCCGTATTGTTAAGGCAGCAACACAAGAAAACACGCTCTCTTTTGTTGCGCACGACCCTTTGTTTATCGAGCCAGAGTTGGGGGTAACATACATTCTTTTTCTGAGCAAAAATGCAGAAACAGGACATTTTTATAGCGCAGTTGAGCCATTTTCTATTAAAGACAATCAAGGTATGGCCGTTCTGCAATCAAATTTAATTGACCACGACGACTTTACCGAGCAGGTCAGCATAGACAGTCAACGCGTGATTGAAGTCAAGCATGACAGTGTAAGAATCGAAAACTTCATAGGCAAAGCGACATTCGGAGAAATTGTAGAAGGAATTAATCGTTCAGCTCCATAATCCCATCTAGATGTTCGCAACCATCAATATACCAAAAACCGGACGGGAGCCCTCTCCCGTCCGGCCAAGTCAAGGTGGTGCTATTCATGCGTAAGGCCATTGTGATCGTCGCGCTCGCGCTCGTGATCTCGTTTGCGTTTTTCTACACGCTCGATGCGCTGTCGTGGAAATTCGACTCGAGCGCAGCCATTGAGCGGCGGGAGGCGGAGAAGCCGGTACTGCCGGAGACGCGCGATTACACGTTCCCTGTCGAAGCCGAAAATGTCGTATCCTTGACCATTTACGCGCCGAACGGGACAAAAATCGACACCTCGCGTGCCGCGGATATTCGTTCGCTCATTGAAATGTTCAATTCGATGCGTTCGACAAGCAAGAAAATGAAAGATGTAGACGGGGCATATTCCTACAACATCGTTCTCCACCAGAAAGATGGCACGTACTTCACCTGTACTTACGTTGACGCCGGAGATACGGACGCGTATTTCACGGACGGGACTGTTAATTGCCGCATGACGCGCGTAGATCTCTATGAATTTTACACGCAGCTCGGTGAGGCGATCACGCCCGTGCGTGGGATCCCCTCGAACGTTCTCGCCCCGGACGACCTGCGCTGGTTTGCCGAGTCCTTCTTCAACAGCACAGACTTCCCCGCCCGGCTGCGGAACGCCATGCTGCAGAGCGAGTATGACAAGTGTCTGGACGTCGACCTGTCCCAGCTGTTCTACGACGGCGTAAGCGGCTTCAGCAACGTCCCGGACGAAGAGCGCGCCGCGCTCGCGGCGGTCAATCCCATGGCGGAAACGCTCGATATTACAAAGGTTACGGCGTTGGAAATGACCGACGCGCTCGACAGCCTCATCCGCCAGCGATTTGACACCTGCAATCAGGTCGGCCTTGAGAATTTCACGTATCTTTCCGAGTATGACGCCTATTACATCGCCCACGGCGACACGAATTTCGCCTTCGTCACCATGCTCTCCGGCGAGCGCACGGGCGAAGACCGCGTCACGCTCCACTACGAGCAGGACACCGGCCGCCGCGGCTGCGTCACGCTGCGTGAAGCCGGCGGAGAATATGTATTCGTCAGCAACGTCTGGGACACCGCTGCGCTCTTCGTCCCCGCGGACACGATCACCTCGATCTACCTGCGCTGGGGCAGCAGCTACGACCTGACCCTCGACGCCGCGAGCGATCCGGAGCTGCTTTCGTACCTGTGCAGCGCCATCGACGGCGCCTACACGCGCGAAGAGCGATGCGAAAACTCCGGCGCGGACAGCCCGGTGCTCTATCTCTACGACAGCAGCGGCATGTTCCTCGATGGTCTCGCGCTCTGCGGCGAGCGCGTCGTCTGCTACAGCTACTGGTACAAACCGGACAGCGGCAGCGTCCGCTACGATTACCGTGAACTGATGAACAAGCTGAGCGTCTACGAGACCGACGAGCATCGCCTGACCTACAACACACTAACCGGAAAATGCTACCGTTACGGAACCAATACCGTTGTCGATATTCCATCGGGAAGCAATGTCTTATCTGAAGACACAATCCGTTGGTTTAACGAAGCATTTTTTAACCAATCTGAGTCTGCGCGGTTCAGGAACACCATGCTGAGCAGTGAATACGAAACAGCAGCAGATGTCAATCTGTTTGAATTGTTCTACAGCGCTATGGGAACCTCCTCTGCCGTCACTGACGAAGAACGAGCATTGCTTGCCGAGTGCTCTCCCTCTTCGCATACGTTGGATATTTTCAAAATCACCGAAGACGAAATGGATCGCGCACTCGTTGAGCTGACCGGTCTTTCGCTCGATGACACAAATCGCGTCGGCTTGGACCAGTTCATCTGCTTGGAGGATTTCGGCGCGTATTATCTGGTTCATGGAGACACAAATTACAGGTCTGTTACCGTGCTGTCCGGCATTTACAACGATGACGGCAGTGTATCGCTCCACTATACGCTTGATAACGGAGCTCTGAACGGCACCGTGACGCTCTCACAAGCCGAAGGAAAATATATCTTTGTTCAAAACAGCTATGACTAAGCAGACCCTTTATATCGGGACTGCTTAAACAATCAGGGAGTAGCCAATGAACAGCATGAAACGTGACACAATGATCGTCCGGTATACAGGCTTCTTTCTTGCGATGCTGCTTGCGCTGTTTTCGTCCGGGTGCAGAAATGCCGTGGAGGAGCCGCAGCCAGGCAGCTCAGGGCGCCTTGCCTATGTGCAGGAGGTTGCGTCGATCAACGGCGACGTCTACGTACTCCGGCGCACCATCGGAGAAGGCTGCGGCCTTTACCGGCTGTCCGGCACAGACGAGGCAGAGATGCTTGTGCGCAGCTTCCCTTCCGACGCCGCAGCCCTTTCCTCAAACGGTAAGGTCTTCTATCATGTCGATGGAGAGGCTCTCTATACATACGACATCGCAAGCGGCACGTCGCAGCCGCTCTGCTCGCCAAGCAGCGGCTGTCTGTACATCGACGCAGTCACCGCGCATTACCTGCTTTTCACCGACGAAAACCGGTCAAAGCGCTGCGCAGCGCTTGATACTGGCGAGGTCACCGAGCTCACTGAGTTTTCAACCGGCTCCGCGCCAATTCTCTGGTTGGACGCCGAACTCGATACGATTTTATTCTGGGATGATGCAGCAAGCGCCATCTGTCTGTTCCACATTGCCGACGATTCCAAAGAAGTCCTGATGCAGCGCGAACAGGATGTCAGCCGCGTTATGGTGACCGCCTGTCTGTTTCAGGATACGCTGTACTATGCTGAATCTGATGGTGTCTTGTATACCGGGTCGAATGGCGACCCGCAAGCCGTAGAGGCCACAGAGGGTCTTAAGGTCGTTGGGCTGCTGCCGGAAGACGATTCGCTTCTCCTTGCTATACGTTGGAATTCTATCAAAATGAAGCTGTATCGACTATCTGACAACAATCTGGAGGAATTGGCCATTTGGGACGCCAGATATCTTCACAGCTCCTGCGGCCTTTTTGCTGCGGAGAATACAGCGTACTGCTACCTGAAAACGGATTCTGCGCTCCACAGCTTGCCCTTGGCATAAACAAAACAGCGAGAGAAGGTAACTTCTCTCGCTGTTTGTATTCGAATCTATTACTTCGTCAGGCCGGCGGCGGCAGCGACCTCGGCGGCGAAATCGTCGACCTTCTTCTCGATGCCCTCGCCCTTCTCGAAGCGGACGAACTTGCAGACCTTGATCTTGCCGCCAAGCTCCTTGGCGACAGCGGCGACGTGCTGCTCGACGGAGATCTTGTTCTCCTTGACGAACGCCTGCTGCATGAGGCAGTTCTCCTCGTAGAACTTGTTCATCTTGCCGATGACGATGTTCTCGAGAACCTTCTCCGGCTTGCCGGCCATCTTCGGGTCGTTGGCCATGAGCGTGAGCTGGATCTTCTTCTCCTCGTCGAGGACGTCCTGGCTGACCTCGCTCTTGTCAAAGAAGCGCGGGTTCATGGCAGCCGCCTGCATGGCGACGTCCTTGCCAAGCTCGACGACGGCGGCCGGGTCAATGCCCTCGACCTCCATGTTGACGAGCACGCCGATGCGGCCGCCCATGTGGACGTAGGCGACGTTGACGCCGGTGTCATAGCGGGCGAAGCGGCGGATCTTGATGTTCTCGCCGATGACGAGGACCTTCTCGGGGATGGTCTCCTCGACGGTACGGTCGGAGCCGGGGTACTTGCAGGCCATGAGGGCGTCCATATCAGCCGGCGCCTGCGTCGCGATGACGTCGGCGACGTCGGAGATGAACTCCTTGAACTTGTCGGAGTTGGAAGCGAAGTCGGTCTCGGCGTTGACCTCAACGATGGCGCCGACGCCGTCCTTGACGATGGCGAGGACCGCGCCCTCGGCTGCGATGCGGCCGGACTTCTTCGCGGCGGCGGCGAGACCCTTCTCGCGGAGCCACTCGACGGCCTTATCCATATCGCCGTCCGTGGCCACAAGCGCCTTCTTGCAGTCCATCATGCCGACGTTGGTCATTTCACGAAGCGTTTTGACATCCTGAGCGGAAATAGCCATGGTAGAATTCCTCCTGTATCTTGGTTGTAAAGTGCCCGCCGGGAAAGGCGGGCACTATTTATTATAATGAGTGCGAATTATTCCGCGGCCGGAGCCTCAGCCTCGGCAGCCGGCGCGGCGGCAGCGGCGCTGACGTCCTCGCCCTGACAGCCTTCCTGAACGGCGTTGGCCATGGTCTGGGCGATGAGGCGGATGGCGCGGATGGCGTCATCATTGCCCGGGATGACGTAGTCGACCTCGTCCGGATCGCAGTTCGTGTCGACGATGGCGACGACCGGGATGTGGAGCTTGCGGGCCTCAGCGATGGCGTTGCGCTCCTTGCGCGGGTCGACGATGAACAGGGCGCCCGGGAGACGCTTCATCTCCTTGACACCGCCGAGGTACTTCTCGAGCTTGACGATCTCGCCCTGATGCTTGATGACTTCCTTCTTCGGGAGCATGGCGAACGTGCCGTCCTCTTCCATCTTGCGCAGCTGGGCAAGACGGTCGACGCGGGTGCGCATGGTCTTGAAATTCGTCAGCATACCGCCGAGCCAGCGGGCGTTGACGTAGTACATGCCGACGCGGCTGGCCTCCTCGCGGATGGCGTCCTGCGCCTGCTTCTTCGTGCCGACGAACAGGATGCTCTCGCCGCTCGCGGCGAGAGCACGGACGAAGTTGTACGCCTCTTCGAGCTTCTTGACGGTCTTCTGCAGGTCGATGATGTAGATGCCGTTGCGCTCGGTGTAGATATACGGCGCCATCTTCGGGTTCCAGCGGCGGGTCTGATGGCCGAAATGGACACCGGCCTCCAGGAGCTGTTTCATGGATACGACGGACATAGGGTAGTTCCTCCTTTAAGTTGTTGCCTCCACCCCAATCATTTTCCAAGGCCGACCTTGCGGCACTTCCGGCCCGGAATCATCGGGTGTGTGAAGTCAATCGCGCTTTTCGCGCCCCGATATTATATAATAGCTTTCCCCGCTTGGCAAGCGTTTTTTTGAAAAAACTTCAGCTTTCTGCCCGTTTTCCGGGCGTGCGCGCTGTTCGGCGCGCAATTTTCCGCTTGATTTTTGCCATGAGCTGTGATAGTATCGTTGCTAGATTTGTAGTATTTTGCCCAATCGGCAGATTCCGGCGGGCTGCAGGCCGTAATTGCAGCGAGGAAACGGAGGATCACAATGAGCGTACCGATGATCATCATTACCGCCATTCAGGTTTTGGCGGCGCTGTTCCTGATCGCTGTCGTCCTGCTCCAGTCCGGCAAGAACGCCGGCCTTTCCGGCGCAATCGCCGGCGCAGCCGACACCTTCATGAGTAAGAACAAGGCCCGCACGATGGACGCCAAGCTCGCGAAATTGACCAAGTGGGTCGCGATCGTGTTCATCATTCTGACGTTCGTCATGAATCTCATCTGAGCATAGCGGTCACGCGGAGAGACGCCCATGCGGCGTCTCTCCGTTTATTTTCTGAGCGTTTTGAGCGTGATTCCCGTATAATAGTGCGTCAGAATCTCTGCAAAGTCCGCGCCCGCGTCGGCCATGGCGCTTGCGCCGTACTGGCTCATGCCGACGCGGTGGCCGTAGCCGCTCGTCTCAAAGGCAACGCTCTTCTCCCCGACCGCGACCGAAAACGCCGCCGAGCGCAGCGAGAAGAGCGCGCGCAGCTGCGTGCCGGAAAACGCCGCGCCGCCGATCGAAATGGACGCGACGCCGCCGCCCGCGGTGTATTGCGTCTCGCCGATCCATGTGTCCGGCGTCCCGGTCAGGTCGGCCTCCGGCGCGGCCGTCAGGATCGTCTCGCAAAACGCCTCCAGCGGCACCTCCGTCACATCAAAATAGTGCGCGGCCGTCTCCTCGCCGGGGCTGTCCACCGAGCGCAGATACGCCACTTCCCCGCCCCAGACGGCCGAAGCGTCCTCCGTCCGGCCGCCGGAGCAGGAAAAATAGACCGCGTCGATCAGCCGCCCATGATACGAGGCGACGACGCCGTCCGTCGAGCGGACGATCCGTGCTGCCCTTTCCATATCCGCGTCAAAGTCATCGCCGAGCGCTTCATGCAGCGCCTGCTCGTCCAGATACGCCTGACAGCACGCGCTGTCGTCGCACACCGCCCCGCCATGTGCCCCGGAGGCCATCGTGCGCAGCACAAACGTCCGGGCGGCGACGGTCTGAGCGCGGAGCGCCTCGTCCGGGAAGTCCGGCGGCATCTCCGCGTATAAAACACCGCGCAGATACGCATCCAGCGGCAGCGAATATGTCCCGTTTTGCGTCAGAAGGCGCACGCTCACGCAGCCGTCATAGCCGGACGCTTCATTTTTCACGCTGCGCGCTGACTGCGCCGTCTGCGCCTCCGGCGCGTCCGCAGGCGCGGCCGCCTCCGCAGCCCGGCGCGCCGGATGCGCGCAGCTGAGCGCAAGGGCGACCGGGATGACTGCAAGCACCGCTGTTGCAAACGCAGCGGCGCGATGTGCCGATAAAACCAGTTTGCTTTTTCTCATATGCAAGAAAACTCTTTTCCAATCTCAATTTTTGTGCTATGATGGATGTTGTAACTCTTTAATTAGGTACGATCATTCCCATCGGAGGTGCATTCCACTTGGATAAGAAACCATTATTCACCGATTCAAACGAATTTATTCACGCTCTGTGCCTCGACTACGAGCGCATCAGCTCGCTGCTCCAGGATCCGCGCGAGAATCCGAACGTCAAGCGCGGCCTGCGAAACGCCGACGGCACCGGCGTCATGGTCGGCTATACACAGATCGGCAACGTCCGCGGCTACTCGATGATCGACGGTGAAAAGACCCCGATGGAAGGCCGTCTTTTTTACCGCGGCTACAATATGATGGATCTCATCAACGGCTTTTTCCGTGAAGGCCGTTTCGGCTTTGAGGAGATCGCGTATCTTCTGCTGTTCGGCAAGCTGCCGAACAAGCAGGAATACGAGCTGTTCAAGCATGTGCTGCACAAGAACATGGAGCTTCCCGCGAATTTCACAGAGGACATGATCATAAAGCAGCCGAGCCGCGACATCATGAACAAGCTCGCCCGCTCCGTCCTCGCGCTCTACTCAAGCGACGCGAACCCGGACAGCACGGAGCTGGAGAACATGATGCGCCAGTCTATCCGGCTCATCGCGCGCTTCCCCATCATCGTCGCGCACGCGCACGCGGTGAAGCGGCACTATTTCGACAACGACTCGCTCTATCTCCACCGCCCGCAGGAGGGGCTGTCCATCGCAGAGAACTTTCTGCGCGCCATCCGCCGCGACACGATGTTCACCGAGGAAGAGGCGCACCTGCTCGACCTTGCGCTCGTCGTCCACGCCGAGCACGGCGGCGGCAACAACTCCACCTTCACCTGCCGCGTCCTGTCCTCGACGGGCACGGACACATACTCGGCCATCTCCGCGGCCGTCGGCTCGCTCAAGGGACCGAAGCACGGCGGCGCAAACGCGGCCGTCCTGCGCCAGTTCGACGAGATCAAGTCGCATGTATCCGACTGGCAGAACGACGACGAGATTGCAAGCTACCTCACGCGCATCCTGCGCCGCGAGGCCGGCGACGGCTCCGGCCTGATCTACGGCATCGGCCACGCCATCTACACGCTGTCCGATCCGCGCGCGGTCGTGCTCAAGCAGTCTGCTCGCCATCTGGCCGAGAACTCCGAGTATGCTGACGAGTTTGCGCTGCTCGAGCGCATCGAAAAGCTCGCCCCGCAGATCTACGCGGACGTCACCGGCAGCAGCAAGTCCATGTGCGCCAACGTCGACTTCTATTCCGGCATGGTCTATAAAATGCTTCACATCCCGCAGGATGTGTTCACGCCGCTGTTCGCCGTAGCGCGTGTGACCGGCTGGTGCGCCCACCGCATGGAAGAGGCGCTGACCGGCGGCCGCATCATCCGCCCGGCCTACAAGGCCATCGTCCCGCTGGCCGACTATGTCCCGCTCAACGAACGCTGAGCACTACTTCACGAACGGAGCTATTCCGACATGAAAAAAGCCCTGAAACTCATCATCCCCATCGTGCTTGCGCTGCTGCTGTGCGGCGGCGCGGCGTGGTATCTGCTGCTCTTCCGCCCGTCGCTGACAGCGGATTACTATGTGTCCCGCGCAGAAAAGGCCGTTTCGGCCGGCCGCTATGACCGCGCGGTGTCCAACTACGAGTCGGCCGAGGCGCTTGACGGCGGCAACGTCGCCATCCCGCTCGCACTTGCAGAGGCATATCGCCTCGCCGGCAACTACACCAAGGCCGAGTACACGCTCGTGCGCGCCATCTCCGCGTTTCCCGATGAGCTGTCGCTCTATACGACGCTCTCGCGCGTCTACGTCGAGCAGGACAAGCTGCTCGACGCCGAGCAGATGCTCTCGCGCGTGGCCAACGACGACATCCGCGCGCAGCTGTCCGCCCTGCGCCCCGCCCCGCCGGAGCTCAGCCCTGAAAGCGGGTACTACAATGATTATATTGAGGTCTCCGCCGCATATTCCGGCGGCACCGTCTATCTTTCCGTCGGCGACGAGTATCCCACGCTCAAGCATCCGTACACAGGCCCCGTGCAGCTCGAGCGCGGCGAGACGAGCGTCTCGGCCATTGTCGTCTCGGACGACGGGCTTGTGAGCACGCTCACAACCGGCGGCTACACCGTCGGCCGCGTGGACGAGCCAGTCGCCTTTGTCGACGCCGCGCTGGAGGACGCCGTCCGGGAAGTGCTCGGCAAGAGCGCCGGCGAGACGATCATGTCGAGCGAGCTGTGGGCCATCACGGACTTCACGCTGCCGGAGGGCGTCACGACGCTAACAGACCTGACATGGTTTGAAGCGATCGAGGCTCTGACGGGCAGCGAGCTGCACGGCATCGACCTGACGGTGCTCGCCTCGCTTCCGACGCTCCGGTCGCTGACGCTGACGAGCTCGTCGCTCTCATCGGCGGCCATGGAGGCCATCGGCAGCCTGACGAGTCTGACGTCGCTCGACCTTTCAAGCTGCGGCCTTTCGTCCATTTCCGCGCTCTCCGGCCTGACGAAGCTTGTGACCGTCGACCTCTCTGACAACAGCATCGGCAACATCACGCCGCTTGAAAACATGGCGCAGCTGCAGGAGCTCGACCTGTCCGGCAACGCCGTCAAGTCGCTCGCCGTGCTCGTCGACCTGCCGGAGCTGACCGTGCTCAAGCTGACGCGCGACCCGATCAGCGACCTCTCGCCTGCCGCCGGGTGCAAAAAGCTCACATACCTTGATGTGACCGGCTGCGGCATCACCGACCTTTCGGCCGTGTCCGCAATGACGGAGCTCAGCGAGCTCCACGCCGGCTCGAACGCCATCACCAGTCTCGCCCCGCTGTCCGGCTGCACCGCGCTGCGCGTACTCGACGTGTCGACGAACCAGATCACAGACTGTGCCGTGCTCGCCTCGCTCACAAAGCTCGAGATCGTGAAGCTCGACTACAACAGCCTCACGTCGCTGCCCGATTTTCCGGCCGAGAGCGCGCTCTACGACCTGTCCGTCACCTACAACGCCCTGACGGATGTTGAAGGACTCGCCGCGCTCACGACGCTCAACTACCTGAACATCGACTACAACAGCGTCACGAGCCTCGACTGTCTGGCTGACAGCATCAACCTCATCGCAGTCAACGCCTTCGCCAATCCGATCGCGGACGTACAGGCGCTGCTCGACCACGGCATCATTGTAAACTACGACCCGACCTACGCCGCGTCGCAGGAGTCCGATGAATAACCGCTATGTCAAAACCGGCTGCCTTGCGCAGCCGGTTTTTTCTTGTCCTCTTGCGCGTCTGTATGGTATGATAGCGGTATCATTCAGATTTTGGAGGAGGAACCAATATGGCACATTGGATCGACAGGACAAAATGTCTGTGCTGTCATAACTGTGCGCTTGAATGCCCGGTCGGTGCGATCGTTTACATGGGGACCGGATACAGCGTCCGGACATCGGTCTGCATCGACTGCGGCCTCTGCGCGCGCGTGTGCAACGTCGGCGCGGCGCAGCCGAAGTCCGGCGCAGCCGCTCCCGCGCCGCACGCGCCGCAGTCTCTGGAGGCCGACATTGTCGTGCTCGGCGCAGGCGCAGCCGGCATCGTCGCCGCGGCGCGTGCGGCGCAGCTGTCCCACGCGCGCGTGCTCGTGCTGGAGAAGGCGAAAAAGTATGGCGGCAGCGGTTGGTTTGCGGGCTTTATGGCGCCGGCCGAGCCAGGCAGATCCGCGATGCCGCCTATTTTCGAGCAGGCGCAGCAGACGCTCCGCGAACGCGGGGTCGACCCCGGCATCATTGATCTGTCCAAAAACACGCCATATGAATTCTTCCAGTGGCTGCGCGCGCTCGACCCGCGCGTGGACGAATACTGGGTGCGGATGCCCAGCCCGTTCGGTGCCGACACCTACGACCTGCCGGAGCGGAAGCTCTTCAACCTCAAGTGCACGGACAAGGCCATCGGCCCGGGCCGCAGCACGTCCGTTATGGAGAAGATTGTGACCGATCACTTCGCCGAGCTCGGCGTCGACATCCGCTATGAGCACGAGGCGACGGCCATCCGGCTCGACGCATCCGGCGCCGTGTGCGGCGTCGCTGCGAAAAACCCGGGCGGCACGGTCGGGATCTCCTGCCGCGCCGTCATCTGCGCGACCGGCGGCTTTGCGCACAACGACGAGATGCTGCGCAAATATGCCCCGCACTTTTTCGGTGAGCCGGGCTCCGAGCCGACGCACCGCTTCGCCGCGCCGACCAATACGGGCGACATCGTCGCGCTCGGACAGAGCGCGGGCGCGTACCTTGACTACGACAACTTCTTTGCCAATGTTTTCGGCCCTGTGCACCATCCGTTCGGCTTCTGCCTGTTCCAGTACGGTCTGCAGCCGGAGATCATTCAGGTGAATGCGCGCGGCGAGCGCTTTTTTGACGAGAGCAAATTTGGCGGCGGCGCGGGCGCCATCACCCATCAGCCCGGCCGCATTGCCTGGGCCATCTTTGACAGCCGCGTCAAGTCCGAGATTGCCGAGCGGCTCTCCCATGGGCCGGATGCGGCGCTCTTCCCGGATATCGACGCAGAATTCACCGCGGAGGAAAAGCTCGACACCCCTGTCAAAACAGCTGACACCATCGAGCATCTTGCCGCAGAGCTCGGCATTGCGTCCGCAGCGCTGCGCGGGACGGTCGAGCGCTACAACCGCTTCTGCGCGCAGGGGCGCGACGAGGACTTCGGCAAGCGTCCCGAGACGCTGCGGCCCATCAGCGAGGGGCCGTTTTACGCCGTCTACGGGAAAGTCGCGACGGACGGCGCCTTCGGCGGCGTGCTCGTGAACGCGAACACGGAGGTCTTCCGTGCGGATCGGTCCGGCGTCATCCCCGGCCTCTATGCCGCGGGCGACAACGCCGCCGGCTGGGCCCGCCGCGCAGGCGAGGGTGAAGAGCGCCTGATGGTCTGCAACGAGTGCAACTGGGCCATCTCCTCCAGTTTTGTCGCTGGAAAAGCCGCGGCTTCGTACTGCGGCGCATAAAAAGTGCCTCCGTATGCATGCATACGGAGGCACTTTCATTTTTTTGCTTACAGCTCGCTTCGCTCCGGCTTTTCGCCAAGGCGCTCGAGCACCATGGAAAACACGGCGTCGCTCGCTGCGCGGCGGTTGCCGCCGCGGTCGCCATGCAGGCGCAGCTCGCGGCAGACCGTGCCCGCGTCATCGCTCAGGGCGACATAGATCAGGCCGACCGGCTTGCCGCTGCCGTCGCCGTCCGGCCCGGCCAGTCCTGTGACGCCCGCGCCGAAGTCCGTGCCCATCTTATCGCGCACGCGCTCGGCAAGCTCACGCGCGACGGCCTCGCTGACCGCGCCCTGCTCGCGGAGCATGCTCTTCGGCACACCGAGCAGGCGGTGCTTGGCAAAGTCCGAATACACGATAAGCCCGCCGGGATAGACGGCGGAGCTGCCCGCAATGTCCGTGACGCGCTTGCCGACGAGCCCGCCGGTGCAGGACTCCGCGCATGTGAACGTCTTCCCTGCCCGCTCGAGCGATGCGACCGCGCGCGCGGCCAGATCCTCAATCATAGTAGCGCACCGTCACCTTTTCGGTGTTCTCAATAGCGCGCGCGATGAGACCCTCCATGTCGAGCCTGCTCTCGGCCTCCTCGACGGCGGCAAGGTGCGGCTTCGTCTTCGGGTGCTTCGGCGTAAAGACGGTGCAGCAGTCCTCGTAGGGCAGAATAGACGTCTCGAGCGTGCCGATTCTGCGGGCGATCGTGACGATCTCCTCCTTGTCCATGCCGATGAGCGGGCGGAACACCGGCATGGTGCACACAGCGTTCGTCACGGCCATCGCCTGCATGGTCTGGCTGGCGACCTGACCGAGGCTCTCGCCCGTGACAAGCGAGATGCAGCCATGCTCGCCCGCCACTCGCTCGGCGATGCGCATCATGAACCGGCGCATGATGATCGTGAAGTACTCCTCGGGGCAGTTGTCGCGGATGGCCTCCTGCACCTCGGTAAAGCCGACGACATTTACGGTCATGCGCCCGCAGTATTTTGTCATCAAGCGCGCAAGCTCAAGGACTTTTTCCTTTGCGCGCTCGGACGTGTACGGATACGAGAAAAAGTGGACGCACTCGAGCTCCACGCCGCGCTTGGCCATCATATAGCCCGCGACGGGCGAGTCGATGCCGCCGGAGAGCAGCACGGCCGCGCGCCCGGCCGTCCCGGTCGGAAGGCCGCCCGCGCCCGGCTCGGCCGGGCCGTGGACATAGGCCGCCTTCTCGCGCACCTCGACATAGACGGTGTACTCCGGACGGTGCACGTCGACGCGCACATTCGGGAACTCCTCGGCCAGCCGGCCGCCGACCTCCTGCGAGATCTGGATGGAGTTATACGGAAAGCGCTTGTCCGAGCGCTTCGACTCGACCTTAAAGCTGCGCGCGAGCGACAGCTCCGGCCCGAGGTAGTCGCGCGCAAGCGCATAGATGGCGTCCAGCGACTTCTCCGCCGCGCGGCAGCGGCAGCAGGACACGACGCCGAAAATGCTCCGGCAGATCTCCCACGCCGCGTCGAGATCGCATGCGTCGTCCTTCGGCTCGACATAGACGGTCGACTGCACAGTGCGCACGGAGAATTCGCCGCACGAGCGCAGGCGGCGGCGGAGATTGGACTGCAGCTGCTGCTCAAACGAGCGGCGGTTGAGGCCCTTGAGGACGATCTCCCCGAGCTTGAGCAGAAAAAGTTCGTTCATTTGATGTATCCCACTTTCTTAATTACTTCCAAGTTTGCTGGAGCGGAACTGGATGGCCTCCGCGATGTGCTGCGGGGCAATTTTCTCCGCGCCGTCCAGGTCAGCGATGGTGCGCGCGACCTTCAAAACGCGGTCAAAGCTGCGCGCGGTCATGTGCAGCCGGTCAAACGCCGCTTTCATCAGCGCGGAGCCCGCGTCGTCCAGCGCGCAGAAATCGCGCACCTCGGCCGGCCCCATGGCGGCGTTGTGCTGCGCCGCCCGCCCGGCGTAGCGCGCCTGCTGGACACGGCGGGCGCGGTTTACCCGCTCGCGGATGGCCGACGACGGCTCTGCCGCGGCGCGGGCCTTCAATTCGTCAAACTCCACGGCCGGGACCTCGACGATGATGTCGATGCGGTCAAGCAGCGGGCCGGAAATGCGGCCGAGATACTGATCGACCGCCGCCTGCGAGCAGCGGCAGCGCCCCGACGGGTGGCCGTACCAGCCGCATTTGCACGGGTTCATGGCGCACACGAGCATAAAGCTCGACGGATACGTCACGCTCGCGCTCACGCGCGAGATGGTCACGACGCCGTCCTCAAGCGGCTGGCGCAGCACCTCGAGCGTGTCCTTTCGGAACTCCGGCAGCTCGTCTAAAAACAGGACGCCGTTGTGCGCAAGTGAGATCTCGCCCGGCTTCGGCGGCGAGCCGCCTCCGGCAAGGCCGGCTGAGGAGATCGTATGGTGCGGGCTGCGGAACGGCCGCTCCGTCACGAGCGGCTCGTTCGGCGGCAGAAGGCCCATGATGGAGTAGAGCTTCGTGACCTCCAGCGACTCTGCGCGCGTCATGTCCGGCAGGATGGACGGGATGCGGCGCGAGAGCATGCTCTTGCCCGAGCCGGGCGGGCCGATGAGCAGGATGTTGTGCCCGCCGGCCGCGGCGATCTCCAGCGCGCGCTTGGCGTTCTCCTGCCCGAGCACGTCGGAAAAGTCCAGCCCTGTCCGCACCCGCTCGGCAGGCTGCCACGGCTCCTGCGGCGAAATGGGCTCCGAGCCGTCCAGATGCGAGACGAGTGCCCGCACCGTCCGCACGGGGTAGACGGTCAGCCCGTCGGCCAGCGTGGCCTCCGGCGCGTTATCCGCCGGGACATAGAGCGCGTCGAAGCCCGCCTCGCGCGCGGCGAGCGCCATGGGCAGCACGCCGGACACCGGCCGCAGGCACCCGTCCAGACTCAGCTCGCCGAGAAATGCGCTCTTCTCCCCTTTCGGCAGCCTTACGTCGCCGGATGCCGAGAGTATGCCGAGCAGAATGGGCAGATCATACAGCGTGCCGGACTTTTTCGTGCCGGCCGGCGCGAGATTGAGCGTGATCCGGCTGACCGGGAACTTGAAGCCGCAGTTTTTCACGGCGGAGCGCACGCGCTCGCGCGCCTCGCGCACGGCCGTATCCGGAAGGCCGACAAGGTCAAACGCGGGCAGACCGTTTGTGATGTTGCACTCGACCGAAACGACATAGCCCTCAATGCCCGTCAGGCCAAGTGAGGCGACGTTGCTGTACAAGCGGCATCCCACCTTTCGTTACTTTCGGACATTATAGCGCATCGACGCGCAAAAAACAATTGTTTCCGATTTCATGTCCGCTTTTGTACGCTAGCGAAGCATATTTGTAGTCCATGTGCAAAAACATTTGTCGTTTGGAAGTGCTTTGTATTCATTTCAAGGATTTCTTTTTCCCCACCGGCGTGTTATAATTGTACCACTTCTGATAAAATGGAGGTTAGAACATGGCAAGAGCATTCAAATCCATGGATGGCAACACCGCTGCTGCGCACGTCGCGTATGCATTCACCGAAGTTGCTGCCATCTACCCGATCACCCCTTCGTCCGTAATGGCCGAGCTGTGTGACGACTGGGCTGCCAACGGCCGCGAGAACATCTTCGGCCAGAAGCTCAAGCTCGTCGAGATGCAGTCCGAGGGCGGCGCTGCCGGCGCTGTTCACGGCTCGCTCATGGCCGGCGCGCTCACGACAACGTTCACCGCGTCGCAGGGGCTTCTGCTCATGATTCCGAACATGTACAAGATCGCCGCTGAGCAGCTCCCCGGCGTCATCCACGTCTCCGCCCGTGCGCTCGCAACGCACGCGCTGAGCATTTTCGGCGACCACTCCGACGTTATGGCCTGCCGCGGCACGGGCTTTGCCATGCTGGCCTCGTCGAACCCGCAGGAGGTCATGGATCTGGCCGCCGTCACGCATCTGTCCGCCATTGAAGGACACTATTCGTTCCTCCACTTCTTCGACGGCTTCCGCACGTCACACGAGATCCAGAAGATCGCCGTGTGGGACTACGACGATCTCAAGGACATGGTCGACATGGACGCCGTCGCGGCCTTCCGCGCCCGCGCCCTGAATCCGGAGCATCCGACCATGCGCGGCTCGGCGCAGAACCCGGACATCTTCTTCCAGGTGCGCGAGGCCGGCAACTCGCACGTCGCCAGCGTCGTCGACGTCGTCGTGCGCAACATGGAAAAGGTCAACGCGAAGATCGGCACGAACTACAAGCCGTTCAACTACTACGGCGCGCCGGACGCCAAGCACGTCATCGTGTCCATGGGCTCTTCCTGTGACGCCATCGAAGAGGTCGTCGACTACCTCAACGAGCGCGGCGGCAAGGTCGGCCTCGTGACTGTCCACCTCTATCGTCCGTTCTCTGCCAAGCATCTGGCCGCCGTTCTGCCCGAGACCGTCGAGCGCATCGCGGTGCTCGACCGCTGCAAGGAGCCGGGCGCCCTCGGCGAGCCGCTCTATCAGGACGTCGTCACCGCTCTGGCCGGCACGAAGTTCGGCTCCGTCCCCGTCGTCGGCGGCCGCTACGGTCTCGGCTCGAAGGACACCGGCCCGAGCTGCTATCTCGCGGCGTTCCGCAACCTTGAAAAGGCCGAGCCGCAGAATCCGTTCACGATCGGCATCACGGACGACGTCACGAACCTCTCCCTGCCCATGACCGAGATCATCGACACGCAGGCCAAGTCCAACAAAGCCTGCAAATTCTGGGGTCTCGGCTCGGACGGCACCGTCGGCGCAAACAAGAACTCCATCAAGATCATCGGCGACAACACCGACCTGAAGATTCAGGCGTACTTCCAGTACGACTCGAAGAAATCCGGCGGCGTCACCATCTCGCACCTGCGCTTCGGCCCGGAGCCCATCCGTTCGACGTACTATGTCACCGCGTCGGACTTCGTCGCGTGCCATCAGGCAAGCTACCTTGAGAAGTACCCGATGGCGCAGGATCTCAAGCCGGGCGGCACGTTCTTAATCAACTGCGGCTATGACGCCGAGCAGCTCGGCAAGGTCCTCCCGGCCGAGGAAAAGCGCTATATCGCAAACAACAACATTCATGTCTACACCGTCGACGCCGCCAAGCTCGGCGCAGAGCTCGGCCTCGGCAACAAGTTCAACATGATCCTGCAGGCCGCGTTCTTCAAGCTCGCCGACATCATCCCGATCGACGACGCCGAGAAGTACATGAAAGACGCCATCGTCAAGACGTACGGCCACAAGGGCGAGGATGTCGTCAACAAGAACAAGGCCGCCGTCGACGCCGGCCTTACCCACATCGTGAAGGTCGAGATCCCCGAGAGCTGGAAGAGCGCCACGGAGGGCTATGTCGCCACGGGCATCGCCTGTGACGATCCGGAGATGAAGCAGTTCCTCGACGATGTGCTCGTTCCGGCCAACAACATGGTCGGCGACGCCATCCCGGTCTCCAAGCTCATGAGCTACGCTGACGGCACGCTTCCGGCCGGCACGGCCGCCTATGAAAAGCGCGGCATCTCCGCCGTCGCTCCCGTCTGGCTGCCGGAGAACTGCATCCAGTGCAACTTCTGCTCCTACGTCTGCCCGCACGCCGTCATCCGCCCGTTCGCCATGAACGCAGACGAGCTGGCCGCCGCGCCGGAGGGCACGCTCTCCAAGCCGATGGTCGGCAAGGGCGTCGAGGGTCTGTCGCTGTCCATTCAGGTCTCCGCGCTCGACTGCACGGGCTGCGGCTCCTGCGTCAACGTCTGCCCGGCCAAGGAGAAGGCGCTCAAGCTCGTCCCCATCACCGAGGAAGCGCAGGAGAGATACAACTACGCGTTCAAGAACGTGGCGAAGAAGGATCTGCCGTTCGACGACTCTACGGTCAAGGGCTCGCAGTTCCGCCAGCCGCTGTTCGAGTTCTCCGGCGCCTGCGCCGGCTGCGGCGAGACGCCGTACGCCAAGCTCATCACGCAGCTCTACGGCGACCATATGTTCATCGCCAACGCCACCGGCTGCTCGTCCATCTGGGGCGGCTCCGCGCCGTCGACCCCGTACACGCCCGGCCGTGACGGCCGCGGCCCCGCGTGGTCGAACTCCCTGTTTGAGGACAACGCCGAGTACGGCCTCGGCGAGGCCGTCGCCATGAAGCAGCGCCGCGCGCGCCTGCACGACATCGTTGAGAAGCTCGTCGCCGTGGAATATGTCGACGAGGACGTCGCCGCCGCCGGCAAGGAGTGGCTGGACAAATTCGACGACGCCGAAGGCTCCCGCGCCGCGGGCGAGAAGCTCCTTGCGCTGTGCAAGGCTGCCGGCGAGCGCGACTACACCGGCACCCCGTTTGAGGAGGGCTGGCTGAAGAACGGCAAGAAGTGCCCGTGCGAGGCCTGCGGCTATGCCCGCGAGGTCGTAGCTTCCGCCGACCTGCTCACCAAGCCGTCCATGTGGATCTTCGGCGGCGACGGCTGGGCCTACGACATCGGCTACGGCGGCCTTGACCACGTCCTCGCCTCCGGCGAGAACGTCAATGTCTTCGTCTTCGACACCGAGGTCTACTCCAACACCGGCGGCCAGAGCTCGAAGTCGACCCCGACAGGCGCCGTTGCGCAGTTCGCCGCGGCCGGCAAGGCCACGAAGAAGAAGGATCTGGCGCAGATCGCCATGACGTACGGCTACGTCTACGTCGCGCAGATCGCCATGGGCGCCGACTACAACCAGACCATCAAGGCCATCCGCGAGGCGGAGAGCTATCCGGGCCCGTCCATCGTCATCGCCTACGCGCCCTGCATCAACCACGGTGCCAAGGCCGGCATGGGCCGCTCGATGGAGACCATGAAGCGTGCCGTCGACGCCGGCTACTGGTTCCTGTTCCGCTACGATCCGCGCAAGGAGAAGCCGTTCCAGCTCGACTCCAAGGCGCCGAAGGGCAGCTACCTCGACTATATCATGAGCGAGGTCCGCTACAGCTCCCTGAAGCTCACCTTCCCGGAGCGCGCGCACGATCTGTTTGAAAAGGCCGAGGAGGAATCCAAGGAGAAATTCGAAAAGCTCCAGCGCCGCGAAGAGGCCGGCCTGTAAGCATCCAGTTTCCCAAGCCCGGCTCCGAAAGGAGCCGGGCTCTTTTCGGATTTTTACTCTTTTTCGCAGAATAAACTTGCAAGCTGTCACGCGATTAGCTATAATAAGCTGTATTATGCCATGCGCTGGCAGCAAGAACCATGGAATGAACGAGGATCGCCTATGATGATCAAAAGCGGCTATGAAGAGGGCCTGTACCGCGAGGAGAGGCTCGGCATCCCGACGCAGGAGCTGGATACGCAGATCCGCGCCCTCCTGCGCGAAAATCACGGTGTCGGCATCCTTGGCGGATATTTTGAGCCGGGGCTGCCGCTGTGCATCGTCAGCGAGCTGACCGTGCAGATGCTCGGCTATTCAGACGCCGCCGAATTGCAGGCCGCGACCGGGAGCTGCATGGCCGGGCTCGTCTGCGAGGAAGACTATGACGAGGCGCACCTGCGCAGCCTTTCCGGCGTGTGCTCGCTGCACCTGCGCGCAAAAGGCGGCAACGCGCTTTGGGTCCACCTTCTCAAGCGCGACCTGCCCGGCTCCGGCCGGCCGATGTGGCTTGCCAGCGTGTGCGACAAGGACGCGCTCTATCGGGCGTCAGCCGAGATCTTGCTCGGGATGGAGGTCATCTCCGCCATCAGCCGGACATTGTGGCGCATCTATCTCATCGATCTGGAGAAGGGGCTTTATACCCAGATCACCACCGACGGCGCGCTGCACCGCTTCTCAGAGGCATCCGGCGTTGCCGCCGAGCGCTTCCCGGCGGTATGTGAGCAGACCGTCGCCGCGGAATACCGCGCGCAGATGCTTGCTTTTTTAGATATTTCCACGCTCGCCGACCGGCTTTGCCATCGCGACGAGCTCTCGCAGGAGTACCGCACCGTCTCCGGCAACTGGCACGTCGGCCGTCTGATCGTGCAAAAGCGCGACGGCTGCGGCCGCGCCACGCGCGTGCTGTACACGATCCAGATCATCAACGACCAGAAGGTGCAGGAGCGCGAATACGAAAAGCGTCTGGCCCTTATGGCAGAGCAAGCGCAGCGCGCGAGCCTGTCGAAAACAGATTTTCTTCGGCGCATGAGCCACGACATCCGCACGCCCATCAACGGCATCCGCGGCATGATCGAAATTGCAAACCTCTGCGAGGACAACCGCGAAAAGCAGCGCGAGTGCCGCGAGAAGATCTGGGAAGCGTCGGGCTACCTGCTCTCGCTCGTCAGCTCCGTGCTGGATATGAACAAGCTCGAGTCCGGCGCCGTCGTGCTCGAGGAGCGGCCGTTCGATCTGCCGCAGCTGCTGCATGAGGTGAACACCGTCGGCGAGATGCAGGCCGTCGAGCACGGACTTTCCTACATCATCGACGAGAGCAGAAACCGCATCGATCACCCGCGCCTCATCGGCAGCCCCGTCCACCTGAAGCAGGTGCTGCTCAACCTTGCAAGCAACGCCGTCAAGTATAACCGCGCCGGCGGAAGCGTCACCGTCTGGACGCGGGAGCTTCCCGGAGGCGGTGACACGGCCGTGTTTGAATTTCATTGCAAGGACACCGGCATCGGCATGAGCCCGGAGTTTCAAGCCCGCGCGTTTGAGCCGTTTTCGCAGGAGGGCAGAGACGAGGCGCGCACGCACTACGACGGCTCCGGTCTTGGGCTGTCCATCGTCAAGGGTCTCGTCGAGCAAATGGGCGGAAGCATCGGCTTTGAGAGCACCGAGGGCACCGGGACTGCATTCTGCGTGACGCTGCCGCTTCGCATTGACCGCAGCGAACCCGCGCCCGCCGCCGATGCGTCTGCCGAACTCATTGACCTGAGCGGCACGCGCGTCCTGATGGTCGAGGACAACGCGCTCAACGCGGAGATCACGCAGTTTTTCCTTGAGCGCCACCACGTCTGCGTGATCTGCGCCCACAACGGTCAGGAGGCCGTCGACCGCTTCCGCGCATCCGCGCCGGGCGAGATCGACGCGGTGCTCATGGACATCATGATGCCCATTATGAACGGCCGCGACGCAGCGCGTGCCATCCGCGCCATGGATCGACCGGACGCAAAAACGATCCCCATCTTTGCCATGACGGCCAACGCCTTTTCAGACGACATCCAAAAAAGCTACGACGCCGGCATGAACGAGCATCTCACAAAGCCGCTCGACCCGCAGGCCGTCATCGGGACGCTCGCGCGGTACATCCGTCGCTGATTCAAATATGAAAAAAGCGCTCTGCACAGCCGTGCAGAGCGCTTTTTTAACTCATCGATCAGAAGGCTTCGCCTTATCACTTCCACGTCTCCCAGACGTCCGGGCAGTAGCCCACGGTCGCCTGCTTTCCGTTTCGCACAATGGGCGCGCGCATAAGGCGCGGGTCGTCGAAGAGCTTGTCCTCCTTGGCCGCGTCGTCGGCTAAGTAGCGCAGCAGGTCAATATCCGGCGACTTTGAGTCGTAATCAATGAGCGCCTCCACGCCGCCGACGGCGCGCAGGACGCTGTCGAACTCGCCGCCGCTCATGCCGTATTTTACAAGGTCGATGGACTGGAACCTGATGCCGCGCTCCTTGAACCAGCGCTCGGCCTTTTTCGTGTCGAACGACTTGCTTTTACCGAAGATCTGAATGTTCAATAGAATACCTCCATCAGGCACAGCCCCTGCGCCGGAGCCGTCGGCCCGGCCTGTGTGCGGTCAAGCGAGGAAAGCAGGCGCGCCGCATCCTCCGGCGCGAACTCACCGCGGCCGACCTGGGCGATCGTCCCGGTCAGGATGCGCACCATGTTGTAAAGAAACCCGTCGCCCGTGAAATCGAGCCGCAGCTCGCTCCCCTCGCGCGTGAGCGCAATGCCGGTCACCGTCCGCACCGTCGACTTTTTCTTGCTGTGCTGCGTGCAGAACGCCGCATAGTCGTGCGTGCCGGTCAGCGCATCCGCCGCCGTGCGCATGGCGTCGATGTCGAGCGGCTCCGGCACGATCCAGACATAGTTGCGCTCAAATACGCACGGCGCGTCCGCATTCCAGATGCGGTAGCGGTAGCGCTTCCCCGTCGCGCTCAGGCGCGCGTGAAAGCGCGGCGGCGCATCTTCGAGCGACACGGCGCCGATGTCCCGCGGGAGCGCGGCGCGAAGCCGGCGCAGCAGCTCGTCCGCCGCGATCTCCGTCTCGGCGCGAAACGAGATCACCTGCCCCAGCGCGTGCGTTCCGGCGTCCGTCCGGCCGCTGCCTGCGGCCTCGACCTCCTGCCCGAGAATGCGGCAGAGCGTCTGCTCGACGCGCTCCTGGATCGTGTTCGCCGTGTTCCCCTGCTTCTGCCAGCCGCGGTAGCGCGCGCCGTCATAGCAGAGCACGGCCTTGAAATTTCTCATGCTTCCTCCAGCATTGCATAGGCCTCCGGCATCGAATCGGCCGAGAACAAAAACCGCCCGGCCAGGTCGAACGCCTCAACATGACCGCCGACATAACAAAGCTCCACCTGCATCTGCGCCACCTGCTTTCCTGAATGTGTCTTTAGAATAGCAGATGTGCAGTCCAATAAACCGGACTTTTAGAGTTTGCTCTCCATCCAGCGCAGCACGTCGTCAAATACCTCGAGCTTGTTTGACTCATTGAGCATCTCATGCCGCCCGTCCGGATAGATGCGGCAGGAAACGTCCCGCATCCCGGCCTTTTTGAACTCCGCTTCCGAGCGGAGCACGCCCTTGCCGCTCGCGCCGACCGGGTCGTGCGCCCCGGCGAAGAACAGGACGGGCAGCTCCTTCGGCATCTTCGCGAGATTTTCCTTCTGCTGGATCATGCGGATGCCGAGCAGCATCTCGCGCGCCAGACCGATGGATGGCTTGAAGCCGCACATGGGGTCGGCCTCGTAGGCGTCGACGACCTCGGGAACGGAGCAGATCCAGTCATTTTCCGTCCGCGCGTCCGGGAACTGCTTGTTGTATGTGCCGAAGATGAGCTTCTGGATGAGCGGGCTGCTGTTTTCCTCGCCGAGCTTCTTCGCCTCGCGGCGGCAGATGGCAAGGCCGACGGAGAGCATGAGCGGATTCTGCCAGCCCGTGCCGGAGATGAGCGCGCCGCGAAGGCCCGCGTCCGGGTAGCGGAACAGGTAGGTGCGCGTCAGGAACGAGCCCATGCTGTGCCCCAGGATGAAGTACGGAACGTCCGGATACTCCGCCCGGACGCGCTTTGTGAGCGCGCAGACGTCTGCGACCGCCGCATCCCAGCCGCCGTGGAAATACCCCTGCACCGTGTCGTCCGACACAGACCCGCCGTGGCCCATATGGTCCTCCGCCGCGACAAGGAAGCCATGCTCTGTCAAAAACCGGGCAAACTCGTCATAGCGGCCGATGTGCTCGGCAATGCCATGGACGATCTGCACGATCGCGCGCGGCTGTCCCTCCAGCTGCCACAGGCGGCAGTGGATGCGTCCCTTGCCGTTGGAATCGAGATAGAAATCTGTCATGGCTCGCGCCCCCTTTACTTTGTTGTTGACATTATAGCGCATTTGCATCAAACTATAAAGAGAGATTTTGAAGGAAGTGATTCAATGGACGGCTATGTCCTTGCACTCGATCAGGGCACGACAAGCTCACGCGCCATCATCTTTGACCGCGGCGGCTCCATCGTCACAAAGGGGCAGTATCCGCTCGAGCAGATCTATCCCCAGCCCGGCTGGGTCGAGCACGACCCTGAGGAGATCCTCTCCACGCAGCTGCTCGCCGCGGCCGAGGCGTTTGAAAAAAGCGGCCTGTCGCCGACCGATATTGCCTGCATCGGCATCACGAACCAGCGCGAGACGACGATCCTGTGGGATCGCGCGACGGGTAAGCCCGTGTGCAACGCCATCGTCTGGCAGTGCCGCCGCACGGCGGACATCTGCGAAAAACTAGAGCGCGACGGGATGCGCGATTACATCCACGACACGACAGGTCTCATCATCGACCCGTATTTTTCCGGCACGAAGATCAAGTGGCTGCTCGATCGTGACCCCGCCCTCCGCGCCCGCGCGCGCCGGGGCGAGATCCTGTTCGGCACGGTCGAATCCTGGCTCATTTGGACGCTCACCGGCGGGAGGGCGCACGTCACGGACTACTCCAACGCCTCGCGCACGATGCTCTTTGATATCACGCATCTGACGTGGGACGAGGACATCTGCCGTGCGCTGGACATTCCGATGTGCATGCTGCCGCAGCCAGTCGGCAACAGCGAGGTCTACGGCACGGTTGCGCCCGGTCTCGGCGGGCTTGCGCCGCTTGCCGGCATCCCGATCTGCGGAGCGGCGGGCGACCAGCAGGCCGCGCTGTTCGGCCAGGCGTGCTTTACCCCCGGCATGGTGAAAAACACATATGGCACCGGCTGCTTCACGCTGATGAACATCGGCGAAAAGCGCGTCCGCTCGACAAACGGGCTGCTGTCGACCGTCGGCTGGTCTGTCGGCGGCAAGACGACGTATGTTCTCGAGGGCAGCGCGTTCAACGCGGGCTCCGCCATCCAGTGGCTGCGCGACAGCGCCGGCATCATCGGCACGGCGCATGAATGCGACATTCTCGCCGAGTCCGTTCCGGACAATCAGGGCGTCTATTTTGTCCCGGCGTTTACCGGCCTCGGCGCGCCGTACTGGGACACAGGCGCGCGCGGCAGCTTCTTCGGCCTGACACGCGGCGCGGGCAAGGGCGCGCTCTGCCGCGCCGTGCTTGAATCCATCGCCTATGAGGTCACAGACCTCGTGCGCACGATGAATCTCGACACCGGCGTCCCCATTTCCGAGCTTCGCGTCGACGGCGGCGCGTGCGTGAGCGACTTTATGATGCAGTTCCAGTCCGATCAGCTCGGCATCCCCGTCAACCGCCCAGAAAACGTCGAGACGACGGCGCTCGGCGCGGCGTACCTCGCAGGACTCGCGGCCGGCGTGTGGAGCGGCGAAGAGGAGCTCGACCGCATCCGCAAGGCAGAGCGCGTCTTTACGCCCGAAATGGAAGAAGGTTCGCGCGACGCGCTCTACGCGCGCTGGAAAAAGGCCGTCGCCCTCGCCCGCGCGTGGGGCGACGCAAGCTGGGAGGCGCCGAAATGACCGCACAGCTTGGCTTCGGCTGTATGCGCCTTCCGATGATCGGCGGCCCGGAGGGCGAGGTCGACCTTGCCGAGTTTTCCCGCATGGTCGACGCATATCTGGACGCGGGCTTCCGCTATTTTGATACGGCGCACGTCTATCTTGCCGGAAAAAGCGAGACGGCCATCCGCGAAGCGCTCGTCCGCCGCCATCCGAGGGACAGCTTTTTCCTGACGGACAAGCTCTCCGGCAGCTGCTTTCATTCTGAGGCGGACATTCTGAGCGTCTTTCAGGCGCAGCTTGCCGCCTGCGGCGTCGACTATTTCGACTGCTATCTCATGCACTCGCAGACGGCGGAGGTCTACGCGAAATTCCAGAAATTCCGCGCCTACGAGATCGCCGCAGAGCTCAAGGCCGCCGGGAAGATCCGCCATATCGGCATCTCCTTTCACGACAAGCCCGACGTTCTGCGCCGCATCCTGACCGAGCACCCGGAGGTCGAGGTCGTGCAGATCCAGCTCAATTACCTCGACTTTGGCAACCCGAGCGTTGAGTCCGGCGCGGTGTACGACGTCTGTCGCGAATTCGGCAAGCCCGTGCTCGTCATGGAGCCGGTCAAGGGCGGCGCGCTGGCCGACCTGCCGGACGAGGCCGCGGCCGTGCTGTCAGGGCTCGGCGGCGGGAGCCCCGCAAGCTACGCGCTGCGCTACTGCGCAGGCTTTGACGGCGTAGAAATGATCCTCAGCGGCATGAGTACGGACGGGCAGATGGCTGACAACCTCGCCACGATGACCGCGCCGCAGCCGCTATCTGGCGCCGAGCGCGCCGCGATCGCGCGTGTGCGCGAGATCCTGCACGCGCAGGACGCCATCGGCTGCACCGGCTGCCGCTACTGCGTCCCCGGCTGCCCGAAGGGCATTGCCATCCCGGACCTTTTCTCGTGCCTGAACGCGTTCAAAAAATACCACGACTGGAGCAGCAATTACTACTACTCCGTGAGCACGCACGGCCGCGCACGTGCGTCTGAATGCGTCCGCTGCGGCCAGTGCGCCCGCATCTGCCCGCAGCATCTGGCCATACCCGATTTGCTTGTCCATGTCGCAGAAACCTTTGAGACCTAAATCAAACGGGACCCGCTCCGCTGGGCTCCCGTTTGAAGGGGACCGCACCCTGCTGCGCGCATAATTTGTGTGCCATGGGCTCACAAATTCCACACTTGCAGGGCGTAAAGTATTTTTTCCGAGGTACACGCCCCCGGAAAAAATGATTTTAAATCTTTCCGCCGCTGCGGCGGCAAAACTCTATGAGATTCTTGTAAATAATGTAAAAACCCTGCATGGCGCGCGCCATGCAGGGTTTTTGTTGTAAACTGTCCGGATTATCGGACATGGTTTTTCATAGAATGGAGGCACAAAGCAAGGAGGTCCCGACTATGAACAACGTCATTGAGCTGTCCGCCTATCTTCCCCACCCCGCGCTCGACCTGACGCCGTATGAGCGCCGCAGCGAAAAGCGCTTGCGTCAGCGCCGCGCGCTTGCCGCGCTTGAAATGGCCGTCACATGCGCCATCGGCGTGTGCATGATCGTCAGCACGCTGGCGATGGTGCTCATCGTGTAACGCCGTCGGCGCGCAGCTCGCAGCGCAAAATGCGGCCGCCGGTCAGCTCAACCGCAGCATACGGCGCCGCGCCGCGATCCTGACACACGCCGGGGTTGAGCAGCACAAGCGCTCCCTCCCGCTCCAGAAGCGGCACATGTGTGTGCCCGAACAATGCAAGCGCCGCGCCCGCCTCGCGCGCGGCAAGGCTGAGGTGCAGCAGGTCGCGCTTGACGCCATAGCGATGGCCGTGCGTCATAAACAGCGTCACGCCCTCATACGTTTCTACCAGCGTATGAGCAAAGCGCGTCGGCCCATCGCAGTTGCCGGGTACGAACGAGATGGGAATGCCCGGCAGCTCGCGCGCAAGTGCGAGCGCGTCGGCGGCATAGTCGCCGAGGTGGACGATGCGATCGGGCGCTTCGCGCAGCGCGATGCGCCGCATGGCCTCTATGGAGCCGTGCGAATCGGAAAAAACAAGCAGCTTCATACGATCACCTTTCTGGCCCGGCCTGCATAGACTGCACTATCTGCAATCGGGAGGTCAGCCGGATGGAATATGGCGGTTTTTCGTTCACACAGGAGAGCATTCAGAAGGTCCTCGGAACAGCGGACGGGCGGAAGCTCCTGTCGCTTCTTATGAAAGATGGCGGCGCCGCGCTCCGGCAGGCAGGCGACGCGATACGCCGCGGCGACCATGCCGCGGCCGAGGCGATTTTGTCGCCGATCATGAACTCACCGGAGGCGCGCGAACTCATCGCGCGGATCAATCAGAGCTAGGAGGAATGTCCATGGACGCTCTGGAGGAGAAGCTCGGCGCGTTTTTGTCCGACCCCGCGGCCATGGAGCAGGTCATGAACATGGCGCGCGCGCTCGGCCTCGGCACGCCGCCGGAGGGCGGCGCCGCACCGTCCCGGGAAGCGGCGGCGCCCGCGCCGGACGCGCCGCCGGACGATCCGATGCTGCGCACGCTGCTCTCCGCCGTCGCGTCGGCCGGAGCGGACAGCGGGCGGGAAAACGAGCTGTTCCGCGCGCTGCGCCCCTATGTCCGGCCGGAGCGGCGGGAGAAGCTGGAGCGCGCCGCGCGCGTGGCGCGCCTTGCGCACATCGCAGGTGCAGCGCTGCGTGGGCTGGAACATCCAAGCGGAGGTGGTTAAGTCATGTACACACGCTACATCCGCGGGCCGGACGGTCTGTACCGCCGGCAGCTGGAGCCGGAGCCGGAGCGCCCCGCGCCGGCTCCCCCGCCTCCGCCGGTGCCGGAACCGGAGCTGCGCCCTGACCCAAAGCCGGAGCCCGTCCCCGCGCCGCCCCCGCAAAAAAGCGGCCCGCCGCCCGGCAGGCCGCAAAAAATAGCGGGAGACGATCTGCTTTTGGCCGCCATCGTGCTGCTTCTGCTGCTCGACGGCGGCGAGAGCGACACGGTCGCCGTGCTGGCCGCGCTGGCGTTTTTACTGCTCTGAAGAAAACGGGCTCGTGCCGTCCGGCAAGCAAAACGCCGCCGCAAACGCCTCGTCCGTCGCCAGAAGCGTCTCGCACTGCTGCTCGCGCAGCTGATAGATGAGCGTCTGGCTTCGGCTCGTCGTCGCGCGGCAGAGAAGGCCGGTCGACACGTCGATCCAGTACCGGTCGACATAGCCGTCCGCTTCGAGCTGGGCAAAAATGCAGCTTCGGCCGCCCTTTTCATCGAGCCGGACAAAGCCCGCCTGCACGATCGCGTCCGCATCCGCCGTCAGGATCGCCTCATACGTTGGAATGCCGGTCAGGCTGTCGGCCGTCAGGCTCTCTCCGAGCGAGAATTGCGCTGCCGTCTCCTCGCCCGCATACCAGACGTAGGCCGTCTGCCCATCCGTCAGGATGCTCTTTGTGCCGGCATCGTCTGTAATGTCGGCGCGCGTCACGCCGCCGCTCACCCAGAGCTCCGCCGTTCGCGCAGCGCTCTCATCTGTCCACGCGGTCAGCAGCTTCAGCGTCTGGTGATACGACGCAGGCCGTGCGAGCGTTGCCACAACGTCGGCCACATTGCCCGCATCAACCTGCAAAAACATGCCCGGCTCGACCTCACCGCCCTCCGGCGGCACGGTGGGCAGCGACTCGTCCGGAAGCGTGATGACCGGACGGTCAGACGAGCCGGACAGCAGCAAAAACGCGCCGAGGATCAGTCCGACAAGCAAGAGGGCGGACGCCAGTGCAAGCGCCAGCGTGCTCAGGCCGCCGGGTCGGTTTGCCATGGTGTCCACCCTCCTTCTTTATTGGTTTGCGGCAAAATCCGCCGGGCGTCCGGCGCGCTGGCCGAAGTGCCACTCGATGGCGTCGGCGATGCGCACGCAGGCGCTGCCGTCTCCATACGGGTTGACGGCGTGCGCCATGGAGCGGTAGAGCTCCTCGTCCGTGAGAAGCTGCTCGGCCATGGCAATGATGTTTTCCTTGTCCACGCCGGCAAGGCGCACCGTCCCGGCCGCGACGGCCTCGGGGCGCTCGGTCTCCTTCCGGAGGACAAGCACGGGCTTGCCGAGCGACGGCGCCTCCTCCTGCAAGCCGCCGGAGTCCGTCATGACGAAATAGCAGCGGCTCATCAGATTGTGCATCTCCTCGACGTTCAGCGGGTCGATGAGGTGCACGCCCGGCACGCCGCCCAAGATCCCGAACGCGCATTCGCGCACGACGGGGCTCAGGTGCACCGGGTAGACCAGCTCGATGTCCGGATGCGCGAGCATGACGGCCTTGACGGCCTCCATGATGTCGTGCATGGGCTGGCCGTAATTTTCGCGGCGGTGGCACGTCATGACGATGACGCGCTTGCTCCAATCGACCTTTTCCAGCTCCGGTGAGGAGAAGCGGAAGTCCGGCCGCACGGTGTAGCGCATGGCGTCAACGACCGTGTTGCCCGTGATGAAAATGTCGCCCATGACGGCCTCGCGGCGCAGGTTCTCCGCATTGGCGCGCGTCGGCGAAAAATGAAGCGTCGCAAGGTCGCCGACGAGCGTGCGGTTGAGCTCCTCGGGGAACGGCGAGTAGCGGTCATACGTCCGCAGGCCGGCCTCGACGTGGCCGACGGGGATCTGATGGTAGAACGCGCTCAGCGCGCCGGCAAATGTCGTCGACGTGTCGCCGTGGACCAGCACAAGATCCGGCTTTGCCTCGGAAATGACATGCTCCATGCCGGTGAGCGTCTTGGTCGTGATGGTCGTCAGCGTCTGGCGCGGCTCCATGATGTTGAGGTCATAGTCGGCCTTCAGGTCAAAAATCCCCATGACGGAGTCGAGCATCTCGCGGTGCTGCCCCGTGACGCAGCAGATGGACTCGATGCCTTCGCGCTTTTTCAGCTCGAGCACGAGCGGCGCCATCTTGATGGCCTCCGGCCGCGTGCCGAACACGCTCATGACTTTAACTTTGTTCATTGGTTTCGTCCTCTTTTTCAGGTTCTTCCGGCTTCGCGGGCGGCGTTTCCTCTGATTTTTCGTCGTTCTTCGGCGTCTGCTGCTCCGCGGCGTGGTCGGTGATCATTTTCATGCCGATGCCGCCGACGATGAACACCGCGGCGATCAGGATCATGGCCCGCACCTCGCCAGAGCTTGTCAGCACGACAGCCGCAAGGCCTAAAATGGCCGTGATGAGATAGGTGATGGCCACGGACTGCTTCTGCGAAAAGCCCATGTCAATGAGCCGGTGATGGACATGCCCGCGGTCGGCGACCATGGGGTTCTGCCCCTTGGCAATGCGGCGCAAAAACGCGAAGCAGATGTCGAAAATCGGCACGCCGAGGATGAGAAACGGCACGGCGAACGAGATGATGGCGTACATTTTGAACAGGCCCTGAATGGACAGGCACGCCAGAATATAGCCCAGAAACGTCGAGCCGGTGTCGCCCATGAAGATCTTGGCCGGGTTGAAGTTGTATGGGATAAAGCCGAGGCACGCGCCGAGCAGCGCGGCCAGAATGATGGCGATGTTGCTCTCAGACACCATGAGCGCAATGACGAGCAGCGAGGCCGTCGAAATGGCCGAGACGCCGACGGCGAGGCCGTCGAGCCCGTCAATGAAGTTCACGGCGTTCGTGATGGCCACGATCCAGATGATCGTGACGGGAACGCTGAGCCACTTCAGGCTGACATAGAGCGTCGAGCTGAACAGGTTCGGGTTTGAGATGAACTCGATGCGGCAGCCGTAGTACACCGCGATGCCCGCGGCGGCGATCTGCACGAAGAACTTCGGCAGCGCGTGGAGCGTCATGATGTCGTCGAGCACGCCGAGCACGACGATGATGACCGCGCCGA
Source organism: uncultured Oscillospiraceae bacterium (assembly GCA_934589675.1). GTDB lineage: Bacteria > Bacillota > Clostridia > Oscillospirales > Oscillospiraceae > CAKTOF01. The sequence continues at coordinate 84,821 of CAKTOF010000005.1, forward strand.
GCAGGATGCCCTGCATCTGCCGGTCAATGTCCGCAAAGAGCAGAACGCTGAAGATAAACGCGATGAAAATGGCCAGCCCGCCAAGGCGCGGGATGGGTACCTTATGCATTCGGCGGTTGTCGCGCGGGACGTCGATGGCGCCGACCTTGCACGCGAGCTGCTTGACGAGCGGCGTGGCGAGAAACGACACGACGGCCGCCGCGATGAGCGCGAGCAATATCGTGATGACGGCGCCGCTGCTGATCGTCTGGATCTCAGGCATGGTTCACACTCCCTTACCGGGCCGGGACAAAGCCCACCTTCTTATAGACCTTGCGCAGCGTCTTCGCCGCGACGCGCGAGGCTTTTTCCGCGCCCGCCTGATAGACGGACTGCAGATATGCCTTGTCGGCGAGAATGCGCGCGGCCTCCTCGCGGATGGGCGCGAGCATGTCCACAACGGCGTCGCCGACGGCGCTCTTGAAGTCGCCGTAGCCGCGGCCGTCAAACTCGCGTTCGATGTCCTCATAGCTTTTGCCGGTAACGGCGGAGTAGATGCTCATAAGGTTCGACACGCCGGGCTTGTTTTCCGGGTCGCAGCGCACGCAGCGCTCGGTGTCCGAGTCGGTGATGGCGCGCTTGAACTTGCGGCGGATGGAGTCCGGCTGCTCCATGAGGAACACGCAGCCGTCCGGGATGGACTTGGACATCTTGCCCGTCGGATCCGTCAGGCCCATGACGCGCGCGCCGGCCTTCGGGATGTAGGGCTCGGGCATTTTGAACACGTCGCCGTAGAGCCCATTGAAGCGCTGGACGATGTTGCGGCAGAGCTCAACGTGCTGCTTCTGATCCTCGCCGACGGGAACGAAGTCCGGCTGATAGAGCAGGATGTCGGCCGCCATGAGCGAGGGGTAGGTAAAAAGCCCTCCGTTGATGTTGTCCTGATGCTTGGCGGACTTGTCCTTGAACTGCGTCATGCGGGACAGCTCGCCGAACATGGTGTAGCAGTTCAGCACCCAGCCGAGCTCCGCGTGCTCGTGAACGTGCGACTGGATGAACAGCGTGTTCTTCTCCGGGTCTAGCCCGCAGGCGATGTACTGCGCGAGCTGTTCGAGCGTGCGGCGGCGCAGATCGGCCGGGTTCTGGCGCACGGTGATGGTGTGCATATCGGCCATAAAGTAGTAGTTATCGAATTCATCGGTGCGGTCGACCCAGTTTTTGATCGCGCCGAGGTAGTTTCCAAGGTGCAGATCGCCGGAGGGCTGAATGCCCGAGAGCATGACTTTTTTGGCTTCCTGTGTTTTTTCTTCCATAACAGCAAGACCTTCCTTCAAAAATTCAATCTCGATTATTTTATCATAATCTTTGCCCCTTGGCAATAAAACTTGACAGATGCGCCCAATAAAATATATAGTAAAGGAAATTCAACTTTCGGAGGCCATGGAATGGACTACTTTGAGGAAATGGAACAGCGCATCCCGCACGGCGAGGTCCGCACGCGCTTTGCGCCGAGCCCGACGGGCTATATGCACATCGGCAACCTGCGCACGGCGCTCTACACCTGGCTCATCGCCAGAAGCCGCGGCGGAAAATTCCTGCTGCGCATCGAGGACACCGATCAGGAGCGCTTCATCGAGGGCGCGACGGAGATCATCTACCGCACGCTGAAAACCTGCGGCCTTACCTGGGACGAGGGCCCAGACGTCGGCGGCCCCGTCGGGCCGTACATCCAGACCGAGCGCCGCGGCATCTATGGCAAATACGCCGATCTGCTCATTGAAAAAGGCGGCGCATACCGCTGCTTCTGCCGCCCGGGCGAGGGCGAGATCACGGAGACGGTCGGCGGCAATACGATCAAAAAGCACAAGTGCGCCTGCCCGAAGCTCAGCAGCGACGAGATCGCCGCGAAGATCGCCGCGGGCGAGGAATTCGTCATCCGCCAGACGATCCCGGCTGCGGGCACAACGACGTTCTCCGACGCCATCTTCGGCGACATCACCGTCCCGAACGCGGAGCTTGACGAGAACGTGCTCATCAAGTCCGACGGCCTGCCGACTTATAACTTTGCCAACGTCATCGACGACCATCTCATGGGCATCACGCACGTCGTGCGCGGGTCGGAGTATCTGTCCAGCGCGCCAAAGTACAACCTGCTCTACGAGGCCTTCGGCTGGGAGATCCCGACGTATGTCCACTGCTCCCCCGTCATGCGCGACGCGCAGCACAAGATGTCCAAGCGCCACGGCGACCCGTCGTTTGAGGATCTCATCGCAGAAGGCTACCTGCCCGAGGCCGTGCTCAACTATGTCGCCCTGTGCGGCTGGGCGCCGGGCGGCGAGCAGGAGATTTTCTCGCTTTCCGAGCTTGTCCGTGTCTTTGACATCCACGGCATCTCCAAATCCCCCGCCGTGTTCGACATTGCCAAGCTGCGCTGGATGAACACGGAGTATCTCAAGGCCATGGCTCCGGAGAAGTTCTACGCCGTCGCCGAGCCGCAGCTGAAAAAGGCCATCTCGAACCCGAGCATCGACCTGCACGCCGTCGCCGCGCTCGTGCAGCCGCGCTGCGAGATTCTGACCGACATTCCCGAGCGCGTGGATTTCTTTGACGCCCTGCCGGAGTATGACCCGGCCATGTACGTCCACAAGAAGATGAAGACGACGGCAGAAAACTCCCTCACGACGCTGCGCGAGGCGCTGCCCGTGCTCGCCGCGCTCGAGCCGTGGACGAGCGAGTCCATCCACGGCGCGCTCATCGGCCTCGTCGAAAAGCTCGGCGTCAAAAACGGCGTCGTGCTCTGGCCGGTCCGTGTGGCCGTGTCCGGCAAGCAGTCCACGCCGGGCGGCGCGACGGAGATCGCCGCCATTCTTGGCAAGGACGAGACGCTCCGCCGCATTGAAAAAGGCATCGCCCTGCTCGAGGGCTGATCAAGCAGCAAAAACAGCCGGCGCGCCGCGGTTTATGAACGCGGCGCGCCGGCTGTTTTGTATTTACTCGATGGACTTGAGCGACTCGGCCATGTTGATGCGGTCGAGCTTGAAGAACAGGAAAAACGCAACGACGATCGCAAACACGAATGTCAGCGCGACGGCAAGCACGAAGCTCACCGGCGCGATGCGGCACTCAAAATTCACGGCATTGATCTTGATCTGCGCCATAACGTACCGGTGCAGCAGCATCCCCATCGGCAGGCCGCACAGCGCGCTGATGCCCGTCAGGACAAGATTCTCGCGGAAGACGTAAGCGGCCGATTCGTTCGGGTAGAAGCCGAGGACCTTGAGCGTCGCGATCTCGCGCTGCCGCTCGGTGATGGAGATGTTCGTCAGATTGTAGAGCACGATGAACGCCAGCGCGCCGGCGCACACAAGCACGATGAGCACGATATAGTCCAGACTCTGGAACATATTGCCCACGCGCACACGCATATCCGCATTCACTGACACCGACGCGACATTGTCCGTGCTGAGTATTTTGGCCGAAAGCGCATGGACGTCCGCGCCGTCCGCGGCCAGCACGTAGGCCGTGCGCTGCTCCGGCGCGCCGAGCTGCGCCGTGTATGTTTCGGTCGGAACGATGACATAGTCATAAATATAGTTGTCGAAGATGCCGCTGACCGTAACGTTCAGCGCGTTGTATTCCGAGTCGTGCAGCGTGATCTCATCGCCGACGGCGATGCCGCACGTCCGCGCGAGCCGGTTGTTGATGACGGCATGCCCCGCCTCCGGCCACGCGACAATCTTGTCGCCCGCGTGCAGATTCCAGAAGCCGTCGAGCGGCGCATCCGCAGCAATGAGGTTCACCGTCTGCGTCTGCCCGCCGGCGGATAGATCCATGCTGCCCTCGTGGACATAGCGAATCTCGGAGGCGTCGCTGCCGCACGAGCGCGCCAGCGCTGCGCGCCCGGCGTCCGTCGGCGCGTGCTGGAATGTCACGGCGCAGTCGTAAAGCTCGATCTCGTCATACTGAAAATCGACGATGTTTGCAATGGAGTCCCGGATGCCGAAGCCCGTGAGCAGCAGCGCCGTGCAGCCGCCGATGCCGAGGATCATCATGACCATGCGCTTTTTGTAGCGCAGGATGTTGCGGACGGACACCTTGTGCAGAAACGGCACACGCTTCCAGAGGAACTTCACGCGCTCGATCAGGATGCGCTTTCCCGCCTTCGGCGACTTTGGGCGGATCAGCTCGGCCGCAGGCGAGCGGAGATCGCGCCGGCAGACAAAATATGTCGCGCCGAGGGCACAGGCGAGATACATGACCGAGCAGAGCGTGAACAGCTTCCAGTCGAGTACAAAAGCAACCGGCCGATCGATGGCGTACATGATCATGTACACCTCCCACAGCATCATCGGCATAAACCGCGAGCCGATCAGGAAGCCCACGATGCAGCCGATGGCCGACGCGCTGCCCGCGTAGACAAGATACTGCCCGCTGATGGCCGCGTTCCCATAGCCAAGCGCCTTGAGCACGCCGTTCTGCGTGCGCTGCTCATCGACCATGCGCGTCATCGTCGTCACGCACACGAGCGCCGCGACCAGGAAGAAAAACAGCGGGAACACGCGCGAGACGCCCTCAACGATGCCCGCGTCGTTTTCAAGGCACGCATAGCCGATGTTCGCCGAGCGGTCAAGGACGTATGTCACAGGCGCCTCGAGGTCATCCAGCTTGGCCGCGTTCTCGTCGATCTCATTCTGCCCGTCGGCAAGCTTCTGCTCGGCGTCTGCAAATTCGTTCTGCGCGTCGGCATACGCCGACTCGTATTCGCCGAGCCCGTCTGTGTACTGCGCCCAGCCGTCGGCAAGCTCCTGCTCGGACGCATCGAGCTGCTGCTCGGCGGCGTCAAACTGGCTTTGCGCCTCCGCGCGCGCCGCGGTAAGCTGTGCCTGCCCCGCATCATACTGCGCCCTGCCGTCGTCGTAATCGGACTGCATCGTCGCGATGGCCTCGGCCGTCAGCGGCTCGCCGATGGCGCTCTCAGCCGTCTTGTAGGCGGCCGCGAACTGCTGCGCCGTGATGCCGTCCGTCATCGCGGCGTTGACAGCCGAACAGACCGGCTCCGTCCCCGCGAGGACGTCGTTCATGAGCACGCTCGGCTCTGCGTACGCCGTCCCGAGCGCGGCGTTCACGCCCTGCATGACGGCAAGGGCGGCGTGATACATCTCCTGCACCGAGCTCAGCTGCTCGGCTGCATCGTCCAGCTGCGTCTTGCTGGCCGCCAGCTTTTCCGCCATGGCGTCAAGCTGCGCCGTGAGGTCGGCCCGCTGGGCATCTAAATCCGCGCGGCCGCCGTCGATGGCCGCCTGCGCGTCGTCAAGCTGCGACTTGGTGTCGTCCAGCTGTGCTTTCGCGTCGGCAAGCTCGGCGAGCGCATCGGCCCGCTTCTGCTCGTACTCCGCGCGGTTATCGTCCAGCTCATTCTGCGCCTTGTCGATCTCCGCCTGCGCCTCGTCCCGGATGGAGGCATAGCGCAGCGCCGCGCGGTCGTCGAGCGCGCGGCGGACCTTCGGCCGCAGCGCGTCGATCGCGTCCTCATACTCGTCCGTGTAGATTTCGCCCGCATACGGGATGGTCAGGTACATCTCCGTGTAGTATTCCGAATCAAACCCGCCCGGCAGCAGGCAGCAGAAGCCGGACACTCTGCCGCCGCCGAGGCTCGTCGAGCCGCGCTCGAAGTTTACATAATATGATGAATTCACCGTCCCGACGATCGTGTAGGAATCATAGGCGAACAGCTCTCTTGTATCGTCCGGATTGTCCTGCGAGAGCGTCAGCTGCTGGCCGATCTTGTCGTCGGAGATGAGCCGCGCGTCCACAACGCACTCGTCGTCCTTCTCCGGCAGGCGGCCCGCGACGAGCTCGACGCCGTTCACGCCGTCGAGAAGCGTGAGCGCGTGCAGCGCCGCATCCGACCCGGTATCCATGGCGCAGAGCACGTCTGCGCTCACCGAGCCGTATGCGCCCGAGACGCCCTCTGTTTTGGCAAGCGCCGCGACATCCTCGTCCGTCAGGCCGAGCGTGCTGATAAGGCGGAAGTCATAAAGATGCAGCTCGGTCAGGTATTCGTCCGCCGTTTTGAGCATGGCAGACTTTGCCACACGCAGCCCCGCAAAAAAGCCCACGCCGAGCGCAATGATGGAAAATATGGCAAGAAACCGGCCGAGGCTGTTCCGGATCTGCCGCAGAAGCGATCTTGTCAGCATACTCTCACCACTCGATGTTCTCAACGGGAGTCACGTTCTCGTTGCGTTTTTCCTCTATGACCGTGCCCGAGCCGATGCGGATGATGCGGTCGGCCATGGCTGTCAGCGCGCTGTTGTGCGTAATGATGATGACGGTCATGCCCGTCTGGCGGCAGGTGTCCTGCAATAATTTGAGCACGGACTTGCCCGTCACATAGTCGAGCGCGCCCGTCGGCTCGTCGCACAGCAGCAGCTTCGGATTTTTCGCAAGCGCGCGCGCGATGGCCACGCGCTGCTGCTCGCCGCCGGACAGCTGCGAGGGGAAGTTCAGCGCGCGCTCCTTGAGCCCGACATGCTCGAGCACTTCCAGCGGGTCGAGCGGATCGCGGCAGATCTGCGTGGCCAGCTCGACATTTTCAATGGCCGTCAGGCTGCCGATGAGATTGTAAAACTGGAACACAAAGCCGACGTCATAGCGCCGGTAGGCCGTCAGCCGGCGCTTGGTATAAGCCGAGACCTCCTCGCCGTCCATGATCACGCGCCCCTCCGTCAGGCGATCCATGCCGCCGAGGATGTTGAGCAGCGTCGTCTTGCCCGCGCCGGACGGGCCGACAATGGTGCAGAACTCTCCCTTTTCGACGGTAAAGGACACGTCATGCAGCGCGCGGATCTTTACCTCACCCATCGTATAGGTCTTGCTCACCTGCTGAAACTCTACGAAGTGACCCATAGCGCATCCTCCTTGTGCAATCATCTGTTCTTTTTATTTTAACGGTCATTGTATGTCCTGTCAAAGGAAATCGGCGTTTTTTCACAGACTGTTCACACCCGTCATTGACAGACCGGCCGCGGCTTTCTAAAATAGTAGCACGACCGGCAAGGAGGCATGCATGAAACAGGATTTTTACGACAAGCTGCCCGGCGCACTCCTGCCGTGGTTTCAGGAAAACGCGCGGGAGCTTCCCTGGCGCGCCGACCGCGAGCCGTATCACGTCTGGCTGTCCGAGATCATGCTCCAGCAGACGCGGGTCGAGGCCGTGCGCGGGTATTATACGCGCTTTCTCGCCGCGCTGCCGGACATTGCCTCGCTCGCCGCGGCCGACGAGTCCGTGCTGCAAAAGCTGTGGGAGGGGCTCGGGTATTATACGCGGATGCGCAATCTGCAAAAGTGCGCGAAAATCCTGATGGCGGACTACGGCGGGCAGTTCCCGCGCGAGTTTGCATCCATCCGCGCGCTGCCCGGCATTGGGGACTATACGGCCGGCGCGGTGTCGTCCATCTGCTTTGACCTCCCGGAGCCGGCTGTGGACGGGAACGTGCTGCGCGTGATCTCGCGCATCGGCGAAATTTCAGATCCTGTCGACGCGCCCGCGACAAAAAAAGCCGTGACCGAAGCCCTCCGCGCCGTCTACCCCGCCGGCCGCTGCGGCGACTTCACGCAGGCGCTTATGGAGCTCGGCGCAACGGTCTGCGTGCCGAACGGCGCGCCGCGCTGCGGCGTCTGCCCCGCGCAGGAATTCTGCGGCGCGTATGCGCACGGGACAGCCTCGAAGTTTCCGGTCAAAAAGCCGAAACGCGCGCGGCGCGAGGAAGCGCGCACCGTGCTCATCCTCTCGTGCGGCGGCCGCATCGCAACAAGAAAGCGGCCGGACAGCGGCCTGCTCGCAGGGCTCTGGGAGCTTCCGAACGAGCCCGGCACGCTCACGGCGCAGCAGGCGCTCGATCTGGCGTCGGAATCCGGCGCGCACCCGCAGGCGCTGACGCGGCAGGCGGACAAAACGCACATCTTTACGCACATCACGTGGAAGCTTCGCGGATATTATATATCGTGCGCGCAGGAGGCTGCGCCCTTCCTCTGGCAGAGCCCGGAGCAGGCCGCGCTGCCGACCGCATTCCGCATCTTTCTGGAGGGAACGCCATGACGATTGAAGAAGTCCTGACCCGCTTTTCCGGCGACCGCTTCGCGCTGAGCGCCGCCGGGGTGGAGATCACGGCCGTCGGTGAAAAATCGGCCGAATGCACCGTGCGTCTCCGGCCGGAGCATCTCAACTCGCTCGGCCGCCCCATGGGCGGACTTATCTTTACGCTGGCGGACTTCTGCTTTGCCGTCGCCGCCAACGCCGACGTCATGGGCACCGTCTCGCAGTCGGCCAACATCACGTTTTTGTCCACCGCGCAGGGCAAAACGCTCACCGCCCGCGCCCGCTGCATCCGCGACGGACGCACGACGTGCCTTTACCAGGTCGACGTCGCGGACGGGACTGGCGCGCTTGTGGCCTATGTGACCGTCAGCGGCTATCACACCGCTTGCAATATGGAGGAGGAACCAACATGAAAGTTCTGCTTGTCAACGGAAGCCCGCACGCACACGGCTGCACATACACGGCGCTCAGCGAGGTGGCACGGACGCTCGGCGAAGCGGGCGTCGAGACGGAGATCATCCAGACCGGCAGCGCGCCGGTGAGCGACTGCATCGCCTGCGGCCGCTGCCGCGAGACCGGAAAATGTGTCTTTGACGACGACCCCGTCAACGCATTTGTGGAAAAGGCGCGCACGGCGGACGGCTTCGTGTTCGGCACGCCGGTCTATTACGCGCACCCGAGCGGCCGGCTTCTCTCGTTCCTCGACCGCGCATTTTTCAGCGGCTCGTCCGCGTTCGTCCACAAGCCGGGCGCGGCCGTCGCCTCGGCCCGCCGTGCGGGCACGACGGCGTCCTTCGACGCGGTGAACAAGTATTTCACCATCGCGCAGATGCCCGTCGTTTCCTCTACATACTGGAATATGGTCCACGGAACGTGCGCCGAGGACGTGCTGCGCGACGAGGAGGGCCTTCAGACCATGCGCAACCTCGGCCGCAACATGGCCTGGCTGCTGCGCTGCATCGCCCTTGGCCGCGAAAACGGCATTCTGGCCCCGGAGGCGGAGCGGACGTATCACACGAATTTCATCCGGTAAAAAAAGCAGGAGGACGGCATCAGCCGTCCTCCATTTCTTCCGCCATTTTCAGCAGGATCTCCCGCCGGTTGTCCTCCGGAAAGCGATGCACATGCGCAAGCAGCGCGGAAAGGCACCGCCCTGCCGCCGCGCCGCGCTGCGGGATGTCCCGCCCCGTGACGGCCAGCTCGCGCGGGTAGATGCACGTTCCGCTCCCCAGCACGCGGTCAAGCTGTCCGCCCGTCCGGCTCAGGCAGCACAGCGCGCGCACCGGGATCTCCCCGCATTCTGCCAGCGCGTCCTTGAGCGCTGCATCCCCGCGCGGCGCGCTCCCCAGCCCGGCAGCTGCGCGCATGGCGCGGCAGATGTCCCGCGGCAGGCGGAGCTTCACTCCGTCGGCCTCCGGGCACAGCGCCGCGAGCGCCGCCCAGCGAAGCGCGCGCTCCGGCGGCACGTCCCTCACGCGCGCCGCATCCGGCAGCGCGCTGATCCCGACGGCCGCGAGCAGCCCGAGCGCGGCCATTTCGCCAAGCGCGCCCGGCTGCGGAGACAGCAGCGTCTTTTCCATCTCATCGCGCACGCGCTCGGCGGAGACGAGCGCTGCAAACCGCGCGCAGCTTCGCACGGCGGCCATCGTCCCCGCCTCGATGCCGAAGCCGAGCTCGGCGGAAAAGCGCAGCGCGCGCAGCAGCCGAAGCGCGTCCTCTGAAAACCGCCGCTCCGGCTCTCCGACGCAGCGGATGACCCCTCGCTCCAGATCGTCCCGGCCGCCGAAGAGGTCTGTCAGCCGGCCGCGTGCGTCCATCGCCATGGCGTTGACCGTAAAATCGCGGCGGGAGAGATCTTCTGCAAGCGTGTCGACAAACCGCACCGCATCCGGCCGCCGGTGGTCGGCGTAGCCGCTCTCCGCGCGAAACGGCGTGACCTCGGCGTGCTCGCCGCCGCAAAACACCGTGACCGTCCCGTGCCTTCCTCCGGTCGGGACGGCTTTTTCAAAGATGGACGAGATTTCGTCCGGCCGCGCGCTCGTCGTGATGTCCCAGTCATGCACGCTCCGGCCGAGCAGTCCGTCGCGCACGCAGCCGCCGACGAGATACGCCTCATGTCCGGCAATCGAGAGCGCAGCCAGGATCTCCGCAATGCCAGCCGGAATGTCCATGACGACGCCTCCCTTCCGTATAAACCGCGGCACACAGTTTACACTTGTTTTATCAGCGTAAACGTATTATAATCTAAATTCGGCGCAGGCGCAATCGCCCGCCATGTGAAATCATCATCTGGAGGTATCTTCATGTCCTCTGAAGAGACTGCTCTTATTGAGTCCTATCTTGTCCCCGGCAAGCATGTGCACCTGATCGGCATCGGCGGCGTATCCATGCGGCCGCTCGGCCTCGTGCTGCGCGGCAAGGGACTGACGATCACAGGCTCCGACATGAATTCGTCCGTTTCAACGGAAGATCTCGTGCGCAGCGGCATCCCCGTCGCCATCGGCCACCGCGCCGAGAACATCGCGGGCGCGGACTGCATCATCCGCACGGCCGCCGTCCACAACGACAATCCCGAGATCGCCGCCGCGCGCGCGGCGGGCATCCCAGTCTTTGAGCGCGCGCAGGCCTGGGGCATCATCATGCGCGAGTACAAAAATGCCGTCTGCGTCTCCGGCACGCACGGCAAGACGACGACGACGTCCATGATCACGCAGATCTTCCTGCTCTCCGGCCTCGACCCGACTGTTATGATCGGCGGAACGCTTCCGCTGCTCGGCGCCGGTCACCGCGTCGGCAACGGCGACACGATCGTCATGGAAAGCTGCGAATACTGCAATTCATTTCTGAACTTCTTCCCGACCGTCGCCCTCGTGCTCAACATTGAGGCCGACCATCTGGACTTTTTCAAGGATCTGGACGAGATCTGCGGCTCGTTCCGCAAGTTCGCCTCGCTCGTGCCGGAAAAGACCGGCCTTGTCATCGCAAACGGCGACGACGAGAACACGCGACGCGCGCTCTCCGGCCTCGACCGGCCGATGATCACCTTCGGCTTTGACGAGCACAACACCGTCTTCCCGAAGAACTTCTCGCGCGGGTACAGCTCGTTCGACATCTACTGCGGCGACAAGAAATACTGCCACGTCGACCTTCGCGTCATCGGAAAGCACAATGCGCTCAACGCCCTGGCCGCCGCGGCGGCGAGCTGGTCGCTCGGCGTGGGCGGCAGCGCGGTGAGCGAGGCGCTCGGCGCGTTCACGGGCGCGGACCGCAGGCTGCAGTTCAAGGGCAAATGCGGCGGCGCGGACGTCTACGACGACTACGCCCACCACCCCGGCGAGCTGCACGCGACGCTCGAGGCCGTGCGCTCGATGGGCTACGAGCGCATCATCTGCGCGTTCCAGCCGCACACCTACACGCGCACGAAGGCGCTCTTTGACGACTTTGTTCGCGAGCTGCGCACGGTCGACCTCGCGGTGCTCGGCGAGATCTACGCCGCGCGCGAGCAGAACACGCTCGGCATCTCCGCGCGTGACCTCGCCGATCAAATTGACGGCGCAGAGTTCTTCAAGACGCTGCCCGAGATCGCCGCGTTCCTGAAAAAGACGGCGCGCCCCGGCGACGTTATCCTCACGGTCGGCGCAGGCGACATCTACCGCGTGGCGGACATGATCACACAGTAAAATCGCACGGCCCGCAAGCGGGCCGGGCTTTTTGGGAAAAAAGTTAGACTCGTCATACTTTCAGGGAGAAAAAGAAAATGCCTACACTGCAAGATCTTAAGCCCGGACAGAGCGGCATGATCGTCTCCGTCGGCGGCCACCAGCCCGCCGTCAAGCGCCGCCTTGTCGACATGGGCCTCACGCCCGGCACCGTCGTCACCGTGCGCAAGATCGCGCCGCTCGGCGACCCCATCGAGGTCAACCTGCGCTCTTACGAGCTGTCGCTGCGAAAAGAGGACGCGGCTTGCATCGAGCTGACTGAAAAGCCGGCGGAAATCAGGCGCAAGTCCAAAAAAACAGAATACCCCGGCGGCGAGCTCACGCCCGACGAGCTTCGCCAGATGGAGCTCGACCACGAGCACGAGCTTGAGGAGCACCCCCACCTGCCCGATCCGAGCGAGCACGACCAGCGCACGATGAAGATCGCGCTGGCCGGCAACCCGAACTGCGGCAAGACCACGCTGTTCAACGCGCTGACCGGCTCGAACCAGTACGTCGGCAACTGGCCCGGCGTCACCGTTGAGAAAAAGGAAGGCACGGCGACGCTCGACGGCCGCGGCATCACGATCGTCGACCTGCCGGGCATCTATTCGCTCTCGCCGTACTCCATGGAGGAGATTGTCGCGCGCACCGTCCTCATCGACGAAAAGCCAGACGCCATCATCAACATCCTCGACGCGACGAATCTAGAGCGCAACCTCTACCTCACAACGCAGCTGCTGGAGCTGGAGATCCCGATGGTGCTCGCGCTCAATTTTATGGACGAGGCGCGCAAGGCCGGCGATGAGATCGACGCGCAGCGTCTGTCGCGCGAGCTCGGGATGCCCGTCGTCCCCATTGTCGCCCGCACGGGCGAGAACGTCGAGCAGCTGCTGCGCGAGGCGCACATCCAGATGCACCGCGGCTACGCGCTCGAGCCGGACGACCTCTACGACAACTTCACGCACGCCATCCACCACCGCATCGGCGAGCTCATCCACAACCGCGCCTACGAGGTCGGCCTGCCGGCGCACTTTGCGGCCGTGAAGCTGCTCGAGGGCGACGAGCTTATCGAGCGCAAGCTCGGCCTGGACGAGGACACGAAGCGGAAGCTGGGCGCCATCATCGCCGAATACGAATCCTCCAGCGACCTCGGCGACCGCGAGACGCTCGTGGCGGACTCCCGCTACCGCTACATAGAGTCCGTCGTCTCCGCGTCGGTCAAGCGCGGCCGCAGCGCGGACGAGCCGACCGTCACCGAGCGCATCGACCGCATCGTCACGGGCAAATACACGGCCATCCCGCTGTTCCTGCTCATGATGTTCATCATGTTCGCCGTCACGTTCGGCCCCATCGGCTCAAAGCTGTCCGACCTTGTCGACATCGGCATCCACCGGTATTTCGCCGGCGCCGTGCGTTCGTTCCTGTCCGGCCCGCTCGGCGCGGCCGACTGGATCGTGAGCCTTGTCGTCGACGGCATCATCGGCGGCGTGGGCGGCGTGCTGACGTTCCTGCCGCAGATCTCGCTGCTGTTCCTGTTTTTGTCATTTCTTGAGGACACAGGCTATCTCTCCCGCGCGGCGTTCATCATGGACCGGCTGCTTCGCCGCTTCGGCCTTTCCGGCAAGGCGTTTATCCCGATGCTCATGGGCTTCGGCTGCTCCGTCCCGGCCGTCATGGGCGCGCGGACGATGGAAAACGAGCGCGACCGCCGCATGACGATCCTGCTCATCCCGTTTATGAGCTGCTCGGCCAAGCTGCCGGTGTACGGCCTGATCGCCTCGGCGTTCTTCGGGAAATACGCGATGTTCGTCGTATTCGGGCTGTACGTTCTGGGGCTTGTGATGGGCATTTTGTCCGGCGTGCTGTTCCGAAGGACGCTCTTCCGCGGCGAGCCGGCGCCCTTTGTGCTCGAGCTGCCGCCGTACCGGATGCCGACGGGCTCCAACATCGCCCGCCACGTCTGGGAGCGCGTGCGCGGATTTCTCGTGCGCGCAGGCACGCTCATTTTGCTTATGAGCATCCTGCTGTGGCTCATGCAGAACTTTGACTTCCATTTCCACATGGTACAATCGAGCGAGACGAGTATGCTCGGCATAATCGGCGGCGCCATTGCGCCCATCTTCCGCCCGCTCGGCTTCGGGACGTGGATGGCGTCGGTGTCGCTGCTGACAGGTCTTGTCGCCAAGGAGGCCGTCGTGGCGTCCATGGCGCTGTTCTACGGCTTCTCGACGCTCGACGGCCCGACGGCCATCGCCGCGGCGCTGACGGGCTTTCGCCCGCTCTCGGCGCTGTCGTTTCTTGTGTTCGTACTGCTGTACGTCCCGTGCGTCGCGGCCGTGTCCACGATCCGCAAGGAGATGAACAGCCGCAAATGGACGCTCGTCTCCATCGGCTGGCAGCTGCTGTGCGCATACGCGCTCTCATTTGCCGTTTATCAGGTCGGCTGTCTGCTTGGCTTCTGAACGCTAAAATTTGGCCCTCGGTTGTACCGAGGGCCAATTTTTTTGTGAAAAACCTGCTTTTGCGCAAAATTACTAAATTGTACAGTTGACGAAAGCACCTTGATGAACTATAATTTCATGCAGAGTATTCAGAGTGTTTATTCAGATTTCACAGAATGAATTGTTTTCTGACGGCTGCGCATCCTTGGAAAGAGGGTCTTCATGTCCTATAAAAAATACGCGGACGACTTCCGGCTCGAGGTGCAGCAGCGCCCCGGAAGGCGTCCGAAGACCGTCGCGGTCTACCACGGCCCGCGCTATGCGCTCATGTGTCCGCCCGATGCGTATCGCGCGCTCCGCAGGCGCCTTCCGGTGCTCTCATTCGGCGCGGCGGCGTTTTTCCTTGCCAGCCTTGCGCTCAACGGTATCATCGTACGGCAGCTGTATGTCATGCTGCCGTACTTCTGCGCATTCCTTCCGTACTGCTTTCTCTGCGCAGCTGCCGCGGGCTTCCTCTCGCGCACGTCCCCCTACACGCGCGAGCAGAACGACAAGATCCCGCGGCGCATCGTGCGCTGCATCCCCGCGCTGTGCGGCCTGACGGGCTACTCGTTCGCCGCCTCCGCCGTCGCCGCCGTGCTCCGGCGCGCCGAGCTGCGTCCGGCTCCGGACTTTGCGTTTATCGCCCTTGCCGCCGCGCAGTTTTTCTGTTCGCTCGCGCTCCTGCGCCTTCGCCCGCTGCTTGCCACGCAGGAGACTGCATCCCCCCAGTGATTTGACAGAGTTTCTGTTGGATTAAATATTATAATAGGAGGATAAACATGAAAAGCAACAAATGGACCAAGCTTCTTGCCCTTGTCCTGGCCCTTGCGATGGTGTTCGGCGTTCTGGCCGGCTGCGCAAAGGACGACGCGGACACCAGCAAGGACAACACTGACACCCCTGCGCCCGACACGACGCAGCCCGACACTGGCGACACCGATTCGGAGGAGCCCTCCGACACGACCGGCGGCGACACGCTCGTTGTCGGCTACGCCAACTTCTCCCAGAAGTTCAGCCCGTTCTTCGCCACGACGCAGTACGACCAAGACGCGCAGACTCTGACGCAGGTCAGCATGCTGACGAGCGACCGCGCCGGCGCTGTTCTGCTCAACGGCATTGAGGGCGACACGGTCAACTATAACGGCACGGACTATACTTACTACGGCATCGCCGACTGCGTCATCACGCAGAACGACGACGGCTCGGTCGACTACGACCTGACCATGCGCGACGACATCACCTTCTCCGACGGCACGCCCGTCACGATCGACGATGCGATCTTCTCGCTGTACGTCTACCTTGACCCGTCCTACGACGGCGCGGCGACGATGTACGCCCTGCCGATCGAGGGCATCAATGAGTACCGCTCCGGCATGAGCACCATTTGGTCGCTCATCTTCGACGACCTCGCTGCCGGCAACGACACGAGCGCCTCCGAGTACTACACCGCCGAGGACGCCGCCGCGTTCGAGGCCGCCTTCACTGAGGCCGGCACGAAGTTCGCGCAGGAGATCGTCGACTACGTCTGCGGCAACTACATGGACTACGCCCCGAGCATGCTCGGCCACGAGGCCGACGAGGTCACCGCCAACGAGGGCCTTCAGACTGCGCTCGGCATGGCTCTGTGGGGCTTCGGCGAGGTCGCGGACGATGTCCTGACCGATGTCAACGGCGACACCTATGACTTTGCCTCCGGCGTCTACCCGACTGCCGAGGACTACTGGAACAACATCTTCGCCGCCTACGGCTACGACATGGACGGCCTGAACGGCGAGTCGGCCGGCACGGAGCTCGGCTCCTTCATCGCCGACACCCTGCTTGAGACGAACCCGGCTCTCGCTGCCTCCGTCCAGACGGGCAATAGTGCCGACCACATCGCCGGCATCCAGAAGACCGGCGACTACTCCATGCGCATCCACATGACCGAGTATGACGCCACGGCCATCTACAACATGACGTTCCAGGTCTCCCCGCTGCACTACTACGGCGACGTGAGCCTCTACGACTACGACAACAACCAGTTCGGCTTCCCGAAGGGCGACCTGTCCGGCGTGAAGTCCAAGACGACCCAGCCGATGGGCGCCGGTCCGTACAAGTTCATCGAGTACAAGGACGGCATCATCTACTACGAGGCCAACGAGACCTACTTCCTCGGCGCGCCGAAGACGCAGTACCTCCGCCTGAAGGAGACGAACGAGGCCGATAAGGTCACGGGCGTCTACTCCGGCTCCCTCGACATCTCCGATCCGACCATGAGCCAGACGACCGTCGCCACCCTCAAGGGGCAGAACTCCAACGGCGAGATGACCGGCGATGCCGTCACGACCTACCTCATCGACAACCTCGGCTACGGCTACATCGGCATCCAGGCCAATGTCGTCTCCGTCGGCGGCGTGTCCGACAGCCAGGAGTCCAAGGACCTGCGCAAGGCCTTCGCGACCCTGTTCGCCGTCTACCGCGACACCGTCATCGACTCGTACTACGGCGAGCTCGCCTCCGTCATCCAGTACCCGATCTCCAACACGTCCTGGGCCGCTCCGCGCCCGGCCGACGAGGGCTACGAGATCGCGTTCTCGCACGATGTCGAGGGCAACAGCATCTACACCGACTCCATGACGCCCGAGGAGCGCTACGCTGCCGCGCTCGAGGCCGCCAAGGGCTTCCTCATCGCCGCAGGCTACACGTGGGACGAGACCGCCGGCAAGTTCACGGCCGCTCCCGAGGGTGCTTCCCTCTCCTATGAGTTCCAGATCCCGGCCAACGGCGTCGGCGATCACCCGGCCTTCGGCATCGTGACGAACGCCGCCACGGCGCTTGCCAGCATCGGCATCGACCTCCAGGTCACTGACCTTTCCAACTCCTCGACGCTGTGGGATGCCATCGACGCCGGCACGTGCCCGTTCTGGGCCGCTGCCTGGCAGGCCACGCCGGATCCGGATATGTACCAGGTCTACCACGGCGACAACGTCGTCGGCGCGGGCGGCACGGACTCCAACAAGTACGCCATCAACGACGCCCGCCTCAACGAGCTCATCATGGACGGCCGCCGCTCCTCTGACACGGCCTACCGCAAGAGCGTGTACAAAGAGGCGCTCGACATTGTCCTCGACTGGGCCTGCGAGGTCCCGACCTATCAGCGTCAGAACGCGTTCGTCATGTCGACCGTGCGCGTCAACATCGACTCCGTCCCGACGGATCTGACGCCGTACTACGGCTGGTTGGCCGAGGTTCAGAACATCGAAATGAACTAAGCGCCTTCCCGGCTTTGTAAACCAATGAAAAGGCCGCCGCCGCTGCTATCCCATCGGCGGCGGCCTTTTTGAATCTGATATGGTGGTGATCTCATGGCAAAATTTCTGGTCAAGCGACTGCTGCTGTGCCTGCTGATCCTGTTCTTTGTCATGTTCATTGTCTACACGCTCATGTACTGCCTGCCGACGAGCTATATGGAGACCGTCGCACGCGAAATGGCGCAGAAGCCCGGCTCAAAGAGCGCGGCGGAATGGCTCGTAGAGCTCAATGCGCAGTACGGCATGGACAAAGGACTCGTGCAGGGCTTCTTTACGTGGCTGAGCTCCGCGGTGAGAGGCAACTTCGGCGACAGCTGGTACTGGACCGTTCCCGTCACGCAGAAGTTCAACGACGTCATCTGGTACAGCTTTGTGCTGGGCCTTGTCGCGTTCATTCTGCAAACCCTGATCGCGATCCCGCTCGGCGTGGTCGCGGCGAAAAAGCAATACTCCATTACCGACTATACCGTCACCGTCGTGTCCCTCGTGGGCATTTCGCTGCCGACGTTCTTCGTCGCGGTCGTGCTCAAGATGATCTTCTCCGTCAAATTGGGATGGCTGGACATCGGCGGTATGCACTCCGCCCGCCTGGCTGCAACCGCCGGGACGTGGGCCTATTTCTGGGACGAGGTCAAGCATTTCATCATGCCCGCTCTGACGCTCGTCATTGTCAGCATCGGCAGCCTCATGCGCTATACGCGCACGAACACGCTCGAGGTGCTCAATGCCGACTATATCCGCACCGCGCGCGCCAAGGGTCTTTCCGAACGGCGCGTCATCGGCTATCACGCCTTCCGCAATACGCTCATCCCCATCGTGACCATTCTCGGCAGCTCCCTGCCGGGCCTGTTCTCCGGCGCGCTCATCACGGAGACGCTGTTCTCCATCCAGGGCATCGGCTTTGCGTCCTACCATGCAATGATCGCGGGCGACATCCCGTTCACGATGTTCTATCTGAGCTTCATTTCGATCCTCACGCTGCTGGGCAACCTGCTCGCCGACATTCTCTACGCCGTCGTCGACCCGCGCGTCCGCGTGAACTGAGAAGGAGTCCGTATGGAAAAGAAAAACTTCAACGAAGTCCTCAAAGCACGCGAAGCGAAAGAGGCCGCGCGCCACAACGGTGCCGAGAATGAGCCGATGCACCTTGACGACACCCAGCGCGTCAAGGTCTTAAGCCCCGGCCGGCTCGTCTTCAAGCGCTTTATGCGCAACAAGCTGGCCATCGTCGGCTCCTGCATCCTGATCTTCATGTTTGTGTTCTCCTTCCTCGGCCCGCTCGTCTACCCCTACGGCCAGACGGAGATCTTCTACAAGTACGACTATCTCAACGTCGATTACGCCTCGGCGACGCAGCGCACGGAGTACATCAGCTACCCCTGTGACACCGACGTCACCGTGGACAAGACCGTCCTCAACCAGCTCAACTCCACGATTTTAAAGCTCGAGTCGGCCGGTCAGTCCGCCACGCTTCTCACCGGGTCGGACGGCGTTGTCTATCTCATTGAAAAACTCGGCGACCTTGTCTATTCCGTCGGCCCGGCCGACGCGTCTGTTGTCGCCAGCGCCGGCATGATCGTTGACATCGGCACATTCAACGGCCTCGTCGGCGCCATGACGTACACGGGCAGCGACCTTGGCGACGACTTTGTCTCTGCCGTCGCGTCCGCCGTGAAAGCGGGAGCGGAAACCTTCACGTTTGACGGCGCGGAGTATTCTCTCACCAAGGGCTCCGTCAAAATGTCCTACGACGTCACGCTGGGCGGCGGCGACGGCCTGATGTTCACCGGCGAGGATCTCGGCGATGACTTCGCAGCGGCCGCCGAAGATGCCACCGGCCTGTTCACCTTCTCCGGCCGCGACTATGCCGTTGTCCGCTCGGATGCGGGCATGACGGTCTATCGCGTCGACTCCGTGCAGACCGGCGTCGTCACCTCTCCGTTCGTTTTTGACGCCTACGAGACCGGCAGCACGATCTCCGACGAGCTCAAGGCCGCGGCGCTGCTTGCCATGTACGGCTCCGGCTCGTTTGAGCTCGGCGGCGAGAAGTATTCCATCCGCGAAGAAAACGACATCTGGACGCTGACGGACGAGACCGCCGGCGCGCCTGTCGCGCTCCTTGGCGACTTCGCCGTCCGCCGTTACAGCGGCGAGGACAGCCTGCCCATCGAGTTCAAGGCCGCTGCGCAGGCCGCCATTGAGGCGATGCTTGACGCCAATCAGACAAAGACGACGTTCACTTACGCCCTGCCCGAGGTCGACTCGGCCGGCGATCCGATCCTCGACGAAAACAGCCAGCCCATCTACCTTGACACAGAGATCACCGTCACGACGAAGACGGGTCAGTACGTGCTCAACTGCGAGCAGCTCACGCACCTCATCGACATCTACGGCTCGTCCTCGCGCGAGCATGTCTTCGGCACGGACGCCAACGGCATGGACGTCCTCGCCCGCATGATGTACGGCGGCCGCGTCTCGCTGATGGTCGGCTTCGTCGTCGTTATCCTCGAGTGCCTGCTCGGTGTCGTGCTCGGCGGCATCGCCGGCTACTTCGGCGGCTGGATCGACACGCTCATCATGCGTCTGGTCGACATTTTCTACTGCATCCCGTCCATGCCGATCCTCATCATCCTCGGCGCGTTCTTCGATTCACTGCGCCTGAGCTCGTATATGCGTCTTGTGTGGATGATGGCCGTCCTCGGCTTCCTCGGCTGGGCCGGCGTGGCGCGTCTTGTGCGCGGCCAGATCCTCTCGCTGCGCGAGCAGGAGTTCATGACCGCCGCCGAGGCCACGGGCATCTCGACGTCCCGCCGCATCTTCCGGCACCTCATCCCGAACGTCATGCCGCAGCTCATCGTCAACGCGACCATGGGCCTTGGCAGCGTCATCATCACGGAGTCGACCCTCTCCTTCCTCGGCCTCGGCGTCAAGCATCCGCTGGCCACATGGGGCACGATGATCAACTCCATCACGTCCTCGAACGAGAACCTCATCCGCTACGCATATATCTGGATCCCGATCGGCTGCCTCATCTGCCTGACCGTCATCGCCTTCAACTTTGTCGGCGACGGTCTGCGCGACGCATTCGATCCGAAAATGAAGCAGTAAAGGAGGTGGCGGTACAATGAGCAAGAAGAAAAAGAGCGATTCGTATATCTCCGGCCGCGAATCTGCGCGCATCAGCCGGTTCAACCGTCACCTGACGCACAAGCTGGAAAAGCAGCGCCAGAAGGCCAACCATGACCCGGCGCTCTATACCACAAAAATGCGTGACGAGAACAACATCGTCGAGTTTGACAACGTCTGCACCTACTTCTTCACCGACATCGGCACGGTCAAGGCTGTCGACGGCATCAGCTTCGACATTCCCCGCTGCTCGACGGTCGGCGTCGTCGGCGAGTCTGGCTGCGGAAAATCCGTCACGTCGCTCACGCTGATGCAGCTGCTCCAGCGGCCGCAGGGCCAGACAGTCGGCGGCGAGATCCGCTTTTCCAAGGGCGACGGCACAGCCTACAACATCGTCAACGTCCCCACGAGCGAGATGCAGCACATCCGCGGCAACAAAGTCTCCATGATCTTTCAGGAGCCGATGACGAGCCTGAACCCGGTCTTCCGCATCGGCAAGCAGGTCGATGAGGTCATCGCGCTGCACAACCCCGACATGAGCAAGGAGGACGTCAAGGCGCGCACGCTTGAGATGCTCGAGATGGTCGGCATCGCCAACAAGGAGGGCGTGTACAAAATGTACCCGCACGAGCTCTCCGGCGGTATGCGCCAGCGCATCATGATCGCCATCGCGCTCGCCTGCGGCCCGGAGCTCATCATCGCCGACGAGCCGACGACCGCGCTCGACGTCACGATCCAGGCGCAGATCCTCGAGCTGCTGCGCGACCTGAAGGACAAGGTCAACAGCTCCATCATGCTCATCACGCACGACCTCGGCGTCGTCGCGCAGATGGCCGACTACGTCGTCGTCATGTACGCCGGCCGCGTCATCGAAAAAGGCACGAGCGAGGAGATCTTCCACAACCCGTGCCATCCGTACACGCTTGGCCTCATGGCCTCGAAGCCGGCCGTCAACAAGAAGGTCGACGAGCTCTACAACATCCCCGGCTCCGTGCCGAACCCGGTCAACATGCCCAACTACTGCTACTTCCGCGACCGCTGCGACAAGTGCGTTGAGGCCTGCTCCGGTCCGTATCCGCCCGAGATCCGTCTGAGCGAGACGCACAGCGTCTCGTGCTACCGCTATCTGGACGAGGGCGAGATCGTCGGCTATCCGAAATCCGTGAATGTGGAGGATCTGTAAGATGAGCGAAAAAACAAATGTGACTCCACAGGAAAAAAGTGAGTACCTGCTCGAGGTCCGGCACCTGAAAAAGTACTTCCCCATCAAGTCGAGCTTCTTCAAGATGCACGTCGGCGACGTGAAGGCCGTAGACGACGTCTCGTTCAAGATCCGCCGCGGCACGACCATGGGCCTCGTCGGCGAGTCCGGCTGCGGCAAGTCCACGACGGGCCGCACGCTGCTGCGCCTTCAGGAAAAAACGTCCGGCGAGGTGCTCTTCGGCGGCGTGGACATCTTCTCGCTCAGCCGTGAGGAGCTGCGCAAGGTGCGCCCGCGCATCCAGATCATCTTCCAGGATCCGTATTCGAGCCTGTCGCCGCGCCTGCCCGTCGGCGAGATCATCGGCGAGGCGGTGCGCGAGCATGAGATCGTCCCGAAGGACGAGGTCGATGACTATGTCAGCCGCATCATGCGCGCCTGCGGCCTTCAGGAGTACCACAAGGACCGCTATCCGCACGAATTCTCCGGCGGCCAGCGCCAGCGCATCTGCATCGCCCGCGCGCTCGCCCTCAACCCGGACTTTATCCTGTGCGACGAGCCGGTCTCCGCGCTTGACGTCTCCATTCAGGCGCAGATCATCAACCTGCTCCGTCAGCTCCAGCGTGAGTTCGGCCTGACGTACCTGTTCATCTCGCACGATCTGTCCGTTGTCCAGCACATCTCCGACACCGTCGGCGTTATGTACCTCGGCTCCATGGTCGAGTATTCCGACACGGATACGCTCTTCGACAATCCGCTCCATCCGTACACGAAGGCGCTCTTTTCCGCCATCCCCGTGCCGGATCCGGACGCGAAGATGAACCGCATCATTCTCTCCGGCTCCATCCCCTCCCCGGCCAATCCGCCCTCGGGCTGTAAGTTCCACACGCGCTGCTCGGAGTGCATGGGCATCTGCTCGCAGGAGGTGCCCGCCTACCGCGAGGTCGAGCCGGGCCACTTTGTCGCCTGTCATCTCTATGACGACATGGGCCATATTGTGGAGGAAGACCAGTTGTGAGCCGCCGCAAAAAGGAAAAGGAGCTGCCCGACTGGGACGACGGCCGCACCATCGCAAACATGAACGTCGACGGGATGCCGTGGTACCTCGGCGAGGCCAGGCGCAAGCGCGAGGAGGAGGCCGCTTCGGCATCCTCCCCCGACACGCGCGAGCCGCTCACCCGCGGCGAGCAGCGCGCGCTGCTGCGCGGCGTCCTCGGCGCGACGCTGCTCGTCGGCGCCGTATTTGCCGTCGGATTTTTGCTGTTCATCCTTTTCTGCGTGTTTGTCTGGTTCAAATGAGCCGAAGGCCCTTCCCCTGCGGATGGGCCTTCGCTTTCTCTCATGAGGGTTTTCTATGAAAAAGATCGTCATCCCCGTCGTCGCCCTGCTGCTGGCCGGCGTTTTGTTCATCAGCCTGCCGCTCTATAAGCGCTACCGCGTCGGCGGCTTCGTCCGAGAATTCAACAACATCCATATGCTCTCCTGGTCGCAGCTCGACCCCGGCTACGTCCGCGCGGACTCCGACCAGGGCTCGTTTGCCCTGACGAGCGGGAACCTGCACTACATCTCCGGCGCGCTCACGCGCGAGGCGAACATGGTCTACCATTTCTTCCGCCCGAAAACGGCCGGTCTGCCGCAGGTCACGCTCACGTTCCCGGACGGCGCCGTCATCACCGTCGCAGACGCCGGAGCGGACAGAAACGGCCGCGACGTTTCGTACATCATCTGTACGTATGGTGGCAAGACCCGCGCGTTCTCAATTGCCGGCCTCGGCGTCTACCGGCGCGTCTGCGACTGCGCCTCCCCCGAGGGGTTCGGCGATATGGGGAGAAACAAACCGATCGAGTAAAAAAACTGCTGTGCCGCATGGCACAGCAGTTTTTTATCGGATAAATGCCTCGCAGAGTTTCGCCGCCGCAGCGGCGAAATCAATTCGGAATCATTTTTTCCGGCAACATGTGCGTCGGAAAAAATACACTACGCCCTGCAAGTGTGGAATTTGTGCGCCCATAGCGCACAAATTATGCGCGCGGCAGGGTGCGATCCCCTTCAAACGGAAGCCCAGCGAAGCGGGTTCCGTTTGAGCGTGTTTACACGCGAATTTCGTTCAGCATCTCTTCGATCTGAACAGCGAAATCTTTCAGTGCGCCCGGCTCGAACGGGCTCTTCAGGCCGGCTTCGGCCAGAAGATCGGTAAAGACCTTCGAGCCGCCCTGCTTTGAAAGGTGCAGGTAGCGCGCAAACGCGTCGTCATAATCCTTGCGCGAGGCAAGCAGGAACTGGAACGCAGCCGTCTGCGCGAGCACGTAGTCGATGTAGTAGAACGGGCTCTCGTAGATGTGCATCTGATACTGCCAGCGCGTGCCCTCCTCGAGGTACGGGATCCCCTCGGTCGACAGCCACGGGCGGAACTTCGCCTCGAGGTCGTTCCACGCCTGCTTGCGCTCGGCCGGGGTCATGTCCGGATTCTCGTAGACGATGTGCTGGAACGCATCGACGATCGTGCCGTACGGGATGAACGAGAACGAGTCGAGCGCGTGCATATAGCGGTACTGATCGGCCTTGTCGCCGAAGAATTTCGCCATGTGCGGCCATGTGAAGAACTCCATGGACATCGAGTGCGTCTCGGCCGTCTCCATGCCGCCGCAGCCGAGCTCGACGGAGTACGGATTGTCGAAGTTCAGGTAGGCGTTGAGCGCGTGACCGGCCTCGTGCGTGACGACGTCGACGTCGCCGGCCGTGCCGTTGAAGTTTGCGAGGATGAACGGCTGGCGGTAGGCAGCAAACTCCGTGCAGTAGCCGCCGCCCCACTTGTGCTTGCGGGCGTCGACGTCGAACGCGTCGTTTTCAAGCATCATGTCGATGAACGAAGCCGTCTCCGGGCTCATCTCGTGGTACATTTCCTTCGCTGCAGCGAAAATTCCGGCCTTGTCGCACGGCTTCGGATCGCCGCCGGGGATGATGACGTCATTATCATAGAGCTTATAGTCCGTCACGCCGAGGCGCTTGGCATTCTCGGTGCGCAGGCGGGCAATCACGGGGACAATGTCCGTCAGGACGTTCTCGCGGAACGCTTCGACCATCTTCTGATCGTAGCACAGACGGCCCATGCGGGCGTAGCCGAGCTCGATGAAGTTCTTGTAGCCCATCTTCTTTGCCATGCGGTCGCGCACATGGACGAGGCGGTCGTAGATGTCGTCGAGCTGCGGCGCATAGGTCTTAAGCGTCCGGCCGAGGACCTCGTAGCACTCGCGGCGGGTCTCGCGGTCGTCCTCCTTGCCGTACTTCATGAGCATGGCGCGCGGCATTTTCTCGCCGCGGAACTCAAACTCCATGCCGGCCATGAGCTGGCTGTACTCCGTGACGATCTTGTTCTCCTCGATCATGTCCTCGATGATCTCCGGGGACATGGCCTTCTGCTGCACCTCCCAGGAGCGGAAGAGCACAGGGTTCAAGACCTTCTCAAGCTCCGGACGCAGCGGCGAGGCGAGCATGGCCTTGCTGTACGAGAGCATCAGGTTCTCCACACGCGGACTGATCTCGTCGTAGTAGTCCTTCTCCCCGCAGTAAAACGGGTCGTCGGTGTGGATCGTGTAGCGCATATAGGCAAGGGACGCAGCCGTGGAATAGCGCACCATCAGCGCCTTGCACGCCTCACGCGCCGAGAGCACGTCCTCCACCGTCGCGGCCGACTTCACCGCCTCGATGATGCGGCTTGCCTCCGACTCAAATTCTTCCACGCTCACGCGCGCATAGGGCAGTTCACTGACTTTCATCTGATGAAAACCTCACTTCCTGTGTAATTGCATATAGCAATGTATATTCATTTTATAGGATATGTGTTTGTTTGTCAATCTTACATTGGCTGCGGAAGGACACAGCGGAGGATTCGCGCTGCACCCATAGGGGCGCATATCATCCGCCCACCGAATTTCCGACACAGTTCGTATTCCGCCGTAGGGCGGGATGACCCCATCCCGCCGCACGCTGTGCACCGCCGATTTTCCGGCGCGCACAAGCCTCCCCTGTGCAATGGGAAAATCATTCCATTCAACCGACCTTCCGGCAAAGTCCAACCTTACAACCCCTCAGTCGCCTTCGGCGACAGCTCCCCTTGCACAGGGGAGCCTCGGCGCGTGCCGCAATCGGCGCAAATAAAAAACTCCCCGCAATACAAAATGGCAGCCCCGGATCCGGGACTGCCATTTTGCTTGTAAGGAGAAAGAGAGGGTATGTCTGCGAAATCCGGGTTTCCGTCGGCACATCCGCGGCAGCCTGCCGCGGCATCGGTCTCCCTGATTTCTGATTTTATTGTACCGGGCGATTATGAACAAATCATGAATCGCCTGAAAATGATTTTTGAACGAACTATGAACGCCTATGGGATCTCCTCTTCCACCGGCGGATTCGGATCCTCCGCAGGGGCGAGGCCCTGCATCTGCGCCCACTGCTCCTTCGTGATGAGCAGCTGGCGCGGCTTCGAGCCCTCAAACGGGCCGACGATGCCCTTTTCCTCCATCTCATCGACGATGCGCGCCGCGCGGGCGTAGCCGAGCTTCAGGCGGCGCTGGAGCATGGAAACGGACGCCTGCCCTGTCTCCAGAATGACCTCGACAGCGGCCGGAAGCAGCTCGTCGCCGTAGCCGCTGTCCATCTCCACGTCGGATTCGCCGGCCGATTTTGTGCCGGTCTGGCTGGCGGATTTTTCGATCTGCGCCATGACCTCGTCAGAGTACTGCGCGGCCGTGTTGGCCTTGATGGCATCCACAACGGCCTGGACCTCGTTGTCGGTGATGAAGCAGCCCTGCACGCGCTGCGGCTTGCCCTGGCCGAGCGGGGCGTAGAGCATGTCGCCCTTGCCGACGAGCTTTTCCGCGCCCGCCGTGTCGAGGATGATGCGCGACTCCATCGCCGAGGCGACCGCAAAGGCGATGCGCGAGGGAATGTTGGCCTTCATGAGGCCCGTGATGACGTCCGCGGACGGGCGCTGCGTCGCGATGACGAGGTGCATGCCGCTCGCGCGGCCCATCTGGGCGACGCGGCAGATGGACTCTTCGACCTCTTTTGCCGCGACGAGCATGAGGTCGGCCAGCTCGTCGATGACGACGACGACCTTCGCCATCGGCTCAAGATCGTCCCGCGCACGCGCGAGGGCGTTGTAGGAGTCAAGATCACGCACGCCGGCGTCGGCCATCATGCGGTAGCGCCGCATCATTTCCGTCACGGCCCACTGCAGTGCGCCCGCCGCCTTTTTCGGGTCGGTCACGACCGGGATGAGCAGGTGCGGGATGCCGTTATAAACGCCGAGCTCGACCATTTTCGGGTCGACCATGATGAGCTTGACCTCATCCGGCTGCGCCTTGTAAAGAAGCGAGATGATCAGGCTGTTCATGCACACGGACTTGCCCGAGCCGGTCGTGCCGGCGATGAGCAGATGCGGCAGCTTTGCGATGTCGCCGATGATGCGGCTGCCGCCGATGTCCTTGCCGATGGCAAACGCGACCTTGGACTTGTGGTTCTTGAATTCCGGCGAATCGAGCACCTCGCGCAGGTACACGGTGCTCACCTGCCGGTTCGGCACCTCGATGCCGACGATGGAGATCTTGTCCGGGATGGCCGAGATGCGCACGCCCGACGCGCCGAGCGCAAGGGCGATGTCGTCGGCCAGATTCGTGACCTTGGACAGCTTCACGCCGCGGTCGAGCTCAAGCTCATAGCGCGTGACGGACGGCCCGCGCGTGACATTGATGATGTGCGCGTCGATGCCGAAGCTCGTGAGCGTCGCATCGAGGCGCTCTTTGTTCATGCGCATCTCGTCCGTCGCATCGACCGTGCCTGCCGTGGCGGACGCCAGCAGGTCATACGACGGGAAATGGTACACGTCCGGCGCGGCCATCTGCGCAAGCTCGATGTGCTCGGTGATCTCCGCGGCCGCGGCGCTTGCCTCCTCGCGCGTGACCTGCTCGGGCTTGTCCTCGCGCGGAGGCAGGATCAGCTCGGGCATGACGACGGGGATGTGCTCCGGCTCCGGGGCGGGCGCCGGAGCCGGTATGGGCGCGGGTTCCGGCGCGGCGGCCGGCTGCGGGGCGGATTTTGGCGCGGCAGGCTCGGCCGGAGCAGGCTCCGGCTCGGTTTTCGGATTCTTCTTCTGCGCCATGCGGCTCTCTAAAAACTCATCCGGTGAGATGGGCGTCGCGCGCTGCGGCTGCTGTTTCGGCTCCGCAGGCGGCAGCGGCGGGTCGTCGACCGGCAGGTCGAACTCCGCGGCGCGGCGGCGCTCGACGCGCTCGATGTGGCGATAGGCCATTTTATTGACGAGCGCTGTGGCCGTATCGACCTCAGGCTCCGGCTCGCTCTCCTCCTCCGGCTCAGGGCGCGGACGGTTCTCAATGGCGCGGATGAGGCTGACGACCGTCATGTTCATGGCCATAATGAGCAGCACAAGCGCAAGCAGAATGAGCACAATGGCCGCGCCGACGCGCGAGAGCATCGCGATGAGCACCTCGGCCCAGAACCCGGCGATCAGACCGCCGCATGTCAGCTCCCGCCCGCCGCGGTAGAGCGCGCCGAGCATGGAAAAGCCCCACTGAAAGTCTGTGCCGCACGCAAACACATGCACAAGCGCACTGATGACGAGCACAAGCCCGAATGCAGAGAGCACGCGCATCCGAACGGGCTTGCCGCCGTGGAGCAGCAGCACGACAAAATTGAGCACGAGCGCAAAGGGAAGCAGATAAAATCCGTACCCCACCAGCCCGCGCGCAAAGCGGCACACCCCGCGCACGAGCCACGCGTCGATGCCGAACAGGCCGAACACCGTCAAAATGGCAAGCACAAGGCAGATGACCGCGCCGACCTCGCGGTGCACGGGGCGCACGTAAGGGATCGGGTGCGGCTTTTTCGCCGTCTGCGCGCGGCTTTCCGACGCGCGGCCGGATGAAGCGCCCCCCGTCTTTTTCTTCGCGCCGGTCTGCCCGGAGCGGCTGGATTTTGTCGTCTTCTGCGCCATTGCTCTTTCCCCTATGTAAAAAAGTTGAATTCAGTTCTTACGCCACGAGCGACAGGATGAGCGTCACAAGGCCCGCGCCCCAGCAGTAGTAGGCAAAGCCGCCGAAGCTCTTGCGCTCGGCGATGAATTTCAGCAGGCGGATGGACGCGTACCCGCTCACCGCAGCCACGAGCACGCCGACGAGATACACCGGCGCGAGGCTCCAGTCGATGCCGCCCTTTGCCGCGTCGGCCAGACTCAGGATGTTCGCGCCGAGCACAGCCGGGATGCTCATCAGGAACGAGAACCGGACGGCAAACTGGCGGTCGAGCCCGCGCGCAAGCCCCGCGGAGATCGTTGTCCCCGAGCGCGACAGCCCCGGCACGACCGCGATGGCCTGACCAAAGCCGATGCACACGGCGTCGAGCAGCGTGATGTTGCGCTCAGTCTTTCCGCCGTGACCCATCCGGTCGGAGAGAAACAGCAGCAATCCCGTCACAACGAGCGCGCCTGCGATAAAAAATGTGTTGGAATAGAGCCCCTCGATCTTGTCCTTGACCGGGAGCACCAGAAAGAGCGGCAGCGTCGCCACGACGAGCATTAAGATCATGCGGCGGCTGGGATAGTCCGGCCGCTTGCCCTCCGGCGTCTTTTTCAGGCGGACCATCTCAAAAAACTCGGTGAGCAGCGCGCCGATCTCATGCCGGT
The DNA here is from genome assembly GCA_934589675.1 of uncultured Oscillospiraceae bacterium. Taxonomy (GTDB): domain Bacteria; phylum Bacillota; class Clostridia; order Oscillospirales; family Oscillospiraceae; genus CAKTOF01. Next base: position 114,398 of record CAKTOF010000005.1, read on the forward strand.
ACGCCACAAATACGGCCACAAGCGTGCCGAGGTGGAGCAGCACGTCAAAGAACAGATTCGTCTCTTCCGCGTTCACAAGGCCGAAAAACCGCTGAAATATCGCAAGGTGGCCGGAGCTCGAGATCGGCAGAAACTCCGCCACGCCCTGCACGATGCCCAGGATGATGGCCGAAAGATAGCTCATAATCAATCCTCCAAACAGAAATACACTTTAGTATAGCACGTCCGGCGAGAAAATTCCAGCGGTTTACATAAAAATCACACGTGCTGCTTTTTCTTTTTCAGCTCGCGGCGGCGGCGCGTGTCCATAAGCCGGTGGAGGCAGTCGAGCGCGTCGCCGAGGCTGCCCAGCCGGTCGATGAGGCCGCATTTTACCGCCTCGGCGCCGTAGATGACCGTTCCCACGTCCGTCGCCATCTCGTCGGTCGCCATCATGAACTTCAAAAACTGCTCGCGCGGGATGCGCGAATTGTCCGTGACAAAGCTGACGATCTGCTCCTGAATGCGCGCGAAATAGCGAAATGTCTGCGGGACGCCGACGACGACGCCCGTCATGCGTACGGGGTGGATCGTCATGCTGGCCGTCGGCGCGATAAAGCTGCGCTTTGCCGACACGGCCAGCGGCACGCCGATGGAGTGTCCGCCGCCGAGCACGAGCGAGACCGTCGGCTTTTTCATGCCCGCGATGAGCTCGGCGATGGCAAGCCCTGCCTCGATGTCGCCGCCGACGGTGTTGAGCAGCAGCAAAAGGCCGTCAATCTCATCGCTCTCCTCCACGCTGGCAAGCAGCGGCAGGACGTGCTCGTATTTTGTTGTTTTCACGTTCGGCCCCAGCGTCTGATGCCCCTCGATCTGGCCGATGATCGACAGCGTGTGGATCGTGCCGAAGCGCGTTTTCGTCGTAGCCGTGCCAAGCTCTATGAGCTGCTCGCGCTCCTGCTCCACGGCGTCGGGGTCAAATTCAAATTCCGCCATATGCCCATTCCCTTTCCGGTCAGTTCCGGTTTAGTATGGGCAGAGAACGCAAAAATCATGTGCGCGCGCCGCGCCGGACAAGCCAAAGCTGCCCGCCGCGCTCCATGGTCGTAAGCTCCGGTAGGTAGCACAGCCACCGCCCCGCCGTATTTTCATGAAACAAAAAAGCCGTCTGGCTGCCGCGGCGCAGGCCGTCCGTCACCTGAAGGCCGCACACGCGTCCGGAATACGCCTGCCAGCCGTCTGCCTCTTTCAGCTCGCCGTGCGAAAAGCTGCGCGGGCAGCGCTTGGCCGGGATGCTGCGGCGCAGCGTGCGCACGCCGCAGTCCGGCGCAGGGATCCCGAGATCCAGCCGCTGCGCGCCGCCAAGTGCAATTAGGCGCAGCAGCCCCGCCCCATCCGGCACCGTCACGCACGCAAAAAAGCGCACATACAGCCCGTCGGTCTCCATTTCCAGCGTCCCGCAAGGCACGCCCTCATAATAGACAGGTACGCGCTCCATAAAAACACCCCGCATACTCTTAAGTATACGGGGTGTCCGGTGCGTTTAACCAGGAATTTTCACAAGCAGCTTCGACTCTGCCGACGCCGTCACCGTGCCCGTTCCGGTCGCGATGTACAGGTGGTATGCGCTCAGTGCGCCGCCGGAGGCGACGGACGCGCCGGCCGTTGTGTCCGTCAGCGCGGCGGCCGCCGTCGCCTTGCCGGACAGAAGCAGCAGCTCCGCGCCGGGCGTGACGTCAAGCGTCTGCCCTGCCGCGAGCGTGAGCGAGACATAGTCGCCCGCCTGCGCGCCCGTCTGCGCCGGCGCCTGCGCAAGATTCGCCTCGAACGAGCGCACGCGCGCCGCAAGCGCGTCATCAAGCGAGGTGCGTGCCGCGCTGATCTGCGCGTTCACCGACGCGGTCACGCTCGGCGTGAATGTGTTTTCGAGGTAGCTGACCGTCACGAGCGGGTCGGACGACGTACCGGCGCCGGCTGCATAAGCCGCGGCGCCGACAAGCGCCGTCAGCGCCAGCGCCAGCGCGCCGAGCTTGCAGATAAGCTTTCTTCCGGACTGCATGGGATGCTCCTTTCCACGCGGGAGTGCGCCCGCGAAACAGACAAAATGATCGCACGGCAAGGTGCCGTGCGATCATTATACCCCATCCGGCTCAATCATGCAAGCCAAAGCTGACTGCAATGGCCGAGTCGATCTGATCCATGGTCGTCTCGTCCAGCCTGCCCATATGCTCGCGCAGGCGGCGCTTGTCGATGGTTCGGATCTGCTCGAGCAGCACGACCGAGTCCTTGCTCAGCCCGACGGCCGGGCCCTTTAATGTAATGTGGGTCGGCAGCCGTGCCTTGCCGGTCTGACTGGTGATGGCTGCGGCGATGACCGTCGGCGAGTGGCGGTTTCCGACATCGTTCTGAACGATGAGGACCGGCCGCGTCCCGCCCTGCTCGCTGCCGACGACCGGGCTGAGGTCGGCATAGAAAATATCGCCGCGTTTGACACTGTTGTCCATTGCTCACACTCCGCGAAGAAAGGATTGCCGCCGCTGCACGCCCCGGGAGGAGTATGTAGCGGGACTGATCATATTCTCCCACGCGGCCGCCCCGATTATACAGCGGAGCCGGAAGCTCTCACCCCATACTATGCGCGAAGATACAAGCCCTACACAATATATTGCAGCGTTTCGACCGTTTCCGACCCGCGCATATAAAGCCGCGGCACGCGCTTGTCGATGCCGCAGACGATCTCATACGGGATCGTCCCGAGCGGGTCAGAGAGCGCCGTGACCGGGATAAAGGCGTCCCCATCGCGCCCGAACACCGTGACCGTATCCCCGACGGCCGCCTCCGGCACGTCCGTCACGTCGGCCATGCACATGTCCATGCAGATGCGGCCGACGACCGGGATGCGGCGGCCGTGCAGCAGAAACTCCAGCTGGCCGCTTAAGCGACGCGGCAGGCCGTCGGCGTAGCCGATGGTCAGCACCGCGATGCGCCGCTCGCCCGGCGTCCGGTATGTACGGCCGTAGCTCACATCCGTCCCGGCCGGGACGGTGCGGATCTGCGCGATCGTCGTGCGAAGCGACATAACAGGCTGAAGATCGAGCGCGCCCGCCAGCTCGTCCGACGGGTCTAGGCCGTACGTCGCGATGCCGGGGCGGATCATATCGAGCGCGTACTCGGGATAGACCATGCTCGCCGCGGAGTTGGCGTGGTGGCGGATCTCAGGCTTCAGCCCGCGCGCGGCCATCTGCGCGAGCATGGCGGAAAAGCGCTCGAACTGAAGGTGCGTATACGCCACATCGTCCGGGGCGCGGCTGTCGGCCACGGAGAAGTGCGCGAACACGCCCTCGGCCTCCAGGCCGGGCAGCGCGGAGAGCGTGAGCAGCTCCGGCAGCGTCTCCGGCCGGCCGTAGGCAAAAAAGCCAAGGCGGCTCATGCCGGTGTCGAGCTTGAGATGGATGCGGAGCGTCCTGCCTGTCCCCGCGAGCGCGTCGGAGAGCGCCCGGCCGTATTCGGCGCAGTTGACCTCCTGCCGGATGCCCTCGTCCGCCATGAGCGGCGCGTACTCCGGCGGCGTGTAGCCGAGGATGAGGATCGGCCGCGCCACGCCGCCGCGGCGCAGCTGGACGGCCTCCTCGATGTTCGACACGGCAAAAAAGTCCGCGCCGATCCGCTCCAGCTCCCGCGCAACAGGAACGGCGCCGTGGCCGTACCCGTCGGCCTTCACAACGCCGAGGAACTTCGTCCCGGCCGGGACGTTGTCCGTCAGGACGCGGTAATTGTGGTCAAGTGCATCGAGCGAGATCTCCGCCCAGGTTCTCTTCAGCATTTGCATTGGTTCAGCCTTCTTTTATTTCTGGTAAGTAAAATCCGTGATCACAGCAGACACGGCGGCCGTGCCGCCATAGCTGATGTCGGCAGACGATGGCACGCCGTCTTCTGAGAACAGCGTCTCCACGGTCAGCTCTTCTTCCTCATAGCCGCGCAGGTATGTCACGCGCGTGCCGCCCGCCTCGTGCCCGGCCGAGCGGATGTACTCCCCCGCCCAGCACGCCGCGAGAATGTGCGGCGCAGCGAGCGGCGCGAGATTGCCGCCCGCGAGCTGCCCGAGCTCGAGCACGACGCCGTCAAATTCAATCGACGCGCCGTCGTCTGTGATCGTGGCTGCGATGCCCGCGAGCACATCGGGCGAGCAGATCTCCACGCGCGTCTTTTCCGGCGTGTATGTGCAGTTTGCCGTGAAGGAGCAGGTCGTCTCGCCGAAATCAGCCGTCACATCGGCCGCAAACGTACACCCGCCGGCATCCAGCAGCGCCGCGCGGAGATCGAGCGCCGGCTGCATGGTCTTGTCCGCGCCTGCGCAGCCGGTCAAAAGCAGGCACAGCGTCATCGTAAGTACAGCGAAAACCGTTCGCCGCACTCTTTTTTCACATCCTTATGGCAGAAGTCGCGGGAGGGACTCGACGACGTCCGACGGCAAAAGCCCGTACTGTCCGAGCTGTCCGGCGGCAAGATCGGCCGCCGCGCCGTGCAGATACGCGCCGCACCAGGCCGCATCATAGGGCAGCAGCCCCTGCCCGAGCAGGCTGACGATGACGCCGGAGAGCACATCGCCGCTGCCGCCCGTGGCAAGGCCGGGGTTGCCCGTCGGATTCACGCGCAGATGCTCGCCATAGGCGATGATCGTCCGGTAGCCCTTGAGCAGCACGACCGCGCCCGTCCGGTCGGACAGCTGCGCCGCCGCGGCAAAGCGCCCGGCCGACAATTCGCCGCCGAGCCGCGCAAACTCGCCGTCGTGCGGCGTGAGCACGATCGGACAAGCCGCCCCGCGCAGTACATCCATATGCCCGGACAGAGCATTTATGCCATCGGCGTCCACAACGAGCGGCACGCGCGAGGCCGAGACGATGCGCTCCACGACGCGCTGCGCGCCCTCGCCGCGTCCGAGCCCCGGCCCGACGAGGCAGGCCGTGCTGGTGCGAAGGCGCTCGAGGATCTCGGGGATGGCCATGTCGCTCAGATGGCCGGCGCCGTCATCCGGCAGTGGAAACACCATCGCCTCGTCGAGCTTTGCCGCTAAAATGGGATAGACCGACTCCGGCACGCCGAGGCTCACAAGCCCCGCGCCCGTCCGGAGTGCGGCGCGCGCGGCGAGCGCCGCCGCGCCGGTCATGCCGCGCGAGCCGCACAGGAGCAGCAGCTTGCCGAAGTCGCCCTTGTGCGCCGTGACGGGCCGCGGCGGGAAATGGCGCAGGACCTCGTCTCGTTCCGTGATCCGTCCGAGGATGGGCTGCGAGCGCTTCGCCTCCTCCGGGATGCCGATGTCCGCGACGACGAGCCGCCCCGTGTATCCGACGCCGGGCGGGACGAGCTGGCCGGGCTTGGCCATGGAAAACGTCACCGTCACGTCCGCGCGGACGGCGCAGCCGAGGATCTCCCCCGTATCCGTCCCGATGCCGGACGGCATATCGCACGAGACGACTTTTGCCCCGCACGAATCCATGATCCGGACAGCCTCCGCCGCCGTGCCGGCCAACGGCCGGCTGAGCCCCGTGCCAAACAGCGCGTCGACGACGACGGCGCAGCTTTTTGCATATTCCTCGGCCAGATCCGGCGCGAACGGCTCCAGCGCGCCGCCCGCTTTCTCCAGCCGCCGCGTCATCTCGCGCGTGTCGGCCGTGCATTTTTCTTCTTTTCCGCAGAGGAACGCGCGCACCCCGCACCCGCGCTCTTTCAAAAACCGCGCGCAGGCCACGCCGTCACCGCCGTTGTTTCCCGCGCCGCAAAAAACGCCCACGCGCCCCGGCTTTCCGTCAAGCAGCGCCCAGACCGCGTCGGCCACGGCCCGCGCCGCGTTTTCCATCAGCCGGCACGAGTCCACGCCCAATTCTTCAATGGCGCAGCCATCCATCGCCTTCATGGATGCAGATGAAGCGATCTCCATGCGATGCGCCTCCTCTCTCATTTCATTTTTGTAACTGTTATTATATGCGTTTTCCTGCGGAGAGTCAATTTGGTATTGCGCCCGCCCGGGATTTGTGATAGAATTTTTCGGTAAACAGCAATGAACGGGCTGTCCGGCGCTTGAAATGTCTGGCCAAGAGAGGATGGGGGGCTGCGATCCATCCGCAGGCGGGCGTCTGGGCTTTCTCCCGCGAGCTTCCGCCTGAAAAGTGCAGTAGGGCCGGACGGGTCGCCTCCGTTATGGGCTATGAGTGCGCGCCGTGCGGCGCGAATGCGGGTGGTACCGCGGAAGGCCGAGGTCTTTCGTCCCCAGATGGGGCGAAGGGCCTTTTTATTATGTATTTTTAAGCCAAAAGGAGTTTTGAAATGAAACAGCAGTTGGAACGCATCCGGCAGCAGGCGCTCGAGGCGCTGGATAATGCCAAGGATTCCGGCGAACTCGACGCGCTGCGCGTGAGCGTGCTGGGCAAGAAGGGCGAGCTGACCGCCGTGCTCAAGCAGATGGGCAAGCTCTCCTCCGACGAGCGCCCCGTCATGGGCCAGCTGGCCAACAGCGTCCGCGCAGCCATTGAGGAAAGGCTCGAGCAGAAAAAGGCCGAATTTGAGGCGCTCGCGCTCGACGCGCGGCTCAAATCCGAGGCCATCGACGTCACCGTCCCGGGCGAGCGCGTCACGCTCGGCCACAAGCACCCGATGAACAGCGCGCTCGACGAGATCAAGGACATCTTCGTCGGTATGGGCTTCACCGTGCTTGACGGCCCGGAGGTCGAGCTGGCCTACTACAACTTTGACCGTCTCAATGCCGAGGAGGGCCACCCGAGCCGCGACTGGTCGGACACGTTCTATTTTGACGAGGACTCCCGCGTCATGCTCCGCAGCCAGACCTCGCCCATGCAGGTGCACGCCATGGAGACCATGGCTCTTCCCATCCGCATCATCGCGCCGGGCCGCGTCTACCGCAAGGACGAGGTCGACGCGACGCACAGCCCGATGTTCCATCAGGTCGAGGGCATGGTCATCGACAAGGGCGTCACCATGGCCGACCTCAAGGGCACGCTAAACGCCGTCGTCGAAAAGCTCTACGGCAAGGGCTCCGTCACGCGCTTCCGCCCGCACCACTTCCCGTTCACTGAGCCGAGCTGCGAGATGGACGTGCAGTGCTACAAATGCGGCGGCCGCGGCTGCCCGACGTGCAAGGGCGAGGGCTGGATCGAGGTGCTCGGCGCCGGCATGATCCACCCGAAGGTTCTCGAGATGAGCGGCATCGACCCGAACGTCTACTCCGGCTGGGCGTTCGGCATCGGCCTTGAGCGCATCGCCATGCGCCGGTTCAAGATCGCCGATATGCGTCTCATTTTCGAAAACGACGTCCGGTTCCTCGAGCAGTTCTGAGAAAGGAGCGGTAAACCATGAATTTAAGCAGAAAATGGCTGAACGAATTTGTCACGGTCGACGTCTCCGACAGAGAATTTGCCGAGGACATGACCATCACCGGCTCGAAGGTCGAGATCACGACCGACCTCGGCGCCGAGATCACAAACGTCGTCGTGGGTAAGGTGCTCTCGCTTGTGCGCCACCCGGATTCCGACCATATGTGGATCTGTCAGGTCGACGTCGGCGAGGCCGAGCCCATCCAGATCGTCACGGGCGCGCAGAACGTCCGCGAGGGCGACCTCGTCCCCGTCGCCAAGCACAAGTCCACGCTGCCCGGCGGCGTGAAGATCGAAAAAGGCAAGCTGCGCGGCGAAGTCTCGTGCGGAATGCTCTGCTCATACAAGGAGCTCGGCCTTGACCAGCGCGACTTCCCGGCCGCCTATGAGGACGGCATCTGGATCCTGTCCGACGACCCGGAGCTGACCGGCCTTTCTGTCGGCGAGGACATCCGCACGGCCGTCGGCCTCGACGACCACGTCGTCGAGTTTGAGATCACGCCGAACCGGCCGGACTGCCTGTCCGTCATCGGCCTTGCGCGCGAGGCCGCCGCGACGTTCGGCGGCGAGCTGCGTCTGCACACGCCGGTCGTGCGCGGCGGCGCGGAGGGCGAGCTTTATTCCCTGCTCGACGTAACGACGCCCGACGCCGACCTTGTCCCGCGCTATACGGCCCGCATGGTCCGCAACGTCAAGATCGCGCCGAGCCCGAAGTGGATGCGCGAGCGCCTGCGCGCCATGGGCGTGCGCCCCATCAACAACATCGTCGACATCACAAACTACGTCATGCTCGAGTACGGCCAGCCCATGCACGCGTTTGACTACCGCTACGTTGAGGGCGGCAGGATCATCGTCCGCCGCGCACAGGAGGGCGAGACGCTCACGACGCTCGACGGGCAGGAGCGCCATCTCACGCCGAATATGCTCGTCATCGCCGACGAGCACCGCGCCGTCGGCCTCGCCGGCATCATGGGCGGCGAGAACTCCGAGATCGTGGACGACACGGTCGACGTTGTCTTTGAGTCGGCGTGCTTTGACGGCACCTGCATCCGCAAGGGCGCGCTCGCGCTCGGTATGCGCACGGAGGCCAGCGCAAAGTTTGAAAAGGGTCTTGATCCGCTCAACACGCTGCCGGCCGTCGACCGCGCGTGCGAGCTTGTCGAGCTGCTCGGCGCCGGCGAGGTCGTCGACGGCGTCATCGACGTTCTCAACTTCGTCCCGCAGCCGACCGTCCTGCCGCTTGAGCCCGACCGCATCAACGGCCTGCTCGGCACGGACGTCGCGGCCGATGAAATGGTGCGCATCCTGACAAAGCTCGGCTTTGCGGTCGAGGACGGCATGGTGACCGTCCCGTCCTGGCGCAGCGATGTAAAAGCCATGGCCGACCTTGCGGAGGAAGTCGCGCGCTTCCACGGCTATGACAACATCCCCTGCACGCTTCAGCGCGGCGAGACGACGCAGGGCGGCTACTCCGACACGCAGGTGCTCGAGCAGCAGCTCGGCGCGGACTGCCGCGCCATGGGCTACGACGAGATCATCACCTACTCGTTCATCTCCCCGACGTATTATGACAAGATCCGCTGGCCGGAAAATGATCCGCGCCGCGAGAGCTTCCGGATCCTCAACCCGCTCGGCGAGGACACGTCCATCATGCGCACGACGACGCTGCCGAGCATGCTCGAGATCCTCACGCGCAACTACAATTACCGCAACAAGGCCGCGCGCCTTTACGAGCTCGGCCGCGTCTATCTGCCCGGCGGCGAGGACGGCCTTGCCGACGAGCAGAAATACCTGACGCTCGGCCTGTACGGCGAGGGCACGGATTTCTACACGCTCAAGGGCCACATCGAGGGCATCCTGCGCCAGATCCGCGCGGAAAATGTCCGCTTCACGGCCGTCAAGGACGATCCGTCCTACCATCCCGGCCGCTGCGCGGCCGTCTGGGCGGGCGGCACGAAGCTCGGCGTCCTCGGCCAGATCCACCCGCTCGTCGCAAAAAGCTACGGCGTCGACTGCGAGCTCTACTGCGCCGAGCTGCGCTTTGACGCGCTGTTTGCCGCCCGCGGCGCCGACCCGGAGTACACGGCCCTGCCGCGCTTCCCGGCCGTCACGCGCGACATTGCCGTCGTCTGCGACGAAGCCGTCACCGTCGGCGAGCTGGAGGAGGCCATCGCACGCGGCGCGAAGGGGCTTCTGCGCGAGGTCACGCTGTTTGACATCTACCGCGGCGCCGGCATCGCACCGGGCAAGAAGTCCGTCGCCTTCAGCCTCGTGCTCCGCGCGGATGACCGCTCGCTCACGAGCGAGGAGGCCGACGCAGACGTCGAGTCCATCCTCAAAACGCTCAAGACCGACTGCGGCGCCGTCCTGCGCTGAGGTCCGTTTGAATACCTTTCAAAAAAAGTGGAAGAATCTTAACGATTCTTCCACTTTTTCAACGCTTTTCACCTTTACTTTTATAGGCGTTTGGACTAAAATAAAAGCATCGGTTGGGAAGGAGGCCTGATCCATGGACAGCAATACCATTAAATTCGTTGTGCCGGACGACGCCAATCTGGAAATGAAAAAGACATTGACTGAGGTGTACCGCTCGCTCAGCGAAAAGGGGTATAACCCCATCAATCAGATCGTCGGCTACCTCCTCAGCGAGGATCCCACGTATATCACAAACCACAACAATGCCAGAAGCCTGATCTGCAAGCTCGACCGCGATGAGCTGCTTCAGGATCTGGTGCGGCACTACCTGTTCGACTAAGTCACCGCTTCCCGCGAGACTTTGCGTGCTTCTTCGCAAAGTCTCTTTTTTTGGAACCTTTCAACATCCATCTTCCCCAGCGAATCGGACCAACTGCTGCACATCGGAAACAAATTGTAATTTTTCTTATTGACAGTCCGGCTACGATGTGTTACAATTTGGTTACATTTTGATCAGGAGGTAACAATGGCTGAGAAAAATGCAGGTCTGAGCTACAAGGGTCATCCCTTGATGCGCAAGGACAACATGGTCTACTACGGCTCCATGGCCGACAAGTACATCGTCATGATGCAGATCCTCGAGACGAAAAAGGAAAACGGCGTCGACGTCGCGACCCGCGTCTCGGTGCAGCTGCAGCTGACCGATCCGACCATCAAATCACGCGACCGCGTCGTAAAGAAAAGTGAAAAGGACGGCTTCTACACCGCTTTGGATGTTGGCAGTGTGTGGCTGGAGCGGGCGCTCGCTTCGAAATAAGCGCCGCTACCGGACACATCGGCTCGCCGATGTGTCCGCCTTTTTTGATCATTCAGGAGGTTCCAAATGAAAAAAGCAAGCAGATTGTTCCGGCTGGTGCTCATGCTGGCCTTTGTCATCGCGGCGCTCACGGCTGTGGCCGGCGCAACTGAGCTCAAGCTCGGCGTCGGCATCGTCGAGTCGAGCGGCCTGCGCCTTCGCGCCAAGCCCACGACGGGCGCGGACGTGCTGGCCACGGCATCCTACGGCGACACGGTCGTCGTCATCCGTGACACCGGCGATGGCTGGTATCTCGTCGACTACAACCTCGAGATCGGCTACATGTCCAAGGACTATCTGACGTTCAAAGCCGCCGAGAACGTTGAGCTCGGCGACGGCGAGGCCAACACCGCCGTTGTCAACATCCGCGCCACCCCGTCGGCAGAGGGCGATCTGCTCGCGCAGATGAGTGAGGGCGACAAAGCCCGCATCATCGGCATCAACAGCACATTCTATAAGGTCATCTACAACGGCACGACCGGCTATGTCCGCAGCGACCTGCTCGCGCTGACCGAGGCTCCGCTCTCCAACAGCTCCGGCGTCGCCGTGAGCATCGGCAGCCAGCTGGTCGACTATGCGTACAACTACCTCGGCGTCAGCTACGTCTGGGGCGGCACGACGCCGAGCGGCTTTGACTGCTCCGGCTTCACGAAGTACGTCTGCAACGCCTTCGGCTACTCCATCAACCGCACGGCTGCGCAGCAGCTCGGAAACGGCACCTCGATCTCCCAGAGCGAGCTTCAGCCCGGCGACCTCGTGTTCTTCGCCAATACATACGCCTCGTCCGCGGCCGCCACGCACGTCGGCATTTACGTCGGCGACGGCAAGTTCATCCACGCGGCCTCCGGCGGCGTCAAGGTCACGGCTCTGTCCGACAGCTACTACGCCTGCCGCTACGTCGGCGCCCGCCGCATCGTGTAATCAAGCCCAATCTCGGAACCTGTCATCCCCGGCGCTTCGCAGCGCCGGGGATTTTTTCGCGCCGTGAGCGCCTTGTGGGAGCGGATAGTATCCACCCGAAAGCCCGATTGCGGAGTGCAGCAAAATAGAAGAACGCGCTGATTGCGGCGCGCGCCAAAGCCTCCCCTGTGTAAGGGGAGGTGGCACGGCGGTACGCCGTAGCGGAGGGGTTGTAGGGCAAAGGGTTTGCCGCAGGGTTCGTTCTAACGCGGCTCTTGTACAAAGTCCGACCCTACAACTCCTCAGTCAGCTTCGCTGACAGCTCCCCTTGTACAGGGGAGCCTTGGCGCTGACCGTAGTCGACGCATTCTTCCCCGCTTCCCTGCCCCCGCAGGCGCAAAAAAACCGGCAGGCTCTCGCCTGCCGGTTTTCGTATTCAGGAATTACTCTTCCTCGTCGTCCTCGCCGTCGAGATCGAACTCCAGCTCCTCGCCGCAGCTCGGGCAGTCGATGACGCCCTGGTCGAGCATGTCCTCGTCGACGGTGATGACCTCGCCGCACGACGGGCACTTGACCTCGTAGTAAATCTCGCCGTCGTCGTCCTCGTCGTCGAAGTCGTCGTCCTCATCGTCGTCGAGATACTCCTCGATGGCATCGAGCTCCTCGGAGATCATGTCGAGCTCGTCAGAGACCGCACCGGCATTGTCGTCCAGGTCGGCAATGGCGAGCGAGACGTCCTCGAGCATGTCGAGGATGCCCTCGATGAGCTTGCCCTCAGCCTTGGAAGTGTCGAGGCCAAGGCCGTCCTTGAGGCCCTTGAGATAGGCCGCCTTTTCAGTCAGCGTCATAGTCAGATCCTCCTAAAAGATATGATCAGTTCTTGCAGCGTGCAAGATACTCACCCGTGCGGGTGTCGATCTGGATGCGGTCGCCCTCGTTGATGAACAGCGGAACCTTGATCTCCGCGCCGGTCTCGACGGTGGCGGGCTTGAGCACGTTCGTCGCAGTGTTGCCGGCGAAGCCCGGGTCGGTCTGCGTGACGGTCAGCTCGACGAAGTTCGGGATCTCGACCGAGAAGACCTTGCCCTTGAACGAGAGCAGCTTGCACGGATCGTTCTCCTTGACGAACTTGAAGTTCTCCGGGAGATCCTCCTTTGCGATCGGCTCCATCTCGTATGTCTCCGTGTCCATGAAGTAGTAAAGGTCGCCGTCGGAGTAGGAGTACTCGACGTCCTTGCGCTCAATGAACGCCTCTTCGAACTTCGCGGTCGGGTTGAACGACGTCTCGGTCACGCCGCCGGTGATGATGTTCTTCATCTTCGTGCGGACGAACGCGGCGCCCTTGCCGGGCTTGACGTGCTGGAACTCGACGACCATCATAAGCTTGCCTTCATATTCAAAGGTCTTGCCGTTTCTGAAATCGCTGGCAGTGATCGTAGCCATTGCTTATCCTCCTGTAGTATCCCGCATGATGCGGACAAAATATTCCTATAATATTCTAGCCGATAATCCCGAAAAAAACAAGGTTTTCCGGGCAATTTCAGGCGGGAAGTTTACAAAATAATGAGCTCCTTCGGGCTTTTCGTAATGACGCGGCAGCCGTTTTCTTCAAAAATCACGACGTCCTCAATGCGCACGCCGAATTTGCCCGGCAGATAGATGCCCGGCTCCGCCGAGCAGACGGCATTGACCGGCATGAGCGTCGTCCCGGCCGGGTTGCAGTTCGGCGCCTCGTGGATCTCGAGGCCGAGGCTGTGGCCGTAGCCATGGCCGAAATACGCGCCGTAGCCGGCATCCGCGATGACCTTGCGCGCGGCGCCGTCGATGACGCGCCCCTCCACGCCGGCGCGCGTGGCGGCGATGCCGGCCAGCTGCGCGCGCAGAACAGTCTCGTAGACGGTCTTCATCTCGTCCGTAACGGAGCCGAGCGCGACCGTGCGCGTCATATCCGAGCAGTAGCCGCCCAGCTTGCAGCCGAAGTCCATCGTGACAAAGTCGCCTTTTTGCAGCACGCGGTCGCCCGGGACGCCGTGCGGCAGGCTCGTATTCGGGCCGGAGACGACGATCGGATCGAACGACAGCCCGTCCGCGCCGGCGCGGTAGAAATGGTAGATGAGCTCCGCGGCCAGTTCTTTTTCCGTCATGCCCGGATGGATGATCGTAAGCAGCTCCGCAAACACGTCGTCGGTCATCTGCTGCGCGGCGATCATCCGCTCAAGCTCCCACGGCTCCTTCGCCGCGCGGAACGCGCCCAGCTCCTTCTGCATGGGGACAAGCTCGGCGTGCAGGTCTTTTTTCCACTGCTCAAACTCTGCGACGGTCAGGAAGCTCTCCTCATAGCCGAGCGTCTTGACGCCGAAGTCGGCAATGGCGTCGTTCAGGCGCTGGGCGTAGGTGTGCTCCGCATCTGTCATCAGGACCTCATAGCCCTTCAGGTTATTCTCGGCCGCCTCGATGTAGCGGCTGTCGGTGAAATAGCGGCAGCCGGCCTTCGTCACAATGGCCGCGCCCTCAGCGATGTCGTACTGCGCGCTGTAAAAGCGGCTGACGCGGCTGGTGAGCAGCAGACCATCGACGCCCGTACCGAGCAGGCTCTGGTACTTTTCAAAGTTCGTCATGATTTTAATCTCCTTTTTGCGATTTGGATCCACGGCTGCTCCGCGTAGTTTCGCAGACGCAGGGGGAAAATATGCAGCAGAATCGGCCGCACGAGAATGCTGAGCACCCCCGCGCAATTCCCGCCGAGAACGTCCGTATAGATCTGGTCGCCGGCCAGCGCCGCCCGCTCCGGCGGGCAGGAAAAGCGTTTGAGCGCCTCTTTGATGCCGCGGGTTCCGGGCTTTTTGGCGCGCACCACATACGGCAGGCCGTACTGCTTGCAGAATTCCGGCACGCGCGCGCGCAGGCTGTTGGAGACGATGCACAGCTGAATGCCCGCGCCGAGGACTTCGGAAAACCACGCCGTGACGGCCGGTTCCGGCACGCTGGTCGTATACGGGACGATCGTATTGTCAAAGTCGAGCAGCAAAAGCTCCACGCCGCGTTCCTTGAGCCACTCCGGACGGATGTCCGTCAGGCGGTCAAACATCGCGCGCGGAAGCAGGGAAAAAGACATACGCAGCCCCTGCCTTTCATAGGATCTTCCAGGCGGGCCGCATGGCCGCGCCTCGGGTTACCTGAGACATTATAGCACCAGAAACGGGGGTTGTCCATGGCCGATACGCTCATCGTGACCGGTCCGGAGGATCTTTCATCCGCGCTGCGCGCCGCGGGCAGGACAGGGTCGCGCGTGCTTCTGACGGGCGGCGCGGCCGGGGCGCTCCCACCTGCGCAGGCTGGCGTTCGGCTCTATGTCCCGCCGGAGCTGGCCGCGCAGTTTCCGGAGGCGCACGTTGCGGTGCTCTGCCCGCTGACAGGGCAGCCGGTCTTTTCCCTGCTGCGGCGGCACCATCTTCGGTTCGGCGCGCGCGCGGCGGCCGTGTTCCGGCCCGGCGCGCTCCTTGCCGAGCTGCGGCCGGGGCAGCCGGCGCAGCTTCGCGCGGCGCGGCCGGACGCGATCGACGGCGACGTGCGCTGCTCCCCTGCCTGCCTGTGCGCCTATACGCTCACGCGCCGCGAAGGTGAGATCACCGCCGTGCTCTTTGACACGGAAAAAACGCTCGCCCAGCGCTGCGCGCTTGCGCGGCGGCTCGGCGTCGAGTGCATCGTCCTGCCGGATGAGCCGGCATGAAAAAGGCCCTCTGCCATATGGCAGAGGGCCTAAAATCTCAGTAGGATTTTCTCTTGTTCTTACGTGCAGCTTCGGACTTCTGCTTACGCTTGAGGCTCGGGCTGACATAATGCTCGCGCTTTTTGACCTCGGCGATCACGCCGGCCTTCTGGCAGCTCCGCTTGAACCGCTTGAGCGCATTTTCAAGGGACTCGCCCTCTTTGACACGAACTTCTGACATCATTTTCCCTCCCTCCGGCACGTTGCGGGAACGTTACAAAGCCATTTCAATAGCCTTAAACATTATATGCATTCTGTCGCCAAATGTCAAGCATTTACTTGCGGGCGGACAGGATTTACTTGATAATGAGGTTCACGAGCTTGTTCTTGACGACGATGGTCTTGACGATCTTCCCGCCGCCTTCCAGCTGGCGCTGGACTTTATCGAGCGCCTCGGCCGCGGCAATGACGGTCTCGTCGTCAGAATCGGCCTCGACCGTGATGGTGCCGCGCAGCTTGCCGCCCACCTGAACGGCCATCTCCACGACGGCGTCGCGGCACTTGCTCTCATCGTACTTCGGCCACTCGGACACCGAGCAGATGCCCTCAAAGCCCTGCATCTCCCAGAGCTCGTCGGCGATGTGCGGCGCGAACGGGCTGACAAGCTGCAAAAACGTGCGAAGCTCCGCGCGATTGCAGCCCGTCTCGCCGAACTGGTTGAGCAGCGTCATCAGCGCCGCGATGGCCGTGTTGGCCTTGAGGTTCTCGATGTCCTCGCTGACCTTGCGGATCGTTTTGTGCATCAGCGACTCGTTTGCGGCAGAGTATGCCGTCTCCTGATCCGTCACGCTCTCGCCGAGGTTCCAGATGCGGTCGAGGAAGCGCTTCGTGCCGCGCACGGCGGTCTTCGACCACGGAACGGCCTTTTCAAAGTCGCCGATGAACATGATGTAGGTGCGCATCGTGTCGGCGCCGTACTCGTTGATGACGTCTGTCGGGTTGATGACGTTGCCGCGGGACTTCGACATTTTGTCGCCGTTCTCGCCGAGGATCATGCCGTGGCTCGTGCGCTTCTGATACGGCTCCTTCGTCGGGACGACGCCGATGTCATACAGGAATTTATGCCAGAAGCGCGAATAGAGCAGGTGGAGCGTCGTATGCTCCATGCCGCCGTTGTACCAGTCGACGGGGCTCCAGTATTTGAGCGCCTCCGGCGAGGCAAGCGCTTCATCGTTGTGCGGATCCATATAGCGCAGATAGTACCACGACGAGCCGGCCCACTGCGGCATGGTGTCCGTCTCGCGCTTGGCGTTGCCGCCGCACTGCGGGCACTTGCAGTTGACCCAGTCCGTGATCGGCGCGAGCGGGCTCTCGCCGTCGTCCGTCGGCTCGTAGCTGTCGACCTGCGGGAGCACGAGCGGCAGCTCGCTCTCCGGCAGCGGAACGGTGCCGCACTTCGGACAGTGGACGATCGGGATCGGCTCGCCCCAGTAGCGCTGACGGGAGAAGACCCAGTCGCGCAGCTTGAAGTTGACCTGCGCATGGCCGACGCCGCGCTCCTCCAGCCACGCCGTCATGGCCGGGATGGCGTCCTTGACCGTCATGCCGTTGAGGAAGTCGGAGTTGACCATCGTCGCCGTATCGTCCTTGGCGACAAATGCCTCTTTCGTCACGTCGCCGCCGGCGACGACCTCCACGATGGGAAGGCCGAACTTCGTGGCAAACTCCCAGTCGCGCTGGTCGTGGCCCGGGACGGCCATGATGGCGCCGGTGCCGTATGTCGAAAGAACATAGTCCGAGATAAAGATCGGGATCTCCTTGCCGGTCGCGGGATTGATGCCGCGCACGCCGCGAAGCTCGACGCCGGTCTTTTCCTTGTTGAGCTCCGTGCGCTCCATGTCGGATTTTGAGGCAGCAAACTGCTGGTATTTTGCGACCTCGTCGGCGTTTTCGAGCTTGTCCTGCCAGACCTTGAGCAGCTTGTGCTCCGGCGAGAGGACCATATACGTCGCGCCGAAGAGCGTATCCGGGCGCGTCGTGTAGACGACGATGTCGTCGCCCGCCGTCGTGTGGAACATGACCTCAGCGCCGGTGGAGCGGCCGATCCAGTTGCGCTGCTGGATCTTGACGCGCTCGATATAGTCCACGTCGTCGAGATCGTCGAGCAGGCGCTGGGCGTACTTTGTGATGCGGAGCATCCACTGGCTCTTCTCCTTGCGGACGACCGGCGCACCGCAGCGCTCGCACACGCCCTCGACGACCTCCTCGTTGGCGAGGACGCACTTGCAGCTCGTGCACCAGTTCACCGGCATCTTCGCCTTGTAGGCAAGGCCGTTTTTGTAGAGCTGAAGGAAGATCCACTGCGTCCACTTGACGTACTTCGGGTCGGTCGTATTGATCTCACGATCCCAGTCGAAGCTGTAGCCGAGGCTCTTGAGCTGGCCACGGAACGTCTTGATGTTCCGCTCGGTAACGATGCTCGGGTGGATGTGGTTTTTGATGGCGTAGTTCTCCGTCGGCAGGCCAAACGCGTCGTAGCCGATCGGGAACAGGACATTGTAGCCCTCCATGCGGCGCTTGCGCGCGACGACGTCCATGGCCGTGTACGGCCGGGCGTGGCCGACGTGCAGGCCGGCGCCGGACGGGTACGGGAACTCGACGAGTGCGTAGAATTTCTCCTTCGTGCTGGTGTTGTCGGCCGCGTAGAGCTTTTCGTCCTCCCAGCGCTTCTGCCATTTCTGCTCAATGGCAGAAAAATCGTACTTCATGATGGTGATCCTTCTTCCTTACTGTTCGTTGGTCTCGATCGCGACCGGGATGGCGTCGCTCCAGAGACGCTCCAGGTCGTAAAACTTTCTGGTCTCTTCCGTGAAAACGTGCACGACGAGGCAGCCGTAGTCGAGCAGGACCCACGTCCCGCTGCGCTGGCCCTCGCGGCGGAGCATCGGCTCGCCGCGCTCATCGAGCTGCTTTTCCACCTCATCGCACAGCGTCTTGACGTGCGTGTTCGACGTGCCGGTGCAGATGAGAAAATAGTCGGCGACGACCGTGATATCGCTGACCTTCATCAGCCGGACGTTCTCGCCTTTTTTGTCGCAGAGCGCCTTCGCGGCGCACATGGCCACCTCGTGGGGTGTCATCATAGATGCAGTTCCTCCTGTAGGCACACGCGCCGCGCGCGGGCCGAATTGGTTGGATCAGGCGCCCCAGCCCTCCAGATCGTCCGGGAGCGGCTCCGTCTGGCCGCCGGTGCCGGGATCCGGCGTCGTCGTGCCCGGATCCGGTTCGGTCGTGCCGGGATCTGTCGTGCCGGGATCCGTGGTGCCGGGATCCGGCTGCGTGGCGCCGCCCGGATCGGTCGTACCCGGGTCGGTCGTTCCCGGCTCTGTCGTGCCGGGGTCGGTCGTGCCGGGGTCGGTCGTGCCGGGATCCGGCTCCGGCGTGTCCGTCTCGCCGGGGTCGGTCGCGGCCGGGCCGGACGGCTCCGTCGTCGTGCTGCCCGACGAGCCGCTGCCCGTCGACGAATGGCTGCCCGACGAGGACGACGAGCTGTACGACGCAACGGCGATGTTCGCCGTTGTGATCTCCGTGTCATAGGGGTTAAAATACTCGTTGACGAGCTTGAGCATCTTGTTGGTGTAGATGCGATAGTACGACCCGCCGTTGATGCCGACGGCCTCGCCCTCGAGCGTGAAGGTGAGCATATCGTCAAAGTTGCACTTCAAAAGCTCCTGACCGAAGTAGACCATGTTGCCGACGGTGAGATCCGTCGTGACATAGTCGATGAAGATCTCGGCCAGGCCCTGGATCTTCGTGATGTTGCCGATCTTCAGGCACTGATTGGCCAGCGCGCGGACAAAGTCCTGCTGGACGCTGATGCGGCCGATGTCCGCGTTGGCATAGCCATAGCGGTAGCGCACGAGCTGCTCGCACTGGTTGGCGTTGAGGTGCTGATAGCCGGGATAGAGGTCGATATAGAGGTTCTGCGTCGGGTCGGTGTAGTACATGCGCTGCGGCACGTCGAACCAAATGCCCTTGACGCCGTTTTCCACGTCTCCGACCAGCTCAATGATCTCGGAAAACGCATCGAAGTCCACAAGCACATACCCGTCGACCTCGAAGCCCAGAAGGCGCGCCAGCTGCGTGCGCAGCGTCTCCATGCCCTTTGCGCCCTGACCGCCCGCGCCGTAAGCCGAGTTGATCTTCGGGACGGAATAGCGCGCGTCGATGAGCGTATCGCGCGGGACGCTGAGCAGCGCCACCGTATGCTCCTTCACATCGAGGCGGGCGATCATGATCGTGTCCGTCCGGCCGCCGTCCTTGTCCGTGCCGGCGATGAGGATGTTGTAGTAATCGGACTTGTGGCTGGCCGGGACCTCGACCTCCACGTCGATCTCCTCGCCCGTCTCCGGGTCAATGTCCTTGATGATCGTCACATTGGTCGGCAGCCGGAACGTCTCGCTCTCGTCATCCCCCTCCGTCGTCGCGGCAGGCTTGCTCTGCTTGATGTCCGGCGGGCGGACGACCATTTTCCAGACGAAGGCGATGACGCCCACGAGCAAAAGAAGCGCCGCGACGAGCAAAATAACGCCGCGCGCCCAGCCCGGCAGGCCGTTCCACTTGCGCACAAGGCCAAAGCGCGACTCCGGCTTTGCCGCCTTTTCAGATGGCGCCGCCCCTTTCCTTCCGGACTTGCGCGGCGCGGAAGGCTGCGCGGCATCGTGCGTGCGGCGCGCCTGAGCGGCATCCTTTCTGGACGCGGCGCGGCCGCCGCTTCTGCGATTGCCAAAGAGTTTCATGCATTCAATTCCTTTCGCAAAAAGTCGCGCGCCTGGACGGAGTACTGGCCGAGCGGCTTTTTCTCCCGCTGCAGCTCTGCGATGGACTGCTCAAACCCGGCCAGCAGCGCCCGGTCGAGATCCGAAAAGGCGAGGGCGCGGATGGGCTCCACGCCGTCAAAGCAGCGGTTCGGTTCAATATAGTCGGCGAGATAGATGATCTTCTCCAGAAGCGTCATGCCGGCCTTTCCGGTCGTATGCCAGTAGATGGCGTCGCACACAGCGTCGTTTTCCCCGAAAATGCTGCGTGCGACGGCGCTTCCCGTCTTGGCGTGGAGCAGCTTGTGATGCTCCCGCTCAAAATTATCGATCATTATACCATATTTTTCGCACAAACGCAATTGGTTTGCGCCGTCAAGCGCCTTTGTCACGTCGTGCAGAATACCGGCGCGCGCGGCATCTTCTTCGTTGGCGCCATAGAGCCTCGCAAGCTGCACGGCCGTCTGGCAGCAGCCGATGACGTGTGCGACGCGCTGCGGCTTGAGCAGTGACAGGCTGACCTCGCGCAGCTTCTCAAACGGGAGGTTCTTCCACGGCGCGCCGAACTGGTAAAGTCCCTCGCGCTCTATGATGGCGCGCTCGGCCTCCGGCACAAGGCCGTTCAGGCAGCCGAAGGCCGCCATGCGGCGCACCGTTGTGCTGCAGAGCTCAATGAAGCGGTTTTCCAGAATGTGCACGCGCGCGGAATAGTCGCGCTCGAGCCGCGCCTTCTGCGCATTGAGCTGCTCCATGTCCGCCTTTTCGCGGACGGCGAGCACAATGTCGGCAAGCGCGCAGATTTTCTCTGGGCGCGACCATGTGTGCAGCGACAAAAACATGTCCGTCCCCATGAGCAGGTAGAGCGTGTCGCCCGGGTTTTCCGCGGCGATCTCGGCAAGCGAGTCGGCCGTAAAGCTCGGCCCTTCCCGGCGGAACTCAATGTCCGACACCTCCGCGCGCGGATCGTCCGATATGCCCGCGCGCAGCAGCGCAAGGCGCATCGCTTCGTCCGGCGTGCCTGCGGGCAGCGCCTTGTGCGGTGGATGCGCCGCCGGCAGGAAGATCATCCGATCCAGCCCCAGCGCATTTTCGGCCTCTTTCGCGGCGAGCAGATGCCCGCAGTGCAGCGGATTGAAGCTGCCGCCGTACACTCCGATTTTACTCATAGCGCATCCCTCCGTTTCCTGTTTCCGCGCGCCCGAGTTCAGTCGCGCTCGCGTCTGGCCTTCTCGCGGCTTCTCTCAATGGCCGCCTCGATGGCCTGCTTCTTGAAATAGGCGTCGCGCTTCTGGCGCTCGGCCTCCATTTTGCGGCGGCGCGTCTGGACGCCCTTGCGGACGGGGTTGACCTTCGTCTTTTTCGGCTTGGCCTGCTCCTTTTTCTCGCTTTTGCGGTAGAGCACGAACTTCGAGCCGACGCACTGCACGCCGTCCGCGCCGAGCGCGACGCACAGCGCGTCCGACGCCTCGCGCGCTGTGAGCATGGCCGTCTCGAGAACGCTGCCCTTGATGAGCTCGCGCGCCGTGAGCGCCGAGTCCGCCTGCGCGATGACCGCGTCCGTGACGCCGCCCTTTCCGATGGTAAGGATCGTGTCGATCCCGTTTGCCTGCGCGCGCAGAGCCGCGCGCTCTTTACTTGTCAGCATTGAAATACTCCTTTAATTCCTCCGCGAAGCGCGCCATGGCCCGCGCGCGGTGACTGATCTCGTTCTTGCGCTCCGCGGACAGCTCCGCGAACGTCAGGCCGTCCGGCTCATAGAGGAAAACCGGATCGTAGCCGAAGCCGTTTGCGCCTTTTTCCTCGCGCGTGATAACGCCCTCGCATTCGCCGCGCGCAGTCAGGATCGTGCCGTCCGGCATGGCGCAGGTGATGACGGACACAAAGCGTGCCGTGCGCTTATCGTCCGGGACGTCGGCCAGCTTCTCCAGCAGCAGCTTCGTGCGCGCCTCGTCAGAGCCGAGGCCGCCAAAGCGGGCCGAGTACACGCCCGGCGCGCCGCCGAGCGCGTCGACGACGAGGCCGGAATCGTCCGCGATGGCTGCAAGGCCGCTCGCCTCGCGCACGGCCGTGGCCTTGAGGGCGGAATTCTCCTCGAACGTCGTGCCCGTCTCCTCAACGTCCACGTCGACGCCTGCGTCCGCCTCGCTGATGACCTCGCAGCCGAGTGCGGAGAGGATCTCGCGCATCTCGCGCAGCTTTCCCTTGTTCTTGCTTGCGAGCACAAATTTCATAATAACCCTCCGAGCGCCGCGCGCTGGCAGCTCTGAAGCTCGGCGTTGCCGATGGCGCACAGGTCGACGAGCGCGCGCTGCTCCTCAACGGTGAATGGGCGGCCCTCGCCTGTGCCCTGAAGCTCCACGAGCCGGCCGTCGTCGGTCATGACGCAGTTGAGGTCGACATCAGCGCGCGAGTCCTCCTCGTAGCACAGGTCGAGCATCGGCGTTCCGCCGACGATGCCGGCCGAGACGCCGGAGACGAGCGTGCGGATGGGCATTTTTTCGATGAGCCCCTGCTCGAGCAGCTTCCCGCACGCGAGCGCGAGCGCGACGAAGCCGCCCGTGACGGACGCCGTGCGCGTGCCGCCGTCGCCCTGCAAAACGTCGCAGTCGATCGTGATCTCGCGCGGGCCGAGCGCCTCCAGATCGACCGCCGCGCGCAGCGACCGGCCGACAAGGCGCTGGATCTCCGCCGATCGCGGCGCGAGCTTGAGCTTGCTCACATCGCGGCGCGAGCGCGAGCGGTTGGCGCGCGGGAGCATGGAGTATTCCGCCGTGACCCATCCGCCGGAGCGTACATGGTCGGGCACGCGCTCTTCCACAGATGCGCAGCAGAGCACCATCGTATTGCCGCATTCAATGAGGCAGCTGCCCTCGGCAAATTTTGAAAAGCCCGGCGTCAGCTTCACCGGGCGCAGCGCGTCATACGCGCGGCCGTCGATCCTCATAACGCCCTCCGTCATACGAGCGCCTGCGCGTAGTCATACGCCTCGAACGGCTGGAGATCGTCCATGCCCTCGCCGACGCCGATGAACTTCACGGGGATGCCGAGCTCGCGCGCGACGGCGATGACGATGCCGCCCTTGGCCGTGCCGTCGAGCTTCGTGAGGACGATGCCCGTCACGCCGGCGATCTCCTGAAACTGCTTGGCCTGCATCAGGCCGTTCTGCCCCGTCGCGCCGTCGATGACGAGCAGGACCTCCTTGTCCGCGCCGGGCAGCTCGCGGTCGATGATGCGCGAAATTTTGCCCAGCTCGTTCATGAGGTTCTGCTTGTTGTGCAGGCGGCCGGCCGTGTCGCAGATGATGACGTCCGTCCCGCGCGCGCGCGCGGCGGCGATGGCGTCAAAGACGACGCTGGCAGGGTCTGCGCCCTCGTCCTGGCGGATGATGTCCACGCCCGCGCGCCCGGCCCAGATCTCGAGCTGGTCGGCTGCGGCGGCGCGGAACGTGTCGGCCGCGCAGAGCAGCACCTTCTTGCCCTTTTTCTTGAGCACATTTGCGATCTTACCGATGGACGTCGTCTTGCCGACGCCGTTGACGCCGATGACGAGGATCACGGACGGCTTCGTGCCGAGCTTTAAGCGGCTGTCGCCGACGCGCAGCATCCGGCCTAAGATGTCGCGCAGCGCTTCGCGCGCCTCCTCCGCCTTTTTCAGGTGCTGGTCTTTTACGACCTCGCGCAGCGCATCGACGGCCTCCATGGCCGTCTGGCCGCCGATGTCGGCCAGGATCAGGCTCTCCTCGAGTTCGTCGTAAAAGTCATCGTCGAGCTGGGATGCGGAAAAAACGCTGCCGATGGAGTCGCGCGTTTTGGTCAGTCCGGATTTGATCTTGTCAAAAAAACTCATGGATTTCACCTTTCATCTTTGATTCCAAGCTGTTCGGCCATCTCGTTTAGGTCGATGGTCAGGATCTTTGAGATGCCCTGCTCCTGCATTGTGACGCCGTAGAGCACGTCGGCCTCCTCCATCGTGCCGCGGCGGTGCGTGATGACGATGAACTGCGTCTTGTCGCTGAGCTTGCGAAGGTAGGCTGCGTACATGGCCACGTTGCGGTCGTCAAGCGCGGCGTCGATCTCGTCGAGCATGCAGAACGGCGTCGGCCGCACCTTTAAGATCGCGAAATACAGTGCGATGGCGACGAGCGCCTTCTCGCCGCCGGAGAGCAGCGTGATGGACTTGAGCTGCTTGCCGGGCGGCTGCGCCTTGATCTCAATGCCGCAGTTTAGGATGTCGTCCTCGTCCTCGAGCTCCAGCGTGGCCGTGCCGCCGCCGAAGAGCTCCGTGAACGTGGCGCGGAAGCCATCGTTGATGCGGGCAAATTCCGTGCGGAAGATCTCCGTCATCTCGCCGACGATGTCGCGGATGATGGTCTCCAGCTCGCGTTTGCTCGTAAGCACGTCGTCGCGCTGGCCGGTGAGGTAGGTATAGCGCTCGTTCACGCGCTCAAATTCCTCAACGGCGCCGAGGTTCGGCGTGCCGAGGGCGGAGATTTTACGCTTGAGCTCCGAGATGCGCCGGCCGAGCTCCGCCGCATTGCCCTCCGGCTGAGCGACGGCCTGCGCCGTCGTGCGCGTGAGCTCGTAGCTGTCCCAGAGCTTGTCGAGGATCTGCTTTTCCTCCATGGCGGCCGCGCCCTTTTTCTGCTCAAGGCGGGCGCATTCACGCTCCATTTCGAGGATATCCTTGTTTTTGTCCTGCGTCGTTTTTTCCAGCGCCGTCTTGTGTGCCTCTTCATCCGCGCGCGCGGCCGCGGCCGTCTGAAACTGTGCGCGGAGCGCACCGGTCCCGGCGCGGAATTCCTCCAGCGCCGCCTCCGCCTGCGCGATGGCCGCCTGCGTGTCCTCGTTTTCCACCGTGAATCGGTCAACGAGCGACTGCTTCACCGCGCGGTCGCCCTGCATGGCGCTCTGCAGCGCGCGCAGCTGCGCCGCGCCGGCCTCGGCACCGCCCCGTTCGGCTTCGAGTGCGGCCGCGCGCATCTGCAGCTGGTGGATGCGCTCGGAAAGCTCCGAAGCTGCCTGCGCGGCTGCCTCCTCGCTCTCGGAGAGCGCGGCGACCTGCCCGGACAGGTTCTCTGCATTCGCCTTGATTTCACGCAGCGCATCGTGCATTTTGCCCTGCTCGTCCTCGGAGGCGAGAAAGCGCGCTTCGAGCGCGTCGTATTCTTGTTTTGCCTCGTCGATGGAGGCGTTCAGGCTCTCCAGGATCACGCGGTACTGCCCCGCCTGACCCTCGAGCCGGAGCACCTCGTCCTCGCACAGGCGCTGCCGGCCCTCGGCCTCTGTGATCTGGAATTCGACCTCGTCAGCCAGCCGCTTTGCCTCTGCAAATGCCTGCTCCGCCTCGTCTTTCTGCTTTTGCAGCGACTCCGACTGCCCGCGCAGGCGGCGAAGCTCGTTGGCGCGCGTGAGGACGCCGGCCGAGCGGACGGTCGAGCCGCCCGTCATGGAGCCGCCGGGGTTCACGACCTGTCCGTCGAGCGTCACGATGCGGAAGCGGTAGCCATATTGCTTGGCAATGGCCACGGCCGCATCGAGCTGCTCGGCAATGACGATGCGGCCGAGCAGATTCAGGAAGATCGTTTCATACTGCGCGTCAAACTGCACAAGCTCCGACGCCACGCCCACAAAGCCGCGCTGGCGCTCGAGCCCCTGCTCGGTCAGCGCGCGGCCGCGGATCGTGCCGAGCGGCAGAAATGTCGCGCGGCCCGCGTCGCGCCTTTTCAGCAGATTGATGGCGGCCTTGCCGTCTGCATCCGTGCCGACGACGATGTGATTCATGGCCGCGCCGAGCGCCGTCTCGATGGCGACGGTGTATCGGTCGTCCGTCCGCACGAGGCGGGACACCGGCCCATGCACGCCGTGCAGCGCGCCGCGCTGCGACTCCGTCATAACGACGCGGACGGCCTTGGAATAGCCCTCGTAGTCGCGCTCCATCTCCTCAAACATCCGGATGCGCGAGGAGACCGTGTCAAGCTCGATGCCGAGCGCCGTCGACTTTTTCTGCAATTCGTCGCGCTTTCCGGCGCGGGAGGAAAGCCGCAGGCGGTAGCCGTCGATCATGTTCTTCGCCGCGGCCGCGTTTTCGCGCGCGTCAGCGAGGTTTTTTGCGCACTGCCCGTCCTGCTCTTCCACACCAAGCTTTCTTTGACGCATTTCGGCCAGATTCGTGCCGAGCGTCTCAAGCCGGTCGGACATCGTCCCGAGCTGCTTGCTTAGCTCCTCAAAGCGTGCGGTGCGCTCAGCCAGCTCCGTGAGCTCCGCCGCCTGCTGCGCGCGAAGCGCCAGAAGCTGCTGCCGGCGCTCGTCGCCTGCGGCGGACAGCGTGTCATCCTGCGACCTTGCGCCCGTGAGCGAGTCCGCCAGCGCAGCCAGCTCGCCCGCAATTTCCTTCTGTCGCACCTCATACTGCGCGATCTGCTCGTCGATGCCGCCGCTGCGCCCGTCCTGCTCGGCAAGCTCGTCGCGGATGCGCGAAATATTTGCGTCGTTGTTCTCGATCTGCGCGCGCAGCACGGCGATCTCGCCGGCGCGGCGCTCAGCCTCGGCGTCCTGCTCGCCGATGCGGCTGCGCAGGGACTCCTGCGCTGCGTCGCGGCCGCGCAGGGACTCCGCCATGCGCTCAATGGACGCGTAGAGCGCGTCGAGGTTCTCATGCTCCTGCGACAGGATGAATTTTGCGGAGTTGTAGTCCTCCTCCGTCTTTTTGGCCGTGACGGCCAGCTTGTCGAGCGTGTCGAGCCACGACGTGACCTCGAGCACGCGCAGCTCGTCGCGGTAGAGCAGATATTTCTTTGCCTTTTCCGCCTGCTGGCGCAGCGGCTCGACCTGCAGCTCCAGCTCGGCGATCTTGTCGCCGATGCGGACGAGGTTTTCGTCCGTCGCGCCGAGGCGGCGCTCCGTCTCCTCCTTGCGGTGGCGGTAGCGTGAGATGCCGGCCGCCTCCTCAAAGATCTCGCGGCGATCCTGACTCTTGACCGATAAGATCTCGTCAATGCGCCCCTGACCGATGTTGGAGTAGCCCTCGCGGCCGAGGCCCGTGTCCATGAACAGCTCGTTGATGTCCTTGAGCCGCGCGCTCTGGCGGTTGATATAGTATTCACTCTCGCCGGAGCGGAAATACCGGCGCGTGACCATGACCTCCGACGCATCGACCGGGAACGCGCCGTCGGCATTGTCGAGCACGAGCGACACCTCCGCAAAGCCGAGCTGGCCGCGCTTCTGCGTGCCGCCGAAGATGACGTCCTCCATTTTCGCGCCGCGCAGCGCCTTGGAGCTCATCTCGCCCATGACCCAGCGGATGGCGTCGGAAATATTCGATTTTCCGCTTCCGTTCGGCCCGACGATGGCCGTGATGTCGCCGTTGAACGTAAGCCGCGTCTTGTCCGGGAACGATTTGAATCCCTGGACCTCCAATGCCCGCAGGTACATTCGATGCCTTCCCTCTCCCGCGCAGGGCGCGGTTTGTCTGAAATGGTAATTATTTTACCACACCGCCGCCAAAGTTGCAACACGCAACCCCTCCCGTTTGTGCCGTAAAAAAAGCAGATGGGGATCTCCCATCTGCTTTTTTGTTATTGTTCTGCCTCGTCCGGAAACAGGGCGCGGATGGCGGCCTGCGCGGCGGACTGTTCGGCGGACTTTTTGCTGTGGCCGGAGCCGGAGCCGACGACCTCGCCATTCAAGCGGACGTCGGCAAAGAACTTCTTGTCGTGATCCGGGCCGGACTCGCCGGTCATCTCATAGGTGATGGTCTGGTTGCGCTTGCGCTGGACAAGCTCCTGAAACGCGGTCTTGAAGTCCTTGTGGCGCTCTGTGGCGGGCGTTTTGAGCAGCAGGCGGTGGATGATGCCGCGCGCGGCCTCAAAGCCGCCGTCTAAGTACGCCGCGGCGAGCACCGCCTCGACCGCATCGGACGTCGTCGACGCGCGCGTGCGCCCATCCGGCTCCTCGCCGTGGCCGAGCAGCAGGTATTCGCCGAGGCCAATGGCCGTCGCTAGCCGCGCCAGCGACTTTTCGCACACAAGATCCGCGCGGATGCGCGTCAGCTCGCCCTCCTGCTTATCCGGGTAGAGGTGGTAGAGATAGTCGGCCACCGTAAAGCCAAGCACGCTGTCTCCTAAAAATTCCAGCCGCTCGTTGCAGGCGCTCGGCGATTCGCGGTGCTCGTTGGCATACGAGCTGTGCGTGAGCGCGTTTTCCAGCAGCTTTTTGTCGCGGAATGTGTAGCCGATGCGCTTTTCCAGTTCACTCCACATTTTTATGCTCCTTCGGAAGGACCATTTTATCGATGTTCTGCTCAATGAGCTCCGTCACGCCGCTATTGCTGACCTCGATCGCCTGCCGGACGGCGCTGCGGATGGCGCGGGCGTCGGACGAGCCGTGCGCCTTGATGACCGGCTTTTTCAGGCCGAGAAGCATCGTACCGCCCGTCTCGCGGTAGTCCAGCAGCTTTTTGAAGTCGTTGATGCCGGACTTGCACAGCAGCGCGCCGAGCTTCGTTGCAAAGCTTTTCAGGAACATCTTCTTCATCTCGGACGCGAAGAACAGCCCCGTGCCCTCGATGCACTTGAGCATGATGTTGCCGGAGAAGCCGTCGGCCACGATGACGTCGACCGCGCCCTCCATGGCCTCGCGGCCTTCAATATTGCCGACAAAATTGAGCCCCGGCGCGTTTTTGAGCAGCGCATAGGCCTGCCGCTGCAGGTCCGTTCCCTTTGTGTCCTCCGCGCCGATGTTGAGCAGGCCGACGCGCGGGTTCTTCTTGCCGTCAAAGCGCTCGGCGCAGAACGAGCCCATGTAGCCGAACTGCAATAAAAATTCCGGCGTACACTCGGCGTTTGCGCCGCAGTCGATGAGCACGGCGCTGCCGCCCTTGGTCGGGATGACCGGCGCGAGCGCGGCGCGGCGGATGCCCTTGACGCGCTTGACGGTGAGCGTCGCAGCCGTGAGCAGAGCGCCGGTCGAGCCGGCGGAGATGACCGCATCGCCCTTGCCCTCTGCGAGCATCCGCAGCGCGACGAGCATGGACGAGTCGCGGCGGGCATGCATAACGGTCGCCGGGTCGTCGTGCATGTCGACAACGTCGTCGGCGTTTGCGATCTCCACGCCCTCGGGCAGCGTGTCGATGCCCTGCTTTTTCAGGCTCTCCAGGATTTCCCCTCCGCGGCCGACGAGCGTGATGGCCGTGCCGAACTCCTTAGCCGCGTCCACTGCGCCGCGGACGATGGCGTCGGGCGCGTTGTCGCCTCCCATGGCGTCGATGATGATCCTCATTGCCGCATCTCCTCTCAAAGGCTCGCCGCGATGCGGTCGATGATCTCCAGCGACCGCTCCGAGAGCGCGATGTTTTTGTTCTGCTTGCCCTTGACCTTATAGCCAAGCGGCGGCAGGATGCCGAAGTTGACGTTCATCGGCTGGAACGCCGTGACTGATCCGTTGCTGATATAGCCGGCGAGCGCACCGATGGCCGTCTCCGCCGGAAAGTCGGGCAGCTCCTGCCCGAGCACCTGCCGCGCCATGGAAAGCCCGGCGAGAAAGCCGGACGCCGTGGACTCCACATACCCCTCCACGCCGGTCATCTGCCCGGCAAACGCGATCAGCGGGTCCTTTTTCGCGCGGTAATACCGGTCGAGCAGGCGCGGAGAATCCAAAAACGTGTTGCGGTGCATGACGCCGTAGCGGACAAACTCGGCGTTTTTGAGCGCCGGGATCATGGAAAACACGCGCTTTTGCTCCGGATGGCGCAGATGCGTCTGGAAGCCGACGATGTTGTAGATCGTGCCGTCCAAGTTATCCCGGCGCAGCTGCACGACGGCATAGGGCTCCTTCCCTGTCTGCGGATCCGTCAGGCCAACGGGCTTGAGCGGGCCGTGGCGCAGCGTGTCAAAGCCGCGGCGGGCCATGACCTCGACGGGCATACAGCCCTCAAAGACCTTGCCGTCCTCAAAGCCGTGCACAGGCGCCTCTTCGGCGGCAGAGAGCTCGCGCACGAACGCGGCGTACTCGTCCGGGTCGAGGGCGCAGTTGATGTAATCTGCGCTGCCGCGGTCATAGCGCGAGGCGAGCCACGCGCGATCCATGTCGATGGACTCGTATGTCACGAGCGGCGCGGCCGCGTCGTAAAAGCTCAGGTAGTCTGCGCCGCCGAAATAGTCGGAAATGGCCGCAGCGAGCGCGTCGCTCGTCAGCGGGCCGGACGCGACGACGGCAGGCCCGGCCGGGACGGCCGTCACCTCGCCGGGAATGACAGTGATGCGCGGGTTTTCGCGGATGCGCTCGGTGACAAGATGCGAAAAGCCCTCGCGGTCGACGGCCAGCGCGCCGCCGGCCTCAACGCGCGTTTTCTCCGCGCAGTCTAAAATCAGGCTGCCGAGGCGGCGAAGCTCCTCTTTGAGAAGGCCCACGGCATTGTGCAGCCCGTCGCCGCGCAGGGAGTTCGAGCACACAAGCTCGGCAAACAGCCCGGAGTGATGCGCCGGGCTCATTTTTTCCGGTTTCATTTCAAAAAGGCGCACGTCCACGCCCTGCCGGGCGATCTGCCACGCAGCCTCGCACCCGGCAAGGCCGGCGCCGACAACGGTCACTTCAGCCATTGTCCGCCTCTTTCTCCGCGGTCTTTTTCGTCGCTGACTTCTTCGTCGCCGTCTTTTTTGCGGTCGTGGTCTTTTTCGCGGCCGTGGTCTTTTTCGCGGTTGTGGATTTCTTGGCCGCGGTCGTCTTTTTCGTTGTGGTCGACTTCTTGGTCGTCGTCTTTTTCGCCGCGGTCTTCTTCGCGGCCGGCTTTTTTTCCGGCGCGGGGTCAGTCACGATCTCGGCGGTGTCGACCGTCTCCGGCGTGGCGGCAGGCGCCTTGCGCTTATAGCCGCGCTTGTCCTCCGGCAGGAAGTTTTCGCACGCTTCGTTGATGCAGAACGGCGTCATGCGGCCGCGGCCGGACTTTTTGAACATCGTCTGGCCGCACTTCGGGCAGTCCTCCGCCGTCGGGACGTCCCACGTCATAAAGCCGCAGTCGCGTCCGCGCTCACAGGCGTAGTAGGCGTAGCCGCGCTTGCTCTTGCGCTTTAGGATCGTCGAGCCGCACTTCGGGCAGCGGCCGGGCATTTTCTCGACGATGGGCTTCGTGTTTTTGCACTCCGGATAGCCCGGGCAGGCCAGAAACTTGCCGAACCGGCCGGTCTTGACGACCATATTGCGCCCGCACAGCTCGCAGATCTCGTCGGTGACCTCATCGGGCACCTTGATGCGCGTATCCTTGAGCGCCTCCTCGGCGTCGACCATCTCCTGATGGAAGTCGCCGTAGAAATCCTGCAGGACCTTCTTCCACGGCAGCTTTCCGGCCTCGACCTCGTCGAGGCGGCTCTCCATGCCGGCGGTGAACTCAACGTCGATGACATCCTTGAACCGCTCCTTCATAAGACCCGTGACGACCTCGCCGAGCGGCGTCGGGAACAGGCGCTTATCCTGCTTGTTGACGTATTCGCGGTCTTGGATCGTCGCGACGATGGACGCGTAGGTCGACGGCCGGCCGACGCCCTTTTCCTCCATGGCGCGCACGAGCATGGCCTCGGTGTAGCGCGAGGGCGGCTGCGTAAAATGCTGCGCCTTGTCCGACTTTTCCAGCGTCAGCGGCTCGCCCTCGGCAAGGTCGGGCAGCGGCGTCGGCTTTTCCTCCTGCTCGTCGTCGCGGCCCTCTTCGTAGACGGCCGTGTGGCCGGTGAATTTCACGCTCTGGTGGTTGGCGCGGAACAGGTGCCCGGCCGACTCGCAGTCGATGGCGACGGCGTCATAGATGGCATCGGCCATCTGGCAGGCAAGGAATCGGCTCCAAATGAGCTTGTAGAGCCTGTACTGCTCGCGCGTCAGGTCGTCCTTGATGGACTCCGGATCGAGCCGGACGACGCTCGGGCGGATGGCCTCGTGCGCGTCCTGCGCGTTGTTTTTCGATTTGTAGGTGCGCGCGCCGTTGTAGTACGCCTTGCCGTAGCGCGAGGTGATGAACTCCCCCGCGGCCGAGAGCGCCTCCTCGGAAAGGCGCAGCGAGTCGGTACGCATATAGGTGATCAGGCCGATCGTGCCCTCGCCCGTGATGTCGACGCCCTCGTAGAGCTGCTGCGCGATGGTCATCGTGCGGCGCGGCGTCATGTTGAGCTTGCGTGAGGCCTCCTGCTGGAGCGTCGAGGTGATGAACGGCGGCGCGGGCGACTTTTTGCGCTCCGTGCGCTTGACGGTCCTGACGGTAAACGGCGCGGATTTCACGTCGTTTAAGACGGCGTCGGCCTCGGCCTCGCTGCCGAGCTCGCGCTTTTTCTCCTCGCCGTAGTATTTCGCGGTAAATGTGCCGGGCTTGTCCACGCGGCCGAGCTGAACCTCAATCGTCCAGTACTCCTGCGGGACAAACGCGCGGATCTCCTCCTCACGGTCGACGACAAGGCGCGTCGCGACGGACTGCACGCGGCCGGCGGACAGCCCCTTGCGGACTTTTTTCCACAGCAGCGGGCTGAGCTGATAGCCGACGATGCGGTCGAGGATGCGGCGCGCCTGCTGCGCGTCGACGAGATCGTGGTCGATGTCGCGCGGGCGGTTGATGGAGTCCGTGACGACGTTTTTCGTGATCTCATTGAACGTCACGCGCCGGGCCTTGTCGTCCGGCAGATGCAGCAGCTCCTTCAGGTGCCACGAGATGGCCTCTCCCTCGCGGTCAGGGTCGGTCGCGAGGTAGACGGTCTTGGCCTTGTCGGCCGACTTCTGAAGATCCTCAATGATGTCTTCCTTGCCCTTGAGCGGCTGGTATTCCGGCTCGAAGTCGTGCTCGATATCGACACCCATCACGCTCTTGGGCAAATCGCGCAGGTGTCCCATACAGGCCTTGACCTGATAGTCCGACCCGAGATATTTTCCGATTGTTTTCGCCTTGGACGGCGACTCCACGATGACAAGGTTCGTTGCTGTTTTCGCCATGGTATTCCTCCGTTTTTCAGGTAGCCGAATCCGGCTCCTCCTGCTGATATGCAAGGCGGTAGCGCCGCCCTGCCAGACGGACGACAAAGCCCCGGACCTCCAGAAGCGTCAGCGACGCTAAGATGCGGGAGGCCGGTATCTGCGCCTGATCGATCAGATCGTCCACGCTGCGCTCGCCGTCCGACAGCTGCGTGACGATGGCCCGCTCGTCCTGGGACAGGTCGTCCATTTTATCTCGTAGGTCAATATAAACCCTCGGTTTGCCGTTGTCAACGGCTTTCTTGTCAGATCCTGCCGGCATTCTCACGTCGCTCGCCACGCGAAGATCGGGCGCTTCGTGCGCGCCGGGCTGCTCGTCCGGGGCAAGCGCAACGCTGCCGCCGCCTGTAAATTCCCGCAGCTTGTCCGGGAAAAGATGGATGTATTCGCGCGCGACGTCCCAGCCGGACTCGGCGAACAGCGCGCCCTCCTTGAGCAGCCGGTTGCTGCCGATCGACGACTCCACGCCGATGTTCGCCGGCACGGCAAACACGTCGCGCCCCTGTTCAAGGGCGCGCTGCGCCGTGATGAGCGCGCCGCTCTTCTCCCCGGCCTCG
Organism: uncultured Oscillospiraceae bacterium; assembly: GCA_934589675.1. GTDB lineage: Bacteria > Bacillota > Clostridia > Oscillospirales > Oscillospiraceae > CAKTOF01. Next base: position 148,017 of record CAKTOF010000005.1, read on the forward strand.
ACCACGACAACGCCGAGCGACAGCCCGGACAGGATGCGGTTTCGCACCGGGAAGTTCTGCCCATACGGGCGCGTGCCGGGCGGGTACTCTGTCAGGAGGCAGCCGCGCGCTTCCACGTCGCGGTAGAGCGCGGCGTTCTGCCGCGGATACACCACGTCCGCGCCGCAGCCGAGCACGCCCACGACGGGCCGTCCCGCCGTCAGCGCGCCGGACAGCGCCATGGCATCCACACCCGCGGCCATGCCGGAGGCGACGATCGCGCCGCACTTTCCGAGCTGAAAGCCGATGCGCTTTGCGTTCACAAGGCCGTAGGCCGTCGCCCTGCGCGAGCCGACCATGGCCACGACGGGCTCGGCGTCAAACGCCGGGAGCCGTCCTTTATAATAGAGCAGCACGGGCGGATCGTCGATGTTGCGCAGCCGCTCCGGATACTGCGCGTCCTGCCATGTGAGTAGCTTGATGTCGCGCTCGTAGCAGTCAGACAGGATGCGCTCCGGCTCGTCTAAGCTCTTGTCGAGCAGGCTTGCGCGCTCGCGCTTCGGGAGCCCTTCCACCTGCGCGTACTCGGCCTCGTCGGCCATATAGGCGGCATCCGGCGTGCCGAAGTGCGTCAGCACGGCCAGCTGGCCGCGAACGCCGAGCCCTTTTCTTGTTGTGAGCCACAGCCAGTACCGCAGCATGACGTTCCTCCTCTTCTGATGATGTTCAGACGCTCTCCCGCCGCACTTCCCACATGCACACGGCCGCGGCAACTGCCGCATTGAGCGACTCGCAGTGCGCCGTCATGGGGATGATGGCGCACTGATCTGCGCCGGAGAGCATGGCCTCGCTCACGCCGCGCCCCTCGTTGCCGATGACGACGGCCGCGCCGGCAAGATCCATGCCGCGCAGGTCGCGCGCGTCTTCGCGCAGCGCCGTGCAGACAAGCGGGATGCCGCGCTCGCGGCAGGCGGCGATGATCTGGCCGTGCTCGGCGATGCGCGGGGGCGTCCGGAACAGCGCGCCCATGGCCGCGCGGACGACCTTCGGGTTATAGGGGTCGGCGCAGCCGCCCGTGAGAAACAGCGGCACGCCGAACGCGTCGGCCGTGCGGATGATCGTGCCGAGATTGCCCGGATCCTGAAGTCCGTCGAGGATGAGGCAGCCGGGCGTGAGCACCGGCGGCGTCTGCTCCGGCATCCGGCAGGTAAACAGCGCGCCCTGCGGCGACTCCATGGGAGAGATCTTCTCCATGAGCGTCTCCGGGAGCTCAACAAGCCGCACCGAGTCCGGGAGCGCGGGCAGCACCGTCCCCGGCGTGAAGAGCACGGAGGAAAGATCGTCCGCGCACCACATGGCCGCCTCGGCAAGCAGCTTTGTTCCGTCTCCGGCAAACTGGCGCTGCTCATAGCGGTATGCCCGCGAGGAAAACAGCTTTGTCACATGGCGCAGCAGCGGGTTCTGCCGGCTTGTAATGCGCTCAGTCATGGCGGATCGCGGAAAGGTCCTCGTTCCGCCCGAGCGCAACAACCGCGTCGCCCTCCGCAAAGCGGTGATCCGCCCCGGGCGACAGGCGCAGCCGCTCCTTGCGCCGCACGCCGAGGATATCGAGATGGTATTTCGCGCGTACATCAAGCTCGCGGATCGTGCGGCCGACCCACGCGGCGGGAACCTCCACCTCGGCAATGCCGTATTCGTCGGACAGCTCGATGAAGTCGAGCAGGTTCGGCGAGGCGAGCCGCTGGGCAAGCTTGAGCGCCATCTCGCGCTCCGGAATGACGACATAGTCGGCGCCGATGCGCTCAAGCGCGCGCTTGTGGATCTCGTCGCTTGCCTTGCAGATGACCTGCTTCACGCCCATGTCCTTTAAGCTCAGCGTCACGAGCACGCTTGCGGCGATGTCGCTGCCGATGGCGACGATGGCGCAGTCCACCCCGCGCATGCCGAGCGAGCGGAGCACGGCCTCGTCGCGCGCGTCGCCGACGACGGCGTGCGTCACGCGGTCAGCCAGCCGCTGGACGAGCTCTTCGCTCGTGTCGATGGCGAGGACCTCGTTGCCGAGCTCCTCGAGCCGCGCGGCCGCGGCCGCGCCGAAGCGCCCGAGGCCGATCACTGCATATGTTTTCAAAAGAACTCCTCCTTATCCGATCAGCACGCGCGTCTCGGCGTACTGGCAGCGCGTCTCGGCACGGTCGCTCAGCAGGAAGCCGAGGCTGATCGTCATGATGCCGACGCGCCCGAAAAACATAAAGATGATGAGCAGGAGCTGCGAGGGCAGATGCAGCGACCCCGTGATGCCCGTCGTGTTGCCGACGGTGCAAAGCGCGCTCGCCGCCTCATACAGGCAGCTCAAAAACGGAAGATCCTCATATACGGTCAGAAACAGCCCGCCGCTGAAGATGAGCAGCACCATAATGGCCACGAGCGCCAGCGCACTGCGCACCTGCCCGTCGTCGATCGTGCGGCCGCAGACCGTCACGCGCGGGCGGCCGCGCAGCGAAGAGAGCACCGCCAGCAGCAGCACCGCGACCGTCACGGTCTTCGCGCCGCCGGCCGTCGACCCCGGCGAGCCGCCGATGAACATATAGACGACGCTCAGCGCCTGCGCCGCCTCCGTGAGGCCGCCCTGCCGGACGGTCTCAAACCCGGCCGTGCGCAGCGTGACGGATTGAAACGCCGAGGCGAGCAGCTTCTTGTCCGCAGACAGGTTCCCGATCGTCTCCGGATTGTTCCATTCAAGCGCGGCAAACAGCGCCGTGCCGAGCAGGAGCAGGCTGACCGTCATAAACAGCACGATGCGCGTATGCACCGTCAGCCGGCGGATGCGCGCGGTGCGCTGGTTGCGAAGATCCTCCCAGACGAAAAAGCCGAGCGAACCGCTCGTGATAAGCGCAATGAGCGTCACATTCACAAGCGGGTCGGTCACATACGGCTGCATGCTCGAGCTGCCCAGAATGTCAAATCCCGCGTTGCAGAACGCGCTGATCGAGTGGAACACGCCATACCAGATCGCCTGGTGGAGCGGCATCTCAGAGGCAAAGCGCGCCGCCAGGATGAGCGCGCCCGCGCCCTCGCACGCGACCGTGCCGATGAGCGCATGCCGCACGAGGCGGACGACGCCGTCAAAGCCGTTCAGACTGAGCGACTGCGCCAGAAGCATCCGCTGCTTCAGGCCGATGCGCCGGTGCAGCAGAAAATAGAACACGGACACGATCGTCATAAACCCAAGCCCGCCGATCTGGATGAGGCACAGGATGACCGTCTTGCCGAACAGGCTCCAGCTCGCCGCCGTCTGTACGACGGTCAGACCCGTGACACAGAGCGCGCTCGTCGCCGTAAAAAGCGCCGTAACGCCGCCGCAGCTCTCGCGCGAGACGGACGACAGCGGCAGGCTGAGCAGCAGCGTCCCGAGTGCGATGAGCGCTGCAAATGCAAAAATTATGAGCTGCGCCGGCCGCAGACGGCGTCCGCGCTGCTGGATCTTCTGCCAGAGCTCGTGCATGAGCTGCCCTCCCTGCGCCATGGCGGCGCAAATTTTTCAATATTATAGTATACGTTTGAAAAATATGCAAGCGCAGCAGGCCCGCGGGCAAAAAAAGCCCGCACGCCGCGCCGTGCAGGCTTTTCTTATGCGCCGCCGTCATTCCGGCGCCGCATTCTGTTCGTTTTCCGCACGGCTTGGCAGCGCGCAAGCGCCGTCCGGCTCTGTCTGCGAAGCCGTCAGAAACAGCTCGACCGCAGGGTTGCCGGTATCCCGATCCCATGCAAGGCAAAAGTCCACGTCCGGCAGCTCCGGCAGCGGGCAGTGCGCCAGCCGCGGGTGGTTGCAGGCCTGATGGTACTGGTTGAAGGCCGCGATCCCCGATCCAAGCTCCACCGCCGTGATCTGCGCGCGCAGATCCGGCACACGCAGGAAGCGCGGCGTAAAGCCGGCCTCCTGACAGCTGCGGCGCATCAGAACCGAAACGACGTTGGACTCTTCCGCCTCCAGCTCAACAAAGGTCTCGCCGGAAAAATCCCGCAGCGTGAGGTCTTTCCGCTGCGCCTGCGGGTATTTCTTCGGAAATACGATCTCGTTTTTCAGGGAATAAAGGTGCCGCCACCGGAATTCCGGCCGCTCGGCCACGTCCAGTTCAAGCGTGACGGCGATGTCTGCCCCGCCCGTGCGCAGCGCCGTGAGCAGGTCATGGAAGGAATGGCGCTGGCTGCTGACTTCAATGCCCGGATACCGGGAGCGGAAGCGCTGGATCAATTCATAGAGCTGCTGATCCATAAGCTGGCCTTCCAGCATCCCGATGCGCAGCGTCCCGTTCTCGCCGGAGGAGATTCTCCGCGCCGACTCCAGCAGCTCATCAAATTGCTGCGTCAGCCCGGTCAGCCCGTCGCGCAGGATCTCTCCCTGCGCCGTCAGCCGGTTGGACTTCCAGCCGCGGACAAAAAGAGAAAAGCCCAGCTCCTTTTCCAGAGAGGATATCTGGCGGCCAAAGGTGGGCTGCGTCATATAGAGTTTTTCCGCCGCTTCCGTAAAGCTGCCCGAGCGCGCCGCTTCCAGGAAGCATCTGATCTGCACAGAATTCAAGCCGATCCCCTCCTGTTTTTTATTATAACGGACGGGAAAATCTGTTCAACCAACGCAAATCGTAGGAAATTCAGAAAACACCGCCATCCGCATCACTTTCAGGATCTGAAAGGACTTCTTCCGATCATCGTTCTGGCAAGACCGCCCCTTTCCTGTTACGATGAGACCGGAACCGAACAAAATTCACCGAGAAAAGGAGCATATTCGTTATGGCAATTGCAAAAGCAGCAGACGTGAAGCTGGTCGTTCAGCCCGTCATCGGCATTATGGTGCATGAGTATGTCTTTGAGGGCCCCTGCCGTTTTGGCGAGGGAGATACGCTGACGCTGGAGTTCGACCGCATGGTGGGCGCGGACGGCTACAAGGCGTTCCGCGAGAATCTGGCGCGGTACATCCAGCCCGAGCAGGACTTTGAGATGCTTGACCCGGTCAGCTGCGAGATCACGGAATCGTTTGAGGTCACCGAGGCCATGATGGCGGAGCTGACGAAGAACGACGCCCGGGCGGACGTCTATCTCTTCACCTCCATCGGGCGCACCTATCCCGTCGTTCTGGCGCTGGCCACGCGCACGAAAAAGCCGTTTATCTGCCTGCAGGAATGCTGCGACAAGACGCAGGTTCCGGCCATGCTCCGCGCGCGTGGGCTTACCTGCGTGTCTGAGATGACATGGGAGGAGACCGTCAAAAAGATGAAGGCCTTCCGCCTGAAGAAGGTGCTCAGCAAAAGCAAGATGCTGCTGGTCACGCGGGCCTTTACCAACTCTGCAATGGTGTCCGCCTGCGACGGCTTCCTCAACATCGACGACGCGGCGCAGCGTCTCGGCTTTGACTATCAGTGCGTGGACGTGCACGAATTCCTCGACCAGTCCCATATGGAGGGCGAACCGTGCCCGACGCTCCCCACCCGCAGACCCATGCAGTTCACGGCCGCTGACCGCGCGCAGTGGGAGGCCAGAGCGGACGAGCTGATCGCCGGAGCCGGCCAGTGCAACGTGGCAAAGGACGAGGTGGTCAACGGCCTGCGCTTCTACGCCACGGCGAAGAAGTTTATGGATCACTACGAGTGCAACGCCTTCTCGGTGCCCTGCCCCGAGATGTGCGCCACGACCCGGCTGAATCAGGAGCACATGACGCCATGCTTTGCCCATTCGCTGCTCAACGCCGAGGGCATTTGCTCTGCCTGCGAATATGACATCCCCGGCCTCGTGGCACAGATCATGCTCTCGAGCGCGGCAAAGGCCGGCGCTTACATGGGCAACTGCGTGCCGCTCTACTACGAGGCGGACGGAAAGACCGTCTCCACATTCATGGCGCCCTCGAACGACCTTCAGGACAAGGTAAACGCCATGGCGGACGAGGAGCGCGCCAACCTCATCATCACCTACCACTCGTCCATCAACCTTCAGATGCGGGGCTACGACGCCGAGCCGCTGTCGTACGACATCCGCAACTACACCGGCTCCGGCTGGGGTCCCACCATGCGCCACGACTTCCGCGAGGACAAGGGTCAGACGCTGACCATGGCCCGCATCTCCCCCGACGCCAAGACGCTCTTTGTCGCCCGCGGCACGGTGGTCGCCGGCACCGGCGAGCAGATGAGCGGCTGCACGCAGGGCGTGCTGTTCACGGTGAAGGACAGCAAGGACTTCTTCCACAAGCAGTGCAACGTCGGCAACCACGTCCCCATGGTCATGGCGGACTGCTTCGATGAGCTCGTCGAGCTAGGTCATCTGCTCGGCTTGAACGTCGTCACTGCCTGATGACGCAGCAGGAGTTTACGGCTCTGCTTGCACAAAACCGGGCCAGAGCGGAGGCGATCGCCTCCGCTCTGGCCGCTGCCCCGGCCGAGCAGGTAGAGCCGCTGGTGCGGGAGTTTCTGGCCTGTAAATATTTTCTGACCGCGGATGAGATGGATACGGACGACCTGATCCGGCTGGGCGAGCGGAGCACCGAGAAGCTGGCCAACCTGCAAAAGGGCGGCCTGCACTACGCGGACAAAAACGCGGGCTGCACCACCGCCGGCTCCTCCACCATCAAGAAGGTGCTGCTGGCGATGGCGCTGGGAAAAGCCGTCGGCAGAAAGCTCGACGCCGACGCTGTGGCCTGCGCCGAGACGATCCCGCAGCTGTCCGCGCTGCTTCTGCAAACGCGGGAAGCGCCGCAGGACGGAGCGATATCCACATGACGCTGGAAGAAAAGCAGACGCAGCTCATCGCGCAAATCAACGCCCTCGGAGACTGCTTTGATCAGTACAACTATCTGATCGTCCGCTCCGGCGACCTGCCGCCCTATCCCGAGCAGCATCGGACCGAGCAGACTCTGGTCAGAGGCTGTCAGTCAAAGCTCTGGCTCCACCTGCGCTTCGAGGCAGGCCGGCTCCATCTGGACTGCGACAGCGACGCTCTGATCTTAAAAGGCGTGCTCGCCATCCTGCGCGATCTGGTGGAAGATGCGCCCGCCCGGGAGCTGGCTGCCATCCGCTGGCGCTTTTTGGACGAGACGGAGCTGGGCGCGACGTTCACCTCCGAGCGCAGCGCCGGAATGCGCCGCGTTCTGGAGACGATCCGGCGCGCAGCAGAAGAAAACTGCATAGAAAAAGCCCGCTGACACCGGTCAGCGGGCTTTTGTTGTATGGATCGCGCCGTGAAAAAGGCGCTTTTGCAATCAAGCGGTCAATAGAGCTTTGCGCCGGCGGGGATGTGGGGATCGACCATCAGAAGATGCAGCTGCTCCTCGCCGCCGTTTTCATGGTGCACGGCAGAGATCAGCATACCGCAGGAATCGATGCCCATCATCTTTCTGGGCGGGAGGTTCGTGATGGCGATGCAGGTCTTGCCAATCAGCTTCTCCGGCTCGTAATAGTCATGAATACCGCTCAAAATGACCCTATCTACGCCGGTTCCGTCGTCCAAAACGAACTTTAAGAGCTTTTTGGACTTCTTCACGGCTTCGCATTCCTTGACCTTTACGG
>CAKTOF010000006.1 GCA_934589675.1 uncultured Oscillospiraceae bacterium
CAGATGAAGGTGGATAAGAATAAGTGCATCTCCTGCGGGAAATGCGCCAGAGCCTGCAAGATGGATGTGGACGTGACCAAAACGCCGAACCACACCGAGTGCATCCGCTGCGGGATGTGCGTCCGCGCCTGCCCGACGGGGGCGGTGCGCTTCCGCTACGGCTTTGGAAGCGGGGCCGGTCAGACGGAAGCGGCGCAGGCGCCGCAGAATCATAACGACACAAACATGGAGGAATCAACATGAACGCAAAGAAAGCTCTGACGCTGCTGCTGGCGCTCGCGCTGGTATGCGCGCTGACGGCCTGCGGCGCGAAGGACGCAGGTCAGACGGACAAACCGGACGCCGGCACAGCTGCCGCGGCCGACGAGACAAAGGGCGCCGAGGAGGCAGCCGCGACGTATCAGGAGCTGATGGAGCAGGAAAACGCGCTTTTCGCGGAGAATACCGAGCTTTGGGACAAGGTCTTTCTGGCGGCGGACAAGAATGCGGCCGCGCAGGGAGATGTGAAAAACTACGGCGATTTCCTGCTGGCGACCATTGAGTCGGCCAAGGATCAGTTTACCGATGACGAGCTGGAGCTGCTCAAGGATGCGGCCACACAGATCAGCAGCATCGAAGATCAGCTGGCGGAGCTGGAGGAGCAGTACCCCGAGCTGATGTCGCCGCCTGCGGACGGCGGCATGAGCGTGCCCGCGGACGGCAGCATGCAGAAGTTCCCCGCCTTTGAAGGCAAGGATCTCGACGGGAACGATGTGACGAGCGACGAGCTGTTCTCCGGCAATGCCGTCACGGTGGTCAACTTCTGGTTTACCACCTGCAGCCCCTGCGTGGGCGAGCTTTCCGATCTGGACGAGCTCAATCAGAAGCTCGCGGAGCAGGGCGGCGCGCTCATCGGCATCAACTCCTTCACGCTCGGTGGCGACGAAACGGCCATCGCCGAAGCCAAGGACGTGCTGTCGAAGAAAAACGCGACCTACCAGAACGTGTATTTCGACTCCGACAGCGAGGCGGGAGAGTTTGTTGAGAACGTGTTCGCCTTCCCCACGACCTATGTGGTCGACCGCAGCGGCAACATCGTGGGCGACCCCATCGTGGGCGCCATCACCGAAGAATCCCAGATGGAAGCGCTGCAGGCGCTCATTGACAAGGCCATCGCCGCCGATGCGGGCTGAGCGCATCGATGCACAAAGGAAAAGCGCGCCCGGCTCTTGTGCCGGGCGCGCTTTGTCGGCTATTCAGCATTGGGCCAATCCGCCGCCGGCCATCTGCCGCCGGAGCCAGGCGGTCATGCTCCGCAGGGTCTCCTCCAGCGGGCGCGGCTGGTACGAAAAGCACTCCGATGCAGATGCATGGCTGAACTGGCTGTTCGAGCCGAGAACGGCGACGGAATACGGCGTGAAGAACAGCGGCTTTTTCTTCTTCAGGCAATACTTTTCATAAAAGGGCGCGGCGAGTTTTGCCAGCCTGAGCGGCAGGCAGATCGGGCGGCGGCGCAGCTTCGCGGCATTTCTCACGACCTGCAGCATTCTGCGGATCGTGACAAAATGCCCGGACAGGATGTATCCGCAGCCGGATTTCCCGTTTTCTGCGCAGTCCAGGATCCCCTTCGCCACATCCCGCACGTCCACAAAGTCATAGCCGCCGCGGACGGCAAAGGGCAGCTTCCCGGTGAGAAACGCCCGCACCATGGAGGTGAAGCTCCCGCCCTGCACGTCTCCCGGCCCGATGATCCCGGACGGGAAGACGACGCTTGCCCGCAGCCCGCGCCGCGCCGCGTCAAAGACCAGCTCCGTAGCGGCGGATTTGCTCTTGGCGTAGTCCCCGTCCACAAGCCCCGGGGAGAATTCGCAGGATTCCGTCATCACGCAGCCCATCGGCTTCTCCGGAATGGCGTGGACGGAGCTGACGTGGATCAGCCGCCCCACGCCGTGCTCCATGCACAGCCGGACGATGTCCCGCGTTCCGCCGACGTTGACCTGATAGAGCTTCGAGCCAGGCCTTGAGGCGACGGACACGATGCCCGCGCAGTGGATCACGCAGGTGCCGCTGCCGGCGTCTGCAAAGAAATCTGCCAGCGAGGCTTCGTCGCATACATCACCGGCGACGGTGCAGACCTCAGCCGGGAGCAGCTTGATATAAGAATCGTCCGGCAGCACCAGCGCACGTACCTGCGCGCCGCGGCGCACCAGCTCTTCCGCAACGGCTCTGCCGAGGAAGCCGGTGGCGCCTGTAACAAGATATTGATCATACATACAGAAAGCCTCCTCAGAATAAACGAACAAGTGTTGATTATCTTTCACAAGTACAGTATACTGGAGCTGGAAGCCAGATACAATCAGCACTCACTGCGCGGCTGAAAGAAAAACGACAGAGCCGTCCGGAATGTTGTTTTTAATTGTAAACTTTTTTTGAAGGGGCATACAGATGAAGAAAATGGACGCGAGGAAACGCTATACGCAGATGGTGCTCAAGCAGTCTTTTTTGACGCTGCTGAAGGACAAGCCGGTCAATAAGATCACGGTGAAGGAGGTCTGTGAGCTGGCGCAGCTCAACCGCGCGACGTTTTACGCACACTACAGCGATTGCTTCGCGCTGATGGAGGCCATTGAAAACGAGCTCATTGGCGCGTTTGAACAGTCCCTCAGATATGTCAATTCTTTTGACGTCACGGCGCTCATTGAGGCGATCTACGATATGGTCGACCGGAATCAGGAGGCCTGCCGCGTTCTGATCCTGGGGAACACGAACTCGAAGGTGCTGATGCGGATGATCGCGCTGGCCAAGGCGGACAGCATTGCCTACTGGCAGCGGGAGCTGCCCCATGCCAGCCAGACGGAGCTTGAGATGATGTATACGCACCTGTCCAACGGGCTGATGCATGTTGTTGTGGAGGGCTACGACAAATATGCCAAGGAGGAAATGATCCGCTTTGTCAGCCGGGTGGTGAAGGCAAGCCTTTCGCTGTTCCGATAGCGGCAGATATAAAGAAGCGGCCTGATTTCGGAAGAAATCAGGCCGCTTCTGCGGCTTTATACGGCGGCCGGGACGGCGGCGGAGACGGCGCGGTAGCCGGTGATCTTGTCGAACGGCATCTCCTCGAGCATCTGCGAAAACGCCGACAAAATGGCCTTCTGCGTCAAAAGCGCCATGGCGCACCTCCTGCTCTTGCTGTTATCATACACGCTTTGCACAATGATTGCAAGGCGTGCCGGAAAAGGGTGGACAGAGCGGGCGGGACTCGCTACAATAAACCTACTGCGCCGGTTCCGCGGATGCACGCGGAACCGGACGCTTTTTGCATTCTGGAGGCAATCGCATGGAAACTACACGCTCGCCGCGCGCAGGCGCCGCCGGCCGTGCCCTTCGCGCCGCGCTTCCGCATACGCTGCCGATCCTCGCGGGCTTTTTGTTCCTCGGCATGACGTACGGCGTGTATATGCGCGTATCCGGCTTCGCGTTCTGGTATCCGATCGCCATGGCCATGACGATCTTCGCCGGGTCGATGGAGTTTGTGACGGTGAGTTTCCTGCTCGGGCCGTACCGCCCGCTGCAGGCGTTTGCGATGACGATCATGATCAACGCGCGCCATCTTTTTTACGGGCTCTCCATGCTCGAGCGCTACCGCGGCCTCGGCTGGAAGAAGTTCTTCCTCATTTTCTGGATGTGCGACGAGACGTTCTCCGTCAACTGCTCGGCGGCGGTGCCGGACGGCGTCGACTGCGGGTGGTTTTACTTCTGGGTGTCGCTGCTCGACTATCTTTACTGGGTCGCGGGCGCGGCGCTCGGCGGGATCTTCGGCGCGGTGCTGACATTTAACATGAAGGGCCTGAGCTTCGTCATGACGGCCATGTTCGTCGTCATCTTTCTCGAGCAGTGGCGTAAGGATCGCCGCCATACGCCTGCGCTGCTCGGCCTTGGCCTGTCGGCTGTGTGCCGGCTCATCTTCGGCGCGGACAATTTCCTCATCCCGTCCATGCTGGCCATGCTCGCGGCGCTCACGCTCCTGCGCCGGCCGCTCGAGCAGGCGGAGAAAGGGGGCGAGCGGGCATGACCATGACGCTCTGGCAGCAGTTTGTGACCGTCGCCGCCGTCGTCGCGGGGACGATGCTCACGCGCTTTGTGCCGTTTCTCATTTTTCCGTCGGGCAAGCCGACGCCGAAGTATGTGCAGGATCTCGGCCGCGTCCTGCCCGCGGCCGTGTTCGGGATGCTCGTCGTCTACTGCCTGAAGGACGTGAGCTTCGTCTCGGGCAGCCATGGGCTTCCGGAGCTTCTCGCCATCGCGGCCGTCGTCGGCCTGCATATGTGGAAGCGGCAGATGCTGCTGTCCATCGCGGGCGGGACAGTGTGCTATATGCTGCTCGTCCAGCTCGTTTTCTGACGGGAATCTTCAGAATTCTTTAGGAAATGCTTTCATTTTCAAAAAGTGAATTGTAAAATCGCCACCGGCATGGTATAGTAAAGGCAGCTTGCATGTGAAGGCCCCGCACGAGCGGGGTCTTTTCTTCTATTTTCATGCGACGAGGGGAGGACTGGTGCATGCGGGAGCTGAAAAAGAAGCTCGAGCAGATCGTGCCGCGCTATGCGGCGCTGCCGCTCTGCGCCTGCCTGGTGCTCAATCTGCTGGTCTATTACGGCGGCCGCCTGCTCACGCGCGGGCGGGTGTTCCACGAGGCCGCCTGCGCCGTGGATGAGGCCATCCCGTTCTTTCCGCCGGCCATTGTCGTCTACATACTCGCATATGTGTTCTGGGTCGTCGGCTTTATCGTCATCGCGCGCGGCGGCAGAGCCTCGTGCTTCCGGAATCTCGCGGGCGAGCAGGTGGGGAAGCTCCTCTGTTTTGCGTGCTTTCTGGTGTTCCCGACGGCGATGCAGCAGCCGGAGGTGACGGGCGGCGGCGTGTTCTGCGCGCTGACGCGGCTGATCTACTGGCACGACGAGCCGAACATGCTCTTCCCGTCCATCCACTGCATGGACAGCTGGTTCTGCTTCCGCGGCGCGATGCGGACGGACTGTCTTCCGCGGTGGTACCGCGTGTTCACGCTTGTGTTTGCGCTGCTGGTCTTTGCCTCGACCGTGCTGGTCAAGCAGCATGTGTTTCTGGATGTGGTCGGCGGCGTTGCGGTGATCGAGCTTGGCCTGCTCATCTCCGACCGGCTGCGCGCCGGACGGATCTATGAGCGCCTTGTGCCGGAGGGTGCGCGATGAAGAGCCCGAAGAACCGGAGGATGGCCGGCGTGCTGTTTTTGCTGCTCGTGTGCGCGACGGTGTTCTTCGTCACGCAGAGCAGCGGCTCGTTCTCGCTGCGCGAATTCCGGGACGATCTGGCAGGGAGCTCGCCGGGGCTGATCGCTGCGGCCGCGGCGTGCATGGTGTGCTATGTGCTGCTGGAGGGGCTGAGCCTGCGCCATCTGACGGGCAGCCTCGGATACCGGCGCGGCGTCCTGCCCAGCGCGGTGTGGTCGGCGGCGGACATTTTCTTCTCGGCCATCACGCCCTCTGCGACGGGCGGGCAGCCGGCCTCGGCGCTGTGCATGATGCGCTGCGGCGTTCCGGCGGCGGTGACGACGGTCGCGCTGCTCATCAACCTTGCGATGTACACGGTGTCCATTCTGCTCATCGGCGCGGCATGCGCCGTCCTGCGGCCGGGGATGCTTGCCGGGTTCGGGACGCTCTCGCATGTGCTCATCGCGGCGGGAACGGTGATCCAGTTCGGGCTCGTGGCCGTGTTTTTCATGCTGGTGTTCCGGAAGAGGCTGGCGTTTGCCATCGCCGGATGGGGGCTTCGCGTGCTGACGCGGATGCGCATCGTCAAGGATCCGGACGCGGCGCAGGAGAAGCTGGACAAGGCCGCCGAGGAATACGGCGCGTGCGCCGAAGTGCTCAGCGGCCGCCGCGGCATCCTGATGCGCACGCTGGGCTACAACGTCCTGCAGCGGCTTGCGATGATCCTCGTCTCCATGTTTGTGTATCTGGCCATGGGCGGCGCGCCGGGGCGCTGGCTCGATGTGTGCGCGGTGCAGGGCTTTGTCATCCTCGGCTCGAACGCCATCCCGCTGCCCGGCGCGGTCGGCGTGGCGGACTATCTCTACCTCGACGGCTTCGGCGGGCTGGTGGAGGATCTTGTCAGCGTGGAGCTTGTACAGCGCGGCATCTCGTTTTACGCCTGCGTGGCGCTGTGCGGGCTGATCACATGGGTGTTCCTCGCGCTGCACAGGGCAGACGATCAAGGAAAGTGAGAAAAACATGATTGGTTACTACGGTTATACGGTCTGGCTGACATACCTGTCAGCCATCTCGGCGGCGGTCGGCATCGTCGCCTCGCTCTCCGGCCCCGGCCATCCGGACGTCGGACTTTTGTGCCTGCTCGTCTGCGGCCTGTGCGACGCGTTCGACGGGCAGGTCGCCCGCAGAAAAAAGGACCGCACGGACATGGAAAAGGCGTTCGGCATCCAGATCGACTCGCTCTCGGATCTTGTCGCGTTCGGCGTGCTGCCGGTGTGCATCGGCATCGCGCTGCGCAAGCGTGTGCTGTTTGCCATGCTCGAGGATGCGGCGCATCCCGGCGGGATCATCGCGCGGCTGCCGTTCCCGGTGCTCGCGGCCGTCGGGGCGATCTATGTCCTCGCGGCGCTCATCCGGCTGGCGTATTTCAATGTCACGGAGGAGGAGCGGCAGAAGACGGAGGGCGGCACGCGCAAGTATTACACGGGATTGCCCGTGACGAGCGCGGCGCTCATTTTCCCGACGTTTCTGCTCATCCGCAAGGTCGTCCCCGTCGACATCAGCTTTGTGTATTACATCCTGCTGCTGGCCGTCGCGGCGGCGTTCCTCGGCAAGTTCCGGCTGAAAAAGCCGCATATGAAGACGATCCTGATCTTCGTCGCCATCGGCGCGGTCGAGTTTGTGCTCATCATGCTCGCGCGCGTGCTGCTGCGCCGTGGGTGAGAAGAAAGAGTCCGCCGCGCTGCGGTTCCTCTATCATACGGCGCCGGGGCGGGCGCTGCTCCGCCCTCTGATCGCGCCCACGTTCTCGCGCGCGGCCGGGCGATGGATGGATGGCCGCGCCTCGCGCCGGCTCATCGGGCCGTTCGTGCGAAAAAACGGCATCGACCTTACCGAGTATCTGCCGGAGGAGTACGCGAGCTTCAACGCATTCTTCACGCGCCGCATCCGCCCGGAAAGGCGGCCGCTCGACGATGCGCCGGACGCGCTCATCGCCCCGTGCGACGGACTGCTCTCGGCCTACCGCGTCGCGCCGGACGCGGCGTTTGCCATCAAGGGCAGCCGCTACACCGTGCGCGACCTGCTCGGCGGCGACGCGGCGGCGGACGCGTTTGCCGGCGGGGTCTGCCTCGTGTTCCGCCTGTGTGTGGATCACTATCACCGCTACTGCTACTTTGACAGCGGCGAGAAGGGCGAAAACCGCTTCCTGCCCGGCCGGCTGCACACCGTGCGCCCCATCGCGCTCGCGGCGGGGCCGGTGTTCGTGCAGAACAGCCGGGAGTACACGCTGCTCCATACGGAGCACTTCGGCCTGTGCGCGCAGATCGAGGTCGGCGCGCTGCTCGTCGGACGCATTGAAAACTACCACGGCGCGGGGCGCTTTGCCCGCGGCGAGGAGAAGGGGCGCTTTCTCTACGGCGGGTCGACCGTCGTGCTGCTGCTCGGCCCCGGCGCGGCGGACATCCCGCAGACGCTCTTTGATAAGACGGCGCGCGGCGGGGAGACGCCGGTGCGCATGGGCCAGCGCATCGGAAGCGCAGCGGCCGTCCCGGCTTGACCTGGCGCACCCCGCAGACAGGCGTCTGCGGGGTGTTTTTTTCGGCCTTTTTCCCCCGCGCGGTCTGCTACGATGGAGAAAAACGCGAGGGGAGGAACAGAAAATGGAAAAGCGGGGCGCCGCCATCCGCTGGGGCTACCGCGCGCTTGCGCGTGCGGGCGGCTTCGCCCTCGAGATCCGCGACCTCGGCGACCCGGCCGAGCCTGTCGTGGGGATGCTGCGCTGCGACGCGCCCGACCACGCGGCCGCGCAGAGCCTTGCGCGGCTGTATGAGAGCGCGGGACTGCCGCCTGCTTACTTCGCGGGCGCGGCGGAGTGAAAAAACGGCGCTTTACCGCGCCGCGGCGGCGTGCTATGATAAAGCGGAACCGGGGAAAGGGGGATGCGCGCATGAGAGTCCGCACGCCGTCATACTGGAGAGAGTTTTCCTGCCTCATGGGCGCCTGCCCGGACACATGCTGCCGCGACTGGGACATCGCGCTCGACGAGGCGGCGCGGGAATTCTATATGGCCGCGCCGGGGCCGGTCGGCGACGAGCTGCGGCAGCTCGTATCGCGCGGCGGCGACTGCCTCGCGCTCGATCACGCGCTGTGCCCGATGCTTAACGACGCCGGCCTCTGCCGTGTGCAGCTTGCCTTCGGCGAGGAGCGCCTGACACGCAGCTGCGCGCTGTTTCCGCGCTTTGCCGAGGAGTACGGCGCGCTGCGCGAGTGGGCGCTGGCCATCGCGTGCCCGGCCGCGGCGCGCCTTGTGCTGACGGCCGAGGCGCCGGCGGCGTTCACGCTGGAGAAAACGGACGAGCCACTGGACGGCACGAACGACCTCGACGCCGCGCTTTTTTACTGCCTGACGAAGCTGCGCACGGCCATGTTCTCCATTGCGCTGGAGCGGCGGCTGCCGTTTGAGCAGCGCCTTGCGCTCATCGTGCGCCTTGCGGCCAAGGCGCAGAAGAAGCTGGATCATGGAAAATATTCCGCTGCGCAGAAAATCGCCGAGCGCTTCGAGCCGGAGCGAAAAGCGGGCAGGCTTGCAAAGCTCAGTGGGACAGATGCGTCGGCCGCGGCGGAGATCCTCGCGCTTTTGCGCTCGCTCGACGTGCTCACGCCGGGGTATGCGCAGCTTCTCTCTCGCGCGCGGCCGGAAGCGCGCGCCGCGGCGGACGCCCCGGCATGGGAGAATCTGCTTGTCTATTTTCTCTACCGCTATGTGCTCAAGGCGGCCGTGGACGGCGACCTGTTCGGCCGCGTGCGCGCGGCGGCCATCGGCGTGCTGACGGTGCAGATGCTCGCCGCGGCCGGCGGGGGAGATCCGGACGCCATCACGGACGCGGCCTACCGTTACGGCCGCGAGATCGAGCACGACGCGGACAACCTCATGGCGCTCGTCCGCGCGCCGCTGGATGAAAAACGCCTCCTGACCGCGATTTTGCAGCAAAATGAGGAGGCTCCTTCATAATTTTTTGTCTATTTGTCAATAGACAAACGCCGAGGAAGCAATTATAATGCAGTTATTCATGTAAAATGAATGAGAATTCAGGCGCCAGCCGGAGAGGAGTCGGGATCATGCGCTTTGCCGTTGCCGCTTCCATGATGAACATGATGATGTGCATGCGCAGCCGCATGTGCATGCGTATGCGCGCGCAAAATCCCGCCTCGTGTTCCTCGGCCGGCTGAAACATGCCTTGGCAGACCATTTCGGGTCAGGAAACGAGTGGGTTTCCTGGCCCTTTTTTCGTTCGATCTGAAAGGAGACGAGGCTCGTGATCGAGATCCGGCATCTGGACAAGACCTATCGCACCGCAAACGGGGAGATCCCCGCGCTCCGCGACATCAACCTGACCATTGAAGACGGGGAAATTTTCGGCATCATCGGCCTGTCCGGCGCGGGCAAGAGCACGCTTGTGCGCTGCATCAACCTGCTCGAGCGGCCGACGGCCGGTGAGGTCGTCCTCGACGGGCAGGACCTCACGCAGCTCGGAAGAAAAGAGCTGCTGAAGGTGCGCCAGTCCATCGGCATGATCTTTCAGGGCTTCAACCTGCTCGAGCAGCGCAATGTGCTCAGAAATGTCTGCTTCCCGCTCGAGATCGCGGGCTGGAAGAAGGAAGATGCGCTTGCCCGCGCCAGGGAGCTGCTGGCCGTCGTCGGCCTGGCTGACCGCGAAAAGGCGTATCCCTCGCAGCTGTCCGGCGGGCAGAAGCAGCGCGTGGCCATCGCCCGCGCGCTGGCAACGCGGCCGAAGTACCTGCTCTGCGACGAGGCCACGAGCGCGCTCGACCCGAACACAACGCAGTCCATCCTCGACCTGCTGCGCGAGATCAACCGCACCATGGGCGTTACGATCATCGTCATCACGCACGAGATGCGCGTCATCGACCAGATCTGCGACCGCGTCGCCGTCATCGACCAGAGCCAGATCGCCGAGACGGGCCGCGTGAGCGACGTGTTCGCCAATCCGAAAAGCCAGATCGCGCGCGAGCTCATCATGCCCGGCGCGGATAAGATCCCCGAGCGCATCGGCGGCAAGCTCATCCGCATCGTCTTTGACGGCGAGGAGTCGAGCAAGCCCGTCATCTCGTCCATCGTCATGGAGTGTCAGGTGCCGGTCAACATCATGTTCGCCGACACGCGCGACATCTCCGGCACGGCCTACGGCCACATGATCATCCAGCTGCCCGAGGACGAACGGCAGGCCGCCAAGGTCGTCGCATGGCTCGAGGGCAACCGGATCTCGTATCGGGAGGAGGGTTGAGCAATGTTTTCTGAAATGTTCTACAAGCTCTGGAACAACGGGCTCATCCAGATCGGCATCTGGGAGACGGTGTACATGACGCTGATCTCCACGGCCGTGGCCTATCTCATCGGCCTGCCGATCGGCCTCGTGCTCAGCGTGACGGACGACACCGGCATCCATCCCATCCGCTGGCTCAACCGTGTGCTCGGCGTCATCGTCAACGCGCTGCGCAGCATTCCGTTCATCATCCTGATGGTCGCCATGCTTCCGGTCGCCAAGGCCGTCGTCGGTACGGCGCTCGGCAACAAGGCCATGATCGTCATGCTCGTCATCGCCGCCGCGCCGTATGTCGCGCGCATGGTCGAGTCGAGCATCAAGGAGGTCGACGCAGGCGTCATCGAGGCCTCGCAGGCCATGGGCGCGAGCTCATTTGAGATCGTGCGCAAGGTGCTCATCCCCGAGGCGAAGCCGTCGCTCATCGTCGGCGCGGTCATCTCCATGGTCACCATCCTCGGCTACAGCGCCATGGCCGGCACCATCGGCGGCACGGGCCTCGGCCAGATCGCCATCACCTACGGCTATCAGCGCAGCAACGACGACATCATCTGGGTCTGCGTTGTTCTGACGATCGTCATCGTCCAGATCATTCAGGAGGTCGGCACGCGCATTGCCCACAAGACGGACAAGCGCGTCCGCAAATAAATCCCGTCAGCAAAGGAGCTATGTGCCATGCGTATCCTGTTTCCGGCGCTTCTCCGGGCCAATTTCCGGTTCGGACGAATGTGTCCGGCCTGAAATAGTCCGTTCATCCGCCTCTTTGTAAAATTGCAAACATCAAAAAAGGAGATCAATCATCATGAAAAAGATTCTTTCTGTTCTGCTGGTCCTCGCGCTGGCGCTCTCGGCCTTCGCGCTGACCGGCTGCTCTTCCGACAAGTCCGATGATACCGCCAAGACCGACGCTGCCGCGACGACCACACCCGACGCGGCCGATCAGACCGACGACACCGCCTCCAAAGACGACAGCTCCGCCGCCGACGGCGAGCTTGAGCCGATTGTGGTCGGCGCTTCCGCCACGCCGCACGCCGAGATCCTCGAGCAGGTCAAGGACGTCCTCGCGGGCGAGGGCTATGACCTCCAGATCAAGATCTTCGACGACTACGTCCTGCCGAACAAGGCGCTTTACGACGGCGAGCTCGACGCGAACTACTTCCAGCACACCCCGTACCTCGAGAGCTTCAACGCCTCGAACGACATGGATCTTGTCTCCGCGGCGAAGATCCACTATGAGCCGTTCGGCATTTACGGCAACGGCGTGACGGATCTTGCCGACCTTGCCGACGGAGCGACCATCATCATCCCGGCCGACGACAGCAACGAGACGCGCGCCCTGCTCCTGCTCCAGCAGGAGGGCCTGATTCAGCTTCCGGATGACGCCTCCGCCTCCGTCGGCGTGACGACGCTCGACATCGTCGACGACGGCGGCTACAACATCACGCCGGTCCAGGCCGACACCGTCCCGGCGCAGCTTGAGAACGCCGACGAGGGCACCATCGCCGTCATCAACGGCAACTACGCCCTTCAGGCCGGCCTGCATGTTGAGGACGCGCTCGCCATCGAGGACGCCTCCGGCGACGCTGCCCAGACCTACGCCAACGTCATCGCCGTCCGCAACGGCGACGAGTCCTCCGCCAAGATCCAGGCGCTCGTCAAGGCGCTCCAGTCCGATGCGGTCAAGACCTATATGGAAGAGACCTACAACGGCGCTGTCGTTGCGATCTTCTGAAAAGCCCGAAATGCAAAGGCTCCCGCTTCTCGTATGGGAAGCGGGAGCCTTTTTGTATACCACTCTTTATTTTGCGGAGAAAAACGCCGTGACGAGGCGGACGAAGGCGTCCTGATCGGCGGCGCCCATGGTCTCGCAGGCCGAGTGCATGGCGAGGATCGGCACGCCGATGTCGGCGGCCGGCATGGCGAGCAGCGCCGAGGCCATGGAGCCGACCGTGCTGCCGCCGGGAAGGTCGGCGCGGTTCATGTACGTCTGAAGCGGGATGCCGTTTGCCTCGCAGAGCCCTGCGATGACGGCGCACGTCTCAGCGTCGGACGAGTAGCGCGGGCTGCGCTTGAGCGCGACGCCGCGGCCGAGCAGCGGCGCGTTCGTCGGGTCGGAAAACTCCGGATGGTTCGGATGCATGGCGTGCGCCGCGTCGCATGAGAGCAGCATACCGCGCGTGAGCGCGTCGAGCAGCTCGGCGCGGCCGAGGCCGAGCGCGAGGGCGAGCTTTTCAAGGATGACGGACAAGGTGCTGCTGTCCGCGCCGCGGCGGGTGTTGCTGCCGATCTCCTCGTTGTCATAGAGCACGGCGACGTTGATCGTGTCGCCCGCGGCGTCCATCAGCCCGCGCAGGCAGGCGTGGACGCTCGTCAGATTGTCAAGACGCGGGGACGAGAGCAGGTCGCCCTCGAAGCCGAGCGCCGCG
This sequence comes from uncultured Oscillospiraceae bacterium, assembly GCA_934589675.1. GTDB lineage: Bacteria > Bacillota > Clostridia > Oscillospirales > Oscillospiraceae > CAKTOF01. The sequence goes on from CAKTOF010000006.1 coordinate 12,994, forward strand.
GGAGCCTCCATGCAGTACGCGCACAGCTCGAACGAGAGCACGTCCGCCGGCTGCACGCCGAGCTTTTCGGCGATTTTGCCGACGAGGTAGCCGCGCCTTTCCCACTGCGTCTGCACGGTGCGGCAGATGGGCAGCATGTCGACCTGCGCGCGGCACGCCACGCCCTTGTTGACCTCACGGTTCATGTGGATGGCGAGGTTCGGGATGACGAGCAGCGGCGCGTCCCAGTCGATGAGCCGCCGCTCCGGGCGCATGGGGTCACTCGTGCGGACGAGCACGGCGCCGGCAAGGCCGAGCGGCCGGTCGAGCCAAGCGTTGAAGATGGCGCCGCCATACGGCTCGACGCTCAGGCGGCAGCAGCCGGCCGCGATGAGCTCCGGCTGCGGCTTGACGCGCATGCACGGCCAGTCCGTGTGCGCCGCGGCGATGCGGAACACATTGCATCTGCCGACGGTCACGGCGTAGAGCGACGTGCCGCAGTCGATATAGTATTTCCCGCCGCGCAGGATAGAAAACGGCTCGGAGAGCGAGCGCGCCTCAAAGCCCGCGGCGGACAGCGCGTTCGCGGCCGCGGCGACGGTGTGGTACGGCGAATGGCCCGCGGATAAGTACCGCAGCAGCTCGCCTGTGGTGCTGTTCATGGCAATAACCTCCCTGAAAGAACGCGGCCTGCCGGCTTGGGCAGGCCGCGATATCGGATTATTCGGTGGGCGCGACGATCTGGATGTGCAGCTCGTCGAGCTGGCTCTGCTCGACGGCGGACGGGGCGCTCATCATGAGATCCTGCGCGTTCTTGTTCATCGGGAACGGGATGATCTCGCGGATGGAGTCCTCGCCGGCCAGCAGCATGACCATGCGGTCGACGCCCGGGGCGATGCCGGCGTGCGGGGGCGCGCCGTAGCAGAACGCGTTGTACATGGCCGGGAACTTGGCCTTGACGTCGTCCTCGCCGAGGCGGACGAGCTCGAAGGCCTTGACCATGATCTCCGGATCGTGGTTGCGCACCGCACCGGACGAGAGCTCGACGCCGTTGCAGACAAGGTCGTACTGATACGCCGTGATGGACAGCGGGTCGACCTCGCCGCGCTCGGCGGCGAGCAGGACGTCCAGCCCGCCGTTCGGCATGGAGAACGGGTTGTGGCAGAATTCCAGCTCGCCGGACTCCTCGCCGATCTCGTACATCGGGAAGTCGACGATCCAGCAGAACGCGTACTGCTCAGCTACCATGTGACCCGGAACGGCCGCGCCGAGCATTTTGAGCAGGACGCCCGCCGTCTTCTGCGCCGCGCCCTTCGTGCCGGCGCTCACGCCGACAAAGCAGCCGGGCTTGAGCTCCAGCGCGGCCGTGATGGCTTCGGTGCGGTCAGTCAAAAACTTCGAAATGCCGCCCGTCAGCGCGCCGGACTCGTCGACCTTGAACCAGTACGGCTTGCTGCCCGCCTGCACTTCGACGTCGGCGCACAGCTTGTCGATGGCCTTGCGGGCGAGGGCGCAGTCGCTCACGACGACGGCCTTGACGGTGTTGCCCGGCGCAAACGGGGCAAACTCCGTGCCCTGACACAGCTCGGTGATGTCGCGCACCTCGAGGTCGATGCGAAGGTCGGGCTTGTCCGTGCCGTAGCGCTCCATGGCCTCGGCATACGGGATGCGGACGAACGGCGCGCCCGATGCGACGGAATAGGTGCCGTATTTGGCGAAGATCGGCGGCAGGACGTCCTCGCACACGGAGAACACGTCCTCCTGATCGGCGAAGGCCATCTCCATGTCGAGCTGGTAGAACTCGCCGGGGCTGCGGTCGCCGCGGGCGTCCTCGTCGCGGAAGCACGGGGCGATCTGGAAGTAGCGGTCAAAGCCCGCGGTCATGAGCAGCTGCTTGAACTGCTGCGGTGCCTGCGGCAGGGCGTAGAACTTGCCGGGGTGCTTGCGCGCGGGGACGAGATAGTCGCGCGCGCCCTCCGGCGACGAGGCCGTGAGGATCGGCGTCGTGATCTCGAGGAAGCCGTGCTCGGTCATGGCCTGACGCAGCGCGGCGACGACGTTGCAGCGCAGCACGATGTTCGCCTTGACGGCCGGGTTGCGCAGGTCGAGATAGCGGTATTTCAGACGCGCGGACTCGTCGGCGTCGCGGCTGCGGTTGATCTCGAACGGCAGCTCGTTGTAGCGGCAGCGGCCGAGCACCTCGATCGTCTCCGGGACGACCTCGATGTCGCCCGTGGCCTGCTTCGGGTTCTTGCTGGCGCGCTCGCGCACCGTGCCGGTCACGGAGATCGTGGACTCCTTGTTGAGCGATTTGACGACGGCCATGATGTCGTCCGTCTCGACGACGAGCTGCGTCGTGCCGTAAAAATCGCGCAGAACGACGAAGGCGAGCGAGGCGGACACCTCGCGGACGTTCTCCATCCAGCCGACGAGCGTCACGCGCCGGCCGGCGTCGGCGAGGCGGAGCTCGCCGCAGTTGTGGGTACGGGACTGTACCATAAAAATGTCAACTCCTGATTCTTTTCTGTCTTGACGCCGCATGCGGCGGGGGATTCAGTTCGCTTCGCAGATGGGCGCGGCCGCGGCCGAGCTTGCGATGGCGGCGGCGATGTAGCCCGCTGCCTGCGCGGCCGGGACGGTGTTCTGCTCGCCCGTTTCCATGTTCTTGACGGACACGGCGCCGAGCTTGATCTCGTCCTCGCCGAGCAGAACGGCGTAGGGGATGCCGAGCTTGTTGCAGTAGCTCATCTTGGCCTTGAACTTCTTCTGCTCGGTGTAGACCTGCGTGCGGAGGCCCGCTTCGCGCAGCGCTGTCGCGCAGGCGATGGCAGGGCCGAGGTCGTCCGTCATCGGCAGGACGAGCACGTCGCACGGGGCGGTGTTCATGGCGGGGTTGAGCATGCCCTGCTCGCCGAGGACGTAAAACAGGCGCGTCAGGCCGATGGAGATGCCGACGCCGGGCAGCTTCTTGTCTGTATAGTACTCGGCGAGGTTGTCATACCGGCCGCCGGAGCAGATGGAGCCGATCTCGGGATGATCGAGCATCGTCGTCTCATACACGGTGCCGGTGTAGTAGTCCAGCCCGCGCGCGATGGTGAGGTCGACGGCGAAGTGCGTCTCCGGCACGCCGAAGGCGGAGAGGTATTTCACGACGGTGCGAAGCTCGGAAAGGCCGGCGTCGAACTGCTCGTTTCTGCCCTCGTAGCCGGACAGGGCGGCGAGAACGGCCTCGTTGCTGCCGCCGATGGCGATGAAGCGCAGGATCTCGTCCGCGGCCTCCAGGCTCACGCCGACCTCGTCCGTTAAAAGCGCGCGGACCTTGTCCGGGCCGATCTTGTCCAACTTGTCCACGGTGCGCATGACGTCAGAGGAGCACTCTGTCAGGCCAAGCATGGCGTAGAAGCCGTTTAAGATCTTGCGGTTATTGACGCGGATCTGAAAGCGGGTCAGGCCCATCTGCGTGAACGTGCGGTAGATGATGGACGGGATCTCGGCTTCGTTTGCGATGTCGAGCTGGCCGTCGCCGATGATGTCGATGTCGGCCTGATAGAACTCGCGGAAGCGGCCGCGCTGCGCGCGCTCGCCGCGGTAGACCTTGCCGATCTGGTAGCGGCGGAAGGGAAAGGCGAGCTCACCGTAGTGCAGCGCGACGTATTTTGCCAGCGGCACGGTGAGGTCAAAGCGGAGCGCGAGGTCGCTGTCGCCCTTGGTGAAGCGGTAGATCTGCTTTTCTGTCTCGCCGCCGGCCTTGGCCAGCAGCACGTCCGCGGCCTCGATGACCGGCGTGTCGAGCGGCGTGAAGCCGTAGAGCGAGTACGTCCTGCGCAGAATGTCCATCATGCGCTCCATCTGCTGCTGCGGTGCGGGCAGCAGCTCCATGAAGCCGGAAAGGGTACGCGGTTTGAGTTTGTCCATACGATCGGGTTCCTTTCAAGAGAAATCCCGCCCCGCGAGGGACGGGAAAGAGGTTTTTATACGACGGAGACGCGGCCCTTGCTGCGCATGACCTCGCGCCAGTCGAGGTCGCCACGCTGCAGTCCCAGAATGAGCATTTCGGCCGTGGCGAGGTTCGTCGCGCACGGGACATTCTGCGCGTCGCACAGGTGCAGCGTCTCGACGAGCGTCTGATCCTGCCAGGGATCGACGGCGTTCGGGTCGGTGAAGAAGAGCACCATGTCGATCTCGTTGTAGGCGATGCGGGCGCCGAGCTGCTGGTGGCCGCCCTGCGCGCGGGAGAGGAACAGACTGACCGGCAGCCCCGTCGCGTCGGCGACGAGCCGCCCTGTGGTGCTCGTGGCCAGAAGATTGTGCTTGGAGAGAATGCCTTTGTAGGCGGTGCAGAACTGCACCATCAGTTCTTTCTTTTTGTCGTGGGCCATCAAGGCGATGTTCATGCTCGTCACTCCCATGTAGAAAAGATCCGGCAAAGCAAGCCGGGCGGAATTACAGTTTCATCAGCCTGACACGGCGGCCGCAGAGGCGGCGGGCAATGTGCAGGCACGCCTCGGCCGCGCCGCGCGATTCATATAATACAAGCGGCGTCCCGGACGCGGCGGCGAGGACGACGCGGTAGTCGTCCGGCACGATGCCGAGCAGCGGCAGGCCGACGCCGTCCATGACGTCGTCGATCGTAAAGCGCATCCGGCCGAGAAGCCGCGGCACGACGCGGTTGACGACGACGTGCATCGGCCGGCCGGGCACGGTGTCCAGAATTTCCGCCGTGCGCGCGGCGTCGCGCAGGCAGGCGGGGTCGGGCGTTGCGACGACCAGAATGCGGTCTGCAAACCGGCAGGCGAGCTGGAAGCCCGCGCCGATGCCGGCGGGCGCGTCGATCAGGATCCAGTCATAGCGCGCGCGGGCCGCGTCCAGCATGGCGGAGAATTCGTCAAAGCTCAGGTCCTCCGGCGATTCGAGCACGGGCGCGGTCAGAAGCCACAGCGCGTCGATGCTCGGGTGCGGCGCAGCGTCAGAAAGCTCGCTGCGGCCGCGCATGACGTCCGCGAACGAGACGGCCGCGACGTCCGTCATGCCGAGCGAGATGTCGAGGTTGCGCATGCCGACGTCCAGATCAATGCACAGCACCCGCTGACCCTCGGCGGCCAGACAGCCGGCGATGGCGGCGCAGAGCGTCGTTTTCCCCGTCCCGCCCTTGCCGGACGTGACGGCCAGAACCTGGCCCAATGCGATCCCTCCACTCCGTAGTGTATACCATATTGTATTATAACGGCTCGCGGGCGCGATTTCAACCGCTTTTTCACGTCGGACACCGCCGGATGCGGGCGAAAGAGCGCGGCTGAAAAAATTTTTGGATTTCTTGAAAAAAAGACTTTACAAACCGGGCGCGGCGTGGTATCTTAATAACAGAAATGATAATCATTATTGATTTGGAGGATGCGAGATGGAAAAACGCCCGCGGAAGCACAGCAAAAAGCGCGACGCCATCTACGAATGCCTCCGCTCCACCAAGTCGCACCCGTCGGCTGACTGGATCTACGCCCGGCTCAAGCCGGAGATCCCGGATCTCAGCCTCGGCACGGTCTACCGCAACCTGAATCTCTTCCGGGAGGAGGGGCTGATTGTCTCGGTCGGCACGGTGGACGGGCTCGAGCGGTTCGACGCGGACGTCTCGCCGCATATGCACTTTGTCTGCCGCGCCTGCGGCGCGGTCATTGATGCGGGCGGCGCGGCTCTTCCGGAAGCGCTGCTGGAGCAGGCGGCGGAGGCGGGCGCGGTGGAAGACTGCCGGATCACGTTTTCCGGCGTGTGTCATTCCTGTCAGTCCGGCGCGCAGAGCGCCTGATATTATTAAAAAATTCAAAAAACACATTATATTTATGGAGGTAAATTACTATGGCGAAGTATGTTTGCACCGTTTGCGGCTATGTTCACGAGGGCGACACCCCTCCCGAGAAGTGCCCCGTCTGCGGCGTCGGCCCGGAGAAGTTCAAGAAGATGGACGAAGAGGCGTCCTATGCCGCTGAGCATGTCGTCGGCGTCGCGCAGGGCGCGCCGGAGGACATCCTTGCCGATCTGCGCGCCAACTTCGAGGGCGAGTGCTCCGAGGTCGGCATGTACCTGGCCATGGCCCGCGTCGCGCACCGCGAGGGCTACCCGGAGATCGGCCTGTACTGGGAGAAGGCCGCCTATGAGGAGGCCGAGCATGCCGCGAAGTTCGCCGAGCTCCTCGGCGAGGTCGTGACCGACTCCACGAAGAAGAACCTCGAGATGCGCGTCGACGCCGAGATCGGCGCCACCGCCGGCAAGACCGACCTTGCCAAGCGCGCCAAGGCCCTCAACCTCGACGCCATCCACGACACGGTGCATGAAATGGCCCGCGACGAGGCCCGGCATGGCCGTGCGCTGGCCGGCCTGCTCAAGCGCTACTTCGGCTGAGCGATTTGAAGTTCAAAAAATGAAAGACCGAGGCCGCCCGGCATCGCCGGGCGGCCTCGGTTTGTGCTTCTTTGGGGAAATGGGACAGAAGCAGCTACCTCACGGTGTAAGTGTAGCTGTTGCCGCTGATAGAAAAACTGATGACGATGCTTTCGGAGCTGCTCTGGACCTCTTCCGGGACTTCAAATAAGTAGTGGATGTACTCGGTCGTGAGGGGCGCGATATTTGTGATGTTGGAATATGTAAAGTCGCTGCGGCTATCCTTTTCGATCATTGAAAAGCCGGAATAATCATACTTGTCCGCGTACCTGAGTTTTGCGGAGATGGCTTCATCTGCGTCAACGCTTTTGTCCGAGGTGTTTTTGTAGGCAAAGCAAACGTCGACGTACACTTTTCCGGCGTCGGCCTCATAATAGGAATACCAACTGCCGGGATGCGGCGGGGTGACTTTGGCTGTGATGTCGGAGTAGTCAACATTGAATTCCGCATTCCTCGCTGCAACGACTTCGCCGACCTCGACTTCGCCGGAGGTTTTCCCGGTTTGCGGTTCTGCTTCCGCGACAGGGCTTCCGTCGCCTTCCCGGACGACTACTTTGTAGTCTTTGTCGCCGATCGTCATTTTCAAAACAATACCCGAACCAGAGTCCGCAACTTCTTCGGGCACCTCAAATAAATAGTGCACGTATTCGGTGGTCAGCGGCGCAATACTGGTGATATTTGAATAGGTAAAATCGCTGCGGCTGTCTTTTTCGACCATCGAGAAGCCGGTATATTCATACTTGTCCGCGTAGATCAAATTGCCGGACACGGTTTCGTCGGCTTCGATGTCTCGGCTGTCCAGATTCTTGTATGCGACGCAGAAATCAACATATACTTTCCCGCTGTCGGCTTCATAATGGGAGTACCAGCTGCCGGGGGAGGGCGGCAGAACATCGCTTGTGATGTTGACGTAATCAACAGAGAACTCGCATTTGTCGGTTGAGATCAGCTCGCCGACCGCAATTACAGGGGTAGTATCTGCTTTTGGAACTTCGACCGGCGCGGGCTTCTCGTTCTTCATTTCGCTTCCCTTTTCGTCATTGTCCGGGATGACGGGAGTCTCTGCTTCTGGCTCTTCGCTGCCGTCGGAGTCTTCAGCGTCCGCTTCGGCATCGACAGGGGCGCTCGTCTCTTCGACGGGCTCGTCGATGCTTTCTACGGGCTCTGCGGGATCGGCGGTATCGCCGCTGCCGCCGCAAGCTGCAAAGCTCAGGCACATGGCCAATGACAACAGGATCGAAATGATTTTTTTCATGTTGCTCTCCTTCTTTCGATTGATTTGTGTGCTATCGACAGTATATAACAACGAAAAGTAGTTGTCAATCGAAATAAACAACTAAAAAGATTTATATTCGACAACGTCCGGTTGTTATGATGGGCGTGAGGTGAGGGCATTGGTCAAGAACCTGCGGAAGCTGCGGCTGGGGCGTGGGGTCAGTCAGCAACAACTTGCGGATGTGATCGGGAGCAGCCAGCAGTCGATCAACAAGTATGAAAACCACAACGTCGAGCCGGACATTGCAACGCTCATCCGGCTGGCGGATTATTTCGGGACGACGGTCGACTATCTGGTCGGACACACGGCGCAGCAGGCGGGCGCACCGGAGGAGCCGGAGTTGACGCGGGAGGAGTTCGGGCTGATCTCGGACTATCGCAGGCTGACGCCGGATGAGAAACGAAGCATCCGGCTCGTGCAGCAGAATTATCTGAAGAACAAATAAACGCCGCTGATCGTTCAGCGGCGTTTATTTTATAGAAGAAAAACGGCTGACCGGAGTCAGCCGTTTTTTTCGAGGAATTTCTGCTTTTCCCGCCGGAGCACGAGGCGCACGGCGTAGAGCAGGACGACGGAGACGACGGACAGCAGGATGTCCAGCGCGGTGCTGCTGCCGATGATCATGTGCCGGGCGACGAGGAACACGAGCACCTCGATGACGTTCTCTGCGCTGGGCTTGCAGAGCATCTTGATGAACTCGATGCCGACCACGACGCTGAACATGTCCTCCAGAAACTGAAGGAAGGTGGACGTGCTGCCGGACTTGGTGAGCAGCGCTACGCCGTCCGGAATATAGAGGATGAGGGAGACGATGAGCCCCGCGCCCACCGCCACGGCCACGAGCAGCTCAAGCACATCACAGCCCTTTTGAATGACACCGCGCACTTTCTTCTCCATCTGTCCGCCTCCTGACAAGCTTCTTCGTCTATTCTACAGGAGAGGGCGGGGTGCGTCAACAGGGAAGATGGAGGATTGCGAGATGCGCAGACGAAAATACGTGTCATCCTGAGCGAGCGCAAGCGAGTCGGAGGATCTTGCCGATTGCGGTATGGCCCGTTCGTATCCGGCACTGGAAGTTGACGATACCATACCGCAATCGGGCACACCCCGCATCTTTAGGCGGGGCGGATCGGGCCGCTTCCCTTTTCGGCCCGACGACCCTTCGGCTGCGCTCAGGGTGACAGGCTTTTATTGGGCGCGGGAGCGCAATCGGCGCACCGTAATCGGCATGATTCCTCTATTCGGGGACGATGCGGCGGGCAGATGATAGCCCCTACAGGGCGCACGCGTCTATTTACCGTGCGCCGACTCAATGTCAATTACCGCAAGCGAAAAAAGCTCACGCAGCTTCAGCTGGCCGAGCAGGTGGACATCGACCGCAGCCACATCAGCGCCATCGAGCTCGGCAACGTCGGCGTGTCGTTCGACGTGATCTTCAAGCTGTGCGAGGTGCTCGAGATCGCGCCGCGCGACCTGTTCGATTTTCGGGATTGAGCAAAAAAAGCCCGGTTCCCAAGCGGAACCGGGCCTTTGCGTGAAGCGGTTATTCCGTAACCTCGTAGTCGATGATGCCCACCAGCTCGACCATGCCGGAGGAAAAGGCCTTCAGGTCGAGGTGCGCCGGCGTTGCCGGCCAGCGGAGGCAGTCTTCCTTCGTGCGGAAGGTGAGGATCTGCGCGACGTCGTAGAGTGTGATGCCGCCGGCAGGGACGGGGTCGTCCACACCGGTGCCGATCTCGCAGGCGACGATGCTCGCCTCCTGCTCGGGCAGCGTTTTCATGATGGAACAGAACGCATCCATGTTTGCCTGCTTGTCAGCGTCGTCGCTCAGGCGGTAGAGCGTAATGTGTCGGTACATGTCAAAACCTCCAGAACGGTATCGGATAATTGTATTGATTCCATTATAACAAAAAAGATGGAAGCTGCCAGTGAAAATTGCATGTTTTTTTGCAGAATGGCCTGCCTGCGATGCAAAATGCAGGAATTGCAAGAGAAAATGAATTCTTGCAAGTTCAAATTTGCAAGACGAAAATAAAATCTTTGAAAATAGCAGAAATTTGAGCAAAATACCCTTGATTTTTGCAAGCTGATAGCGTATTGTATTGCATATAGAAGAAAGCGGGACGCAAAAAGAAGCCGCGGCTGCAAAATGCCGCGCGCACCGCATTAAGAAGCAGGAGGACAGAACCATGAATGTTGCTGAAATTTTTGGCTCCAATGTATTTAGCGAGTCTGTCATGAAAGAGCGCCTTCCGAAGAAGGTCTTCGAGGAGGTCAAGCGCGTCATGGCCGAGGGCGGCCAGATCTCGATGGCGACGGCGGACGTTGTGGCCAACGAGATGAAGGACTGGGCCGTGGAAAAGGGCGCGACGCACTATACGCACTGGTTCCAGCCGATGACCGGCATCACGGCCGAGAAGCACGAGTCGTTCATCACCTCGCCCGTCGCCGGCAAGACGCTGCTCCAGCTGACCGGCAAGCAGCTCGTCATGGGCGAGCCGGACGCGTCGTCGTTCCCGTCCGGCGGCCTGCGCGCGACGCATTACGCCCGCGGCTACACGGCGTGGGATATGACGAGCCCCGCGTTTGTCAAGGAGACGACGGCCGGCACGATCCTGTGCATCCCGACCGTGTTCATCTCCTACACCGGCGAGGCGCTCGACCAGAAGACGCCGCTGCTGCGCTCGATGGAGGCGCTCAACAAGCAGGCGCTGCGCATCGTCCGCCTGTTCGGCAACACGGTGGCCAAGAAGATCACCCCGTCCGTCGGCCCGGAGCAGGAATACTTCCTCGTCGACCGCAAGAAGTACCTTGAGCGCCGCGATATGATCTACGCCGGCCGCACGCTGTTCGGCGCGCCGGCTCCGAAGGGGCAGGAGCTCGAGGATCAGTACTTCGGCGTCATCCGTGAGCGCGTGGGCGCGTTTATGGCCGACCTGAACGTCGAGCTGTGGAAGATGGGCATCACCGCCACGACGCAGCACAACGAGGTCGCTCCGGCGCAGCATGAGCTCGCGCCCATCTATGCGACCGCGAACATCTCTGTTGACCAGAACCAGCTGACGATGGAGACGATGAAGCGCGTTGCGACGAAGCACGGCCTTGTCTGCCTGCTCCACGAGAAGCCCTTCGCCGGCGTCAACGGCTCCGGCAAGCACAACAACTGGTCCATCGGCACGGACACGGGCGAGAACCTGCTCGATCCGGGCGACACGCCGAACGAGAACCTGCAGTTCCTGCTCGTCCTCGCGTGCATCATGAAGGCTATCGATGACCACGCCGATCTGCTGCGCCAGTCCGCGGCCAACCCGGGCAACGACCACCGTCTCGGCGCGCAGGAGGCGCCTCCAGCCATCGTTTCCATGTTCCTCGGCAGCCAGCTTGAGGACGTCGTCGAGCAGATCGTCGACAAGGGCGTCGCGGCCGAGCACCTGTCCGGCGGCAAGCTCAACACCGGCGTCTCGACCGTCCCGGTGCTCGACGCCGACGCGACCGACCGCAACCGCACCTCGCCGTTTGCCTTCACGGGCAACAAGTTTGAGTTCCGCATGGTTGGCTCGTCCGACTCCATCGCCATGCCGAACACGACGCTCAACGCCGTCGTGGCCGAGGCGTTCTGCGACGCGGCCGACGTGCTCGAAAAGTCCGAGAACTTCGCCGAGGACTGCAAAAAGTACATTGCCGAGACGATGAAGGCGCACAAGCGCATCGTCTTCAACGGCGACGGCTACTCCGACGAGTGGGTCGCCGAGGCTGCCCGCCGCGGCCTGCCGAACATCCATTCCATGGTCGAGGCGACGAGCGCGCTGACGACGAAGTCCGCCGTCGCGCTCTTTGAGAAGTTCGGCATCTTCACGAAGGCCGAGCTTCAGGCCCGCGAGGAGATCGCCTACGAGGGCTATGCCAAGAACATCAACATCGAGGCGCAGACCATGATCCACATGGCCGGCAAGAAGTACGTCCCGGCCGTTGTGAAGTACACGACCATGCTCGCCGAATCCATCAACAGCGTCAAGACCGCCTGCCCGGCTGCCGACATCAGCGTGCAGCAGGAGCTGCTCGTCCGCGTGAGCGGCTTGCTGACCGAGGCGCAGAGCGCGCTCGCCGCTCTGACGGAGACGACGGCAAAGGTCAACGCCATCGAGGAAACGAAGGCCATGGCCTTCGGCTTCCACACCGACGTCGTCCCGGCCATGGCGCGCCTGCGCAAGGCCGTCGATGAGCTCGAGCTCATCGTCGACAAGAGCGTCTGGCCCGTGCCGACCTACGGCGACCTCATGTTCGAAGTCTAACCCAAACGCGACCCGCTTCGCCGGGCGCCTGTGCGTTCGATTTTTCCGAAAGCTGCTTCTTCCAATGACCGGAGCGTGCACCCTGCATTTTTGCATGGTGCACGCTCTTTTTTTCTGCCTGCGCCTGCAAATGAATGAAAGATGCGGATGGACTTGCAAAACAGAGGAAAATGCAAGCGGAAATTCGCTGAAAAACGAGTAAAATGCAGTGCAGAATAAACAAACTTGCAAATACGTCTTGACGGCGCTGGGATGACCTCCTATAATGAAATCGTGAAATGCAAGATTTGAATTTTGAAATTGCATTTATCGGGCGCAAACCCTGATGACCCGACGCCCGGAAAAGAAAAAATGGGGGTATGCAAAATGGATCTTTCAATCTGGTATCTCGTCGGCGCTGTGCTGGTGTTTTTCATGCAGTGCGGCTTTGCAATGGTGGAGACGGGCTTCACCCGCGCGAAGAACGCCGGCAACATCATCATGAAGAACCTGATGGACTTCTGCATCGGCACGATCGTCTTTATGGCGCTCGGCTATGGCCTGATGATGGGCGAGCATGTGTTCTTCGGCCTCATCGGCAAGCCTGAGTGGGGCATGTTCGGAGACTTCGCCGACTTTGACTGGTCGAGCTTCGTGTTCCAGCTCGTGTTCTGCGCGACGGCAGCGACCATCGTCTCCGGCTCCATGGCCGAGCGGACGAAGTTCTCGGCCTACTGCATCTACTCGGCCGTCATCAGCCTGGTCGTCTATCCGATCGAGGCCGGCTGGGCGTGGGGCGGCGGCTGGCTGTCGGAGCTGAGCTTCATCGACTTCGCCGGCTCGACGGTCATCCACATGGTCGGAGGCATCTCGGCGCTCATCGGCGCGATCATGGTCGGCCCGCGCATCGGCAAGTTCTCGTATGACAAAAACGGCAAGGTCGCGAAGGTCAACGCCATCCCTGGCCACTCCATCACGCTCGGCGCGCTCGGCGTATTCGTGCTGTGGTTTGCGTGGTACGGCTTCAACGCCGCGGCGGCTTCGGATGTGGCGGAGATGGCGCAGATCCTCGGCACGACGACCATTGCGCCCGCGGTCGCGACCGTCGTGTGCATGATCTTCACGTGGCTTAAAAACGGCAAGCCGGACGTCGGCATGTGCCTCAATGCCTCGCTGGCCGGCCTTGTGGCCATCACCGCCGGCTGCGCGAGCGTGGACGCCGTCGGCGCGATCGTCATCGGCATCGTCGCCGGTATCCTTGTGGATCTCGTGGTCGAGCTGCTCGATCAGAAGCTGCACATCGACGATCCGGTCGGCGCCGTCGCCGTGCACTGCGCCAACGGCATCTGGGGCACCATCGCCGTCGGTCTGTTCGCGGCCAATGAAAAGTATGGCTCGCTCGGCCTGTTTTACGGCGGCGGCTTCCGTCAGCTCGGCGTGCAGCTGCTCGGCTTTGTGACCATCGCGGGCTACACGGCCGTCTGCATGACGCTGGTGTTCCTGATCATCAAAAAGACGATCGGCCTTCGCGTCACGGCGGAGGAGGAGGTCGAGGGCCTTGACATCAACGAGCATGGCCTTGCCAACGCCTATGCCGACTTCCTGCCGCTCACGCCGACGCTCGCAACGGAGTCCGGCGGCGCGGTCGACCTCAAGGGTCTCGACGTCAAGCCGCTTACACTGACGAACGACAGCTCCGACCACCGCTTTACCCGCGTGAGCATCGTGTGCAATCAGGACCGCTTCGGCGTGCTCAAGGATACGATGGCAGCCATCGGCGTGACGGGCATGACGGTCTCGAGCGTCATGGGCTGCGGCGCGCAGAAGGGCAAGTCCGGCCAGTACCGCGGCCTTGAGACGACGATGAATCTGCTGCCGAAGGTGCAGGTCGACATCGTTGTGAGCAAGGTCGATCCGGCGCTCGTCGTCGCGGCGGCGAAGAAGGCGCTCTACACCGGCAACGTCGGCGATGGAAAGATCTTCGTCTACGACGTGGAGGACGTCGTCCGCGTCCGCACCGGCGAGCACGGCTATGATGCGCTCCAGTACGAGGGCGAAGCGTAAAAAAACGGCACTTTTTGCGAGGTATTCGCCGAAAAGTGGACGGTGGAGCGTTGACGATGCTCTCTGTTTCTAGTACAATTTCATACAGGCGAACACCTGAAAACCGGAGGCGGCCCGCCGTGGGCCGCCTTCTTTTTAATTAAAGGAGGATCTTATGCGGTTTACGAAAATGCAGGGCGCGGGCAACGACTACGTCTATGTCAACTGCTTTGAGCAGACGGTCGAAAACGCGCCGGAGCTGGCCCGGCGCATCTCCGACCGGCACTTCGGCGTCGGCTCGGACGGGCTCATCCTCATCGCGCCGTCGGACGTGGCCGACGTGCAGATGATCATGTACAACGCCGACGGCTCGCGCGCGCAGATGTGCGGCAACGGCATCCGCTGCGTGGGAAAATACGCGCACGACCGCGGCCTCACGGACAAGACCGTCCTGACCGTCGAGACGCTCGCGGGCATCAAGACGCTCACGCTGCACCTCGGCCCGGATGGGCAGACGGAGTCCGTGACCGTCGACATGGGCGAGCCGGTTCTTGCGCCGGCGCGCATTCCCGTGCGCGCGGACGGCGCGCGGGCGGTGGACATCCCGATCGAGGCGGCGGGACAGACGTGGCGCGCGACGTGCGTGTCCATGGGCAATCCGCACGCGGTCATCTTTGTTAACGACGTCGATTTGCTCGATCTGCCGAAGATCGGCCCGGAGTTTGAGCACCACGCGCTCTTTCCCGAGCGGACGAACACGGAGTTCTGCCAGGTGCTGCCGGACGGCGCGCTCAAAATGCGCGTCTGGGAGCGCGGCGCAGGCGAAACGCTTGCGTGCGGCACGGGCGCGTGCGCGACGCTTGTGGCGGCAAATCTGACGGAACGAAGCGGACGGGCTGCAACGCTGAAATTGCAAGGCGGAGACCTTGCAATTTCTTGGGATGTGCAAAATAACCATATTTTCATGACGGGACCCGCAACATTTGTGTTTGACGGAGAGTACAGCGCATAGTATAATAGGGCAGTGAAGCAAAGAGAATGAAATATTTTGAATGACAACTTGCAAGGAGAGAATGAAATGGCAAGAGTAAATGCAAATTTCCAGAAGCTGCCCGGCAGCTATCTGTTTTCTGAGATCGCCCGCCGCGTCGCGGCGTATTCCGCGGCCCATCCGCAGGCCGACCTCATCCGCCTCGGCATCGGCGACGTGACGAAGCCGCTCGCCCCGGCCGTCATCGAGGCCATGCACAAGGCCGTCGACGAGATGGCCGACGAAAAGACGTTCCGCGGCTACGGCCCGGATCAGGGCTATGAGTTCCTGCTCTCGGCCATCGCCGAGCACGACTACCGCGCCCGCGGCGTCGAGCTTGACCTCGACGAGATCTTCCTGTCCGACGGCGCGAAGTCCGACTGCGGCAACATCGGCGACATCTTCGACGTCGACAACGTCGTGGCCGTGTGCGACCCGGTCTACCCGGTCTACGTCGACACGAACGCCATGGCCGGCCGCGCGGGCGAGTATCTGACGGATCAGGAGCGCTGGTCGAACATCGTCTACATGCCCTGCACGGCGGAAAACGGCTTCGAGCCTGCCCTTCCGGACGAGCCGGTCGACCTTATTTATCTCTGCTATCCGAACAACCCCACCGGCGTCACCGCCACGCGCGAGCAGCTCGCCCGCTGGGTGGACTACGCGAAGAAGCATGACGCCGTCATCTTCTACGACTCGGCCTACGAGGCGTTCATCACCGATCCCAATATCCCGCACACGATCTACGAGATCGAGGGCGCGAAGGAGTGCGCAATCGAGTTTCGCAGCTTCTCCAAGACGGCCGGCTTCACCGGTACGCGCTGCGCGTACACCGTCGTGCCGAAGGCGCTCGTGCGCGGCGGCGTGTCGGTGCGCGACCTCTGGGCGCGCCGCCAGAGCACGAAGTTCAACGGCGTGAGCTACATCGTCCAGCGCGGCGCGGCCGCGGTCTACTCGCCCGAGGGCCTTGCGCAGACGCGCGAGACGATCGAATTCTACTTGAATAACGCCCGCGTCATCCGCGAGGGCCTCGCCGCAGCGGGCCTGACGGTGTACGGCGGCGAAAACTCGCCCTATGTCTGGTGCAAGACGCCGGACGATATGCCCTCGTGGGACTTCTTCGACCTGCTTTTGCAGAAGGCGAACGTCGTCACGACGCCGGGCGCGGGCTTCGGCCCGAGCGGCGAGGGCTATATCCGCCTGACGGCGTTCGGCGGCGCGGAGGCCACGAAAGAGGCCGTCCGCCGCATCGTGGAGCTGCTGGGCAAGTAATTTTTCCGCACAAAGGGGTGCATGGCCAATGAGACAGGACAACTATTTTCAGGCAAAGCCGGAGGTAACGGGCACGTCGCCGCTGTATGATCCGCGCTTTGAGCACGACAACTGCGGCATCGGCGCCATCGTCAATTTAGACGGCAAAAAAGACCACGACACGGTCGGCAACGCGCTGTCCATCGTCGAGCGGCTCGAGCATCGCGCCGGCCGCGACGCGACGGGGGAGACGGGCGACGGCGTCGGCATCATGCTGCAGGTGCCGCACAAGTTCCTCAAAAAAGTGACGAAGGAGCTCGGCATCGAGCTCGGAGAAGAGCGCGACTACGGCGTGGGCATGTTCTTCCTCCCGCAGGACGGACTGACGCGCGCCCGCGCGAAAAAGACGTTCGAGACGATCGTCCGCAAGGAGGGGCTCGAGCTGCTCGGCTGGCGCGCCGTGCCGGTCAACCCGGACATTCTGGGAACGCGCGCGAGAGAGTGCATGCCCGTCATCGAGCAGGCGTTCATCCGCCGCCCGGACGGCTGCGCCAGGGGGCTGGACTTTGACCGCAAGCTCTACGTCGCCCGCCGCGAGTTCGAGCAGAGCAACGAGGAGACGTACATCCCGTCGCTCTCGTCGCGCACGATCGTCTATAAGGGCATGTTCCTGGTCAAGCAGCTGCGGCTTTTCTACCTCGACCTGCTCGACCCCGACTGTGAGTCGGCCATCGCCATTGTGCACTCGCGCTTTTCCACGAACACAAATCCGAGCTGGGAGCGCGCGCATCCGAACCGCTTCATCGTCCACAACGGCGAGATCAACACCATCCGGGGCAACGCCGACCGGATGCTCGCGCGCGAGGAGTCCATGAAGACCGGCGCATTCGCCGAGGCGGACTTTGACAAGATCCTGCCCGTCGTCAACACGGCCGGCTCCGACTCAGCCATGCTCGACAACACGCTCGAGTTTCTCGTCATGAGCGGCATGGAGCTGCCGAAGGCCGTTATGATCGCAATCCCCGAGCCGTGGGAAAATAACCGCGCCATGGACTACCGCAAGCGCGATTTTTACCAGTATTACGCCACGATGATGGAGCCGTGGGACGGGCCTGCCAGCATCCTGTTCTCCGACGGCGACGTCATGGGCGCCGTGCTCGACCGCAACGGCCTGCGCCCGAGCCGGTATTACATCACGAATGACAACCGCCTTATCCTCGCCTCTGAGGTCGGCGTGTTCGACCTTCCGGCGGAGAAGATCGTGAAAAAAGCGCGCCTGACGCCGGGCAAAATGCTGCTCGTCGACACGGTGCAGGGGCGCGTCATTGAAGACGACGAGATCAAGATGCGCTACGCGGGAAGCCAGCCGTACGGCGAGTGGCTCGATTCGCAGCTCGTTTCGCTGGGCGCGCTTCCCGTGCCGAACCGGCGGCCGCAGACCTACTCCGAGACTGAGCGCGTGCGGATGCTCGGCGCGTTCGGCTACACCTACGAGAACCTGAAAACGGCTATCGAGCCCATGGCCGAGACCGGCGCGGAGCCGACGGCCTCCATGGGCATCGACACGCCGCTGGCCGTCCTGTCCGACCGGAACCCGCCGCTTTTCAACTTCTTCAAGCAGCATTTTGCGCAGGTCACGAACCCGCCGCTCGACGCCATCCGCGAGGAGATCGTCACCTCGAGCACGGTCTACCTTGGCTCGGACGGCAATATCCTTCAGGAAAAGGCCGAAAACTGCCACGTCCTGCGCGTGGACAGCCCGATCCTGACGGATCTCGACCTCATGCGCATCCGCGGCATGAAAAAGGAAAAGGACGGCTTCAAGGTCGAGACCATCCCGATCCTCTATTATAAGGGCTCAAGCCTCGAGCGCGCGCTCGACCACCTCGAAAACTCCGTTGACCGCGCCTACCGCGACGGGGCGAACATCATCATCCTCTCCGACCGCGGCGTCGACGAGACGCATGTGGCCATCCCGTCGCTTCTGGCCGTGTCGGCCACGGCGAAGTACCTTGTGCGCACGAAAAAGCGCACGGCCGTCGCGCTCGTCTTAGAGAGCGGCGAGCCGCGCGAGGTGCACCATTTTGCGACGCTGCTCGGCTATGGCGCCAGCGCCATCAACCCCTATATGGCCTACGAGGCCATCGGCTACATGATCGACGAGCAGCTGCTCGACAAGGACTATTACATGGCCGTGCAGGACTACAACAAGGCCGTGTGCTCCGGCATTGTGAAGATCGCCTCGAAAATGGGCGTTTCGACCGTACAGTCCTATCAGGGCAGCCAGATCTTTGAGGCCATCGGCATCGAAAAGAGCGTCATCGATCGCTATTTCACCGGAACGGTCTCGCGCGTCGGCGGCATCGGCCTGCGGCAGATCGCCGAGAATGCCGAGGCGGTGCACGCGCGCGCGTTCGACCCGCTCGGCCTCGCCGTCGACCTGTCGCTCCCGTCCGACGGCAGCCACAAATACCGCGCGGGCAAGGAGACGCATCTCTACTCGCCCATGATCATCCATCTGCTCCAGACGGCCTGCCGGACGGGCAGCTATGAGACCTTCAAGGCGTACACCACGCAGGTCGACCGCCGCGAGACGATCCACACGCTGCGCGGCGCGCTCGAATTCCGGTTCGACCCGAACGGCGGCGTGCCGCTCGAGGAGGTCGAGCCGGCAAGCGCCATCGTCCGCCGCTTCAAGACGGGCGCGATGAGCTTCGGGTCGCTGTCGAAAGAGGCGCACGAGTGCCTCGCCATCGCCATGAACTCCATCGGCGGCAAGTCGAATACCGGCGAGGGCGGCGAGGATCCGGCCCGCTTCCGCATCGGCCCGGATGGGCTCGACCGCAACTCGGCCATCAAGCAGGTCGCCTCCGGCCGCTTCGGCGTGACGTCGGAGTACCTCATGAGCGCCAAGGAGATCCAGATCAAGATGGCGCAGGGCGCAAAGCCCGGCGAGGGCGGACACCTGCCCGGCACGAAGGTCTACCCATGGGTCGCCGCGACGCGCTACTCCACGCCCGGCGTCGCGCTCATCTCGCCGCCGCCGCACCATGACATCTACTCCATCGAGGATCTTGCCCAGCTCATCTTCGACCTGAAAAACGCCAACCGCGCCGCGGACATCAACGTCAAGCTCGTATCCGAGGCGGGCGTCGGCACCGTCGCGGCGGGCGTGGCGAAGGCGGGCAGTCAGGTCATCCTCATCTCCGGCTTTGACGGCGGCACGGGCGCCGCGCCGCGCTCATCCATCCAGAACGCGGGCCTTCCGTGGGAGCTCGGCCTTGCCGAGACGCACCAGACGCTCATCCAGAACAGTCTGCGCTCGCGTGTGCGCCTTGAGACGGACGGCAAGCTCATGAGCGGCCGCGACGTCGCCATCGCCTGTATGCTCGGCGCGGAGGAGTTCGGATTTGCGACCGCGCCGCTCGTCACGATGGGCTGCACGATGATGCGCGTGTGCAACAAGGACACCTGCCCCGTCGGCATCACGACGCAGAATCCCGCGCTTCGCGGCTGCTTCCGCGGAAAGCCGGAGCACGTTGTGAACTTCATGATGTTCATCGCCGAGGAGCTGCGCGAAATTATGGCAAAGCTCGGCGTGCGCACGGTCGACGAGCTGGTCGGCCGGACGGATCTTCTGCAAAAGCGCACGGATCTCACGCAGGGCCGCGTCAACCTTCTGGATCTGTCGGCCATCCTTGATAACCCGTTCCAGAGCGCGCCGAAGCAGCATTTCGACCCCGCGGACGCCTATGACTTCCGCCTGTCCGGCTCGCTGGACGAGAAGATCCTGCTGCGCGAGTTTGCGGACAACCTGAAAACCGGCGAGAAAAAAGAGATCTCGCTGCGCGTCTCGAGCACGGACCGCGCGCTCGGCACGATCCTCGGCTCGGAGATCACGCGGCGGTTCGGTTCGGAGCTGCCGGAGGACACGTTCACCGTCCGCTGCACGGGCGGCGGCGGGCAGAGCTTCGGCGCGTTCATCCCGAAGGGGCTGACGCTGCGCCTGTCCGGCGACAGCAACGACTACTTCGGCAAGGGCCTCTCGGGCGGCAAGCTCGTGCTGGAGCCTCCGGAGGGCGCGCGCTTCCGCGCCGATGAGAACATCATCGTCGGCAACGTCGCCCTCTACGGCGCGACGAGCGGCAAGGCGTTCATCGCGGGCGTCGCGGGCGAGCGCTTCTGCGTGCGCAACTCCGGCGCGTATGCCGTGTGCGAGGGCGTGGGCGACCACGGCTGCGAGTACATGACCGGCGGCCGCGCCGTCATCCTCGGCACGACGGGCAAGAACTTCGCGGCCGGCATGTCCGGCGGCATCGTCTACCTGCTCGACGAGGACTCCACGGCCTATCAGCGTATCAACAAGGGCATGGTCAAGATCGAGGACGTCACGAACAAGTACGACGTGCAGGAGCTCAAGGAGCTCATCGCCGAGCACGTGCGCGAGACGGGCTCCGCCAAGGGCCGCCGCGTGCTGGATGACTTTGCGTCGTACCTGCCGAAATTCAAGAAGATCATCCCGATCGACTACGACCGCATGCTCAAGACCGTCATCCAGATGGAAGAAAAGGGTCTGAGCACCGAGCAGGCGCAGTTTGAGGCGTTTTACGCCATCCGCGGATAAGGAGGGGAGCAACTATGGGAAAACCGACCGGATTTTTGGACTATGAGCGCGTGGACTGCCCGGAGATCCCGCCCGAGCAGCGGATCCGGAACTTCAATGAATTCAAGCTCCCGCTCCCGGAGCAGGAGATGCGCACGCAGGCGGCGCGCTGCATGGACTGCGGCGTCCCGTTCTGCCAGGCGGGCATGATGTTCGGAAACGCCGTCTCCGGCTGCCCGCTGCACAATCTCATCCCCGAGTGGAACGACATGCTCTACCACGGCAGCTGGAAGCAGGCGTATTACCGCCTGCACAAGACGAACAACTTCCCGGAATTTACGGGCCGTGTCTGCCCGGCGCCGTGCGAGAAGGCGTGCGTGTGCAACTTGAACGGCCTGCCCGTCTCGTCGCACAACAATGAGCTTGCCATCATCGAGCACGCGTGGCGCGAGGGCTTTGTCCAGCCCCGCATCCCCGAGGTGCGCAGCGGAAAGCGCGTGGCTGTCGTCGGCTCCGGCCCGTCGGGCCTTGCCTGCGCCGACCAGCTCAACCACCGCGGGCACAGCGTCACGGTGCTTGAGCGCTTTGACCGCGCGGGCGGGCTGCTCATGTACGGCATTCCGAACATGAAGCTCGACAAATCCGTCGTGAGCCGCCGCGTGGAGCTTATGAAACAAGAGGGCGTGGAGTTCCGGTGCGGCGTGGACGTCGGCGTCGACGTCACGGCGGCGGAATTGAGAAAAGAGTTCGACGCCGTCGTGCTGTGCTGCGGCGCGTCGAATCCGCGCGACCTGAACCTGCCCGGCCGCGAGGCCAAGGGCATCCACTTCGCCGTCGACTTCCTGCGCGCGAACACAAAGAGTCTGCTCGACTCCGGCCTGACCGACGGCAAGGCCATCTCGGCCAAGGGCAAGCGCGTGCTCGTCATCGGCGGCGGCGACACGGGCAACGACTGCGTCGGCACCTGCATCCGCCAGGGCTGCAAATCTGTCGTGCAGTTTGAAATGCTCGGCTGCCCGCCGACGGAGCGCGCGGAAAATAACCCGTGGCCGCAGTGGCCGAACGTGCTCAAGACGGATTACGGCCAGCAGGAGGCCATTTTCCTCCAGGGCGAGGATCCGCGCGTTTACAACACGACTGTCACGCAGTTCCACATGGACAAGCGCGGGAACTTGAGCGGCGTCACGGCCGCGAACCTCTCGTGGGAGGGCGGAAAGATGACGCAGCTCGATACCTACGAGATGAAGGTCGATATGGTGCTCATCGCCGCTGGCTTCCTCGGCTGCCAGAGCTACATCGCCGATGCGTTCGGCGTGAAGCTCACGCCGCGCACGGTGGTGCAGACCGCGCCGGGCGGCTACGAGACGAGCGTGCCGGGCGTGTTTACGGCCGGCGATATGCACCGTGGACAGTCGCTCGTCGTCTGGGGCATCCACGAAGGCCGCGGCGCAGCGCGCGCGGTGGACGAGTACCTCATGGGCTACTCAAACCTCGACGAATAAGCTTTTTCCGGGGCGCGAAGGCACACGCTTTCGCGTCCCGGCTTTTTTTGTTGGCATTGTCCGCGATTCATGATACAATCAATCCTGTATGGGCTCTGCAAAAAACAGAGCGACGAAATTGCCTGAGGTGAAGAACATGGAACAGGAACCGAACAACGAGCGCCTGCCCGACCTGCCGGACACCGGCGACTTTGAGGAGAAGCCGCACTATGAGCCGCGCCCGCGCTGGCAGCTCATCTGGGCGTGGGTGCTCATCGCCATTGTGGTCGCGGGCTTCCTCGGCTACTGCTACTGGATCGCCAGATCCTGAGGCGGCGCCATGAACGACAAGCTGAAAACCAACCTCAACCTGATCGTCTCGTTCTTCAAGGTCGGCATCCTGACCTTCGGCGGCGGCTATGCCATGCTGCCGATGCTCCAGCGCGAGGTCGTCGACAAGAACAAGTGGGTCACGGAGGAGGAGGTGCTCGACTGCTACGCCATCGGCCAGTGCACGCCGGGCGTCATCGCCGTCAATACGGCCACCTACGTCGGCTACCGCGTCGGCGGCGTGCTGAGCGCGTACCTTGCCACGCTCGGTCTTGTGCTGCCGTCGCTCATCATCATCACGCTCATCGCGCTCGTGCTGCGCAACTTCGCCGACATCGCGGCCGTGCAGCACGCGTTCACGGGCATCCGCGTGGCTGTGTGCGTGCTCGTGTTGTTCTCCGTGGCGAAGCTCTTCAAGTCCGGCGTGAAAAATGCGCTCGACCTTGTGATTTTCGCCGTGGCGTGCCTTGTGACGATCGTGTTCGGCGTGTCGCCGGTCATCCTCGTCGCGGCGGCCATTGCGCTGGGCATCGTGCTCGGGCTTGTGAGAAAGGGCGGTGACGCGGCGTGACATATCTTTATCTGTTCTGGGAATTTTTCAAGACGGGGCTCTTCTCCATCGGAGGCGGCCTTGCGACGCTGCCGTTTCTCTACGACATTGCAGCGCGCTACCCGTGGTTTACCGAGGAAGAGCTTGCCAACATGATCGCCGTGTCCGAGTCGACGCCCGGCCCCATCGGCATCAACATGGCGACCTACGCCGGCGTGAGCGCGGGCGGCATTCTGGGCGGCATCGTCGCGACGTTCGCGCTCGTGCTGCCGAGCATCATCATCATCATCCTGATCGCGGGGCTGCTCGACCGCTTCCGCGAGAACCGGTTTGTGAGCAGCTCCATGAGCGTGCTGCGCCCGCTCTCGGTCGGCCTTGTCGCGGCGGCGTGCTTCTCTGTCATCAAGGTCGCGCTGCTGCACTATGACGCCGTGCTCGCGCTCGACTGGGCGAATATGGTCTCGTGGATCGCGCTGGGGCTGTTTGCGGTGCTGTTTGCCGTGCGGCTCGTGTTCAAAAAGGTCCATCCGCTTGTGCTCATCCTCATCGGCGCGGCGGCCGGCGTCGCGCTCAGGCTGTGATGCGCATTCTGGGCATTGATCCGGGCTACGCCACGACGGGCTTCGGCCTCATCGAGGCCGAACGCGGCGCAGCGGTCAAGCTGGCCTACGGCGCCATCACGACGCCGGCGGGCGCGCCGTTCCCGCGGCGGCTGAAGATCCTCTATGACGACATGACCGCGCTGCTCCGGCAGGCAAAGCCCGAGGCCGTTGCCGTCGAGGAGCTGTTTTTCAGCAAGAACATCACGACCGGCATCGGCGTCTCGCACGGGCGCGGCGTCATCCTGCTCGCGTGCGAGGAGTACGGCGTGCCGGTCTATGAATACACGCCGATGCAGGTCAAGCAGGCCGTCGTCGGCTACGGAAACGCCACGAAGCGGCAGGTCATGGACATGACGCGAAGGCTTTTGAAGCTCGACGCCGTCCCGCGGCCGGACGATGCGGCGGATGCGCTGGCCATCGCGCTCTGCCACAGCCGGTCGGCCAGCTCGCTTCTGACAACGGTAGGTGGGTAACTATGTTTTATTATCTGAGCGGCACCGTCGCGCTGCTGGACGCCGGGGTCGCGGTCGTCGACTGCGGCGGCGTGGGCTACGCGGTGCATACGTCGACCTATTCCCAGGCGCAGATGAAGCAGGGGCAGCCGTGCAAGGTGTTCACGCACTGCAACATCCGCGAGGATGCGTTTGACATCTACGGCTTCACGACGCGCGAAGAGCTTGGCTGCTTCCGCCTGATGCTCGGCGTGACGGGCGTGGGCGCGAAGGCGGCGCTGGGCATCCTGTCGGCTGTCACGCCGCCCAACTTCACGCTCGCCGTCATGACGGGCGACGAAAAGGCACTTATGACGGCGCCCGGCGTCGGGAAAAAGCTGGCGCAGCGCATCATACTGGAGCTGAAAGACAAGCTCGGCGGCGCAGAGCTCGACTTCTCCGGCGGCAGCGGCGGGGCGGCGCCTGTGCCGAACCTGTCCGGCGGCGCGGCGTCCGAGGCCGCGGCGGCTCTGGCCGTTCTGGGCTACAGCCAGTCGGAGATCGGCGCTGCGCTGCGCGGCGTCGACATATCGCTGCCGGTGGAGGAGATCGTCCGCTGCGCGCTGCGCAATCTCGTCAGTCTGTAAGGAGGCGGCACGTTGAGCATTGAACTGGAAGGGGAGTTCGAGGCCCCGATCGTAACAGCCAGCCGAACGCCGGCCGACGACGGCGAAGTCTCGCTGCGCCCGAAAACGCTGGCAGACTACACCGGCCAGGAAAAGGCGAAGAAAAACTTAAGCGTCTACATCGAGGCGGCCAGACGCCGCGGCGAGCCGCTCGACCACGTCCTGCTCTATGGCCCGCCGGGTCTCGGCAAGACGACGCTCGCGGGCGTCATCGCGGGCGAGATGGGCGTCAACATGCGCGTGACGAGCGGCCCTGCCATTGAAAAAACCGGCGACCTTGTCGCGCTTCTGACCAACCTGAATCCCGGCGACGTTTTGTTCATCGACGAGATCCATCGCCTAAACCGCGCCATCGAAGAGGTGCTCTACCCCGCGATGGAGGACTACGTCATCGACATCATCCTCGGCAAGGGGCCGTCGGCCAACTCCATCCGGCTCGATTTGCCGCGCTTTACGCTCATCGGCGCGACGACGCGCGCGGGGCAGTTGTCAAGCCCCCTGCGCGACCGCTTCGGCGTGTCGCTGCGGCTGGAGCTGTACTCAACGGAGGAGCTGACCGGCATCGTGACGCGCTCGGCGAGGCTCCTGGCCATGCCCATCGAGCCGGAGGGCGCGCGGGAGATCGCCGCGCGCAGCCGCGGCACGCCGCGCATCGCAAACCGGCTCCTTCGCCGCGTGCGCGACTTCGCGCAGGTCATCGGCGACGGCGTCATCTCCCGGCAGACGGCGTCGGAGGCGCTCAGCCATCTGGAGATCGACGAGCTCGGCCTCGACGCGATCGACCGGCGGATGCTCACGGCCATCGTCCGCCACTACGGCGGCGGCCCCGTCGGCCTCGAGACGCTCGCCGCGACGATCGGCGAGGAGGCCGTCACGCTCGAGGATGTGTATGAGCCGTATCTCATGCAGCTCGGCTTTCTGACCCGGACGCCGCGCGGCCGGTGCGTGACGCAGCTTGCGTATGACCATCTCGGCCTGGAATTCACCGGGCAGGAGCAATTTTCGATTTAACAGGAGGGCTTTTCACAATGGGAAAGCTGTTTGGAACAGACGGCATCCGCGGCGTGGTCGGGCAGACGCTCACCGCGCCCTTGGCCTACCGCATCGGGCAGGCCGCGGCCATCGCCTTCGGCGAGACGGGCGAGGACAAGCCGCTTTTTGTCATGGGGCAGGACACGCGCATCTCGTCCGACCTGCTCGCGGGCGCGCTGACGGCCGGCCTTTGCAGCTGCGGCGCGAACGTCATGGATCTCGGCGTTATTCCGACGCCGGCCGTGGCGTACCTGACGGTCGCCAACCGCGCGAGCGCGGGCGTCGTCATCTCGGCCTCGCACAATCCGTTTGAGCACAACGGCATCAAGCTGTTTTCCGGCGCGGGCTTCAAGCTGTCCGACGAGCTGGAAGCGCGCATGGAGGAGCTGATCCTCTCCGAGGGCGATCTGCCCGTAAAAACGCACGGCGCCGTCGGCCGCCGCCTGAGCGGCGAGGGGCAGAAGGTGCGCTATCTCGACCATCTGGCCGGCACGGTGCCTGAGGGGCTGCGCGGCCTACGCGTGCTCTTCGACTGCGCCAACGGCGCCGCGTCCGTCACGGCGCGCGAGCTGTTCACGCGCTTTGACCTTGGCTGCGGCTTCATCCACGATACGCCAAACGGCGTGAACATCAACGACGGCTGCGGCTCGACGCATCTGGAGAGCCTGGCAGGCGCTGTCGTGGACGGCGGGTATGACCTCGGCCTTGCCTTCGACGGCGACGCCGACCGGTGCCTCGCCGTCGATGAGCGCGGGCAGGAGGTCGACGGCGACCGCATCATGGCCATCTGCGCCGCTGCCATGCACGAGGCGGGCGATCTGGCCGGCGGCGGATTCGTCGCGACGGTCATGTCAAACCTCGGCCTGCACAAATTTGCGGCAGCGCATGGCATGAAGGTCCTCTGCGCGCAGGTCGGCGACCGCAACGTGCTCGAGATGATGCAGCGCGAGGGGATGCGCCTCGGCGGCGAGCAGTCTGGGCACATCATTTTCCTCGACCATATGACGACGGGCGACGGTCAGCTCGCGGCGCTGCAGCTGCTGCGCATTCTCTGCTGGCGCGGGAAACCGCTCAGCGCGCTTGCCGGCGAGGTCGAGCGATTCCCGCAGGAGCTTGTGAACGTCGTCTGGACCGGCTCGCCCGAGGGCAAAAAGACCGCGACGGCCATCCCGTCCGTGGCTGCGACCATTGAAAAGGCGGAGGCGGAGCTGGGCGAAACGGGCCGCGTGCTCGTCCGCCCGTCCGGCACGGAGGCGCTCATCCGCGTCATGGTCGAGTCGAGCGATGCCGCGCTTGCAGGAAAGCTGGCACAGGAAATCGCGAAAGCAATCGAAAACGCACAAAAATCGGGCGCTTGACAAAAACTTCTTTGTTTGCTATTGACAAAACGCATCGGCTGTGGCTATAATACGATAGTACAAAAGGGGAACTAATTGCAGCATATGCACGATTCATTCAAAATCTGGACCGATGAGGCGCTCTGCGAACAGGCCGGTTCATCTCCGGCTGCGCTGGAATGCCTCATCGAACGCTGCGCGTGCCTTGTCCGCGCCTGCGCCCGGCCGTACTTCCTGACGGGAGGCGACAGCGAGGATCTGATCCAGGAGGGCATGGTGGGATTGCTTTCCGCCATCTCTGCCTATGACGGCGCGCGCGGCGTCCCGTTTCGCGCGTTCGCGGCCACCTGCATCCGCCGCCGGATCGCCTCTGCAGTCCGCTCGGCGCTCTCAGAGCGCAACCGTCCGCTCGACGGCGCGCTGCCCCTTTGTGACGACCAGTCATTGCCCCAGCCGGGGCCGGAGGAGACGTTCCTCCGGCGGGAAGAAACCGAAGTGTTCCTCTCATCCCTGACGCAGTCCCTATCTGCACTGGAGCGGCAGATCCTTCCGCTTTATCTGGAAGGACGATCCTACCGGGAAATTGCCTCGGCCATCGGCCGGCCCGAGAAATCCGTGGACAACGCGGTCTCTCGCATCCGCGCCAAGGCGGAGCGGCAGTCCCACATGGCGTAAACGGCGAATGCCGTTCGCAAATATCGACCCTGCTGGACCTCCGTTTTTGGGCATTCGTCAGGGCAAAACCTTTGATAAGAGAGGAAAAGTGCAAATGTACGAAGACAAGACCTTAGTGTGCAAAGAGTGTGGCGCCGAGTTCGTGTTTACCGCCGGTGAGCAGGAGTTCTATGCCGAGCGTGGTTTCCAGAACGAGCCGCAGCGCTGCAAAGCCTGCCGTGATGCCCGCAAGAACGCGGCCCGTGGCCCGCGTGAGTACTTCACCGCTGTGTGCGCTTCCTGCGGCGGCGAGGCGAGAGTCCCGTTCGAGCCGAAGACCGATCGCCCGGTCTACTGCTCCGACTGCTACGCCCGTATGCGCGGCCAGGCCTGACCAGCCATTTGAGCAGACGTCCCATCCGGGGCGTCTGCTTTTTTTGCGCCCGGCGCAGAAAAAACTCCGCAGCTTTTGCAAGCTGCGGAGTTTTTTAGAAGGTCAGGAAGCCTGATTGCTGCGGTCGAACGCCGCGCCGGCATTCTGGTGGAGAGTGTCAATGTCGAGCTTGAGCGCGTTGTAGATCGTGTCACTCACGCGGTCAGCCGCGCCGCCGACGTATTTGTCGATCTCGGCGTAGGCGTCGAGCAGCACATAGCGGTTGTCCGCGTCCTCACCGTTGTCGGCGATGTAGACGGGCACATAGTTCGCGTTCGAGATCGTCGTGTTGCCGTCGGAGTCCTTGGAGAACTCGAGGTTCAAAATGACGCTGTCCTGCGTGAAGTCGGCCGTCATGCTCGAAAGGAAGTTGCCGAGGCTGTAGGCCAGGAACACCTCTTTCTCCGTGCCGTCGTCCGTCGTGACCGTGCGCATCTCCATGGGGCCGACCACATGAGAGTGGCTTCCGAGGATGACGTCGACGCCGCTGCGGAACATCAGGTCGGCGATCTGCTCCTGTGAAGAGCTCGGCTCGAGCTCATACTCGCTGCCCCAGTGCACCATGGCGACGATGACGTCCGCGCCCGTGGCCTTGGCTGCGTCGATGCTGGCCGTGATGGCGGACGTGTCGATCTGCGTGTAGTTGGAGTAGTAGTCCTTGTAGAGAACGTCGACGGCGTATTCCGACCCGTCGGGCAGGTACATGTTGTTCACGCCCTTCGTGTAGGCGAAGAAGGCGAACTTGATGCCGTTGACCTCGCGCACGAGCACGCCGCCGTTGTCCTGCTTCTGCGTCTCGGAATAATACGTGCCGAGCGGCGCCATGCCGGCGGCCGTCACATAGCGGTACGTGCTGGCAAGGCCGGTCAGGCCGTTCTGGATGGAGTATGTGTTCGCGGTCTGCAAAATGTCGAATCCGACGGCCGCGAGATTCGAGGCGAGCGACTCGGGCGCGTTGAAGTTCGGGTAGCCGCTGTACGTGCCGCCGCAGAAGTTCGTCTCGAGGTTGCCGACCGTGAGGTCGGACGCGGAGAGAAGCTCCGCCACGCCCGCAAAGCAGTGCGAGAAGTCATAGCTGCCGTCGGACTGCTTGGCATCGTCAATCTGCGGGTCATAGACCATAATGTCGCCGACGGCGGACAGCGTGGCTGTCGCTGCGACGTCCACAAGCGGCAGGTCGACGGACGAGTCGTCCGGCTGCTCGGGCTTGAGCGCATTGGAGTAGTCCTCGATTGCCGCAATGATGGCGTCCTTGTCCGACTCGATGCCGGTCAGGTCGACGCCGAGCTCCTTGGCGCGCGCGGTCAGCTCCTCAACGGTCATCTCCGTGAGCGCCTTGTCCTTGGTGTCGGTGTTGTCCTTCCCGCAGCCGCGGGCGATGAGAACGATGATCAGAATGAGAACCAGTGCGGCCGCCGCGTAGATGATCCGCTGCTGCATCTGACGCTTCCGGCGAAGCGCTTCGCGTTTTTTTCTACGCTCTTCCAGACGCTGCCGGTATTCGTTTTCCTGTTCATCCATGCGCAGTCCCTCCTTGTCGATCGTACTTGGTTAGATTATACATGAAGCCGGGCGATAAAACAACGGGAATTTTTCATATTTTGCCGTTTTGCACCGCATCCGGGGAAAACAGGACGCTTGGCGCGGCGGAAATAGTGTGCTATACTGTCGAAAAAAGCGAGAGGGGCACGGTGGCCGATGCAGACAAGGGAAAAACGATCGTCGCCAGCGGCGCGCATTGCGCTGTTTGTGCTGACGCTGGCGCTCATCTGCGGCGCAGCGCTCATTGCGCGGCGCGCCGCGGCGGACGGACAAACGCAGCCGGCGGAAGAAAGCGGGACGGAGGAGAGCGGGGCGCAGCAGGGCGCCGCGCTGACGGAGAACGGCTATGACCTTTCTGCGTTTTCCATGCAGGACGGCTTTATGACCTACTCCGGCGACGGCACGGTATACACCGGCGTGGACGTCTCGCAGCATCAGGGCGCGATCGACTGGCAGCGCGTGAAGGACGCGGGCGTCGAGTTTGCTATCATCCGCGTCGGCAACCGCGGCACGAGCGAGGGCGCCATCTCGCTTGACGAGCAGTTCAAGGACAATATGGCCGGCGCGTCCGCGGCGGGCATCGACATCGGCGTCTACTTTTTCTCGCAGGCCGTCACGGAGGATGAGGCGCGCGAGGAGGCGCGCTTTGTCCTGACATGGATCGAAAATTACGACCTGAAATATCCCGTGTACTACGACTGGGAGGACGTGGCATGGGAGGCGCGCACGGACGGCATGGATCCCGTCACGCTCACCGCGTGCGCCAAGGCGTTCTGCGGCGAGATCGCCGCGGCGGGCTACCGCGCGGGGCTCTATTTCAACCAGAGGTTCGGCTATCAGGAGTTTAACCTGTCTGAGCTTCAGGAATACACGTTCTGGCTGGCAAGCTATTCCGCGACGCCGGACTTCCGGTATCACTTCGACGTCTGGCAGTACTCGGCCGAGGGGACGGTGGACGGGATCGACGGCGCGGTGGATCTCAACCTCAGCTTTACGGATTTCAAACCGGAGGAATAAAAATAGCCGCACGGCCTGAGGCCGTGCGGCTATTTTATGCGTTCTTGAGCCGCCGGCCGGTGCGGATCAGAATGGCGGCGGCGACGCAGAACGTGAGGATCGCCGCGCACGGCATGCTGATGAGAAGCCCGTACACGCCGTTTTCCATCCCGAAACGCGCACTGGCCAGCTTCGGAAGCACGATGGCCAGCGGGACGGCGAGCACGACCTCGCGCAGGAGCGAGAGCAGCGTCGACTCCAGCGCCCGGCCGAGCGACTGAAGATAGATGAATGCGGCCTTGTTCACGCAGTCGAGCACCGTCATGCTCAGGTAGATGCGGAACGCGATGCACGCAAAATCAAAATAGACCTGCGGATTGTCCGTGCCAAACAGGCGGATGAGCGGCAGCGGGAGAAGCTCAAAGCATAAAAGCGCGGCCGCGCCGACGGCGGCCTCGCACGCGATGAGCCGGTGCTGCATGGCGCGGCAGCGGGAAAATTCCTGCGCGCCGAAGTTGAAGCCGACGATGGGGATGCAGCCGGCGGCCATGCCGACGACGACGGAGATGACGATCTGGTAATACTTCATGACGATGCCCTGCACGGCCAGCGGGATGTCGGCCACCATGCGGCCGGAGCTTTCCGAATACGTTGCGAAGGCGGAGAGCGCGCCGTATTTCATCATGGCGTTGTTCATGACGGCCATGGAAAGAACGAGCGAGAACTGGCTCAAAAAGCTCGTAAACCCGAGCGGCAGGAACTGCCGGATGAGCTGCCACGCCGGGGTGAAGCACGATTTCGTCAGCCGGACGGACTTCATGCGCGTTAAGTAGACGAGCGAGATGGCGGCCGTGATGACCTGCCCCGCGACCGTGGCGATGGCCGCGCCCGCGACGCCCCAGTGCAGGACAAAAATGGCGATGGGGTCGAGAATGATGTTCGCCACAGCGCCCGCGAGCGTTGCGACCATGGCGATGCGCGGGCTGCCGTCGGAGCGGATGATGGGATTCATGGCCTGCCCGAACAGATAAAACGGAATGCCGGCCGCGATCCAGAGAAAATAGTCGCGCGCGTAGCCGCGCGTGAGCGCGGACACGTCCGCTCCCGCGCCGAACAGGCGCAGCAGGGGATCGGCGAACAGAAAGTACACGGCCATGAGCACAAGGCCGGTCAGGACGGACAGCGTCACAGCGTTTCCGGCCGCGCGGCCGGCGTTTTCGCGGTCGCCCGCGCCGAGGCGGATGCTGATGAACGAGCACGCGCCGTCGCCGATCATCGTCGCGAGCGCGAGCGCGAGCACCGTGAGCGGAAACACGATGTTCGTCGCGCTGTTGCCCTCCGCGCCAACGCCCCAGCCGATGTAGATCTGGTCGACGATGTTGTAAAGCGCTGCGACGAGCAGCGAGATGATGCACGGAACGGCGTAGCGCCGCATGAGGCGCCCGACGGGCTCGCGTGCGAGACGGGACTGATCCTGATCCATATGTGATTCCTCCATGATCCGGCCGCTTGCCGGGAATTGACCGTAAGGGCGCAAAAAAAACGAGCGGCTGACAAACTGGCTTTACGCTGTTTGCAGCTACTCGTTTACGGGAATCATAGCAAAACCGGGGGCTTTTTTCAAGCGCCGGAGCAAAAAATGTGCGGGGTGCACAAACAGCGTCCCGGTGCATA
This sequence comes from uncultured Oscillospiraceae bacterium, assembly GCA_934589675.1. GTDB lineage: Bacteria > Bacillota > Clostridia > Oscillospirales > Oscillospiraceae > CAKTOF01. The sequence continues at coordinate 45,627 of CAKTOF010000006.1, forward strand.
TTGTGCAAAATGCCCCGGAGCGGTGCTCCGGGGCAAAGGGGTTATTTTCCGGGCTTGAAGCTGTCCTTCAGGCTGACGGCGCGGTTGAAGACCGGGTGGTCGGGCGTGGAATCGCGCGAGTCGACGCAGAAGTAGCCAAGGCGCATGAACTGGAAGCTCGGCGCGGTCTTCTCCGGGGCGGCGGCCTCCGGATGGCCGAAGGCAGACTCAATCTTGCAGCCGGTGAGGACTTCGAGCGAGTTCGGATTCAGGCATTCGAGGAAATCCTTGCCCGCGGCGTCCGGCTCGGGGTCGGAGAAGAGGTTGTCGTACAGGCGGACCTCGGCGTCGACGGCCGTGGCCTGGTCGCACCAGTGGATCGTCGCGCCCTTGACCTTGCGGCCGTCGGCCGGGTCGCCGCCGCGGCTGTCCGGGTCGTACGTCGCGAGGATCTCGGTCACATTGCCGGCTTCGTCCTTGACGCAGCCGGTGCAGCGGATGAGGTACGCGCCCTTCAGGCGGCACTCCGGGCCGTCCGGATAAAGGCGCTTGTACTTCGGGATGGGCTGCTCGAGAAAGTCGTCCGCCTCGACCCAGAGGCTGCGCGAGAACGTGACCTCATGCGTGCCCATCTCGGGGTGGTTCGGGTGGTTTTCAACGGTGAACGTCTCGCTCTGGCCGGCGGGATAGTTCGTGATGGTGAGCTTCACCGGGCGCAGCACGGCCATGACGCGCGGCGCGTTCTCGTTGAGATCCTCGCGCAGGCAGTGCTCCAAAAACGGGTACTCGACCGTGGAGTCGGACTTTGCAACGCCGATGCGCTCGCAGAAATTGCGGATGGCCGCGGGCGTGTAGCCGCGGCGGCGCAGGCCGCACAGCGTGGGCATGCGCGGATCGTCCCAGCCGGAGACGCGGCCTTCCTCCACAAGCTGGCGCAGCTTGCGCTTGCTCATGACGGTGTAGTTGATGTTGAGCCGCGCGAACTCGATCTGGCGCGGCTTGTGGTGCGGGATGGAGACGTTGCTCACGACCCAGTCGTAGAGCGGGCGGTGCGCCTCAAACTCCAGCGAGCACAGCGAGTGCGTCACGCCCTCGAGCGCATCCTGAATGGGGTGGGCAAAGTCGTACATCGGGTAGATGCACCATTTGCTGCCCTGCCGGTGGTGCTCCACATGGCGGATGCGGTAGAGCGCCGGGTCGCGCAGGTTGAAGTTGCCGGAGGCAAGGTCGATCTTCGCGCGCAGCGTCATCGCGCCGTCCGGGAACTCGCCGGCGCGCATCCGCGCGAAGAGGTCGAGCGACTCCTCGACCGGCCGGTCGCGGTAGGGCGAGCGAGCCGGGGTCGTCGTGTCGCCGCGCATCTGGCGAAGCTCCTCGGGCGAGAGCTCGCAGACATAGGCCAGCCCCTTTTTGATGAGCTCGACGGCATAGGCATACGTCTGCTCGAAATAATCCGAGCCGTAGAAGAACCGGTCGCCCCAGTCGAAGCCGAGCCAGTGGATGTCGTTCTGAATGGCGTCGACGTACTCCGTGTCCTCCTTCGTGGGGTTCGTGTCGTCCATGCGCAGGTTGCACAGGCCGCCGAATTTCTCCGCGGAGCCGAAGTCGATGATGAGCGCCTTGCAGTGACCGATGTGCAGATAGCCGTTCGGCTCCGGCGGGAAGCGCGTATGCACCTGCATTCCCTCAAACTGTCCGCCCGGGGCGATGTCCTCTTTGATGAATGCGTGGATGAAATTGCTGGAGACTTCTTCAGACATATCGACACCTACTTCAATACTATTATAGATAGGAAATCATTATAGACGATTCCCGGCCAAATATCAATGCGGCGAAAAAATTATGTGGCGAAAAGTCCAAAAAATCAAAATGACCCTATGCAAGACGGCTTTCGTATTATAAAATAGGGGTCGGTTAAACGAAACGGAACAGAGAAAAATCAAAGGAGTCGATTTTCTTGGCACAGCCAAAATATAAACGTGTTCTCATCAAGATCAGCGGCGAGGCCCTTGCGGGAGACGCCAAGCGCGGGCTGAACTTCGACGTCATCGGCGGCGTTTGCGACGTCATCAAAAAGTGCGTGGAGGCCGGCGTGGAGATCGGCGTCGTCGTCGGCGGCGGCAACTTCTGGCGCGGCGTCAAGGACGGCGGCGACCGCATGGAGCGCTCGCGCGCCGACCATATGGGCATGCTCGCCACCGTCATCAACGCTCTCGCGCTGGCCGACAGCCTCGAGCAGCGCGACGTCCCCGTCCGCGTGCAGACGGCCATCGAGATGGACCGCATCGCCGAGCCCTACATCCGCGGCCGCGCCGTGCGCCATCTGGAGAAGGGCCGCGTCGTCATCTTCGGCTGCGGCACGGGCAACCCGTATTTCTCGACGGATACCGGCGCGGTGCTGCGCGCGGCGGAGATCGATGCGGACATCATCCTGCTGGCCAAGAACATTGACGGCGTGTATGACGCCGACCCGGCCAAGGTGCCGACGGCCAAGCGCTTTGACGCCATCACCTATGACGAGGTGCTCGCCCAGCATCTGGAGGTCATGGACTCGACCGCGACCTCGCTCTCCATGGACAATCATATTCCGATCATGCTCTTTGCCCTCTCCGACCCGGAGAACATCTACCGCGCCGTCATGGGCGAGCAGATCGGCACAATCGTGAAGGAGGACTAAGAAATGGCAGACTACAAGGAATACACCGGCAAGATGGAAAAGACGCTCGACGTCGTCGAGAGCCAGTTTGCGTCCGTCCGCGCAGGCCGCGCGAACGCCGCCGTGCTCGATCAGGTCAGCGTGGAATACTACGGCGCGCCGACGCCCGTTGGCCAGGTCGCGTCCATCTCCTCGCCCGACCCGCGCACGCTCATCATCCAGCCGTGGGACAACAGCCTCCTCAAGCCCATTGAGAAGGCCATCCTTGTTTCGGACATCGGCATCAACCCGCAGAACGACGGCCGCGTCATCCGCCTGGTGTTCCCGCAGCTGACGGAGGAGCGCCGCAAGGACCTCACCCGTCAGGTCAAAAAGTACGCCGAGGACGGCAAGGTCGCCATCCGCAACGTCCGCCGCGAGGCCATGGACGCCTTCAAAAAGCAGCTCAAATCCGGCGACCTCACCGAGGACGACCAGAAGAAGGCCGAGAAGGACATGCAGAACCTGACGGACAAGTACTGCACAAAGATCGACGAGATGTGTGCGAAAAAAGACAAGGAACTGATGGAAATCTGATATGGCGCTGTTTCAAAAGAAAAGCGGCGGCAATGCCGAGGGGCGGGCAGTCCCTCGGCATATCGCCATTATCATGGACGGGAACGGCCGCTGGGCCAAAAAGCGCGGCCTCCCGCGCACGGCCGGCCATGCCGCCGGCGCGGAGACGTTCCGCCGCATCGCGACGTACTGCCGCGACATCGGCGTGGAGTATCTGACGGTGTACGCCTTCTCCACGGAGAACTGGAAGCGCTCGGAGGCCGAGGTCTCGGCCATTATGGGATTGCTGGAAAAGTACCTGCTCGAGGCCATTTCGGACATGGAGAAAAACCGCGTCCGCATCGGCTTTTTCGGCGACCTTTCGCGCCTGAGTCCCAAGCTGCGGGAGCTGGCGCAGCAGGCGTCGGCGCGCTCGCAGGAGTTTGAGGGCGTGCAGGCCAACCTGTGCATCAACTACGGCGGGCGCGACGAGATCGTACACGCCGCGCGCGAATATGCAAAGGCGTGCGCGGCGGGGCAGGCGCAGCCGGATGCGCTGGACGAGGCGGCGTTTTCGGAGCTTCTGTACTCAGCCGGGATGCCCGACCCGGATCTCGTCATCCGGCCGAGCGGGGAGATCCGCATCTCAAACTTCCTGCTGTGGCAGAGCGCCTATGCGGAGTTTTATTTTACCGACGTGCTCTGGCCTGATTTCACGCCGGAGGAACTTGAGCGCGCGATCGAAAGCTACAACGGCCGCTCGCGCAGATTTGGAGGCGTGAAATGAAAAAGAGGATTCTAGTGGCGGTCATCTGCGTGCCGCTGCTGCTGGCGGTCATCTTGTGCCTGCCGCCCATCGGGTTTACGATTTTGCTCATGGCGCTTTGTGCCATCGGCGCGTGGGAGCTCATGCACCCGACGGGGCTTGTCAGCAATCGCTGGATGCTCGGCTGCGCCATGGTCATGGCGGCGCTCGTGCCGCTGTGGAGCTATTTTGGCAGCGAGTTTTTGCCGATGCTCGCGGGGCTGACGGTGTTCTCGCTGTGCATTTTCGGCGGGATGCTGAAATTCCACGCGACCGTGACGGCGCAGGGCATGTGCAGCACGTTTTTCGCGGGCGTTGTCATGCCGTACTTCTTCAGCGCGCTCGTGCGCCTGCTCGTGCAGGAGGATGGGCGGTTTCTCATCCTTGTGCCGCTGCTCATCGCCTTCATCGCCGACGGCGGGGCGTACTTTGCCGGCCGCGCGTTTGGCAAGCACAAGCTCGCGCCGGTCGTCAGCCCGAAAAAGACGGTCGAGGGACTTGTCGGCGGCTATATCTGCGCCATCGTGGGCATGATGATCTATTGCCTCATTGTAAATAAGTGCTTTGACCGCGATGTCAGCTACGTCTCCGGGCTCGTGTGCGCCGCTGTCGGCGCGTCCGTGTCTGTCGTGGGCGACCTCGTGTTTTCCGTCATCAAGCGCCAGACCGGCATCAAGGACTACGGCAAGCTCCTGCCCGGTCACGGCGGCGTCATGGACCGGTTCGACAGCATGATTACGACGGCCCCGGCCGTCGAGGTGATCGTGCTGCTGCTGCCGCTTCTGGGGTGATTCAAGATGAGCAAGGTTCTCTCCATCCTCGGCTCGACCGGCTCCATCGGCCGGCAGACGCTCTCGTGTGTTGACCAGCTCGGCCTTTCTGTCTGCGCGCTTACGGCGGGCAGCAATGTCGGGCGCATGGAGGCGCAGTGCCGCAAATACCGCCCGCGCCTTGCCGTCATGGCGACGGACGCGGCCGCGCGGGACTTAAAGGCGCGCCTTTCGGGCCTGCCCATCGAGGTCGCGTCCGGCGCGGAGGGTCTGCTCGCCGCCGCGACGATGGCCGAGGCCGACACCGTCGTGACGGCCGTCATGGGCATGGTCGGCCTACAGCCGACGCTCGCGGCCATCGCGGAGAAAAAGCGCATCGCGCTGGCCAACAAGGAGACGCTCGTGTGCGCGGGCGAGCTTGTCATGGCCGCGGCGAGGGAGCACGGCGCCGAGATCGTGCCTGTGGACTCCGAGCATTCGGCCATTTTTCAGTGCCTGCAGGGCTGCCGCGACCGCGGCCAGATCCGCCGGCTCATCCTGACGGCCTCCGGCGGGCCGTTTTTCGGAAAATGCCGCGCGGAGCTGCAAAACGTGACGGCCGCCGACGCGCTGCGCCATCCGAACTGGGCCATGGGGCCGAAGATCACGGTCGACAGCGCGAGCATGATGAACAAGGGTCTGGAATTCATCGAGGCCATGCGGCTTTATTCGCTCCCACCCGAGCAGGTGTCCATCGTCATCCACCGCCAGAGCGTCATCCACTCGCTTGTGGAGTTTGTCGACGGCGCCGTGCTCGCGCAGCTCGGCGTGCCGGATATGCGCATCCCAATCCAGTATGCGCTCACATGGCCGGATCGCGCGCCGAGCCCGGCCGCGCCGCTCGACCTGCTCTCGTGCGGCAGCCTGACATTCGACGCGCCGGACACGGAGAATTTTCCGTGCCTTGCGCTCGCGCTGGACGCTGCAAAGCGCGGCGGGACGACCTGCTGCGCGCTCTCGAGCGCAAACGAGGACGCCGTGGCGCTGTTTTTGCAGGGAGAAATTGGGTTTTACGACATTGCGCGCCTCGTCTCCGGGGCGATGGAGGCCGTGCCGTTCGCGGCGCAGCCGACGCTCGGTCAGGTGATGGACACCGACCGCGCGGCGAGAGAGTATGTCCAATCTCACAAATAAGGGTGAAGTAATTTGTATATTGTCCTGGCGATTCTGATCTTCAGCTTTCTCATCCTCATTCACGAGTTCGGCCATTTTATCACGGCGAAGCTGCTCGGGGTGCAGGTGAATGAGTTTTCCATCTTCATGGGGCCGAAGATCTTGCAGAAGCAGGGAAAAGAGACGGTCTATACGCTGCGCTGCCTACCCATCGGCGGCTACTGCGCCATGGAGGGCGAGGACGAGGACACGGGCAATCCCCGCGCGTTCGCCGCGAAGCCGTGGTGGCGGCGGCTCATCATTCTGGTCGCGGGCTCGTTTATGAACTATCTGGCGGGCTTTCTTGTGCTCGTCATCCTCTCGGCGCTCTCGGCGGGCTTTTACGTTCCGACCATCACGGGCTTCGACACGGGCTGCCCGCTCGAGGGGACGCTCCGGACGGGCGACGAAATTTATTCCATCGACGGCAGCCGCGTGCTCATCTACAGCGACGTGGCCACGCTGCTCTCGCGCGGCGCGGACACAACGTATGACCTCGTCGTCATCCGGGACGGCGAAAAGGTCGCGCTCGGCGGCGTCACGATGGAAAAGCGGGAGTACGAGGTAAACGGCCAGACCGTCCGGCGCTACGGGCTTTTGTTCGGCGCGGAGGAGGCGACGGCCGGGCGCGTGGTGAAAAACGCGTGGAACACGTCGCTCGACTTCGTACGCATGGTCGTCTGGGGCCTGAAAGACCTCGTGACGGGCGCGGTCGGGCTGCGCGATATGTCCGGCCCGGTCGGCATCGTGCAGGTCATCTCCGAGACGGGCAAAAGCTCGGCCAGCACGGCCGCAGGCGTGGAGAATGTGCTCTACCTCGGCGCGTTCATCGCCATCAACCTCGCGTTCATGAACCTGCTGCCGCTGCCGGCGCTCGACGGCGGACGCGTGTTCTGCCTGCTCGTGACGACCGTCATCGAAAAGGCGACAAAAAAGAAGATCGATCCGAAATACGAGAGCTACATCCACGCGGCGGGCATGGTTCTGCTGCTCGGCCTGATGGCCGTGATCACGCTCTCGGACGTCGTCAAGCTGTTTCGTTAAAATAGAAAGGTAGATCAATATGACCCGGCAGATTGTTGCCGGCGGCGTCACCATCGGCGGCGGCGCGCCGGTGCGCATCCAGTCCATGCTCAACACGAAAACGACGGACGAGGCGGCGTGCCTTGCCCAGATCGCGGAATTAAAAGACCTCGGCTGCGAGATCGTGCGCCTTGCCGTGCCCGACCGCGCTGCGGCGGAGAGCTTTTCCCGCATCGCGCAGGCGTCGCCGCTGCCGCTCGTGGCGGACATCCATTTTGATTACCGCCTCGCCATCGCGTGCGCGGAGGGCGGCGCGGCGAAGATCCGCATCAATCCCGGCAACATCGGCGGCGCGGACAAGGTGCGCGCCGTGGCCGACGCCTGCCGCGCCTCCGGCGTGCCGATCCGCGTCGGCGTCAACGGCGGCAGCTTAGAAAAAGACCTGCTCGAAAAATACGGCCGCCCGACGCCCGAGGCGCTCGTCGAGAGCGCGTTTTCGCACATCCGGCTGCTCGAGGAGTGCGGCTTTTATGACATCTGCGTGTCCATGAAGTCAAGCTCCGTGCCGCTGACCATCGCGGCCTACCGGCTGTTTTCAGAAAAATCGGATTATCCGCTCCACGTCGGCGTGACGGAGACGGGCACGCCGTACATGGGCACGATCAAGTCCGCCATGGGCATCGGCGGCCTGCTGTGCCTTGGCATCGGCGACACGATCCGCGTCTCGCTCACCGCGCCACCTTCTGAGGAGATCCGCGCGGCCAAGGCGATCTTGTCCGCCGCGGGCGTTCGGCGCTTTGGGCCGGAGATCGTCTCGTGCCCGACGTGCGGCCGGACGAACATCGACCTCATCGGCCTTGCAAACAAGGTCGAGGCCGCGCTTTCCGGCTGCGAGAAAAATATCACGGTCGCCGTCATGGGCTGCATCGTCAACGGCCCGGGCGAGGCGCGCGGGGCCGACATCGGCATCGCCGGCGGCGACGGCTGCGGCGCCGTATTCATCCGCGGCAAGCGGGTGTGCACCGTCCCGCAGGACGAGCTGCTGCCGACGCTGCTTTCGTACATCGACAAACTGTGAGGGATCATGGAGCAGACAGTCAAGCTATTGGAATTGTTCCCGGGCTTTGACCCGGAGGAGACGGAGCGGCCGGCTTGGGAGCAGGCCGTCGTCCGCCATGCGAAGATCGACCGTGCGGCGCGCGCCGTGACGGTCGATCTGTCGTCTGCGGTGTATCTGCCCGTGGCCGAGCTCGAGCACGCCGAGCGCGCCATCGAGCGTGTCTACGGCCTGCACCGCATCCGCCTTAAGACGAGCTATCCCGAAGAGCTGTTTGAAGCCATGGACTTTTCGGACTTAAACCGCGTGCTCGAGGACGCCTATTCGCCCGCGGCGGCCATTCTTGCCGGGTGCAAATGGGAGCTTTCGGGCGACGAGCTGCGCGCGAAACTGCGCGCCAACGGCGTCGACCAGCTCACGCCGCACCTGCACCGGGCCGAGCAGTTCGTGAAAGAGCGCTTCGGCAAAGCGGTCCGCATCACGCTCGTCCCTGGCTCAAAGGCCGAGGGTAGGGCGCTCTTTGAAGAGACCGAGCGCATCCGGCGCGAGGCCATGACCGCCATCCCGGCGCCGCACTTTAAAGATAAGGACAAGGACAGGCCGCCCCAGCCGAAGGCCATCTTTGGCCGCCCGTTCCGCGCCGAGCCGACGCCCATCGGCGCGCTGACGCTCGACATGAACCGTGTGGCCATCGAGGGAACGGTGTTCTCCGTGCAGCACCGCGAGCTCAAAAAGCGAAACGCCTGGGTCGTGAATTTTGATATGACCGACTACACCGGCTCCATCCGCATCAGCCAGTTCATGGAGGCCGAGGATGCAAAGCCCATCCTCGACCAGATCAAGGTCGGCTCGTGGTACCGCATCCAGGGCCGCATGACGTTCGACCGCTATGACAACGAGACGGTCATGCAGCTTAATTCCGTCATGGAGGCGAAAAAGCCCGTCCGGCTCGACACGGCCGAGGGCGCAAAGCGCGTCGAGCTGCATCTTCACACGAAGATGTCGTCCATGGACGCGCTGACGGAGACGAAGGACGCCGTCAAGCAGGCCGCCGCGTGGGGCCACCGCGCCATCGCCATCACCGATCATGGCGTATTGCAGTCGTTCCCGGACGCCATGAAGGCCGCCAAGGGCACAAAGGTCGCCGGGACGGACGAGGAGATCAAGATCCTCTACGGCTGTGAGGCGTACTTTGTCAACGACGTCGACGACCGCATCGTCGTCCACGGCAGGCAGAATGTGCCGCTCACAGGCGAGTTCATCGCCTTTGACCTCGAGACGACCGGCCTTTCGCCCGAGGATGACGCCATCACGGAGATCGGCGCCGTCATGTTCCGCAACGGCGAGCCGGCCGAGCATTTCCAGATGTTCGTCAACCCGCACCGGCCGCTGACGCAGCGGGTCGCGGAGCTGACCGGCATCACAGACGAGATGCTCGCGGCCGCGCCGGAGCTGGACGAGGCCATCCCGAGCTTCCTCGCATTCTGCGGCGACCGGCCGCTCGTCGCGCACAACGCGGACTTTGACATGGGCTTTGTTGCCGCCGCGTGCAAAAAGCTCGGCATCGTCTACGACCCGACCTATCTCGACACGCTCATTATGGCGCAGAACATGCTGCCCGACCTCGGCAAGTACAAGCTGAACATCGTGGCCGACGCGCTGAGCCTGCCGGACTTCAACCACCACCGCGCCGACGACGACGCCGTGACCGTCGCGTATATGATCCAGCGCCTGTTTGCCCGCCTCATCGAGCAGGGCATCGACACGACGGAAAAGATCAACCCGTACATGGAGACGCTGCGCTCGGGAAGCCGGATGAAGGGCCGCCATGCGCGCCACATGATCCTGCTCGCCAAAAACCAGACGGGGCTTCGCAATCTCTACCGGCTCGTGTCCTACGCGCACCTGAAGTATTTCCACCGCAACCCGATCATTCCGAAGTCGGAGCTTGTCAAGTGGCGCGAGGGGCTGATCGTCGGCTCGGCCTGCGAGGCGGGCGAGCTGTTCCAGGCCATCGTAAGCGGGAAGAGCCACGCGGAGCTTACGCGCATCGCGTCGTTTTACGACTTCCTTGAGATCCAGCCCATCGCGAACAATATGTTCATGCTTGCCAAGGGCATCGCCAAGGACGTTGAGCAGCTGCGCGAGTATAACCGCACGGTCGTCCAGCTCGGCCGCGAGCTTGACCGTCCCGTTGTCGCGACGGGCGACGTCCACTTTTTGGAGCCGCACGATGAGGTGTTCCGCCGCATCCTGCTGGCCACGAAGGGCTACGACGACGCCGACCGCGAGCTGCCCATCTACTTCCACACGACCGACGAGATGCTGCGCGAGTTTTCCTACCTCGGCAAGGACACGGCCCGCGAGGTCGTCGTGGACAACCCAAACCTCATCGCCGACATGTGCGAACGGCTGCGCCCCGTGCCGAAGGGCCTGTTCGCGCCGGCCATCGAAAACTCCGTCGGGCAGCTAAAGGACCTCGTCTACGGCCGGCTGCGCGAGCTCTACGGCGACAATCCGCCCGAGCTCATCACAAAGCGCGTCGAGCAGGAGATGCATGACATCATCACCTGCCACTACGATGTCATTTACATGAGCGCGCAGAAGCTCGTGCAGAACTCGCTCGAGCACGGCTACCTTGTCGGTTCCCGCGGCTCGGTCGGGTCGAGCATCGTGGCCTACCTGTCCGGCATCACGGAGGTCAACTCCTTCCCGCCGCACTACCGCTGCCCGGAGTGCAAGTACACGACGTTCGAGGTCCCGGCCGGGTCGAAGTGCGGCGCGGATCTGCCGGACGCCGTCTGCCCGAAGTGCGGCGCGCCGATGGCAAAAGAGGGCTTCAACATCCCGTTTGAGACGTTCCTCGGCTTCGGCGGCGACAAGGTGCCGGACATCGACCTCAACTTCTCCGGCGAATATCAGGCGCGTGCGCACGCGTACTGCGTCGAGATGTTCGGCGCCGACCACGTCTTCCGCGCGGGCACCATCGGCACCGTCGCGGAGAAAACGGCCTACGGCTATGTGAAAAAGTTCCTGGCCGAACGGGAAAGGACGGCCTCAAAGGCCGAGGAGAACCGTCTCGCCTCCGGCTGCGTCGGCGTCAAGCGTACGACGGGCCAGCACCCCGGCGGCCTCGTCGTCATCCCGGCCGAAAACGAGATCTGGGATTTCTGCCCCGTGCAGCACCCGGCCGACTCGACGGACTCCGACGCGTGGATCACAACGCATTTTGAGTATCACTCCATGGAGGAGAACCTGCTCAAGCTCGATATGCTCGGCCACGACGACCCGACGATGATCCGTATGCTTGAGGATCTGACGGGCGTGGACGCGAAGAAGATCCCGCTCGACGACAAGGACACGATGTCCATCTTCACCTCGTCGAAGGTGCTCGGCTACGAAAACGACCCGCTGCTCGGCCCCACGGGCGCCGTCGCCATCCCGGAGTTCAACACGCGCTTCACACGCGGGATGCTGGAAGACACGCACCCGACGGAGTTTGATACGCTGCTGCGCCTGTCCGGCTTCTCGCACGGCACGGACGTCTGGCTCGGCAACGCGCGCGAGCTCATCCTGTCCGGCACGGCTGCCGTCGGCGAGGCCATCGGCTGCCGCGACGACATCATGCTCTATCTCATCTCGTGCGGCATGCCGGAAAAGCGCTCGTTCAAGATCATGGAGGCCGTCCGCAAAGGGCGCGGCCTGCCCGACGGCGCGGAGCAGGAGATGAAGGACGCCGGCGTGCCGGACTGGTACATCGACTCGTGCAAGAAGATCAAGTACTTATTCCCGAAGGCGCACGCCGTGGCCTACGTCATGATGGCGTTCCGCATCGCGTGGTTCAAGGTGCATGAGCCCCTGGCGTTCTACTCGGCGTACTTCTACCGCCGCAGCCAGAAGGGCGGCTTCGATGCAGCCATGATGACGCAGGGCGTCGAGCGCGTGAAGGAAGAGATCAAGCGCATCGACTCCGACCCCGAGGCCTCGGCCAAGGATCAGGATCTTCTGACAACGCTCGAGGTCTGCTATGAGTTCTACCTGCGCGGGCTGGAGTTTGCCAAGATCGACCTTTATGAGTCCGACGCGCTGCGCTTTAACCTGCGGGACGGCAAGCTGCTGCCGCCGTTCGTCTCCGTCGCGGGACTCGGCGAGACGGCCGCGCTCGACATTGCCGAGGGGCGCAAGGGCAAGCATTTTATCTCCGTTGAAGAGTTCAAGCTTGCCTGCAAGGTGTCCGATGCGAACATTGAAAGCCTCCGCGAGGCCGGTGTTTTTGGTGATTTGCCCAATACGAGTCAGGTGTCGCTGTTTTAACTTGATTTTCACTTGGCAGCGTGCTACCATACTACCAAATTAGTCAATGAAAGTGAAGGGATCTCCATGCACATGACCATCGGGACGCCTGCCGGCACGTGCGACCGGCTCTTTGCCGAGTGCGCGGCCTATCGGACGATCCAGCGCGCAGTGACGGGGCTGTTCCAGAGGCGCGGCTACTGCGAGCTTATGACGCCGGAGGTCGAGTTTTACGACGTGTTCACTGCGTCCGGCAATCCGCTGCCGCAGCAGTCCATGCTCAAGCTCATCGACCGGTCGAGCCGCATTCTGGTCATGCGGCCGGACAACACGACGCCGATCGCGCGCGTCGCGGCGACAAAGCTGCGCGCCATGCCGCTGCCGCAGCGGCTGTATTATGACCAGACCGTCTTTCGCTCGGACGACGCGCACACGGGCGCGCAGGGCGAAAAGCCGCAGTGCGGCATCGAGCTCATCGGCGCGCCGGGCATCCGGGCCGACCTTGAGGTCGTCGCCATGGCCGTGCAGGCACTTGAGGCGACAGGGCTGACCGAGTTTCAGATCGAGCTTGGTCACGCAGGCTATTTCACGGCGCTCACCGATGCGCTCGGCGCAGATGAGCAGACGGCTCACGCCATGCGCCAGGCCGTGGAGAACCGCAGCTTTGCCGCGTTTTCCGATCTGCTCGCGCCGTATGGGAAAACGCCGGCGGGCGCGGCGCTGAAAATGCTGCCCCGCCTGTTCGGCGGCGTGGAGATCCTGGGAGAGGCGCGCGCGCTGACGCCGCTGCCGCAGGCCGTCGCGGCGCTTGACTATCTGGCTGAGCTCTACGGCGAGCTTGCGCGCGCGGGGCTGGGGCGCCATGTGCGCTTCGACCTGAGCCTTGTGCAGGGCATCGACTACTATACGGGCGTCGTGTTCCGCGGTTATGCGCAGGGCGCCGGGACGACCGTCGTCTCCGGCGGCCGGTACGACGGCCTCGTCGGCCGGTTCGGCGCCGACGTGCCTGCGACGGGCTTTGCCGTTGACGTTGCGGCGCTCGCCTCGTGCCTGCCGCAGAAAGAGGTGCAGCCGCCCGAGACGGTCATCTGGTACGGCCGCGGCCGCCTCGGCGACGCGCTTGCGGCCATCGCCGCGCTGCCGGACGGCACGGGCGTGCTGTCCGCAGCCGCCTCGTGCGAGATGGCCGAGCAGGAGGCGCGCGCACACGGGGCAAAGACGCTGCTCATTTTAGACGGCAGCGAGGAAAGGAGCGTGGCGCTGTGAACCGGCTTCGCATCGCCGTCACGAAGGGACGGCTCCTGCGCGACTCCGTCGCGCTCTTCGAGCGCGCGGGGCTCGACTGCTCGCAGGTCAACGAGGACACGCGCCGGCTCGTGCTGCCGGTGGAAAACTATCCGCTCGACGTCATCCTGGCCAAGGCGCCGGACGTCATCACCTACGTCACGCACGGCGTGTGCGACATGGGCATCGTCGGGCGCGACACGATCATGGAGCACGGCGGCTCGTTTTACGAGCTGCTCGATCTTCGCTTCGGCGCGTGCCGCTTCGCGCTGGCCGTGCGCGAGGGCGACGATTTTTACGGAACGTACCGCACGCGCCGCGTCGCGTCGAAATACCCGAACGTGACCAAGCGCTATTTCGAGGGCAAGGGCATGGATGTGGAGACGATCCGCATCGAGGGCTCCGTGGAGCTTGCGCCGATCCTGGGGCTGGCCGACGCCATCATGGACGTCGTCCAGACGGGCGCGACGCTCAAGGAAAACGGCCTTGTCCCCATCGAGACCGTCGCGCCCATCTCGGCGCGGCTCATCGTCAATACCGCCAGCATGAAGCTGCATAAGGACGCCATCGTCGATTTTGTGGGAAGGTGTGAGCAGGCATTATGATCACGAACTTTGTCCGCGCGGACGGATACGAGGAAAAAGAGCTCCTTGCGGCCATGCGCAGCCGCGCCAAGGAGGCAAACGCACTCATCGCGCGCACGGCGCAGACCGTTATGGACGACGTGCGCGCGCGCGGCATGGAGGCCGTGCGGGAGTATTCGCTCCAGTTCGACAAGGCCGAGCCGCGCGAGATCAAAAAGTCGACGCTCGAGGGCGCGGCCAAGCGCATCGCGCCGGAGCTTCGCTACGCGCTCGAGCAGAGCGCGAAAAACATCGTCGACTACCAGTCGCGCCTGCTCAGCGAGAGCCGCGTCTGGGATTCGCCGGTCGAGGGCGGCCGCGTCGGGCAGATCGTCCGGGCGCTCGGCCGCGTCGGCGTGTATGTGCCGGGCGGCACGGCAGCCTACCCGAGCTCCGTCCTGATGAACGTCATCCCGGCGAAGGTCGCGGGCGTCGGCGAGGTCGTCATGGTCACGCCGCCGACGGAGAACTTAAATGACGCCGTGCTCGCCGCGGCGTGGATCGCGGGCGTCGACCGCTGCATCGCCGTCGGCGGGATGCAGGCCGTCGCCGCGCTCACTTACGGCGCGGACTTTATCCCGCGCGTGGACAAGCTCGTCGGCCCGGGCAACGCGTATGTCGCGGCGGCCAAGCGCCTTGCCTTCGGGCAGGTGGACATCGACATGGTCGCCGGGCCGAGCGAGGTGCTCGTCATCGCCGACGAGACGGCGCGCGCGCGCTATGTTGCGGCCGACCTGCTCAGCCAGGCCGAGCACGACCGGTTGGCCTCCGCCGTCCTTCTGACGGACAGCGAGACGCTTGCACAGGCCGTCCTGCGCGAGCTGGAGACGCAGTCGAACCGCCTCGAGCGGCGCGATATCATCCGCGACAGCCTGAAAAATTACGGCGCCGTCATCGTCATGGCGTCGCTGGACGACTGCGTCGCGCTGGCAAACGACATCGCGCCGGAGCATCTGGAGATCTGCACGGCCGACCCGCGCGCGCTGCTTGGCGGCATCCGCAACGCCGGCGCGGTGTTCCTCGGCGAAAACTCGCCCGAGCCGCTCGGCGACTATATGGCGGGGCCGAGCCATGTGCTGCCGACGTCGGGCACGGCGCGGTTTTTCTCGCCGCTTTCGGCCGAGAGCTTCCTGAAGAAGATGAGCGTCATCGACTTCTCGCGCGAGGCGCTCGCGCAGACGGCCGACAGCATCATCACGCTGGCCGAGGCCGAAAAGCTCACGGCGCACGCCAACTCCGTGCGCATCCGTTTTGACGGGAAGTGAGCGCCATGGATTTCGGAACAAGACTCAAGCAGCTGCGCACCGAGCGCGGGATGCAGCAGTCGCAGCTCGGGCAGGCCGTCGGCGTGTCGGCCTCTGCTGTCAGCGCCTATGAGCGCGGCCAGCGCGAGCCGACGCTCGCGGTTTTGTCCGCACTGGCGGACCTTTTCGGCGTCTCGGCCGACGCGCTGCTCGGCCGCGAGGCCATCCCGGCGCAGACAGGTGAGCGCTGCGCGCACCTGCGCCGCGCGACCAAGGAGACGGACATCGACCTGACGCTGAGGCTTGTGCCAGGGCCGAGCGAGATCTCGACGGGCATCGGATTTTTCGACCATATGCTCACGGCGCTCGCCTTTTACGGCGGGATGCAGATGAAGCTTGCCGTACAGGGCGACCTGCACGTCGACGGGCACCACACGGTCGAGGACGTCGGCATCGTCCTCGGCAAGACCCTCGCGCAGGCGCTCGGCGACAAGGCCGGCATCCGCCGCTTTGCCTCCAGCGCCGTCCCGATGGACGAGTCGCTGTGTACCTGCGCGCTCGACGTGTCCGGGCGGCCGTATCTTGTGTTTGACGCCGAGATGCCGCAGCCGATGATCGGCACATATGACAGCTGCCTGACGCTGGAATTCATGCGCGCGCTGGCCATGAACGCGGGCTTTACGCTGCACCTTTCCTGCCCATACGGCGCGAACGCGCACCACATGACCGAGGGGCTTTTCAAAGCGCTCGGCATGGCGCTGCGCGAGGCTGTGACCGTCACGGGCACGGGCGTCACGTCGACAAAGGGGGCGCTGTGATGGGGAAGATCGCCGTTGTTGACTACGGCGCGGGCAATCTGCTCAGCGTCACAAAGGCGCTTGACTATCTCGGGCTTTCCGCCTGCATCACGTCGGACGCAGGTGAAATTCTGTGCGCGGACGGCGTGATCTTACCCGGCGTCGGCGCGTTCCCGGACGCGATGGCGCAGCTGGAAAAATCCGGCCTTGTGCCCGCGCTGCGGCAAAGCGCAAAGGAAAAGCCGCTGCTCGGAATCTGCCTCGGGATGCAGATGCTCTTTGACCGCTCGAGCGAGGTGCGCCCGTGTGAGGGGCTCGGGCTCATCCCGGGGTCGGTCGACCGCATCAAAACGCCGCTCAAGCTGCCGCAGATCGGCTGGAACAGCCTGACGCTTTGCGGAGAAAGTCCGCTCTTTTCCGGCGTTTTGAGCGGCGAGTACGTCTATTTTGTCCACAGCTACATGGCCTTCTGCGAAAACGCGGCCGACGTGGCGGCCGTGTGCGACTACGGCGGGTCGGTGACGGCGGCCGTCGCGCGCGGGAATGTGTTCGGATGCCAGTTCCACCCGGAAAAATCGGGCGAGACGGGCCTTCGCATCTTGAGAAATTTTGGGGAGCTGAGCCGATGATCGTTCTGCCGGCAATTGACTTGAAGGACGGCGCGTGCGTGCGCCTTTATAAGGGCGACTTTGCCACGGTGCACACCGTGTCGGACGACGCCGTGTCCACGGCGCTGCACTTTCGCGCGTGCGGCGCGGAGGAGATCCACATGGTCGACCTCGACGGCGCGAAGGACGGCGTGCGCAAAAACGCGGACATCGTCCGGCGTGTTGCAGAGGAGTCGGGTCTGAAGATCGAGCTCGGCGGCGGCATCCGCTCCATGGAGGATCTGAAGGCCGTGTTCGAGCTCGGCGTTTACCGCGCCGTCATCGGCTCGGCCGCGGTCACGGATCCGGACTTCGTCGCGGAGGCAGCAGCGCGCTACGGCGAGCGCGTCGCCGTCGGCGTGGATGCCAAAGACGGCTGCGTCCGCACGGCCGGGTGGCTGGACGACTCGGGCGAGGACTACCTCGCCTTCGCCCGCCGCATGGCGTCGCTCGGCGTAAAAGGCATCATTTTCACGGACATCGACACGGACGGCACGCTGGCCGGCCCGCCGCTCCGCCGCCTCGGCGCGCTGCGCACGGCGCTCTCCTGCCGCCTGACCGCGTCGGGCGGCGTCGGCTCGAACGAGGACGTGCGGGACCTCAAATCGGCCGGTATGGACGCCGTCATCATCGGCAAGGCGTATTACGACGGCCGCGTCGACCTGCGCCGGGCCATCGAGGAGGCGCGCTGATGCTGGCAAAACGGATCATCCCGTGTCTGGACGTCGACGGCGGGCGCGTGGTCAAGGGCGTGAATTTCGTCGACATCCGCGATGCAGGCGACCCCGTGGAGCTCGCGCGGCACTACTCCGACGCGGGCGCGGACGAGATCGTCTTTCTCGACATCACGGCCACGAACGAGGCGCGTCGCTCCGTCATGGACGTCATCGAGCGGACGGGGCGGCAGGTGTTCGTCCCGCTGACCGTCGGCGGCGGCATCCGCACCGTCGACGATTTTACGGGCATATTGCGCGCGGGCGCGGACAAGATCTCCGTGAACTCCGCGGCCGAGCGCGACCCGTCGCTCATCTCCCGCGCGGCTGAGCGCTTCGGCAGCCAGTGCGTCGTCGTCGCCATCGACGGCCGGCGCCGGGAGGACGGCTCGTATGAGGTCGTGACCGCCGGCGGCCGCGTCCGGACGGGGCGGGACGTCGTGGCGTGGGCGCGCGAGGCAGAAATGCTCGGCGCGGGCGAGATCCTGCTCACAAGCATGGACGCCGACGGGACAAAGCGCGGGTTTGACCTTGCCATGACGCGCGCGGTCGTCGATGCCGTGAACATCCCCGTCATCGCCTCCGGCGGCTGCGGGTGCCTGCAGGATTTTGCGGACGTATTTGAAAAAACGGGCTGCGACGCCGCGCTGGCGGCCAGCCTGTTCCATTTCGGAGAGCTGACGATCGGCCAGGTCAAGGAATTCCTGGCCGCGCGCGGCATCCCGGTGAGGTGAGAGTATGATCGAGATCCATGACCTGTTCCAAAAATCCGAGCTCATCCCCGTCATCGTCCAGAATGCGCGGACGAAGGACGTGCTCATGCTCGGCTTTGCCAATGAGGAGGCCGTCCGGCGCACGTTTGAGACGAAAACGGCGTGGTTCTGGTCGCGCAGCCGGAAAAAGCTCTGGAACAAGGGCGAGACGAGCGGGAATTTCCTGCACGTCGAGAAAATCATCACCGACTGCGACACTGATACGCTCCTGCTGCTCTGCCGCCCGGACGGGCCGACGTGCCACACGGGAAGCGAAAGCTGCTTTTATAATGTAATGGAGGAATTTGCATGAACGACACATGGAACCGGCTCTACGCCGTCGTCTGCGACCGGAAGGAAAACCCGCAGGAGGGAAGCTACACCTGCTACCTCTTTGAAAAGGGCATGGACAAGATCCTCAAAAAGGTGGGCGAGGAGTGCGCCGAGACGATCATCGCCGCGAAAAACGGCGATAATTTCGAGACGATCGGCGAGATCTCCGACCTTTTGTACCACCTGACCGTCATGATGGCCGAGGCGGGCATCACGGTCGAGGACGTGTGCGCCAAGCTCGACGAGCGCAGCCTGAAGATCGGCAACCTCAAGCAGCTCAAGACCGTCGACCACGACACCTGACGGCGCGGCCGGCACGCCAATTAACAATTTTGAAAAAAATCCGTGATATTGACTTTACAAATAAGGAATTGTTGTGGTACAATACAACCCGAACCCAGGTGACCCCGGTTGGATAGCCCTCGCATCGCGATTTCTTTGCATCCCAGCACAAGAACCTTCGACGCGCCAGCATTTCCCCCGGTGGCTTTCGGCGCGTATTGGCCGGAGCCCGTCCGCATCCTGCGGCCGGCTCCCATAAACGGCGAAAGACACACTTGGACGCAGTACGGATTTTTCCGTGCCGCGTCTTTTGTTTTGCCCCAACACTTTTGATGTTAGCCCCGCCTCCCGGCGGGTCCGACATAAATTAATCCTGGAGGACGATTTTCGTATGAAGAAACTCAGCAAGATCCTTGCTCTGCTTCTCGCGCTTGTCATGATCCTCTCTGCGCTGGCAGCTTGCTCCAGCGACAAGAGCGACGACAAGGGCGACGCAGGCGACGCCGCGGCTTCCGACAGCGGCGATACCACGACGGGCGGCGATTCCGCACACAAGCTGACCATTGGCGTCATGCAGTCCCCGAGCACCCATGACCCGCAGGCCACGAACGAGAAGAAGCGTTATCAGTCCAAGCTGATCTACGACTCCCTCATGGCCATGAACCCGGAGACGGGCGAGGTCGAGCCGCTGCTTGCCGAGAGCGTTGCATATCTCGATGAGCTGACCCTGCAGGTCAAGCTCCGTCAGGACGTCACGTTCACCAACGGTCAGAGCCTGACGGCCGAGGACGTGCTCTACTCTCTGCAGAACGTCTACGGCGTCGGCCAGATGGCTTCCTACTTCGAGTGCTACGATTGGGATGCCACCGAGATCGTGGACGACTACACCATCAACTTCAAGTTCACGAAGGAGTACGGCCCGGCCATCTCCCTGCTGGCGACCTACGACATCTACTGCAAGGCTGACCTCGAGGGCGATTCCGCCCTTGACGCGGACGCCTGGATGACCGCCCCGAACGGCACCGGCCCGTACTACTGCGTCGAGAATGTCGATTCCTCGCACTGCACCTACCGCGTCAAGGACAACTACTGGGGCACCACGCCGGAGTGCGAGGAGGTCACCTACAAGTACTACTCCGAGGCCTCCACGATGTACATCGACTTCGAGGCCGGCAACCTTGACGCTGCCATCGGCCTGAGCGAGACCGACGCGCAGCGCGTTCTCAACGGCGAGGCCCCCGCGAGCACCGTCTATTCGGTCAACCCGGTCCGTGACTGCCTGCTCGTTGTCCTGCCGGAGTACGTCGAGGCATTTAAGGATGAGCGCGTCCGCGAGGCGGTCTCTCTGGTCCTCGACCAGAACGCCATCGCCACGGCTGCCTATGGCTGCCTGAAGATCGACGCCACGAGCATCCTGCCGGCCACCGTTAAGTTCTACGAGGAGCAGGAGCCGTACACCGTCGACATCGACCGCGCCAAGGCCCTTCTGGAAGAGGCTGGCTACGCTGGCGGCTTTGACCTGAGCGTTGTTGTCACCCCGGACAACCAGACGGTTGCCGAGGCCATTCAGGGCTGCCTGTCCCAGATCGGCATCAATATGAGCATTGAGAGCTACGATCCGGGCACGGCCATCCCGATGATGATGAACGGCGAGACCGACCTGTGCCTGAAGGTCGCCGAGGGCGGCTCCATCACCGGCGACCCGTCCCTGCTCGTCGACACGCTCGGCCCGAACTCCACGCTCGGCGCTGCCCGTCAGACCGACGCGACGTGGGCTGCCGCGTTTGACAAGGCGCTCTACAGCTCCGACGAGTCCGCGCGCGCCGAGGGCTATGCCGAGATGCAGGAGTGGGCCCGCGAGACCAACCGCATCATCCCGATCTGCGAACGTGCGAATATGTTCGTCTACAACGGCGACAAGATCGCGAGCTTCAACCTCGCCTGCGCCGACGAGCCGAACGTCCGCTTCGTCACCTTCAAGTAAGTCTGCTTCCTGCGAAGCGGTCTTGTGACTTCATGCCCCGCGGCGATCCATCCGGATCGCCGCGGGGCTTTTTCTTCCGAAAAACGTGATTGTGCTGCATCCCAGTACAAATATTACAAATCTATGAATTGTTTTCGGTGGAAAGTTCACAATTTTTCACTGGACGACAAAAATGGCATTTACAAAGCGGTAGATATATGCTAAAGTGTTGACATGTCAATTATGACAAATCAAACGGCCAGCATACCCGGATGTTTTCGGCAGAATCCACAAACCTGAGCTTTTCTCTCGCGCATCCCCCCAGCGCCGCGCGGCCGCTGCCGCGCGCTTTCCACGTTCGGTTTTTCTATGCGCAAGCATATTAAGACATAACATCAATGGAGGTTGAAAGATGAAAAAGATCAGCAAACTGCTCGCACTGCTCCTTGCCCTCGTCATGATTTTCTCGGTCCTGGCCGCGTGCTCCAGCTCCGATGACAAGGACACCGGAACAAAGAACAACACCCAGACCGATGCCAATAATCCGGCCGATTCCGGCAGCCAGGACGGCGCTGCCGCTGACGGCGAAAAGGACTACACCCTCAAGATCGGCATGATGCAGGCCAACAACACCCACGACCCGTGGGCCGACGGCCAGACGAACCGCACCCAGATGCAGACGATCTTCGAGCGCCTGCTCAACCAGAACGCCGAGACCGGCGAGCTCGAGCCGTGGCTTGCCGAGAGCTATGAGTACACCGATGACAGCACGCTGCGCGTCAAGCTGCGCGACAACGTCTACTTCACCGACGGCCAGAAGCTGACCGCCAACGACGTTCTACTGTCCTACCGCGACTATTGGGCTGCCGGCCGTATGTCCTCGTACTTCGAGGCCTATGACTGGGACGCCACGGAGATCGTCGACGACCTGACCATCGACTTCAAGTTCACCATGGAATTCGGCCCGGCCGTCACCATGATGGGCGCGTGGGGCATCTTCTGCGCCGAGGATATGTTCGGCGACACGGCTGCCTCCGCCGACAAGTGGATGACCGCCCCGAACGGCACCGGCCCGTACTACTGCGTGGAGAACGTCGCCTCCGCTTACGCCGTCTACGAGCGCAAGTCGGCCGACCAGTACTGGGGCGAGCTGCCCGAGTGCACGAAGGTCACCTACCAGTACTACTCCGAGTCCTCCACCATGTACATCGACTTTGAGTCCGGCGCGATCGACGCCGCCTGCGCCCTCGGCGTCATGGATGCCCAGCGCGTGCTCGACGGCGACTGCCCGTCCTTCACCGGCTACTACCTCAACCCGATCAACGACGTCATGATGCTCATCCTCCCTGACGAGGTCGAGCTGTTTGACGACGTCCGCGTCCGTCAGGCTATGATGATGGCCGTCGACCGCGAGAACTGCGCGCTTGCCCAGTACGGCCCGCTCTACATGTCGGCTGACTCCATCATCCCGAGCACCGTCAACTACTACGAGGCGCAGGAGTACCCCGCCTATGATCCCGAAGGCGCCAAGGCGCTCCTCGCCGAGGCCGGCTACCCGGACGGCATCACCCTCAACTACATCGTCACCATGGATCAGCAGGATCTTCAGGAGGCCATTCAGGCGTCCATGGCTGCGGCCGGCATCACGCTCAACTGCGAGAGCTACGATCCGGGCACTGCCATTCCGATGTTCCGCGACGGCAAGACCGACATCCTGACCAAGCAGGCGGAGGGCGGCGCGTACATCAACGAGCCGGCGCTCCTGCTCGACACCCTTGGCCCGACCTCCACGCTGCCGCCTGCCGGCATGGTTGCTCCGGAGTGGGCGGAGGCCTTTGAAGAGGCGCTGTACAGCACCGACACGAACATGCGTGCCGACGGCTACTCCAAGCTCCAGAAATGGGCGGCCGAGGAGTACCGCATTCTCCCGATCTGCGAGCGCGCGAACATGACGGTCTACAACACCGACAAGCTCGCCAGCTTTGTCCTGGCCTGCGCCGATGAGCCGTGCGCCCAGTACGCGAAGTTCAACTAAGTCCACAATCAGCTTTTGCCCCTCTGAGCAGGGCGCGCCCTAAGGCGCGTCCTGCTCTTTTTTCGGCAGCCTGACCAATATGCAGATATACAGTATAAATACGAACAAGTATGATAAATGAACAATTTTTGCATCAATTCATTTTTTCTTAACAAATGCTATTTACAACAGCACCCAAACATGATACAATGCGCCCGTACAGAGAAAATTACCAAAGAAATCAGGCGAAACCGACAGACTGTTGTTAATATGCAACAAAACGACGAACACCGGCGAGATTTCATATCCCAGCGCCCTTCGCGCCGGGCCGCATTGCGGCTCCGGTACCCAAAGCCCGGTTTTGACGGATCATACCGTGAAAACAATATATGACTTGGAGGACGGATCATGAAAAAGCTCACGAAACTGCTCGCACTGCTCCTGACCCTGGCAATGATTTTCTCAGTTCTGGCAGCCTGTTCATCGGACAAGGACAAGAAAAACGATGGCGGCGCATCGACCACGACGCCGTCTGGCGGCGACACCGGCGGCGAGCCTGCGCCCGAAGGCGATAAAGCTCCCTCCGGCGGCAGCGACCCCGCACCGTCCGGCGGCGACAAGGACTATACGCTCCAGATCGGCTTCATGACCCCCAACGGCACGCATGACCCGAACGCGGCCGGCCAGACGAGCCGCACCCAGATGCAGACCGTGTTCCAGCGCCTGTTTGAGCAGGATCCGGTCACGAAAGAGATGAAGCCGTGGCTCGCGACGAGCGCGGAGTACATTGACGACCTGACGCTCCAGGTCAAGCTGCGCGATGACGTCTACTTCACCGACGGCCAGCACATGACGAGTAAGGACGTCTTCTACTGCTACCGCGACTACTGGGCGGCCGGCTTCATGAGCTCGTACTTCGAGTGCTATGACTGGGACGCGTCCGAGATCGTGGACGACTACACCATCAACTTCAAGTTCACGAAGGAATACGGCCCGGCCGTTACCTACCTTGGCTCCTGGGCGATCTACTGCTATGAGGATATGCCCTACGGCGACAACAAGTCCGACTCCGACAAGTGGTTCAGCGCCCCGAACGGCACCGGCCCGTACTACTGCGTCGAGAACGTTGCTTCGGCCTACGTCACCTACCAGCGCAAGGACGCCGCTGACTACTGGGGCGAGCTGCCCGAGTGCGAAAAGGTGACCTATCGCTACTATTCCGAGTCTTCGACCATGTACATCGACTTTGAGTCCGGCGCCATCGACGCGGCGTGCGCCATCAGCGCGCAGGACGCTGAGCGCGTTCTTGCCGGCGACTGCCCGTCGTTCACCGGCTACTACCTCAACTCCATCCGCGACGTCCTCATGATCATCCTTCCGGAAGAGACGGCGACATTTGATGACATCCGCGTCCGCGAGGCGTTCTTCAAGTCCGTCGATCGCACCAATGTTGCGCTGGCCATGTACGGCCCGCTGTTCATCGAGGCTGACTCCATCCTGCCTGCGTCGGTCAAGTACTATGAGAGCCAGAAGACCGTCGATTACGATCCCGAAGGCGCGAAGGCCCTCCTCGCCGAGGCCGGCTATCCGGACGGCATCTCGTTCCGCCTGATCGTCACGATGGATATGCAGAATCTGGCCGAGGCGCTTCAGGCCTCGCTCGCCGCGGGCGGCATCAACATCTCGGTTGAGAGCTATGACCCGGGCACGGCCATCCCGATGCTGCGCGACATGGAATCCGACTTCATCTGCAAGCAGGCTGAAGGCGGCGCCTACATCGACGAGCCGGGCCTGCTGCTCGACACGCTCAGCCCGGTCTCCACGCTGCCGCCGGCCGGCATGCAGGATCCCGTCTGGGCCGCCGCGTTTGACGAGGCGCTCTATAACACCGACAGCGACAAGCGTGCAGAAGGCTATGCCAAGCTGCAGGAGTGGGCCGCGAATGAGTACCGCATTATCCCGATGTGCGAGCGTGCGAACATGTTCATCTACAACACGGATAAGCTCGCGAGCTTCGTCCTCAACTGCGCCGACGAGCCGTGCCCGCAGTACGCCGTGTTCAACTGATTTTCTCTGATTCTCGCCATGGCCGCTTCTGACCAGACGGCTTGAGAAAGTGCACAGGCAGAAACCGCCGCGGCCCCATCGGGGCCGCGGCGTTCTGCTGCTTTCTGGCGGATGACCACATCCCGCCGCGGACTGCGGCATCGCGTCTGTACGGTACCGATTGCGGCACGCGGCTTCCGAATGGCTCCCCTTTTAAGGGGAGCTGGCGCCGAAGGCGACTGAGAGGTGGGCTTTCTGATCTGATGTGCACCCACGATGGTGCGCGCAAAACTTTCGGCTCCACCTCTCCGTCACGGCTGACGCCGTGCCACCTCCCCTTAAAAGGGGAGGCTTGGGCGCGTGCTGCAATCGGCGCATAGCCGCGGGCGGATACTCTCCGCCCCTACAGAGTGCGGTGGGAAACGGCGGCGGGATGGGGTCATCCCGCCCTACGTTTTTGATCCGGCCATCATGCACACAAAAAATCCCCGCCGGAGCGTCTCCGGCGGGGAAATCTGATCGAAGCTCACTCTGCTCTGCGGAACACAATGGCGTTCGGCAGCAGGCGGCCGTAGGGGAGGGCGGTGTTGGAGCAGCGGGTGACATACTCGCCGTCGTAATAGAGGATGGCGCTCGTGCCGCCGTCGAGGTTCATGGCCTGCATGCACTCGTGGCGCGCCAGAATGTCCGCGCAGACCATGACGTCCGTCCCGATGGAGTCGACGAGGCGGCCCTCGATGACGAGGAACAGATACTCATACCGGCTCGACTGGCCGAGGCAGGCGCGCGGATTGAGCGCGGTGTAGCCGGCGCTGCTGTCAACGACGACCTTGCCGTCGACGATGAGCGCGGGCTGGAACTCCGCCGCGTCTGTGACGTTGCTGCCGACGGCGGTGGGCGCGTCGACAATGTACATCAGGTCATCGTCGCGGATCTCAAGGCGCTTGTAGCCCCAGAGGGAATGCTCGCCGTATTCCTTTCCGGCGCACATGGCATAGCCGATGATCTGCCCGCCGTTGCCGACGCCGTCCGGGTCGGTGAAGCCGTTGGCCGTCATGCCGAGGATGCCGTTGTGCGCGTCGGCGATGTCGCCGGCGTACTGGCCCGCGCCTCCAATGTAGGCTGACGCTTCAATGGAAAGCCGCGAGGCATCCTTGGCTACGGCGAGCACGCCGCGGTAGCCGCTGCCCTCCACGCGGACGAGCAGAACCTTGTTCTTCGCGTCGATGGCGAGCACCTGCTCGCCCATTGTCGTGCGGATGGACGTGCCGCTGTCGTCGAGGCCGGCTTCGTTGATGCGGATGTTTTCCCAGCCGTTGTCCAGCGCGCTCGGGTGGCGCGCGAGGTAGTCGTCCATTGTGCTGCGGTCAAGCTCCCAGAACAGCTCATAGAACGCGGCCTGCTCCGGCGTGTCGCCAGCGGCCTGCGCGGTGTCCGCTTTGCCTGTCTGGCCGCCGTGGCTCGGCGTCTGGCCGTCAAGCGAGACGTTCTGGCCGTCGTCGCCCCAGGTGGAGTTTTCGCCGACCTGCGCCAGGCGCGCTTCCTCCATGGCCGTGCGCACCTCGTCGACGACGCTGTGCGGGATGAACGCTGTGGCGAGCCACTGGTGGTTCATGGTGGAAAGGGCGGTCTCGATGTAGATCGTGCGCCATTTCTTGATGAACGGAATGCTGGAGAACACGCACACGCAGTAGAGCACGATGAGGCTGGCCAGCACGATGCAAAGGTTGCGCGGCCAGCGCTTTTTCTTCTTCTTTTGTTTTGTCCGGCCGGTATCCTCGACGTACCAGTTGCCGAACAGCTTCCAGGTCTTCTGCTTTTGTCTGTTTGCCATATCTGCCTTTCACTCCGGCCTGCCGGCGAATTCCGACAGGGTTCGATTTGGTTTCCTAATCATAACATGCCTGCACGGCGGAATCAACCTATATTCCATTAAGGTAGGCGCGCGAGAAAGCGGCGCCGTCTCTATTTCAGACGGCGCCGCGGGGAGAGAAGTTCCTTATTTCGTGTGCTCGCGCTCAAATTCCTTCATGAATTCGATGAGGTGCTCCACGCCCTCGACGGGCATGGCGTTGTAGATGGACGCGCGCATACCGCCGACAGAGCGGTGACCCTTGAGGTTGGACATCTGATGCTTGCCGGACTCGGCGGCAAACTCCGCGTCGAGCGCCTCTGTCAGGCAGCGGAACGTGACGTTCATCAGGCTGCGCGACTCCGGCGAGACGGCCGTCTGATAGAAGTCCGTCGAGTCGAGGTAATCGTAGAGCAGCGCGGCCTTTTTCTGGTTCTGCGCGCAGAGCGTGTCGATGCCGCCGATGGACTCGATCCATTCAAGCACGAGCTTGACCATGTAGATCGACCAGCAGTTGGGCGTGTTGTACATCGAGTCGTTCGAGGCGTGCTTTTCGTAGCTGCACAGCGTCGGGCAGTATTTCGGAAGATCGGCGCGGATGAGATCCTCGCGGATGATGACAAGTGCCATGCCGCTCGGCGCGAGGTTTTTCTGCACGCCGGCGTAGATGACGCCGAATTTGGAGACGTCGACCGGCTCGGAGAAAATGCACGAGGACATATCGGCTACGAGCGGAACATTGCCTGTCTCGGGCACATAGTCCCAGTGCGTGCCGTAGATGGTGTTGTTGAAGCAGATGTGGACATAGTCGGCGCTCGGGTCAAGGTCGAGCTCCGACTGGCGCGGGATGCGGCGGAAATTCTCGTCCTTCGTCGAGCCGGCGACGCGGGCCTGCCCGTACTTTAAGCCCTCTTCATAGGCCTTCTTGGCGAAGTTGCCCGTCAGGATATAGTCGGCGCGGCCGGTCTTCATCAGGTTGAGCGGGACGCAGGCGAACTGCAGCGTCGCGCCGCCCTGCATGAACAGGATCTTGTAGTTGTCCGGAACGTTGAGCACCCGGCGGACGAGTGCGATCGCATCCTCGTAGATCTTCAGAAAGACCTTGCTGCGATGACTCATCTCATTTACGCTCATCCCGGAGCCGGAACAGTTGAGCATTTCGTCGCGCGCCTGCTCAAGAACGGGGAGCGGAAGCATCGACGGGCCAGCGGAGAAGTTGTAGATGCGGTCGTACATGGATTGTCCCTCCTGTGATATGGTCCGATGTTACGGAGTAATATAGTAAAGAATATACACCGGATTTTGCCGTGAAGCAATGGATAAATCCCCGAAAGATGCACTCTTTCGGGGATTTTTTTAGACACCTTTGTATTTTTTTCGTGTTGCGATGCCGCCGCGCAGGTGGCGCTCGGCCTTGTTGCGGTCGAGCACAGCCTTCACCTGAAGGTAGAGCGGCCGGTTGCACTCGCGCAGCCGGTCGCTGATGTCCTTATGTACGGTGGATTTGCTGATGCCGAACTGCTTTGCGGCGGCGCGCACGGTCGATTGCGTTTCAATGATGTACACAGCCAGATCGCAGGCCCTGCGTTCGATGTCCTCTCTCATTCGTGGCCACCTCCCATGCTGTGTGATTCCATTGGAGCATATGCGCGCGGGCGGAGCCGTATGAATGCAGGGGACAACGAACTGTTTGTGTGAAATCAACAATCTGAAATTGCCAGTTTGTGCTGTTCTAACATTGGACGATGCGACGTTTAATGTTAAAATTTTTAGTTGTGCCAGTGCGGCAGGGGTGGCGTGCCGGCGCTCTATGAAAATAGGGAGGAAAGCCAATGAAACCATTTGAACTCGAGCCGGAGGAGCTGACTGAGCCCGTCCGGCGGAAGATCGAGGATGTTTTGCAGGCGCATGCGTTTGACAAAACGGATCTTGTCTCGATCCTGCTCGATGTGGAGGCGGAGATGGAGCGGCATTACATCAGCCGCACCGTGGCGTATTACGTCGCCGACCGCCTTGGGCTGCGTCCGACGCAGGTCTATGACGTTATCAGCTTCTACACGGCGCTGCATGACAGGCCGCGCGCAAAATTCCCGCTTCAGATCTGCGACAGCGCGCCCTGCCGCGTCAACGGCAGCGAGAGCCTCTACGATATGCTGCGCGCCGTCCTTGGCATCGACCTGGACGAGGTGACCTACGACGGCCGCTTCACGATCGAAAAGGTCCCGTGCTTCGGCGCGTGCGACCGCGCGCCGGCCGTGCGCGTCAACGGCGTCGTCTATGGAAATCTCACCACGCGCGAGCGCGTTCTGGCGATGCTCCGCGAACTGGACTGAAGGAAGCGGGATCATGGCAAAAACAGTAAAATTCATCTCCCGCCGCTTCGGCCTTTACGACCCGACGCAGCTGGCATCCTATGAGGCCGCCGGCGGCTTTCAGGCGCTGCGGCGCGCCGTGGAAATGGACGGGTACGACATTGCGGCGCTCCTGACGGCAAACGGCGTGCAGGGCCGCGGCGGCGCGGCCTACGACATGGGCCGCAAATGGAGCCAGGCCAAGGACGTCAAGGCGGAGAAAAAGTGCGTCGTCTGCAACGCGGACGAGGGCGAGCCGGGCACGTTCAAGGACCGCGAGCTGCTGAAAAACGACCCGTTCCAGCTGCTCGAGGGCATGATCATCGCGGGCTGGGCCGTCGACGCGTGCGACGGGTATCTCTACCTCCGCGAGGAGTATTCCCACCTGCGGCCGCTGCTGCACTCGGCCATCGAGCAGTGCCGCGCCGCAGGCTATCTCGGCCGCAGCATCCTCGGCAAAAAGGGCTTTGATTTTGACATCCATCTCTATTCCGGCGCAGGCGCCTACGTCTGCGGCGAGGGCTCGGCGCTCTCGGAGTCCATCGAGGGCTTCGCCGGCCGGCCGCGCATGAAGCCGCCGTATATCAAGCAGTCGGGCGTGTACCATCTGCCCACCTGCATGAACAACGTCGAGTCGCTCTCGCTCGTGCCGCCGCTGCTGATGGACGACGCCGGATTCTACCGCAGCCAGGGAACGCCGGAGTGCCCCGGCACGAAAATGATCTCTGTCAGCGGCAACGTCTGCTATCCGGGCGTGTTCGAGATCCCGTTCGGCCTGACGATCCGCGAGATCATCGACCTTGCCGGCGGCGTGCCGGACGGCCGGCGCATCCGGCTCGTGCAGCTCGGCGGCGCGTCGGGCCGCATCGCCTCGCCGGCGCAGCTCGGCACGCGCTATACCTATGCCGATATGCGCGCGGCCGGCCTTTCGGCCATCGGCTCGGGCGCCGTGCTGGTCGTGGACGACCGCACGGGCGTCATCGAGTTTCTGCGCATGACGCAGGAATTCTTCAGCCACGAGTCCTGCGGCCAGTGTACGCCCTGCCGCGAGGGCAACCACCACATCCGCCTGCTGCTCGAGCGCGTTGCCGCGGGCGAGTTCACTGAGCACGATGTGGCGACGATGAAAAAATTTGCGGATATCATGAGCACAGCTTCGCTGTGCGGCCTCGGCGAGTCGGCGCAGTCGGCGCTGCTGTCGGCCATGGAGCATTTCCCGGAGGCATTTGCAGTGAAAAAGGAGGCTGTCCGATGAGCAAGGTGCACGCGAAGATCAACAACATCCCCATCGAAGTGGAGGAGGGCACGCTCATCATTGACGCCGCCCGCGAGATCAACATCGACATCCCGCATATGTGCTATCACCACGACCAGCTGTCCAAGGCGCACTGCCGCCTTTGCGTCGTAGAAATCAAGGGGCAGAAGAAGCTCAAGACCTCGTGCACGACGCCCGTGGAAGAGGGCATGGAGATCCTGACGGACTCGAAAAAGGTCTATGACACGCAGGTCGGAATCCTCGAGCTCATGCTGGCCAACCACAAGCAGAACTGCCTGATCTGCGCGCGCAACGGCACGTGCGAGCTGCAGGCACTCTGCCGCCGGTTCAACCTGCTTTTGCCCGACCTGCCGGACATCTCCTCGCGCGAGCCGCTGCGCGTGGACAACCCGTCCATCGTGCGCGACCCGTCGAAGTGCGTCAAGTGCGGCCGCTGCGTCAAGGCCTGCTCCGAGACGCACGGCATCGACGCGCTGACCTACTCCGGCCGCTCGGAGAATTTCCGCGTCACGACGGCGTTCGACCTGCCCATGGACGAGACGGACTGCGTCCTGTGCGGCCAGTGCACGCTCGTCTGCCCGGTCGGCGCGCTCGTCGAGCGCGACAACACGGCCGACGTCTGGCGCGCGCTGCACAATCCGGAAAAATTCGTCGTCGTCCAGATCGCGCCGGCTGTGCGCGTGGCCATCGGCGACGAGTTCGGCATGGAGCCGGGCGAGATCGTCACGGGGAAAATGGTCACGGCCGTGCGGATGCTCGGCTTTGACCGCGTGTTTGACACGAACTTCGCCGCGGATGTCACGATCATGGAAGAGGGCGCGGAGATGCTCTCCCGCATCAAAAACGGCGGCTGCCTGCCCATGATCACGTCCTGCTCGCCCGGATGGATCAACTTCCTGGAGAAGCACCATCCGGAGATGATCGAGCATGTGTCGACGACGCGCTCGCCGCAGGCCATCTTCGGCGCGCTCGTCAAAAGCTACTATGCCGAGAAAATGGGCCTCGATCCGGCGAACATCGTCTCCGTCTCCGTCATGCCGTGCACGGCCAAAAAATACGAGGCCGCGCGGCCTGAGCTGACGCAGAACGGGCTGCCGGATGTGGACTTTGTCCTGACCACGCGCGAGCTTGCCAAGCTCATCCGCTACGAGGGCCTCGACCTGAAGGTCATGGAGGCGTCGGACTTTGACGCGCCGCTCAGTGAAGGCACGGGTGCAGCCGCCATCTTCGGCGCGACGGGCGGCGTCATGGAGGCCGCGCTGCGCACGGCATACGAGGCCTACACGGGCAAGACGCTGCCGCGGCTGGACTTTGAGACGGTCCACGGCGAGATCGGCGGCATCCGCGAGGCGATGATCGATCTGGACGGCACGCCGATCCGCGTCGCGGTGGCCAACGGCCTGAAAAACGCGGAGGAGATCCTCCGCCGCGTCGAGACGGGCGAGCGGGAGTATACGTTCATCGAGATCATGGCCTGCCCCGGCGGCTGCGCCGGCGGCGGCGGCCAGCCCATCGGCACGGACAACGCCAAGCGCGAAAAGCGCATCGCCTCGCTCCATGCGCTCGATCACAGCCTGCCGCTTCGCAAGTCGCACGAAAACCCGGCCGTGCAGGAGCTCTACCGCGAGTTTTTGGGCGAGCCGCTCTCCGAGCGCGCGCACACGCTTTTGCACACGCACTACCACGACCGCAGCCGGAAAATCTGAAATCCCGATCCCGCGCGGCGCAGCCATTCCCGGCTGCGCCGCTTTTTTTATGAGCAAATCGTTTACCGATGAAATATTTGCTTGCGCAGAGCCTGCGCGGCTGGTATCATGCAAATTAAGGAAAGCTGCGCCCTGCGCAGACGAGAAGAGGAGGAACCCAAATGAAAATCAAATCGGTCAGCACCATTTCGCTCGCGCCCATCGACGGGATGCGCATCGTCGTCTGCCGCATTGACACGGACACCGGCCTGCACGGCCTCGGCGAGATCGGCGTGGCCATCGTCTCCGGCGCATATGCCGCGCGCGAGATGATCGAGGAATTCGGCCGCATGATCATCGGCATGGACCCGCTGGAGACGGACGTCATCTGGGACACGCTCTACCGCAATTCGTTCTGGGGCGTCGGCAGCGGCGCCATCCTCATGTCGGCCGTCTCCGCCATCGACACGGCGCTGTGGGACATCAAGGGCAAGTTCTTCGATGTGCCCGTTCACGTCCTGCTCGGCGGCAAGCAGCAGCCGCGCCTGCGCGCCTATGCCAGCCAGCTGCAGATGGGCTGGGGCGTGGAGCATTTCACGTCCAACGAGAAGCCGGAGGGCTTCGCGCGCGCCGCGCTTCTGGCTGTTGACCAGGGCTTTACGGCCGTGAAGGCCAACTTCATCGGCCTTGACCGCGACGGCAACCGCCGCCACCCGCGGCAGACGCTCGGCTTCCTCGACCGCGACGACATCAACCTCGCGGAGGATCGCCTCGGCGCCGTGCGCGACGCCGTCGGGAAGAATGTGGACATCATCTGCGAGAACCACTGCATCACGGACGTGAATACGGCCATTCAATATGCGAAAATGTATGAAAAATACGACGTGCTCTTCCTCGAGGAGCCGGCGGTGCCGCTCACGGCGTGCAACTTCCGCAAGATCGCGGACAACACATCCATCCCGCTTGCCACGGGCGAGCGCACCTACCAGTGCCAGGGCTTCCTGCCGCTCGTGACGGAGGGGCGCATCTCCTACGCGCAGCCGGACATCGGCAGCTGCGGCGGCCCGACGGAGTTCAAGCGCATCGCCGACCTTTGCCGGCTCTACGACGTCGGCGTTCAGGCGCACACCTGCAGCGGCCCCATCAGCGTCGCCGTCGCGCTGCAATGCGAGTGCGCGATTTCCAACTTCGCCATCCATGAGCACCATGTCATGAACACGCTCCCGGGCAACGTCTGCCTCGGTCAGTACAACTACCAGCCGAAGGACGGCTTCTTCGAGGTGCCTGACCTGCCCGGCTTCGGTCAGGAGCTCAGCGAGCTTGCCATGAAGGACGCCGTCGTCCACACAGTGAGCTGATACAAAAAAGGCTGCCCGCGGGCAGCCTTTTTTGCGGGAAAAATCTGATCTTCTTGCCGCCGTGCGTCAGACAGAAGCGGCGCAGGATGAGCATGAGCACGACCGGGACGGCGCACAGCGCGGCGCACAGGATAAAAACGCCTGTGAAGTCTCCGCCGGCGCTCCCGCCGACCGCGGCGGAGATGCTTGAACTCGTCCTTATATCCAGAATGCCCGAGATGAGCATGATGGCCAGACCTGCGATGAGATTCTGTGGTTTGCTTTTCCGGATGGTATCCATAGCGATTTTTTCTGAATTGTTATTAACACCTTTGCTACAATGCAAAGGTTGTGACCAGGCGGGCTTTTGGTGTTTCCGAAACGGAGAACGGTTTGTTACCATAACAAGTAACGTCATTGGAAAATCCGAAGGAGTCAAGCGTGAACATGAACGAAAAAATGAAGGAAAAGCAGCTTCCGCGCAGGATCCTGCAATACATCTGCGGCCTTGTGTGCATGGCCATCGGCCTTGTGCTGCTCAAGCGGACGAATTGGGGCGTTTCGCCCATTACGGCCGTGCCGGACGCGGTGGCGAACATCACGCCGCTCACGCTCGGCAACGCGACGATCCTGCTGCATCTTCTGTGCGTCGTGCTGCAGATCGTGGTGCAGAAGCGCGTGACGCTCAAGAGCGTGCTGACCATGTGCGTCGGCGTGCCGTTCGGCTATCTGGTCGACTTTTTCATGTGGCTGTGGTCGCCGGAGCTTGTCGTGTGGCAGAAGTGCATCGCGCTCGTCGTCGGCATTGCGATCCAGGGCTTCGGCGTCGCGCTCATCAGCGGCTGCGACCTGATGCTGCCTGCGCCGGATGAGCTCAACAATGTCATCAGCCGCATCCATCACAAGAAGCTCTCGAACGTCAAGATGTGCGCGGACGCCGTTTACGTCGTCATCGCCATCGTCATCAACCTCATTTCGACGCACTCGCTCGCGAGCGTCGGCATCAGCTCCATCGCCTCGGTCCTGCTGACCGGCCGTTTCGTCGGCCTGTCGTACCGGCTGCTTCCGAAGATCCGCATGAACCCGTTTTTCAATGCGCCGTCAAAGGCTGAAAACTGAAAATTGCCGTAAAAATTCCGGTGCAGAGCAGCTCTGCATCGGAATTTTTATGCAGCTTCAAGCCCGATCCAGCGGAATATCGCCCAGATTGACGTCGGGCGTGGAGTAGAGCGCCGCAAAGCGCTTTGTCCGGTAGCCGGGCGCCTCGATGGCGAGGTTGTAGGGCGTGCTCTCGGGCAGGCCGCGGAACCAGAAGTCGCCATACGGGTCGGTCAGCTCCGTTTTCTCTGTCCCGTCGGGCGCGGTCAGCGTACACTTTGCGCCGATGACGACCTCCTCCTTGGCAGGATCGTACACCGTCCCGGCAATGAAGCGGCCGGGGATGTTCTTGTAGTAGAGCTTCCCGCCGGGGATGAGCGCTGCTGCACCCGTGAGAGAGCCGAGCAGCTCGGCCTTTTCGCCGAATTGGATGGCGTCCGTCGGGCAGGCCTCGACGCAGCGCGGGAGCGTGCTCCCATGGTCGAGCAGGTGCGCGCAGCCGGTGCATTTCTGCGCGATGTGCGCCGATTCGTTGAAATAGATGGCGTCAAACGGGCAGGCGGGCACGCACGCGCCGCAGCCGGTGCATTTGTCCGGCGAGATGAGCACGAAGCCGTCGTCCCGCTTGGAGATCGCACCGGATGAGCACGCGGCCATGCAGGCGGGGTCTTCACAGTGCGCGCACATGCGGGAGACATAGTGGATCTTGACCTTCGGGATCGTGCCGCGGACGTGCTCGGTCACCTTGCACCAGAACTGCCCCGTCGGCGGCTGCGGCGCGGCGTAGGGCGACCAGTCGTTGCCGCAGTGCTCGTCCTTGCAGGCGAGCTGGCAGTTGTAGCAGCCGGTGCATTTTGCGACGTCGATGATAAAAATCTTGCTCATTGCGCGTCCTCCTTGATGAGCCAGCCGTCGAGGCAGACGCCGGCGTCGGGGTCAATGTGGCGCGCGAACGCCTCGGGATAGTCGCGCCGCCAGGCGGCCATTTCCTCGTCCGTGACCTTGGCAACCTCACACAAAAAGCCGGACACGGCCATGCCGGTCGCGTTTTTCGACGTTGTGTTGGACGGTGTGATGCAGTTGATGGCGCCGCCGCGGTCGAGATAGCCGGGGACGATGGGGTCGAGCCGCGCGCCGTGGTCGACGTAGCAGGTGTGATCGATGAGCCGCTCGGTGACATATGCGCCGCACAGCACGATGCCGCGCTCGTTGTAGACCTTGACGATGTCGCCGTGGCGGATGCCGCGCTTTGCCGCCTCGCGCGGGCTGAGCCAGCACGGCTCGTACTGATAGCCGTCCTTGCCGCGGATCTTCATCGTCTCAACCTCGCGGTTCCAGATGATGTCGTCGCACTGCGCGTGCATTCTCCACCGGCCGTGGTTGGACATGCAAAGAAGCGGGTACTTTTTCGCGCGCTCGGACGACAGCCGCTCATCGTGGCTTTCGCCGGACTCGATCCAGTGCGGCACGGGCGGGCGCTCGGGGTCGTCGGGGGTGTATTTTGCGATCTCCGTGGCGTAGTACTCCAGCTTGCCGGTCGGCGTGGAGAGCGGGTTATTTTCCGGGTCGCGGCAGAAGTCGGCAAGACCGGCGGGGATCTTTTCGACCTCCTCGGCCTCCTTGCATGGGACGACGAAGATCTTGCGCCTGCGGAATTCCTCCCACGTCATATAGTCCTCGCAGCCCGTGGCCTTGTAGAAAAAGCGCACGCGCTCTTTTTCCGTCAGGCCGCCGGTGTAGGCCTGATAATAGTCCGGGCCGAGCTTCTCGGCCACGCGGGCGCAGACGTCAAAGTCCGACACGCTCTCGCCGACGGGCGGGCAGCAGGGCTCCTCGAGATAGATGGACGTGAAGCCGCCGGAGGACATATCGTTGCCGAGGTCGTTCATCTCGTGCTTTGTGACGACGGGGAAGATGATGTCGGCAAAGTAGCAGTCGTTCTCCAGCCACGGGTGCTGCGCGACGATGCACTCGATGGACGGATCCTGAAACGCGCGCTGCGTCATGTGGCCGTCGTTCCAGCATGTGACCTGACACGGCGCGTCCGTCCAGATCATATGCACGCGCGAAAGGCCGGGGCGCGGGTACTGCATTTCCTGGAACTGATACTGCTGCGTCGGGTGGCGGTAGTTGTTCGCGTCCGGCTGCTGGCTCGACGAGAAGCACTGCAGGCCGCGCCACTCCGCGTGGCCCTCCAAAATGGCCTTGTGGACGTGACAGCGCGGGATGAACTGCAGCGGCGCAGGCAGCTGGCGGAACAGGTCGATGAGCTCCGGCGCGCGCTCCTTCTGCGCGGGCGTGAGCACGAAGCGGTCCATGTTGATTTTCGGGTCGACGTCGCCGTCGACCGGGCGGAGCGGGTCGGCGATGGCCGTGATCTTCGGGACGAATTTGCCCTGATACGGCACGGGATAGTCGCGGTTCCAGAGGTTCCACTCGATGACCTTCGCCTGATGGACGCCGGGCTTGCCGAGGCCGCGCATGCCGAGCAGCATGACCTCCAGGCGCGCCGGCTCGGAGGCATACGGGCCGCGGATGTACGGGCCGCCGTTGCCATGGAGGATGGACGCGGTCTTGTGCGCCCAGTCGCGCGCGAGCGCCTTGATCGTCCACGGCTTCACGCCGCACTTTTCGCTGGCCCACTTCGGCGTTTTCGGGACGCCGTCCTCGCGGCCGAGGACGTAGTCGCAGAATTTGTCAAAGCCGTAGGCGTGCGCGTCGATGTATTCCTTCTCAAAAAGATCCTCCGTCAGCCAGACGTAGGCGATGGCCAGCTGCAGTGCCACATCCGTGTTCGGCAGGATGGGGATCCACTTGTCGGCGTGGACGGCCGCTCCGTAGTTGAGGTCGGGGCAGATGTAGACGCTCTTGATGCCGAGGTCGGTCAGATAGTAGCACAGGCGGCTGGGCATATGCGACACGACGCCGAGCGGCGTGACTTCCGGGTCGCAGCCCCAGAAGAGCAGAAGGTCGGAGTGCTTGGCGATGTCCGGGTAGAGGTTGGCCTGCGGTGCCATCTCGCCGACGGGCTCGCAGCCCCAGACGTACTTCGCGCCCCAGAACCAGCCTTCCCACGAATCCATGTTGCGCATTTGCAGCGTGTAGCCGCCCATGAGCGAGAGCAGCCGGTTCGGACAGCCGTGGCTCGGGGCGACGTTCTTGCCCTCGCCGTGCATATCGGCCTGGCAGAGCACAGCCTCGGGGCCGTAGGTCGCCTTCATGCGCAGGAGCTCCTTTGCGACGATCTCCGTCGCTTCGTCCCAGCTGATGCGGACGTATTTCGACTTGCCGCGATTTTCCGGATGGCGCTCGCCGTCCGGATCCCAGTCCACGCGCTTCAAGGGGTATTTCACACGGTTGGGCGAGTACACGCGCGACTTGTAGCCGAGGCCGAACGGCGTGATCGTCACGCGGTCCGGCGCCTGAAATGTTTTGCCGCGGGCCTCTATTTTCCACGGGTTGCAGTGCGCCTGCGTGTATTCCTTGTCGTAGAAATACGGGCGGATCCGCGTGATCCGCCCGTCGGTGGAGTCCACCTGACAGGGCGCGCCGCTCTCCGGCCCCATAAGGGAAAACGAGACGATGTTCTGCTCGTCCGGCTTGAATTTAGCAGCCATGACCGGATCACCTCCAGTTTGTTTTCTGATCTCAGTTTACCATGTGCTCACGGCAGTCGGAAACAGTAGTCTTGCACTTGGCAACAACCAATCGGCTGTTAAAAAACGGCGATCACAACCACAAAACACAATATTTATAGATGCAGACGGGATCGTCAGCCCAAATTGGCAGCTGCGTGCGGCCGGCGCGTTTTTTTCCATCGACAGGCTCTTGACTTTGGTACTGTACCATGGTTTACAATAAGGACGAAACCAAAAGACGGCGGGAGCCGCCGCAAAATACCGTCCCAATCTGTTTCCGAGCTTCGTGCGCCTAAGGAGTTGTCTATGGACGCGGAGCCTGAGCTTTGCTCACAGGGTAGCGATGGAAACGCCGCTGCCTTCCGCTTGAAAAGGGAACCGCACCGCAGGAAGGGCTTCCTGCGGGAAATTGGCCTGTTCAGGCGGAGAAAGCGAGGTGGCAAACGTAGGACCGATGGAAGAAAACGAGAAAGAGCGCCCGGAGGGGGAGCACGAGAACGACGTCCGGCTAAGTCCCATGGGCTCGGACGGCGAGAAGATGATGCAGTCCATCGAAGACGGCAACATGATCGCTGTCCTGTCGAAAAATGAGATCATGTACACGTTTTTGTACCGGAACGAGTATCAGTGCTTCATCCACCCGATCGGCGCCGAGGAGGGTCGGCACAAGGGCTGGGAGATCAATGAGCGCAACCGCGCCATGCTCAAGCAGCTGCCCAGCGCAGCCGATCAGCTCTTTGAGATCCGCTTTGGACCGGAGATGGACTTCATGGGCGTCATGGTCGCGGCGGAGCAGGGCATCGTCCGCTTTCTCGACGCGATCGGCCAGCTGCCGGCGGACGACGTCGACTTCATGACGCCGTACGAGGGCGAAGAGCAGGCGTGAGCCCGCTCGTCACAGCGAAAGGAGAATGAAAGATGAAGACGTATCAGTTTTTCTGCCGGAGCACGCGCCGCGGCTTCCTTGAGTGGGCCGTTGCGTCGGAGGACGGCGCAGAGGTTCGC
Organism: uncultured Oscillospiraceae bacterium; assembly: GCA_934589675.1. Lineage (GTDB taxonomy): Bacteria > Bacillota > Clostridia > Oscillospirales > Oscillospiraceae > CAKTOF01. The sequence continues at coordinate 84,875 of CAKTOF010000006.1, forward strand.
CGCGTTGACCGCGACGTGCAGCTCGAGACGACGCGGCAGTTCCGCGAGCGTGTCGGCGCTGAGCTTGAAAAAGAAGGGTTTGTCCCGGCTGCGCAGGCAGAGTAAAAAAGAAAGAAACGAGGGCAAGGAAATGACATACGTTTCTGCGTTGATCTGGAACAAGGAAGGACCGTACGGTGAGGTTCTGGCGCTGCGCGGCGAAGACGGGAAGCTGCGCTTCCCCATGACGGCCGTCCACACGGCGGAAGAGAGCGAGCAGGCCGTCGTGCGTGCCACTGCCGAGCAGCTCGGCTGGACCGTCCGCACAGATAAGCTGGAGCTTCGCGGCCGCCACAAGCAGCCGGACAACTACTATGAATTCCATGAATACTACAGCGCCGTCTGCCTCTGGCGCGGCGGGCAGGAGACGCCGGCGGGCGCCGTCTGGGTGCATCCGTCGAAGCTCGACGCCGATGCATTTGCGGGCGACGACGCGAAGTTCCTGTCGAAATACGTCGCGTGGGTCAATGGCCGCGAGGTCCGCGACACGCGGATGTACTGAGGTGAGCTGAATGAAAAAATATGTTTTTGAGGCCAAGAAAAAGCTGCTGGACCGTCCGAGCCAGCCGGAGTATCTGTTTGTTGCGCCCGCGAGCGTGACCGTGATCGCCGAGGACGAGTCCACGGCGCTTGAGCGCGCGGACAAAGCGCTGACGGAGCAGTATTTCGGCACGGGCGTGCTGCTCAGCGACATCCATCTGGTGCGCTGCGACGAGCTGCCGGTCGACTGGAGCTACGGTTATGGCGATGAGCGCGTATGGGGCGACGGGATCGAAGATCCGGTCGGCGGCGCGCAGATCCGATGAAGGAGGTACGACTGTGAACTATCTCATGCATCTTCCGGAAGGGAACGTGTTCCTGACCCGCGAGGAGATCACCGAGCGCGTGGCTGCCATCCTGGCCGCCTGCCCGAGCGAGCATACAAACGCCTACCGCGTCTGGTACGAGGGCTTTGAGGGCTGCGGCCGCCCGTCGACCGAGGTCAGGGGCATCATTGACGAAGCCATCGAGAAGGCCGGCTGGAAGAACATCGGCCCGATGCGCTTTGAAAAGTACGGCGTCGTGAACCCGACGTTCCAGAATACGCATTACGCCGAGGCCGCCAAGGAGATGGGCGGCACGCCCATGGTGCTGCATATGTACCATGCCGGCCGCCACTATCAGGGCCCGGACGGCCGCATCTTCTGGGTGGCCGTCGTCGAGGTGTTCGACATGCGCTGCTTTGAGTGGAAGGACGGCAAGTACATCGGCCAGATGGTCGAGATCGATCCGTTCTCCGATTATGCCCGCCAGATGGTGGAAGTCAAGGTTTAAGGAGGTTCGACCATGGCAACGGAAAAAATCACACATAGTATCTGCGTGGGCGGGCCGCTCACGATCCATACGGTCGACGGCGTCATCCGCCGCGTCCGCCCGATCGTCCTGACCGATGACGACGCGCCCGGCTGGGTCATCAAGGCCCGCGGCAAGGAGTTCACGCCGCAGCGCAAGACAACGATGTCGCTGCTCGGCTACTGCGAAAAGGACCGCACGTATTCCTACGACCGCCTGAAATACCCGATGATCCGCGAGGACTTCGTCGAGACGCCGGACGGCAAGAACCGCAACACGGAAAACCGCGGCAAGTCCGGCTACCGCCGCGCGTCGTGGGATGAGGCGCTCAGCCTCGTCGCGCGTGAGATCAAGCGTCTGCACAAGACCTACGGCAAGGAGACCGTGACGGCCATCACGTCGTCGCACCACTCCTGGGGTCTTGTCGGCTACAAGATCTCGCTCTTCAACCGCTTCTTCAACATGATGGGCTACACGCGCATCATGGATAACCCCGACTCGTGGGAGGGCTTCCACTGGGGCACGCCGCACACGTACGGCTACTACTGGCGCCTCGGCGGCCCGGAGCCGTTCGACATGCTCGAGATGGCGCTGCAGAACGTCGAGACCATGATCATGTGGTCGCACGACCCGGACACGACGCGCGGCGGCTACAGCGCGCAGGAGTCCGCGCTCTGGCGCCACTGGATGAAGGAGCTCGGCATCCAGTTCATCTACATCGACCCGTTCAACAACTTCTCCTCCGTCAAGCAGGCTGACAAGTGGATCGGCCCGCGCATGGGCACGGACGCCGCCATTATGGAGGCCATCGCCTATGTCTGGATCACGGAGGACACCTACGACCACGACTACATCGAAAAGCACGGCCACCGCTTTGAGGAGTGGAAGAACCACATCCTCGGCCTCGGCCCGGACGGCACGGCCAAGACCCCGAAGTGGGCCGAGGAGATCTCCGGCGTCAAGGCGGCGGACATCAAGGCCATCGCCCGCCGCTGGGCCTCGACCGTTACGACGGGCGGCTCGGGCATGCGCGGCGGCTTCGGCGGCGCGTGCCGCACGACGGGCGGCACGGACTACGCGCGTCTGCTCGTCTCGCTGCTGGCCATGCAGGGCATGGGCAAGCCGGGCCGCAACATGTGGACCGGTACCTGCGGCGGCCCGATGAACTACAACTTCTGGTTCGGCGGCTACTCCGACCCGCTCTCGTCCATCGCCAAGGCCCCGATCTGCGACCATCCGGCGCAAAACTGCGTTGAGCAGACGCTCTACCGCACGAACCTGCCGGACGCGATCTTAGACGGCCACTATGAGTGGCTCGGCGAGGGCTTCTGCGGCGGCGGCCTCGACTTTGAGTTCACGCGCCACGTCTACCCGATGCCCGGCTACAACAAGGTCCACTGCTTCTGGCGCTACGGCGGCTCGTTCATGGGCACCATGCTCGACACGAACAAGTGGGTCAAGATGTACAAGAGCCCGGAGCTGGAGTTCGTCATCAATCAGGACATCTACTGGACGCCCGAGACGCGCCACGCCGACGTCATCCTGCCGGCCTGCACGAACCTTGAGCGCGTCGACATCGGCGAGGTCGGCAACTCCGGCAACGGCGGCTACTGCTCGCACTCGCAGACCGGCAACTCCTGGCAGGTCATCGTCTATCAGGACAAGGCCATCGAGCCGCTGTGGGATTCCCGCTCGGACTACTGGATCTTCTCTCAGGTGGCCGCGCGCCTCGGCTGGGGCGAGGAATTCACCGAGGGCCGCACGGAAGAGGACTGGGCCAAGCGCTTCTGGCAGTTCTCCGACCTGCCCAAGCACATGAGCTGGGAGCAGTTCAAGGAGAAGGGCTACTACATCGCGCCCGTTTCCTACAAGGAAGAGGACAAGGACCCCAAGACCGGCCTCATCGAGAACTGGGACCGCTACCCCGGCTTCCAGTGGTTCGCCGAGGAGCGCGCCTGCGACACGCCGAACCACAAGGTCTTCCAGGAGGAGGGCAAGCTCGGCACGCTCACGGGCAAGTGGGAGTTCGTCTCCGAGTCCATGCTCTACTGGGCGCCGCATGACGAGATCCGCACGCCGATCGCCTGCTACAAGGATTCGTGGGAGGGTCACAAGTCGCTCACGGCCGACAAGTATCCGTACGGCATGATCTCGCCGCATCCGCGCTTTGACTATCACACGCACTACCAGCAGCACGCCGTCTGGCTGTGGGAGATCCCGGAGAACCGCGTCATCATCAACGGCAACCCGTACCTCATCTGCCGCATCAACCCGAAGGTCGCGGAGAAGAAGGGCATCAAGGAAGGCGACATCGTCCGCCTGTTCAACGACCGCGGCAGCGTCCTGTGCGTCGCGCACATCACCCGCCGCGTCAATCCGGAGACGATCCACGCCTACACGTCCTCGGGCATCTACAACCCGGTCGAGTACGGCAAGTACGGCTCCGTGGACAAGGGCGGCTGCGTCAACGTCCTCACGCCGGGCCGCCTGATGGGCGACTATATCCCGGCCATGGTCCCGAACTCCTGCAACATCGACGTCGAGCTGGCCGAGGCCGATCCGAACTACGGCCAGGGCTTTGAGCACATCATCGACGGCGTTGACAAGCAGCAGATGGAGACCGAGCGCCCGATGCGCACCTCGGCCGAGGCCGATCTGCTCTTCGGTGAGCGCGAACAGATGAACAAGGAGGTTAAAGGGGCATGAGATACGGTATCGCAATCAACTCCAAGCGCTGCATGGCCTGCTATGCCTGCTTCATGGCCTGCAAGGATGAGCACTGCGGCTGGGACACCACCGTGTCCAAGGCGCAGCCCGAGCTGGGTCAGTACTGGATGAACATCGTCGAGTGGGAGCGCGGCGACAACGAGCGCCGCATCAAGACGGCCACCGTCCCGACGCCCTGCTCGCACTGCCAGGATCCCGCCTGCGCCAAGGCCGCCCAGAACGGCGCGGTCTACAAGCGGCCGGACGGCATCGTCATCATCGATCCGGAGAAGGCCAAGGGTCAGAAGCAGATCGTCGACGCCTGCCCGATCCACGCCATCTACTGGAACGAGGCGCTGCAGCTTCCGCAGAAGTGCACCATGTGCGCGCATCTGCTCGACGATCCGAACTATCCGGGCAAGGAGCCGCGCTGCGTCGAGGCCTGCCCGAACCAGGCGCTCGTCTTCGGCGATCTGGACGATCCGGACAGCGAGATCAATCGCGTCATTGCGGCCAATAAGGTCACGCAGCTTGCCGGCCTCGAGGGCCGCGAGACGAACGTCGTCCACCTGAACGTCCCGAGCGCATTTTTGGCCGGCACGGTGTTCTATCCGGCCGAGGAGGAAGAGGTCTGCATCGGCGCCCACGTCAAGGCTGTCTGCGAGGACGGCACGGTCTATGAAATGGACACGAACTGGGCCGGCGACTGGGAGTTCGAGGACCTTCCGAAGAACAAGAAGTTCTCCATTGACATCACGTTTGACGGCTACCGCCCCGTCCACTACGACGCGGTCACGGACGCCGATCATTACGTCGCCGAGACATATCTCGAGCGGATCTGAATCCCCAGCGGATCCGGGCGCGGAGCGGGTGCCTCCTCGCCGCGCCCGGATCCGACAGCACCGGAGTATTGCGGCAGGGCCGCTTTGATAATTTAGGAGATGGAATCACAACATGGAAATGAAAACCGCAGTCATCATTGACGGCTGCCGCACGGCAGTCGGTTCGATGGGCGGCAGCCTCAAGCCGCTGAGCGCCTATGATCTGGCCTGCGCCGTCATGAAGGGCGAGCTCGACCGCACCGGCATCGACCCGAAGCAGATCGACGAGGTCATCATGGGCCAGTGCCGCCAGACGTCGGACGAGCCGAACATCGCGCGCGTCGCCGCGCTCAAGGTCGGCATCCCGGAGTCGGCCTCGGCTCACACCGTTATGCGCCAGTGCGCCTCCGGCATGACCGCCGTCCAGAACGGCGCCATGCAGATCATGACCGGCGTGTCGGACGTCGTCCTTGCCGGCGGCACGGAGTCGATGTCGAACGCTGTGTTCTACCTGCGCAACGCCCGCTACGGCGTCGGCACGGGCAACACCGAGCTCGTTGACGCCGTCACCGAGGGCCAGTTCCGCAGCCAGCCGCAGGAGATGTACGGCCGCTACAACATGGGCGCCACGGCCGAGAAGATCGCCGAGACGCTCGGCATCACGCGCGAGCAGCAGGACGAATTCTCCATGGAGTCGCAGCGCCGCGCCATCGCGGCCATCGACGCGGGCAAGTTCAAAGACGAGATCGTCCCCGTCACCGTCCCGCAGGGCCGCAAGAAGCCGCCGATCGTCTTTGACACCGACGAGTTCCCGAAGCGCGACACGAGCCTTGAGAAAATGGGCAAGCTCAAGCCCTGCTTCAACATCGTCACGGAGGACGACGGCCGCATCTTCAACACGAGCGAGCTGACCGGCACCGTCACCGCCGCCTCCTCGTCCGGCCGCAACGACGGCGCGTCGGCCATGCTGCTCATGAGCGAGGAGAAGGCCAAGGAGCTCGGCCTGAAGCCGATGGCGAAGATCATCGGCATGGGCACGGCCGGCTGCGACCCGAAGACCATGGGCCTCGGCCCGGTCTATGCTGTCCCGAAGGCGCTCAAGAACGCGGGTCTCACGATCGATGACATCCAGCTCATCGAGCTCAACGAGGCCTTCGCCGCGCAGGCGCTCGGCTGCATCAAGCTGCTCGGCTGGGAGGACAAGATGGACATCATCAACGTCAACGGCGGTGCCGTCGCCCTCGGCCACCCCGTCGGCTCGTCCGGCAGCCGCATCATCATCACGCTCATGCACGAGATGAAGCGCCGCGGCCTGAAGTACGGCCTTGCAACGCTCTGCATCGCCGGCGGCATGGGTCAGGCGACCGTCATCGAGATGTGCGACTAAAGCGAAACAGAAACCGGAGGTTTCTGTTTCGAGGGGATCGCAGCCTGCTGCAGCGCACCCGCTCCGCGGGCACGTTTGCAGGCTGAGCGGTATGATTTCCGACGCGCAGGTCGCCGGAAATCATGATTTGTAATTTTTTCGCGCCGTGCGCGGCGCGAATTCTGCGAAGCTGATGGAGCCTCGCTGAAAAATTATAGGAGTGAAAAAATCATGGCAAAGTCCAATAAGATTATGATCCAGTGCTGCATGTGCGGCGCCGGAACGAAGAAAGCTCAGGCGCCGACCGTCCCGTATACCCCGGAGGAGATCGCGCGTCAGGTCGTCGAGGTCGCCAAGGCCGGCGCCTCCATCGTCCACATCCATGTCCGCGAGGACAAGGAAGTCGACGGCGTCATGCAGATCGGCTACAAGTCCATGAGCCTGCAGAAGTTCACGGAGACCGTCGAGCTCTGCCGCAAGTACTGCGCCGAGGCCGGTGTTGACGTCATCATCAACCTGACGACGTCCGGCGGCGAGTACGAGGACTACAAGCGCCTGCAGCACCTGTCGGCCCTCAAGCCGGAGATGTGCTCCTTCGACCCGAACACCATCAACTGGTCGAACAGCTACATCTTCGAGAACAGCCCGCGCTTCCTCAACCTGCTGGCGCAGGAGGTCGTGAAAGAGGACGTCAAGCCGGAGTTCGAGGTCTTCGACACCGGCCACATCGACTCGGTCATGTACTATGTCAACAAGTGGAACATCCCGAAGCCGCCCCACATCCAGTTCATCATGGGCGTCGGCGGCTCCATGCCGGGCACGGCCGAGAACCTCGGCTTCCTCGTTGACCGCCTGCCCGAGGGCGCGACGTGGTCCGTCTCTGGCATCGGAAGAGCGCATATGCCGATGATGCTCGCCGGCCTCGCGCTCGGCTGCGACGGCCTGCGTGTCGGCCTTGAGGACAACGTTATGTACGGCAAGGACGCCGATGGCAACAAGATCATCGCGACGAACGTCATGCTCGTCGAGCGCGCGGTCGCCCTCGCCAAGCTCGCCGGCCGCGAGATCGCGACGGCGCAGGAAGCCCGCGAGATTCTCGGCATCGACCGCAAGTGCCTGTAAAGCAGGCTCAAACGGGACCCGCTGCGCGTTTGATGCAGTGTGCCGCGCCGGAGCAGAACAGGTGCGGCAAGGCATTTCATAATGAAAAAGGACGGTATCCGACGGATACCGTCCTTTTTCTGCGTCAGCCGAAATCGTGACGGCTGCCGCATGAGATGCCGTGTGTCTCCAGCGCGCAGACGATCGCTTCGATGCGGTCGAAGCAGGCGGGATCGTCGAGCGCGGGGGCGGCGATGATCGCTCGGATTTCCCGCAGCGCCGCAAGACTCTCAATTTCCAGCAGCTCCCGCAGCGCCTGCCCGCCGACCGGGAATCGGATGCGGATGGGAGCGCCGGAGAGCAGATGAGAGAGAATTTCCGCTTCAAGCTCCATATAACCACCTCACAGAGAAATTATAACCTGAAACAGGTTATAATGCAATAACCTGTTTTAGGTTCGGCTAGACTTCCTCTGAGGTGAAGCTCATGTATCAGAGGATCCGGGATCTGCGGGAGGATCGGGACCTGACGCAGCGGGAGGTTGCCGGGGTGCTTGGCATGTCACAGACGGGGTATTCCAAGTACGAAACGGGCGAAAACGACATTCCGACGCAGGTGCTGCTCAAGCTGGCGGATTTTTATAACACGTCTGTGGATTATCTGCTCGGCCGGACGGACGACGCACGGCCGCCGCGGAAAAAATAACCGGCACGGTATCGAATTACCGTGCCGGTTTTGCTTATTTCTGTTCAACGGGAAGCCAGACCTCGAAGTAGCCGGTCAGCGCGCCGTCTTCCAGCGCGCTGCACAGCAGGTTGCCGTGGGCGCTGCCGGTGATGGCCAGACCGTTTTTTTCGGCGTAGCTGACCATGTAGGCCATGTGGCGCGGGGCGAACTGATCCTTGCCCGCACTTTTGAACACGGAGTGCAGGCAAAGCTGGCTCGGAAGCTGCATGACGGGCGGCTCGATCTTCACGCCAAACTCGCGGACATAATCCATGTCGAGCGCAAAGCCCCAGGCATACTCGCTGCCGCCGGAGAGCAGCACGTCGCGCTCGATCTCAAAGCAGCGATGGATGAACGGCATATATTGCAGCCATTCCTGGCTGAGCTGCTGCAGGTCGGCCGACTTGTCGTAGAGGAAGTTGTAGCGGTTGAGGTAGCGCACCGTTTCCGGGCTCATGATGAGATCGCACCGGCCGAGGTCGCGCGCGGCGCGCTCTAGTCCGTCGCAGTACTGCTCGGCGCGGCGGAGGAGCAGCTGCTGCCGACGGATCATCTCGCGAAGCTCCGCCTGCTTGTCCTGCATCGTCTCACGCAGACTCTCGCGCGAGCAGTCGGTGACCATGTGCGAGATCTGGTCAATGCCGAAGCCGAAGTTTTTGAACCACAGACAGTCGACAAGGAAGTTGATGTCCCACGCCTCGTAGTAGCGGTAGTCGTTCGTCTTGTCCTTCACGGGACGGACGACACCTTTTTTCTCGTAATACCGCAGAAGATCCGGTGAAATGCCGAGGATCTTCGCCACGTCTCCGATGCGATAGCGCTGCATGGTCGTCCCTCCTGTTTGTCAGACTGGGTCTATTATAGGAAATTTCACGGGGCGATGCAAGAAAAAGTTTTCTCAAAGCTATTGACATTGGAATCGTACTAAGGTGTAAAATGACCCTGTAATAAAAATATGCAGGAGGTTTTTTATCATGGCTTACATGCCCCTGAAAAACGCGCCCCAGTATCTGGACGACTCGAAGATGACCAAGATCTACGACCTGTCGATGCCGTGGGGCGTCGATACCCCGCTCTGGCCGTTCCCGGGCGCCCGTACGGATCTTCAGTTCCCGCGCGGCCAGTACCTCGGCCGTTTCCACAAGCGCACCATGACCTACACCGGTACGCTGCACGCCGGCACGCACATGGACGCGCCGAACCACGTCCTCCACGAGGAAGAGGTCGACCGCGAGCGCAACGGCTACAACCTCGCTGAGCTCCACCTCGAGCGCTGCATCGGCACCGGCATCATCGTCGACATGCGCTACCTCAAAGACGAGTTCGAGGAGAAGTGGAACGCCGCTGACGGCGACCCGAGCCGTATGCCGGCCGACATCTGGCACATCATCACCCCGGAGGAGTTCGACGCTGCCTGCAAGAAGGACGGCCTCGAGGTCCGCGAGAATGACTGGGTCGTCATCAACACCGGCTTCCATCACTACTGGAGAGTCAACAACGATAAGTACTACAACTACTACCCCGGCGAGGGTCCGGAGCTGGCGCACTACCTCGTGAACGAGAAGCACATCAAGGGCGTTTCCGGCACTTGGGGCGCCACCGACGCGCCGCTGTGGCACCATCCGCTCAAGGAGCAGATGCCGTGGCTCGAGACCGCGTACATGCAGGCGACCGGCGAGTCCGCTGCCGTCAAGTTCCCGGACTATGAGCCGTGCCATCGTATCTACATGCAGTCCGGCGTCTGCACCGTCGAGAACGCCGGCGGCGACATCGACGAGGTCACCGGCAAGCGCATGATCATCGCTGCCTTCCCGTTCCGCTGCGAGATGGCCGATGGCGGTTTTGTCCGTCTCGTCGCCTGGGAGCCGGGCAACTTCTAATTCGCTGTTCCTGCCATAATCTGATTTTTGCCCGATTGCCCCGCGGATGCCCTCTGCGGGGCAATCGACTGTCTGAAAAAGGAAGAATCTTATGAAAACCTTACAGGATATCAAGAAGATCGCGGTCCTCGGCGCCGGTACCATGGGCCCGGGCATCGCGCAGACGTACGCCATGGGCGGCTACGAGGTCACGATGTGGACCCGCAGCGAGTCGACCCGCGAGAAGGCCGTTGCCTCGCTGAAAAGCCAGCTTGCCACGTTCGCCGAGGAGGGCGAGATCCGCGCCGAGGACATTGACACGATCTTCGGCCGCATCAGCTTCCGCCTGACGGTCGAAGAGGCTGTCGAGGGCGCGGACATGATTCAGGAGACGATCGTGGAAAACCGCGACGCGAAGGCCGCGCTCTATGAGCAGCTGGCTGCGTGCGTCGCGCCGGACGTCATCATCGCTTCGAACACCTCGGCCATGAACATTTTTGAGGTCGTGCCGGAGAAGCTGCTGCCGCAGATGATCATCTGCCACTGGTATGCGCCCCCGCACGTCATCCCGCTCGTCGAGGTCGTCAAGAGCGAGCAGGCGCCGCAGGAGATGGCGGACGTCGCGGTCGAGCTGCTCGGCCGCTGCGGCAAGACGGCCGTGCTCATGAAGAAGTTCATCCGCGGCTATATCGTCAACCGCCTGCAGCAGTGCCTCAACCGCGAGGTGTTCTACCTGCTTGACAACGGCTACTGCGACGCGCAGGCCATCGACCTGGCGGCCAAGGCGTCGTTCATCCCGCGCGCGGTCGTGCTCGGCCTTCTCAAGCGCGTCGACTTCGGCGGCGTGGACATGACGGCCAACAACTACCGCAACCACTCCTACACCATGCCGGCCAACGGCGACGAGATGCCCAAGACCGTCGAAAAGCTCGTCGAAGAGGGCAACCTCGGCATCAAGACCGGCAAGGGCTTCTATGACTACGAGGGCGTGGACATCGAGCAGCTCAAGCACAAGCGCGACCAGCAGCTGTTTGAGGTGTTCCGCCTCGCGAAAAAATTCCTCGCTGACCCGGTCTGATCCCGGGCGCGCCGGAGGCAGACGCGGCGCCGCGCGGAGCCGGCGGACTTTGCAGTCCGCACGGCGATCTTCGCGGCATCCCGCACCTGTCCGCCGGCAGAAGGGAAGGGAACCATGGGCAAGGTAAGCGGCCACATCCTGCTGGCCGGGTATGCCAAGCTCCCGTCCAATACCACGGCGCAGAAAATGTTCGACCAGATGGTCGTCGTTGCCGACGTGGATTTTGATACGGGCGTCGTGCTCGATGTCGACTGCTCCATGGCGACTGACCTCGGGCGCAGGTTCGTGCTGACGATGATGAAGGGCTACAACCTCAATCGCGGCATGGACGACCTGCTTGAGGAGATGAACCTCAAGTACTACGGTCACCTCAAGCGTGCGCTGCTCACCGCCATCCGCGAGATCGGGCAGCAGTACGCCGACCTGAAAAAAGAGAACGAATCATAGCTGTTTCGCCTGAGGGCGGCCGCAAAACGGCCGCCGGACTCAGACGAGAGCCAGCCAGACGCAGAAGGAGCATTCCGCTGCGTCCGGCTGGCTTTTGCTTTTTTTGAAATGGAGAATCCAGTCATGACACTCACGGTTTCACAGCTCATCGGCCTGCTCGGCACGCTCGCGGTCATCATCGGCCTGAGCATCTGGTCCGGCCGGCAGGTCAAAAGCGCGGCCGATTTTGCCTCCGGCGGCGGAAAGTCCGGCGCATTCATCGTGGCCGGCACGATCATGGGCACACTCGTCGGCGGCTCTTCGACCATTGGAACGGCGCAGTTGGCCTATACATACGGCTTCTCAGCGTGGTGGTTCACGCTCGGCGGCGGCATCGGCTGCCTCATTCTGGCGCTGTTTTTCATTGGCCCGCTGCGCAAGAGCGGGTGCAGCACGCTCGTCGGAATGATCACGAAGGAGTTCGGCCGCGAGGCGGGGCTGCTCTCGTCCATCCTCTCGTCCATCGGGATCTACATCAACATCCTCTCGCAGCTCATCGCCGCGACGGCCGTCATCGCCGTCATCGCGCCCGGCCTCGGGCTCATCCCGGAGCTGCTCATCGCCGCGGCGCTCATGGCGGTGTACGTCATCTTCGGCGGCGTGCGCGGCGCCGGCCTAGTCGGCATCGTGAAGCTGATTCTGCTCTATGTGGCCATGATCGGCGGCGGCGCGCTGGTGCTCTGTAAGGTCGGCGGCTTCCGGGGCTTTGCCGACATGGTGCACGCCATCGAAGCCGGCGGCGACGGCATCAATCTGTTCAGCGTGTTCGCCCGCGGCGTTGCGACGGACGGCGGCAAGGGGCTTTCGCTGCTGCTCGGCGTCCTGACGACGCAGACGTATGCACAGGCCGTCCTCGCCGGCAAGACGGATCGCTCCGCGCGCATCGGCGCGCTGGTCAGCACATGCATGATCCCGCCCATCGGCATCGGCGGCATCCTCATCGGGCTTTATATGCGATCTGCGCACCCCGGCATCGTCGCCAAGACGGCGCTGACGGGCTTTGTGCTCGAGTATATGCCGGGCGTGCTGGCGGGCGTCGTGCTCGGCGCGCTTCTCATTGCCGTTGTCGGCACGGGCGCCGGTCTTGCGCTCGGCATCAGCGCCGTCATCAACAACGACATTGTAAAGAAGCTGACGCACCGCTTCGACGCGCCGAAGAAAAACCTGAACCTGACGCGCGCGTGCATCCTGATCGTGCTCTTCTCCGCGGCGATGATCTGCACGGTGCTCGGCAGCGATATGATCCAGGACTTTGCGTACATGTCCATGGGGCTGCGCGGTGCGGTCATCTTCGCGCCGCTGTGCTGCGCCATCTGGATGCCGGGGCGCGTGAGCCGCGGCTGGGCCATCGCAGCCATTGTGGCCGGCCCGGTGCTCGTTATGGTGTTCGGCACGGTGCTCAGCCTCCCGTGGGGGCTCGACTCGCTGTTTGCGGGCGTTGCGGCGAGCGTCGTCTGCTGCGCCATCGGGCGCGTCTGCGGTAGAAAGCCGCTGCTCGACGCATAATCAATAACGCCGCCCATCCATCCGGATGGGCGGCGTAACTGATTGCGCTTATGCAGATTTCGCGGTCAATGCGCTTGCGGCGGCGCTGGCGGCCTCGGATGCGTCCTTGGTGTAGATGTCGGCGCCGATCTTGTCGCAGTAGGCCTGTGTGAGCGGGGCGCCGCCGACCATAATGGTCACCTTGTCGCGGATGCCGGCAGATTCCGCGGCCTTGACGACCTCTTCCATAACGGGCATGGTTGTCGTGAGCAGGGCGGAGCAGGCGATGATGTCACAGTGCTCGTCGATGGCAGTCTGGACAAATTTCTCGGGCGGGACGTCCACGCCGAGGTCGATGATCTCGATGCCCTTGCTCTCCATCATCATGGCGACCAGATTCTTGCCGATGTCATGCAGGTCGCCCTGAACGGTGCCGATGCACGCGCGGCCGATGTTCTGCACGCCCTCTTCCTGAAGCAGCGGCTTGAGCAGGTTGATGCCGGCCGTCATCGCGCGCGCGGCGACGAGCATCTCGGGGACGAACATCTCATTTTTGCTGAATTTTTCGCCGACGACGTCCATGCCGGGCATCAGACCATCCTGCAGAACGGTCTGCGCGCTGACGCCCTCGTCAATGGCAGTCTGCACGAGCGCGGACACTTCTTTCCGCTTGCCGCGAATGACGGCAGAGGTGATATCTTCCAAAATCGCCATGGCGGATGACCTCCCTATGTAAATTCTTTTACTTAGTATAGCATAGCCGGCCGACGTAAAACAAGCTATTTCCCGGAAAAAATCAGGTTGCAAAACGAAATTCGGTTGTGACCGGTTTGCAATCCGGTTGTAGTATGGTAAAATAAACGCATTGGGGGAATGACGATGATCAACGAGACCTCGATCCGCTGCTTTCTGACGCTGTGCAGCACGCTCAACTTCACGGAGGCGGCCAAGCGGATGTATATGACGCAGCAGTCCGTCAGCAAATATATCGCCAAGCTCGAGGAGGACATCGGCTTCACCCTGTTCGTGCGCACGCACCACTATGTGACGCTCACGCGCGCGGGCGAGGAGTTCTGTGCGCTTTTTTCCAGACTTGACCGCGATTACAGCGACACGGTGCAGCGGATGCGGCAATACTATGATGAGCTGAACAATTCCCTGCGCATCGGCTACCTCGAATGGCTCGACCTCATGCCCATCATGAGCGGCCCGCTCCATCGGATGCGCGAGGAGAACCCGGCGCTGCAATTTGCCGCGGAAAAGCACCCGCAGTATGAGCTCAACCAGCATTTTTTGAACCGCAGGCTCGACCTCATCATCACCTACCGCGAATTTGCGCCGAAGGATCCGGGGCTTAAAAAGCTCGTCGTGCTCCAGACGCCGCTCGTGCTGCTCGTCTCGCCGGACAATCCGAAGGCAAAGCCGGATGCGCGCGCGTCGGACTTTTTCGATGAGCCGTTCATCAAGGCGGCCACGAGCGCCGAGACGCTTTCGGAGTCCCGCGCCCGGGCGCGGCGGCAGGTGCGCGAGCTCGGCTTTTCGCCGCGCGAGATCATCATCGCACCGAACCTCGAGTCGGCCTACGTTGCGACGGAGCTTGGTCAGGGCGTGCTCGTTTCGACGATGCTCAGCCGCATGAGCATGAATTCCGAGCTGCGCTCGTACCCCATCGGAACGATGGAGGAGCTTCAGTGCTTCTGGCACGAGGACGACGAAAACCCGGCCGTTTCTGCGTTTGCCGACGCGCTCACACGCTGAAGAGCCTGCGCTTCAGGCGCGCCGCACAGCGGGCTCTCGCGGAAAGAGATAAAAACAGAGAGGACGCTTATGCATCCTCTCTGAATTTTTTTACATATTGCAGCAGCAGCTCCGCGCACGGCTCCGGGTCATCCAGCGGCAGGTGCGGCGCGGAGACGGGCAAGCTTTCGTCCGTTGCGACGGCGAGCAGCTCAGCTTCTTTGCAGTACAGCGGCCGCCCGAGCGCGGCGCGGTGGATCTCGATCTTCGGGTACGCGCTCTTTTTGTAGCCCTCGACGAGCGCGAGGTCGACCGGCTGGAGCCGCGCGAGAATTTCGGCGATGGACGGCTCATCCGGCAGCGTCTCTTGGATGGAGAGATGGGAGCCGGAGCAGATCGTGACGGAGTCCGCGCCCGCCTCGCGGAAGCGGTACGTGTCCTTGCCGGGGTGATCCATGGTAAACCCGTGCGTGTCGTGCTTGAGCACGGCGAGGCGCAGGCCGCGCGATTTGAGCGCGGGGATGAGCGCTTCCAAATACGTCGTCTTGCCCGTGCCGGACAGGCCGATGAAGACGACGACGGGCGTATATTCATTCATGGCCTTCCACCTGCCTGCGCGCCTGCTCGAATTCGGCGGGCGTGTTGAGATTGACAAAAAGCGCCGGATCGTCCGGCGTGAGCGTGACAAGCTTGACCTCGTGCAGCAGCCCGCGCAGCCGCAGCTCGCCGCGCGAAAGGCGCTCGCGCGCGGGCGCAAGGCAGCTTTTGCGGTAGAGCGCGAACAGCGGCTCCGGCCGGCCGTCCAGCGCATATGCGCATGCGTCGGCATCGCCGATGGCGATGCGCAGACGCTCGGCAGCAGCCGCGGACAGAAACGGCATATCGGCCGCCCAGACGAGGGCGAACTCCGTCTCCATCGCGCCAAGCCCCGCGCAAAGCCCGCCGAGCGGGCCGCAGCCGGGCACGTCGTCCGGCACGGCGCGGGCGCCGTCCGGAAGATGCGCAAAATGCTCCGGATCGCCGCACGCGACGAGCACAGGGATGCCAAGTGACGCGCCGAATGCGCACGCGCGCTCGAGCATCGTCCGGCCGGAGAGCGTCAGCGTCATCTTATCGCGCCCCATGCGGCTCGATTTCCCACCCGCAAGCACGAGCGCGGTGACGTCAGCCTTCATAGGCCTTTTGAATCTTCGCGTAGACGTCCGGGTGCGCTTTTTCCATGTCGAGCGACTTCATGTCCGGCCCCGTCCAGATGTGGAACGACGTGCCCGTCCCGCAGAGCTCGCCGCCGCAGTACGTCTCGTAGTGCAGCTCGAGCTTTTTCGGGGCAAAGGAGAGCATGTTCGTCTTTACCGTGACCGTGCCGGGGTAGCGGACGGGCTTGTGGTAGGTGAGGTTCAGGCTGACCATGGGCGGGTCGATGCCGAAAACGTGCATCTGCTCGAACGAGAAGCCGAGCTTTGCAAGATAATCCATGCGCGCCATCTCATACCAGACGGGGTAGACGGCGTGGTGGACGATGCCCATCATGTCACAGTCCGGGTAGCGGACGTCAACGGTGATCTCGGTTGTCATATCAGACCTCCAGCGGGGAAGAATTGCGGTAGTTCACGAATTGATAGCGCACGCCGTTTTCCTCCCCGACTGGCGCCTCCTCGCAGACCGACCAGTTCGGCAGGCGGTCGAGGTCGGGGAAGTATGCGTCGACCGGCACGTCGGCAAGCGTTTTTGTGACATACGCCATACGGCAGTACGGCACGAGCTGGTCGTACACGCTCTCGCCGCCGATGACCCAGAGATCCTCATGCCCTTTTTCCCGCGCGTAGGCGAGCACGGCGTCCACGTCATGGAAAACCATGGCGCTCTCGACGGCAAAATTTTCGTCGTGCGTCAGGATGATGTTCTGCCGGTTCTTGAGCGGCCGTCCGCCGGGGAATGTGGCGAGCGTTTTGCGGCCGAGGACGACGGTGTGCCCCGTTGTGAGGTCGCGGAAGCGATGAAGATCCGCGCGGATGGACACGGCGAGCCGGCCCTCCATGCCGATGCCCCAGCGCTCGGTCACATTGACGATGCAGTTCATGCGATCACCTTATTCTGCCACCGGGATCTTGACGTCCAGCGGCGTAAATTCGTAGTTTTTAAGCGAAAAGCTGTCCTTCGTGAACGCGTAAAAATCGCGGATGGAGCGATCCATGACAAATTCCGGCGCGGCCTTCGGCTCGTTTTTGATGATCTGCTCGACGATCGGCACATGGCGGTCATAGATGTGCGCGTCGGCGATGACGTGGACGAGCTCGCCGGCTTCGAGGCCCGCAACCTGCGCCATCATGTGCACGAGCACGGCATACTGCACGACGTTCCAGTTGTTCGCCGTGAGCATATCCTGCGAGCGCTGGTTCAAAATGGCGTTGAGCGTGCGGCCGGAGACGTTGAAGGTCATGGAGTACGCGCACGGGTAGAGCGCCATCTCGTGCAGGTCGGCAAAGTTGTAGATGTTCGTCAGAATGCGGCGCGAGGCGGGGTTGTGCGTCAGGTCGTAGAGCACGCGGTCGACCTGATCGAATTCGCCCTCGGCATACTTGTGCTTCACGCCGAGCTGGTAGCCGTACGCCTTACCGATGGAGCCGGATTCGTCGGCCCACTGATCCCAGATGTGGCTGCCGAGCTCGTGGACATCGTTCGACTTTTTCTGCCAGATCCACAGAAGCTCGTCGATGCAGCTTTTGTAGAACGTGCGGCGGATGGTCAGGATGGGGAATTCCTCGCGCAGGTCATAGCGGTTGACGATGCCGAATTTCTTGACCGTGTGCGCCGGCGTGCCGTCCTCCCAGCGCGGACGGACGGCCTGATCGGTGTCCCAGACGCCGTTTTCGAGAATGTCGCGGCAATTTGCAATAAAAAGTTCATCTGCTCTGCTCATGTTGTCCTCCTACGGCGCATGGCCGAACATGTATCTATAATCTCAACTCTAGTATAGCAAAAATACGCGATGAACTCAATCCCGGAAGATCAATATAGAAGCCTTGCAGGAAGGACTGAAATCTGGTAAAATAAACTGAAATAATATTATTGAGTAAGGAACGAACTGCACAATGGACACGCAAATCACATTTTCCGACCTCGGCCTGTCCGAGAACATCTTAAAAGCGCTTGAGAAAAAGGGCTATGGCTACCCGACCCGCATTCAGGCCGAGGCCATCCCGCCGTTTTTGCAGTGGCGCGACGTCATCGCCAAGGCGCCGACGGGCACGGGTAAGACGTTCGCGTTCGGCATTCCCATGATCGAGCACATCGACGCGGAGTCGGACGACCTGCAGGGGCTCATTTTAGCGCCGACGCGCGAGCTGGCCATCCAGATCTGCGACGAGATGCGCTCGCTGCTTGAATTCACGAAGAACATCCGCATCGTCGTCGTCTACGGCGGCGCGAAGATCGAGACGCAGATCAAGCAGCTTCAGAAAAAGCCGCAGATCGTCGTCGCGACGCCCGGCCGCCTCATGGATCACTACAAGCGCAAAACGCTGCGCCTGGACAAGGTCCAGACCGTCGTGCTCGACGAGGCCGACCGGATGCTGGACATGGGCTTTTTCAAGGACGTCACCGGGATTCTCGACAAGGTGAAAAACAAGAAGAACATGGGCCTGTTCTCCGCGACGATCTCGCAGGAGGTCATGACCGTCTCGTGGATGTACCAGCGCGACGAGGTCGAGATCACCGTCCCGGCCGACGTGCAGAACAAGCCGGACATCGCGCAGTATTCCATCACCGTCTCGCAGCTTGCCAAGGAGGAGACGACGCTGCACCTCCTGAAAACGCAGGGCTGGGAGCGCGTCATCATCTTCTGCAACACGAAGCACATGTGCCAGCGCCTGTCCGACGACCTGCACCGCGCGGGCATCGACGCCGACTGTATCCACGGCGACATCCCGCAGGCCAAGCGCGAAAAGACGATGCAGACCTTCCGCGACGGCAAGCTCACCGTGCTCATCGCGACGGACGTCGCCTCGCGCGGCATCGACGTCGACGACGTCGACTGCGTCATCAACTACGACGTGCCCGAGGAGAACGAGTACTACGTCCACCGCATCGGCCGCACGGCGCGCGCCGGGCGCAAGGGCGTGGCGTGGTCGGTCATCGGCTCGTTCCCGGAGAAGGCGAAGCTCGACGAGATCGCGAAGTATTCGCACTACACGGTCCGGCCCATGCGCTTTGAGGGCGACGAGCTGGTCGAGGAAGAGGTCAAGGCGCCCGTCTACAAGCGCCGCCGCCTGAAATGACGCGCGCGGAGGAGGGACTGCTCCTGCTGTGCTGCCCGCTCGGCGACGCGGAAGTCAGGCCGCTGACCGCCGCGCGCTACCGCGCCCTTGCCCGCGCCGCGGCGGAGGGCGCGCGGGAGGCGGACACGCAGCGCGAGGTGACGGCGCGCGACCTGCGCGGGCTTGGCTGCACAGAAGAGGAGGCAGAGCGCATCGTGCGCCTGCTCGGCCGCGAGGATCAGCTCCGGCGCTATGTGGCCGCGGCGGAGCGCCGCGGCTTTTTTGTGCTCACGCGCCTGTCGCCGGACTATCCGGCCGCGCTGCGGCATAAGCTCGGGCAGGACGCGCCGGCGGCGCTCTTCTGCGCGGGCGACCGGACGTTATTGCAGCGCGAGGGCGCGGCGCTCGTCGGCTCGCGCGCGCTGTCATCCGGGGGAGCGCGGTTTGCCCGCGCCGTCGGTCAAGCGGCCGCGCGGGAGAGCCTCGTGCTCGTCTCCGGCGGCGCGGCGGGCGCGGACACGGCGGCGCAGGACGCGTGCATCGCGGCCGGCGGGCAGGTCGTGTGCGTTCTGGCAGACGCGCTCGCCGCGCGGGTGAAGACGCCGCCGGAAAACGCGCTCTGCTGCGCTGAGCTTGGCTGGGACATCCCGTTTTCAACGCCGCGGGCGCTTTCACGCAACCGGCTCATCCACGCGCTGCCCGGCCGCGCGCTCGTTGCGCAGACGGACTGCGGCCACGGCGGCACATGGGCCGGGACGGTCGAAAATCTGCGCCGCGGCTGGTCGGACGTCTATGTCCGGGACGACGGCTCCGAGGGCGCAAACGCCCTGATTGAGCGCGGCGCGACGCCGGTTGACCCTGACGGCCCGTCGTCCATCCGGGCACTTGTGCCAAATCAGACACGGCTTTTTTAGACAGTTTGCGGTGTTGCACGCCCCGGCCGTTGCCGTTATAATAGTTACATCTCAAATGAAAAGAGGTTTTGCAGATGTCTCTGACCGGACAGTGGGTCATTAAGATGTGGATCCCGCAGGCGCGGCTCGTCCACCCCGAGATGTTCGACGAAAACGGCAACATGAAAGCGCCGCCTCCTCCGCCTCCCGCGGATGGGCCTGTCGCACCGCCGATGCCGGAGGTGCAGCTCCGTGACCATGGGAAGCCCTCGGGCGACTTTTTCGAGGGCGAGCTGCTGCTCGACCTGACGGCCCAGCCGGACGGCACCCTGACCGGCACGGCCGGCGGTGCGCCCATCTATTCCGGCTTCTACACGGGTGAGGAGTTCATGAAGGTCGACGTCCCGGCCGGCCCCGGCCGCTGGGAGATCTGGCTGCGCGTGGACGGAGAGGGCAATGCCGAGGGCATGGTCTCCGTCGGCGGAGGCAAGGGCTTCCCCAATCTTGCCTACGGCAAAAAAGTGTAAAATCTGTACGAAAAACGAGGCTTCGCCATGCGGTGGAGCCTTGTTTTGTTTGTGAAAAGTGCGTTATTCACAAATTATCCATAGCTTTTTTGCAGTGTTTCGCATATAATGGGGGCAAATCGCAGCAGGGAAAGGAGGAGACGGGATTTTCCCGGAAAAGCGCCAGCGCCTGCCCGCCGGGCAGGATGACGAGGGAAAGCGTGATCGAACATTCGGCGGATGCGCTTTCGCGCCGCTTCGCGCGCGTGACACAGTCAGAAATATGCGGGTGACCGCAAAACAGAGGGGCTGTGAGCGGAGCATGGACAAATGAACTGCGAGTTTGTCCTGATTTTGCAAAAAACAGGAGGAACTTTACTTTATGTGTGGAATCGTTGGATACGTCGGCCGCGAGCAGGCCGCGCCCATTTTGCTTGACGGGCTGCGGCGGCTGGAATACCGCGGCTATGACTCGGCGGGGCTTGCCGTCGTCTCGCCGGAGGGGAACCTTCAGGTTGTCAAATCCGCCGGCCGGCTTCAGGCACTGGCCGACAAGACGCACGACGGCGCCGACCTCACCGGCACAATGGGCATCGGCCACACCCGCTGGGCCACGCACGGCGAGCCGTCGGACGTCAACTCCCACCCGCATGTGTCCGAGGACGGCCGCATCGCGGTCGTGCACAACGGCATCGTGGAAAACTATCTCGAGATCAAGCAGTTTTTGCAGAGCAAGGGCGTCACGTTCCAGTCCGAGACGGACAGCGAGGTCGTCGCGCAGCTGCTGGAGTACTACTACGAGGGCGACATCTTAAAGGCGACGTTCCGCGTGCTCGACCGCATCGAGGGCGCCTATGCCCTCGGCATCATCTGTGCCGACGCGCCCGACCGGCTCATCGCCGCGCGCAAGATGAGCCCGCTCGTGCTCGGCTACGGAGAAGATTGCAGCCTCATCGCCTCGGATGTGACGGCGCTCATCGCCAAGACGCGCGAGGTGTGCTACATGGACGACGACGAGGTCGCCGTACTCAGCCGTGACGGCATTGAAGTGTTCAACGCCATGGGCGACCCCATCGAAAAGGAGCACAGCTTCGTCGACTGGGACATCTCCGCGGCCGAGAAGGGCGGCTATCCGCACTTTATGTTCAAGGAGATCTTAGAGCAGCCTGAGGCCGTCACCAAGACGATCGCGCCGCGCATCCGTGACGGGCGCATCGTGCTCGACGACCTCGACCTGTCGCCGGAGTATGTCCGCAGCGTCAGCAAGATCTACGTCATCGCCTGCGGCTCGTCGTATCATGTGGGCGTAGTCGGAAAATACAACCTTGAAAAGCTGCTGCGCAAGCCGGTCGAGGTCGTGCTCGCGTCGGAGTTTCGCTACTGCGACCCCATCGTGGACGACCACACGCTCGCGCTCGTCATCAGCCAGTCCGGCGAGACGATCGACACGCTCGCGGCGCTGCGCGAGGCCAAGCGCCTCGGCGCGCGCGTGCTGTCCATCGTGAATGTCGTCGGCTCGTCCATCGCCCGGGAGTCGGACGACGTGCTCTACACATGGGCCGGCCCCGAGATCGCCGTCGCGACGACGAAGGCGTACTCGACGCAGATGGCCGTGCTCGACCTCATCGGCCTTTACTTTGCCGACGCGCTCGGCACGATCACACCGGAGCGCTACGCCGCGCTCGTGGCGGAGCTGCAGCGCATCCCGGAGAAAATGCAGCGCATTCTCGACAGCAAGGACAAGATCCAGTACTATGCCTCGCGCTATTTCAATCACGAGTCCGTGTTCTTCATCGGCCGGAATCTCGACTACGCGCTCGGCCTCGAGGGCAGCCTGAAGCTCAAGGAGATCTCGTACATCCATTCCGAGGCCTACGCCTCCGGCGAGCTCAAGCACGGCACGATCTCGCTCATCGAGCCGGGCACGCTCGTCGTCGCGCTGGGCACCTATGGCCCGCTGTTTGACAAGGCCATGTCGAACGTGCTCGAGGTCAAGGCGCGCGGCGCGGACGTCCTCGCGCTGACGACCGAGCGCCACGAGGCCGAGATGGCCCACACGGCCGACGGCCTGTTCGTCATCCCGGACACGGAGGATATGCTCCTGCCGAACCTCGGCGTGCTGCCGCTGCAGCTGTTTGCGTACTACATCGCGCTCATGCGCGGATGCGATATCGACAAGCCGCGCAACCTTGCAAAATCTGTTACCGTGGAGTGATCCGATATGAACACCATTGAAGCCATCAAAACGCGGCGGAGCGTCCGCCGCTTCCGCCCGGACGTGCCCGCGCGCGAGCACATTGAGGCTATCATCGACGCCGCGCGCTTTGCGCCGACGTGGAAAAACACGCAGACGGCGCGCTATACCGTCATCCAGGGCGCCAAAAAGGACGAAATCTGCGACACCTGTCTGCCGGACTTCAACGCCGCGACGGTGCGCTCGGCGCCCGTGCTCGTCGCGATGTCGACCGTGCACGGCCGCTCGGGCTATGAGCGCGACGGCTCGCCCACGACGAAGATGGGCGACCGCTGGGAGTATTTTGACGCCGGCATCGCCTGCCAGACGTTCTGTCTGGCCGCGCATGAGCTCGGCCTGGCCACGGTCATCCTCGGCATTTATGACGAGGACAGGCTGCCTGCCGCCATCTCGCTTCCGGACGGCGAGGTGCTCACGGCGCTCATCGCCCTCGGCTATGCCGACCAGCAGCCGGCCGCGCCGAAGCGCAAGGCGGCAGAGGATCTGACGCGCTATGTTTGAGGGCTTCACGCCTGAGGCGTTCGATTTCCTCTGGGGCATCCGCTTCAACAACGACAAGGCATGGTTTGAAGAAAACAAAAAGACGTACACCGACCGGCTCTATCAGCCGATGAAGCAGCTGGCCGCGGAGGTGTTTGCGCCGCTTTCCGACATGCCGGGGATGCTGTGCAAGGTCTCACGCATCTACCGCGACGCGCGCCTTCCGGGCTACGCCGAGCGGCCGTACAAGGACTCGCTGTGGTTCTGCATCCGGCGGGAGTGCCTTTCGTGGTCGGAGCATCCGGCGCTGTTTTTTGAGATCGCGCCCGAGGGCTGCACATACGGCTTCGGCCTCGTCCACCCGAAGGCGAGCACGATGACGGCGCTGCGCGCGCAGCTGGCCGAGCAGCCCCGCGAATTTCTTGACATCGTAAATAAGCTCGAGCGGTCGACGGATATCCGCGTCGGCGGCGAGGAATACTACCGGAAAAAGGGGACATGCGCGCCGGAGCTTGAGCGGTTTTACAATTTGAAAAATGTATCGGCATGGCGCGAGGTCGCGCCGGGGCCGGAGCTGTTCACGCCAGAGCTTTCGGCTGAGGTGCGCGGCACGCTCACGGCGCTCTTGCCGCTGTATTCATTTTTCCTCCGATTCACCGAACGGCCGCTGGGATGATGTCCCGGCAGCGGCGGTAATTTCCGGCCTCCCGCGGCAGAATGTCTGCGCCGCGGGAGGTCGCTTTTTCTGACAAGGAAATCCCGCTGGATTTTGCCTGAGATCAATCCCCGCCGCGCGGGTCATATTAGTCCTGTCATGCGGCGAGAAAGGGTGAAGGGAATGAACAAGCGGCAAATTTTCAGGGGACTGGCGGCGATGCTGCTCGTGCTGTGCCTGACGGCGCAGGCGGCGGCGTATCCGGCGGAGCTTGTGCCGGTCGGGGCGGCCGTCGGCATCCGGATGGAGACGGACGGCGTCGTCGTCACGGGCTTTGACGACGGCGCGCCCGCGCGTGCGGCGGGCTTAAAAACGGGCGACGTCATCCGCAGCGTGGACGGCGCGGCGGTGACGCAGGCGGCGGAGCTTGCCCGCGCGGTGCAGGATAGCGGCGGGCGGACGTTGACGCTCACGGCGCTCCGGCGCGGAAAAAGCGTGGAGCTTTCCGTCACGCCCGGCTGCGCGGGCAGCGGATACCGGCTGGGCGTATACCTGCGCGACGGCATCGCGGGCATCGGCACCGTGACGTATTATGACCCGGAGACGGGCGCCTACGGCGCGCTCGGCCACGGCATCAGCGACCGCGGCAGCACGCAGCTGCTGCCAATCGCGGGCGGGACGCTGCTGCATGCGGACGTCGTGGGCGTCTCGCGCGGCGCGCGCGGGAGCCCCGGCCAGCTGCGCGGCGCGTTCGGCGCAGATGGCGGGCTCGGCACGGTCGAGCGCAACACGGACTGCGGCATTTTCGGGCGGATGGACTATGACGGCGCGCTGCCGGCGGCATTGCCCGTCGCCTCGCGGGAAGAGGTGACGGCCGGGCCTGCGACGGTGCGCTGCACCGTGGAAGGCTGCACGGTGCGCGAATTCACGGTCAACATCGACCGCGTCAGCCCGGACAGCGCGCTCGGACGCGAGATCGCGCTCACGGTGACCGATCCTGCGCTCATCGAGCAGACGGGCGGCATCGTGCAGGGGCTCTCCGGTGCGCCGATCGTGCAGGGCGGCAAGCTCGTCGGCGCCGTGACGCACGTGCTTGTCAGCGAGCCGCGGCAGGGCTATGGCATCCTCATCGACACGATGCTGAAGGAGGCCTACGGCGAATGACGCGCAGCGCGCCGCCCGGCAATGCCCGGACGGCGCGCTGCCCCGCTTGTGCAGATTTTACAAATGGCGCGGGAGCCTTTTTGTGCAAATGATGCAGGGAGAAATCTGTCGGATAATGAATTACAAAAATTGGTAGAATAGACTTGAAATAGCCAGAGGATTGTGCTAAATTTAATCCATCGCAGCGATAAACGGAAAAATTCGGAAGACCGGATCAACGGGAGAGGAAATGTACGATGGAAAAACGTATCACAATTCTACTGGCAGACGGAAACGAAGACTTTGCGCGGCAGCTCAAGACCGCGATCTCCGGCGCCGAGGCGTATGAAGTCATCGGGATCGCCGCAGACGGTCAGCAGGCGGTGCAGCTTCTGGCCGAGCAGAAGCCCGATGTGCTCATTCTGGATCTCATGCTTGCCAAGCTCGACGGCATGAGCGTGCTCAAGAGCGTGAACGCCATGCCGCGCCGGCCGGTGACGATGGTCATCTCGGCCATGCTCTCGGACTTTGCGGCGGCGCAGTCCATTGCGCTCGGCGCGCAGTACCTCATGCCGAAGCCGTGCAGCTTTCAGGCTGTCATCGAGCGCCTGAACGAGATTCGCGACGCGCGCTCGCGTCCGGTGTGCGCGCCGGCAGCACGCGCGCCGGAGGTCAACATGGAGGCCATGGTCACGAGCGTCATCCACGAGATCGGCGTCCCGGCGCACATCAAGGGCTATCAGTATCTGCGCGAGGCCATCATGATCGCCGTGGAGGACATGGACGTCATCAACGCCATCACGAAGGTGCTCTATCCGCAGGTGGCCAAGACGTTCCAGACGACGCCCTCGCGCGTCGAGCGCGCCATCCGCCACGCCATCGAGGTCGCGTGGGACCGCGGCGACCTTGAGACACTCCAGCGCTTTTTCGGCTACACGGTGTCCAACACGAAGGGGAAGCCGACGAACAGCGAGTTCATCGCGCTCATCGCAGACCGGCTGCAGCTCCAGCTCAAGCAGATGCAGAGCGCGGCGATGACTTGAAGCCGCGCGGCCGATCCGTATCGCCGCCGACGAAATGCACATATTTCGTCGAAACAAAAAGCAAGCCCCGGCCACTGGCCGGGGCTTGCTTTTTGAAGATCTTACTTATTGAGGGCGTCCTTGAGCGCCTGGCCGGCCTTGAAGCCGATGGCCTTGGACGCGGCGATCTGGATGGCGGCGCCGGTGGCCGGGTTGATGCCGGTGCGGGCGGCGCGCTCCTTGACCTCAAACGTACCGAAGCCGACGAGCTGGACCTTCTCGCCGTTTTTGAGGGCGGCCGTCACGGCAGCCGTGTAAGCATTGAGCGCAGCGGTGGCGTCCTTGACGCTCAGACCGGATTCCTTCGTCATAGCAGTAATGAGCTCCTGCTTGTTCATGGGATTGACCTCCATTGTATATAATCGTAGTTGCGGATGACCGCTTCGACTTATTGTAGATGCAGGAGCGGAAATTGTCAATTCCTTTTCAGCCGAAACCCGCATGAAACCGTGGGAAACCGGCATTTTTGCGCGCGGCATTGGGCGCTGACGCAAAAAAACGCGCCGCCGTTGTTGTGCGGGACGGTTTACAAGGCGGAAACGGCCGTGATAAGATGATATCTGACAGTCAAAGGAGGAATTTGCATGCCAAGTCAGGAGTTTTTGAACCGCCGCGGCAGCATCTGGGAACGGACGGACTTCGCCGGTCGGCCGTTTCCGGAGCTTCGCCGGGAGATGGACGCGCGCGTGATGGAGGAGCTTCAGGTGCCGGAGAGCGTCGAGGTGCATGAGGGAACGGTCGCGGGCGTACCGGGCCGCTGGGCCAACACGAACCGCGGCACGGGCCGCTTCCTGCTCTATATCCACGGCGGCGGGTTCACGCTCGGCTCGTCCGGCGTCGCGCTGCCGTATGTGACGGAGCTGGCGCGCCGCTTCGGCGCGGACTCGTTCTCGCCGGATTACCGCCTCGCGCCGGAATATCGGTTCCCGACGAACATCGAAGACTGCTGGAACGTCTACACGGCGCTGCTCGCAGACGGCTGGAAGCCGGAGAACATCATCTGGTCGGGCGAGTCGGCCGGCGCGACGATCTGCCTTGCGCTGCTGCACCTGTGCAAGGAGCGCGGCGTGCCGTACCCGAAGGCCGTCATTCCGCTCTCGCCGGTCACGGACGCCGTCGGCCAGTCGGAAAACGACGAGGCCGTCATTGAGGGGCTCGATTCCGGCGACGCCATCTGGAACATGTACTGCCCCGGCCAGGATCTGCGCGATGTGCGCATCAGCCCCGCAAACGGCGACCTGTCGGGCTTCCCGCCCGTGTTCCTGCTCGCCGGCGGCGCGGAGGCGCTGATGATCGACTCGCTCATCTTCACGAAAAACGCGGCCAAACAGGGCGTGGATGTCCAGCTGAAGATCGGAAAGGACATGATCCACACCTACCCGCTCGACTTTCTTGACTACCCCGAGGCGCGCGAGGCGTTTGAGGAGATCAGCCTGTTCTGCGCTGCCCAGTGGGGTGCGTAAGGGTGGAATCACTATGCGGCTTGTGGATCTGAGCGTCCCCATCGTGGACGGTCTGCCGGTCGACCCGCCCGTGCAGATCCCGAAGATCGAGTACACGGATCACGATGAATCCGTCGACGAAATGCTCACGTTCTTCCCCGCCAAGATCGAGCGCGCCAGCGCAGGCTGGGCCCGCGTTGTGGCGATGTTTGAGGATTGAAAAAACGAAAACCGCCCCGGACACACAGCTGTCCGGGGCGGTCTCTATAGCATTGCAATCACGGCTGCTTTTTACGGTGCCAGCGACATAATGCCTGCGCAGCGCGAGACCTGCTGAAACGAAAGAGACGGGAAGAACGGCTTCAGTTCGTCGAAAACAAAATAGATCTCATCGGGGTCCCAGTCCGCGCCCGCGTCCCTGCGGCATTGCTCCAGATCGGCACGGGTCTTGAAGGCGACATCACCGATCAATAGTTTCCCGCCCTCGTTCAATTGAACGCGCAGGGAAGAAAGAAACGCGACCTTTTGCGGGTCGGTCAGATGATGCAGAGCGTATGTCGCAATGATAAAATCATAGTGCCGATTTCGCAGCGGTTCTGCTAACCCTTTTGAAAAATCCCCCTGATACAAATGCGCGTTCGGCATTTTGGCGGCTGCCAGTTCGAGCATTCTCGACGAAAAATCCTGTCCGTATATGGAGCAGCCCCGTTCGTACAGCCGGACTGTCAGCGTGCCGGTCCCGAAGCCGATGTCCAGGACCGCGGCATTGGGGACTTCCAAAACGGTCCGGAAAATGGAGCCGAGTATTTTTCGGTAACCCGCGAACGGATAGGTATCCGCTTCATCGGAGAGTCCGACGGTTTTATCATAGCCGTCGGCCCACAAGTCAAATCCTGTGTTATTGAGCATGGTGGCCTCCTCGATCCCTTGTTAGGGCTTCAAAACTATGACGGCGGCTTCGTTTTTACGGCGCCGTCCGGTATTCCGTGACCATGCCGACGCACGTGAAGCCGATTTTTTCATACGCGCGGCACGACGACGGGTTGGCGGCGTCGGCGTAGAGCATGGGCTCGGTGCCGCGCGCTAAGAGCTGTGCGCACAGCTGCGCGACGAGCATTCCGGCGTAGCCGCGGCCGCGGAGGGCGCGGTCGGTGACGACGGTGTTGATGCGGGCGGCGCGCTCCGTGTGCCCCGCGACCATGGCCATGGCGCAGACCGCGCCGTCGTCGCGCCAGAGAAAGAGGTTCGGCGAGCCGACGCAGGAGGCCGCGAACCGCTCGGCCTCGGCCTGCGGGATGGAGCTGTGGTCGCCGTCCTCGACGAGATAGCGCAGCAGCGCGGCCATCGCGGGCCGGTCGGCGTCCGTCGGGGCGGAGAGGGAGCCGCGAAAGACCGGCTCTCTCACGCGGCGGCAGACGTAGGCGCGCAGCGCCATATGCGCGCGGACAGACCGCCCGGCCAGCTCCGCGGCGAGCGCCACGAGCGGCCTGAGCGCGCTCGGCACGTTGATCTGCACGGCCTCTCCGGCCGCGATGCGCCCGGAGAGAATGCAGGCGAGCAGCTGCTGCGCGTCTCCGTCCGCGCCGGGGCGAAGCCACGCCCAGACGGGCGCGGCCGGATCGGACCGGCAGATGAGAAACTGCTGCCCGTCCGACCACACAAGCGGCTCCGGCGCGCGCAGGATCGCGGAGAAGAGGTTCATCGCGACCTGCTCGTCGGGCGAAAGCAGCGTTTCGGAAAGCCGCAGCGCCGCGTCCGGGGCGATGCGATAGCGCGCGTCATCCATGGCCGGGCCTCCCATAAAAAGATGTCCCTATTCTACACCGCCCGCGCCGCGCCGTCAATGTCCCTAAAACCGGGGCGGCCGCGGCGCGGACTTTTTACGCCGATTTTGCCGGAAGCCGCATTGCGCGGGGGCGGACGGTTTGGTATAATGGGGGAAAAAGAACGAAAGAAGCAATGCACTGTGAATGAGATCATTGAGCGTGAGTTCCTTGTCGATTCCCGCGACACGGATCTGCACGGGCTGTGCAGGCCGTCGGCGCTGCTCGGATTTTTGCAGGAGATGGCGACGGCGCACTCCGAGGTGCTCGGCATTTCGCGGCGCGTCATGCTCGAGCGGCACAACAGCATCTGGCTGCTCGCGCGGCTGTGGTACCGGCTCGACCGGCCCGTCCTGCGCGACCAGACGCTCACCGTCCGCACATGGACGCGCGGCGCGACGGGCGCGGTCAGCTACCGCGACTTTGACCTGCTCGTCGGCGACGTGCGCGTCGGCGAGGCGGTGACGAGCTGGGTGCTGGCCGACGTCGACAGCCGCAGCATTCGGATCATGAGCAAGATGCCCGAGGTCGTCGGCGCGGCCGTTCCAGCGTGCGTGAAGGATAAAAAGCTCTCGCGCTTTCCGATGCCGAAGGACTTGAGCGAGCTCATGCGCCGCCCGGTCTATTATAGCGACACGGACATCAACGGCCACATGAACAACACCCGCTACATCGACGTCGCGTGCGACGCCGTGCGCTTTGACCGCATGGCGGGGCAGTACCTTTCCGAGGTGATGGTCAATTACTCGCAGGAATGCCTGCCGGGCGACACGCTCTGCATCCTTGGAAAGCAGGAGGGGGAGACGTGGTTCATCCGCGGCGCAGACGGCGCGGGCGCGGCGCATTTTGACACGGCGCTCCGCTTCGCGCCCATCCCGGCAGACGGCTGATTTTCCTGTTGACTTTCCTGCGCACGGGGAGTAGAATAGCAAAAATAATGAAATAATTTCTGATATGAGGAAGGGGAACGTAACATGATCAACACCAATCCGAGCGAAAAATTCCTCAAGGAAGGGCTGACGTTTGACGACGTGCTGCTCATTCCGGCGGCGAGCGAGGTGGTCCCGTCCGAGATCGACCTGCATACGCAGCTCACCGCAAAGGTCAAGCTGAACATCCCGCTGCTCAGCTCCGCCATGGATACCGTCACGGAGAGCCGCATGGCCATCGCAATGGCGCGCGAGGGCGGCATCGGCATCATTCACAAGAATATGTCCATCGACGCGCAGGCCGACCAGGTCGATATGGTCAAACGCTCGGAAAATGGCGTTATCACCAATCCGTTCTTCCTCTCCCCGACGCATACGCTGCGCGACGCCGACGAGATCATGGGCAAGTTCCGCATCTCCGGCGTGCCGATCTGCGATGAGACGGGCAAACTTGTCGGCATCATCACCAACCGCGACATGAAGTTTGAGGAGAACCTCGAGCGCCCGATCTACGAGGTCATGACGAAGGATCACCTCATCACCGGCCTGGAGGGCACGACGCTGGACGAGGCGAAGAAGATCCTCCAGAAGCACAAGATCGAAAAGCTCCCCATCGTCGACAAGGACTTCCACCTCAAGGGCCTCATTACGATCAAGGACATCGAGAAGGCGCAGACGTACCCGAACTCCGCGCGTGATGAGAGCGGCCGCCTGCTGTGCGGCGCGGCCATCGGCGTCACGGGCGACGTGCTCGAGCGCGCCGAGGCGCTTTTGTCCGCCGGCGCGGACGTGCTCGTGCTCGACAGCGCGCACGGCCACAGCAAGGGCATCCTCGACTGCGTCAAGAAGGTCAAATCCGCGTTCCCGGGCATGCAGCTCATCGCCGGCAACGTCGCCACGGCCGGCGGCACGCGCGCGCTCATCGAGGCGGGCGCGGACTGCGTCAAGGTCGGCATCGGCCCCGGCTCCATCTGCACGACCCGCGTCGTCGCGGGCATCGGCGTCCCGCAGATCACCGCCATCTATGACGCGGCCTGCGCGGCGAAGGAGTACGGCGTCCCCGTCATCGCCGACGGCGGAATCAAGTACTCCGGCGACATCATCAAGGCGCTGGCCGCCGGCGCGAGCACGGTCATGATCGGCTCGCTGTTCGCCGGCTGCGAGGAGAGCCCCGGCGAGACGGAGATCTATCAGGGCCGCCAGTTCAAGGTCTACCGCGGCATGGGCTCGCTCGCGGCCATGAACAAGGGCAGCAAGGACCGCTACTTCCAGACGGGCAACACGAAGCTCGTCCCCGAGGGCGTCGAGGGCCGCGTGCCCTACCGCGGCAGCCTGTCGGACAACGTCTTCCAGCTCCTCGGCGGCATCCGCTCCGGCATGGGCTACTGCGGCACGCCGACCATCGACGAGCTCCAGCAGCGCGGCCAGTTCGTCCGCATCACGAACGCCGGCCTCATCGAGAGCCACCCGCACGACATCAGCATCACCAAAGAGGCGCCGAACTACACCGTAAAAGGCTAAGAAAACAAGAAAGCCAGCTCCGGAAGGAGCTGGCTTTTTTGCCGTTTGAAACGCTCAGATCAGATAGAAGAAAATTGCAAAGAACTGCAGCAGACTGCCGAGAAAAACGAAGATGTGGAACACCGAGTGCATGAACCGGTGGCTGCGGCCGAGGCCATAGAGGACGGCGCCGACGGTGTAGGCGATGCCGCCGCCGAGCAGGAAGAAAAAGCCCGGCATTGTGAGCGCCTGCATGGCAAGGTCCAGCCGGAAGAGAATGCACCAGCCCATGCCGATGTAGCAGATCATGGAGAACACGCGGTATTTTCGCAGGTCGATGGCCGTCAGCGCCGTCGCCAGCGCCGCAAGACCCCAGACGACGCCGAAGAGCACCCAGCCCGCCACGGGGTCGATGCGGCGGATGCCGGCCAGCACGATGGGCGTGTAGGTGCCGGCGATGAGGAAGTAGATCGTGCAGTGGTCGAGCACCTGCATGACCTTTTTCGCACGCGCGTGCTCCGGCGGCAGGCCGTGGTAGACGCTCGAGATCGTGTAGAGCGCGATCATGGACGCGCCGTAGATCGAGCAGCCGACGACGGCCCATGCGTCGCGGTGCAGCGCGGAGAAAATGACGCACAGCACCAGCGCGACGACACCGAGCCCGCCGCCGACGATGTGCGTGACCATGTTGAAGATCTCCTCGCCCCGCGTGTAGTCCGGGAGCGTGCGGTCGGAAATGGGGGTGCGCTTCATGGGAAATGCCTCCTGAAAAAATAATTGCAATTTCGTGATGTGATTATTGATATTATATCCAACTGCTGCCGTTTGTCAATTGACAAAGCGATAAAAGCGAAATAAAATGGTACCGTTCAGAAGAAAGGAGCGATCTGCTATGGACTATAAAGCGAAGATCGAGGAATATTTCAGCTCGCACGCGGGCGAAATGGTCGAGGACATCAAGACGCTCGTCCGCATCCCGAGCGACAAGGGCGCGGCGCAGCCCGGCATGCCGTATGGCGAGGGCCCGGCGCGCGCGCTGGACAGCGCGCTTAAAATGGCCGAGGGCTACGGCTTTGCGGTGAAGAATTACGACAACTACGTCGGCGCGGCCGACCTCGGCCCGGAGGAGCCGGGGCTGGACATTCTGGCGCATCTGGACGTCGTTCCCGTTGCGAACAACTGGACGGTGTGCGACCCGTTCGATCCCGTTGAAAAAGACGGCAACCTCTACGGCCGCGGCACGGCCGACGACAAGGGCCCGGCCGTTGCGGCGCTCTACGCCATGCGCTGCGTCAAGGCGCTCGGCGTTCCGCTGAAAAAGCGCGTCCGCTGGATCGTCGGCACGGACGAGGAGTGCGGCTCAAGCGACATCGCGTACTACTACGCGCGCGAGCCCGAGGCGCCCATGACGTTCTCGCCGGACGCGGCCTTCCCGCTCATCAATCTGGAAAAGGGCCGCTTCGCCACGGACATCACGGCGGAATTTGCCGCTGCACAGTCCGGCGCGCGCCTTGTGTCTGTTTCGAGCGGCTTCAAGGGCAACGTCATTCCGGAGTCCGCGCTGGCCATGGCGGCCGGCATCACGGCAGCTGAGGCCGAGCCTGCCTGCCGCGCGGCAGCCGAGCGGTGCGGCGTCGCGGTCACGCTCAGCGAGCAGGACGGCCTGCTGCACATCGCCGTGAAGGGCGAGGGCGGCCACGCCGCGTTCCCGGAGGGCGCGAACAACGCGCTCACGGCGCTGCTGGACATTGTCTCCGCGCTGCCGCTCACGGGCGGCCTTGCCGATTCCGTGCGCGCGCTGCACGCGCTCTTCCCGCATGGAGACTGGGCAGGCCGTGCCGTCGGCGTCGCGCAGAGCGATGATGTTTCGGGCGAGCTCACCATCTGCCTGAACATGATCACGGGAACCGAGACCGGCCTGAAGGCCACGTTCGACAGCCGCGTTCCCGTCTGTGCGACGCATGAGAACGTCTACGAGGTCATCGACCGCCGCTGCCGCGAGGCGGGGCTTCATATGGTTCCGAGCGAGATGGTCGCGCCGCACTATGTCCCGGGCGACACGCCGTTTGTGAAGACGCTGCTGCGCGCCTATGAGGACTGGACGGGCAACCGCGGCGAGTGTGTCTCCATCGGCGGCGGCACATACGTCCACGACCTGAAAAACGGCGTCGCGTTCGGCTGCACCATGCCGGGCGTGGACAACCGCGAGCACGGCGCGGACGAGTTCGCCATTGTAGCCGACCTTGTCACGAGCGCGAAGATTTTTGCGCAGTCCATTATCGAATTGTGCTCTTAATCAAACGGGACCCGCTTCGCTGGGCTCCCGTTTGAGGGGGATTGCGCCCTGACTGCGCGCATAATTTGTGCGCCGCAGGCGCCCAAATTCCACACTTGCAGGGCGAGCGGTATTTTTTCCAACGCACCAGTCGCCGGAAAAAATGATTTTGAATTTATTTCGCCGCTGCGGCGGCGAAACTCTACGAGGTTCCTGAGTAAATGGAAAAGCCTGCGCGGCGTTTTTGCCTGCGCAGGCTTTTTTTACGCTTTTTTATGGACGACATGCTGAAACACGACAACGAGCAGAGACGAGAACAGCACGCCCGTGGCGATGCCGATGGCGGCATAGACAAGGCGCTGGCCGTAGAGGATAAAGTCCGCCGAGCGGCCGCTGACGAGCGAGGCCATCGTGTAGTAGAGGTCTGCGCCGGGCAGCGGCGGGATGAGGCTCGGAATGAGGAACACCGTCACCGGCGCGCGCAGCACGCGGGCCGCCAGCTCGGCATAGGCACCGCCCGCGACGCTCGCGACCGTGAAGCACGCGAGCGCGCTCGTCCAGAAATGCGAGCAGAGCAGGTAGACGCTGATGGTCAGCGTGCCCGCGATAACGGCCGGGATGAGGCGCCGCCGCCGCACGCCGAAGATGACGGAAAAGCTGAGCGTGCCGCACACGGCGGAGAGAATGCGCGCGGCGCCCGACGCGGCGCGGACCGTGACCGGAACGGGGAAAAGAAGCAGCGCGCACGCAAAGCCGGCTGCGATGGCAAGCGCCGTCAGAAGCGCGTCTGCAATGCGGAGCAGGCCTGTGATCGTGTCGCCGAGGAGCATCTCGCGCAGGCCGTTGATGAGCAGCAGCCCCGGGATCTGGAGCATGATGTCGCCAATCATGATCTTGTCGGCGTGCAGCGCCGGGAAGAGACGCCCAAGCCCGGCCGCGGCGAGCCCCATGAGCGCGGCCGTGAGCAGCGTGTAGACAAAGCGGTTCGGAAAGCGCGGCAGCAGGAACCGGTCGGCAAGACCCAGAAAAAGCGCGATGCCGGCTGCGACGAGCGCGTCGGGGAGGCTGCCGCCGAAGAAAATGCAGAACGCGCCCGCGCCGAGCAGATAGGATGCCGCGACGAGCGCGCGTACCCGCTTCGCCGGCGGGGCGTGGATGGCGGCAATCTCCTGCGCGACGACCTCGGGCGGCGGCGTCTGGCGGCAGATGCGGCGCGAGAGGTCGTTGAGCGCCTCGAGCCGGCTGAGGTTCGTGGAATATGAGTTCACGCGGCGGCACTCAGTCCGGCGGCCCTCGCCGTGGCCGACGGTGGCCAGAATGAGAAAGACGATGGAAAACACCTCGGCCGTCTCATAGCCGTAGGCGTGCAGAATGCGGGTGATGGTGTCCTCCACGCGGCGGACGTCTGCGCCGCTGCGGAGCATGGCTTCGCCGATGTCGAGCGCGATGCTCAGCGCGTCGGGTGTTGTCTGCATGGTGCGCCTCCTGAAAAGGGCCTCGTGTGCGGTGTCCCGCCGGGACTATCCTATCATTGCACGCGGCCGGTGTCAACGCGCAAACGGTTGACATTTTTAAGATGCTGTTTATGATAGAAGCAGAACAAAAGAGAGGATGATCCCAATGACAAGCGTCGAATATAACGCGCTCGGGCAGGAGCTTATCGCCCTGCGGCGCGACCTGCACGCCCACCCGGAGACGGCGTGGACGGAATACCGGACAACGGCCGTCATCGCCTCGCGCCTTGCGCGCGCGGGCATCGCGGTGAAGTACGGACCGGAGCTGCACACGCTGCGCGAGCAGCTTCCGGATGCGCAGAC
The DNA here is from genome assembly GCA_934589675.1 of uncultured Oscillospiraceae bacterium. Classification (GTDB taxonomy): domain Bacteria; phylum Bacillota; class Clostridia; order Oscillospirales; family Oscillospiraceae; genus CAKTOF01. The sequence goes on from CAKTOF010000006.1 coordinate 120,666, forward strand.
AGACGCGATGTGCCTTGCGCGCGCGGAGGAGGACGGGGCGGACCCGGCCGTTCTGGCAAAGCTCGCCGGCGGGTATACGGGGCTGGCCGCTGAGATCGAGGGCGAAAAGCCGGGGCCGACCGTCGTGCTGCGCGTGGATATCGACGCGCTGGCCGTGCAGGAGGACGCGTCGGACGACCATATCCCGGCCCGGCTCGGCTTTGCCTCGTGCTATGGCGGCAATATGCACGCGTGCGGGCATGACGCGCACGCGGCCATCGGCGTGGGCGCGGCGCTCATTTTGCAGGCGCGGCGCAGCGAGCTCTGCGGGCGCGTGCGGATCCTGTTTCAGCCGTCCGAGGAGATCATGCGCGGCGCGGTCAGCTTCATCGGCGCGGGTCTGCTCGACGATGCGGATTACTTTTTCGGCGGCCACGTGGGGCTGAATCTGCTCGAGTCCGGCGTGATCGCCGCCGGCTGCACGGGCATTCTGGCTTCGACGAAGTTCAACGTGCGGTTTTTAGGGCGCAGCGCGCACTCCGGCGCCTCGCCGCAGCTCGGGCGCAACGCGGTGGCCGCGGCGGCATGCGCCACGCTCAATATGCTGGCCATTCCGCGCCACGCAGACGGCGCCAGCCGTGTGAACGTCGGCACGATCCGCGGCGGCTCGGCGCGCAACGTTGTCCCGGCCGAGGCCGAGATGTGCTGCGAGACGCGCGGGATCACGACGCAGATCAACGAGTACATGGAGACCTCGGCCGACCGCGTCTGCCGCGCGGCGGCGGAGATGTACGGCTGCACATACGAGCGGGAGATCGTCATGCGCGCCGAGAGCGCCGAGAGCGATCCGGCGCTCACACCGCTGATCTCGCGCATCGCGTCCGGCGTTCCGGGCGTCCGGCGCGTGGAGCCGACGGCATATTTCGGCGCGTGCGAGGACGTCGCGCTCATGATGCGCCATGTGAAGGCGCGGGGCGGCAAGGCGGCTGAGCTCATGTACGGCACGCCCATTGCCGCGCCGCACCACAGCGGCCGGTTCGACATCGACGAGTCGGTCGTCCCGACGGCGTCGCGCGTGCTGGCCGAGCTGGCGATCGCTGCCGCGGCCGAGCGGCCGTAACCGCATAAAATTAGCGCCGCGCGAGGAGAGGATCCTTCGCGCGGCGCTTTATTTTTGCCTTCGCAGCGGCGCGAGCAGGGAGGATAGCGCCCCCGGCTCCAGCGCGCCGGTCAGGCGGGCCAGCGCCCAGAATGCGGCAAGATAGGCACCGGCCGGCGCGGCCGCACGCCAGAACGGCGGCAGCGGCGGCAGCGCCGCGCGGACGATAAGCGCCGCCGCGCCCGCGCCAAGCGCCGAAAGCGCGGCGCGTGCGAGATGGCCCGGCGCGAGGTCGTAGTCCGTTACGCGCAGCAGGCGCGCGGCGGACAGGAAAAAGTTGACGGCGTGCGTGGCCGTAAAGCTGAAAAAATACCCGCCGATCCCATAGCGCGGCAGCAGCGTGAGCAGGAGCAGCACGTCGAGAAGGCTCGTAAGCGTATTGCAGCGGACGCAGTAGACCTGCTCGCCGAGGCCCTTGAGCATCCCGTCGATGATGGCGTCGAGATAGAGCATGGGCACGAGCGGCGCAAAGAGCGCGAGGTATAGCCCCGCATCTGCGCTGCGGTAGACAAGAAGCCCGAGCGGCTGCGCCGAGACGAAAAGCGCGCCGGATACGGCGCAGGAAAACAGAACCGTTGTGCGAAGACAGCGCCGCGCAAGCCCCCGGATGCGCCGCGTGCGCCCGGCCGCGGCCGCGCCGGCCAGCTCCGGCACGAGCAGGTCGCTCAGCGAGTATAAAACGCACGCCGGGAACATCAGCACGGGGAACACCATGCCGTGGATCGTCCCGTAGGCCGCGAGCGACGATTCATACGACCCGTCCGCGCCCGTCAGCCCGCGCGGGATGAGCAGGTGCTCAAGCGTGGACAGGCCACTGCGCAGGCAGTCGGCAAGGCCGAGCGGCACGGCGAGCCGGACGAGCCGCCGTCCCATGCCGGGCGCGCGGGGCGCGCCGCGGCCGGCGATCTCGCGCCGGTAGAGCGCCGCAATGACGACAAGCGAGAGCGCGGAGGACGCGCTGCTGCCGCCGATGATGGCCATGCAGGATCGCTCGGTGTCGCCGCCTGCCCAAAGCACGAGCGCCGCCGCCGTCAGCGCCATGGAGCAGGCACGCTCGAACAGCTCGACGGCCACGAGCCGGCCGACCTTGCCGACGGCCGTGAAATAGCCGCCGAACACGCCCCACAGGCATGTGACGGGCAAAAACGCGCCGATGATGCGCAGGCTGGACGCTGCGCGCTCGTCAAGCAGCCAGACGCGCGCCAAAAAGCCGGACAGCGCGAACACGGCCGCGCCGACGGCACACGAGACGGCAAGGCCGTAGAGAAGGCAGCAGCGCATGGCCGCGCGCACGCCGCCGGGGCGGCTGCGGCTGTGCTCGGCCGCGCACAGGTACATGCTCGCCACGCGCACGCCGCCCGCGCCGGCCGTCATGGCCAGCACGCCGACGGTCATCGTCAGCGTCAGAAGCCCGAGCCCGGCCGTCCCGACGCGGCGGGAGAGAAAAACCTGAAACACCATGCCCGCCGCGCGCATGGCAAGGTTCACGGCCGTGAGCAGCAGCGTGCTGCGGACGATAGAGCCGCGCTTGGACAAAGAAAACACCCCCTGTCCCAATTTCTATGGGGCAGGGGGCGGACAATATGCGTCAGACGGGGACGGCCTCGTCGGCCTTTTTCTCGATGCGCTGGGCGTTGGCGAGCATGAGCTTGATGCGGTTTTCCTGATTGATGCGCGTGGCGCTCGGGTCGTAGTCGATGGCGACGATGTTCGAGTCCGGGTGCTCGTCTTTGATCTTGCGGATCATGCCCTTGCCGGCCACATGGTTCGGCAGGCAGCCGAACGGCTGCGTGCAGACGATGTTCGGCACGCCAAGCTCGATGAGGTCGAGCATCTCGGCAGTCAAGAGCCAGCCCTCGCCCATCTTGTTGCCGTAGCCGAGGTAGCCGCGCACGCCCTCTTTGAGGTGCGAGAACGGCTTCATGACGCGGAAGTCCGGGTATTTTGCCACGGCGTCAATGAGGTCGTGCTGCAGCGCGCCGGCGTATTTTTCGGCGAGGTTCATGGCGAACTTCTTGAGCTTCTTGCCGCCGTAGAGGTCGACGTCGACGCTGCGGTTGTCCACCTTGAAGATGAGAAAATCCGCAAGGCCGGGCACGACGGGCTCCGCGCCCTCGGAGAGCAGAAAGTCCTCGAGGCTGTTGTTGCCGAGCGAGGAATACTTCACAAAGATCTCGCCGACGATGCCGACGGGGATCTTTTTCTCGCCCGTGCGCTCGATGGCGGCAAAGTCGGCGGCGATGGCGGCGAGGTTCTTGCGGAACGTGCGCCGGCGCATGCTGCCGCGGTCGTCAAAGCCGCGCACGAGGCGATCCTTCCACGACTCGACGAGCGCGTCGGTCGTGCCGGGCGTGACCTCATAGGGCTTGCACTGGTTGGCCAGCCACATGAGCATGTCGCCGTAGTACACGGCGTAGATCATGCGGAAAATGAGCTTGGGCGAGAGCTTGAAGCCCGGGTTTTTCTCGAGGCCGGACAGGTTGAGCGACACGACGGGCACAAAGCTCAGCCCTGCCTTTTCCAGCGCCTTGCGGAGCAGGTGGATGTAGTTCGACGCGCGGCAGCCGCCGCCCGTCTGCGTGATGAGCAGGGCGACCTTGTGCGGGTCGTAGCCGCCGTGCTGCACGGCGTCAATGAGCTGGCCGATGACGAGCAGGGCGGGATAGCACGTGTCGTTGTGGACATATTTCAGGCCCGTGTCAATGACGGCGCGCGAGTCGTTGTTGAGCTGTACGGTATGGTAGCCCTCAAGATCAAAGCACTTTTTGAGCATACCGAAATGGATGGGCAGCATCTGCGGGATAAAGAGCGTGTATTCTTCCTTCATCTCCTCGGTGAAGAGCAGACGGCCGGTATCGTCATAAATAAGCTGCGCCAAGGTATTCCCTCCTTCGGACTTCCTCAGACGCCCTCGCGGGCGTCGAGCGCGGCGATGAGGCTGCGCAGGCGGATGCGGACTGCGCCGAGGTTTGTGATCTCGTCGATCTTCAGCTGCGTGTAGAGCTTGCCGTGCGACTCTAAAATGTCGCGCAGCTCGTCGGTCGTGATGGCGTCCGTGCCGCAGCCGAACGAGACGAGCTGGACAAATTCCATATCCGGCTGCGTGCAGACGTAGCGCGCGGCGTTGTACATGCGCGAGTGATACGACCACTGGTTGAGCACATGGCGCGACTCATAGCCGAGCTCGCCGGAGACGGCGTCCTCGGTCAGGACGCAGAAGCCGTAAGACGCGGCCAGCTCGTCGATGCCGTGGCAGATTTCAGGGTCGATGTGGTACGGCCGGCCGGCGAGGACAAGGATGCGCTTGCCGTGCTCGCGCGCAAAGCGGATGATCTCCTGCCCCTTTTCGTGGATGGTGCGGCGGTAGTCGTCATACGCGGCGAACGCAGCGTGAACGGCCTGGCTCGTCTGCTTCGGCGCAATGCCGAACTCGCTGTGCATAAGCGCGCACAGCGTCTTTTCGCAGTCCTTCCTGCGGTGCAGCCCGAGGTACGGGTGCAGGAATTTTACATTTTTCAGCTGCGGCATGTTCGCGTCGAGAAGCTCGGGGTAGTAGGCGACGACGGGGCAGTTATAATTGTTGTCGCCGATGTGCTCGTCGAAGTTATAAGAGCCGCAGGGGTAGAAGATCGTGTCCACGCCCTGATCCAGCAAACTCATGATGTGGCCGTGCATGAGCTTGGCCGGGTAGCAGACCGTGTCGGACGGGATGGTCTGCTGGCCGCGGACGTAGAGCGCGCGGGACGACTCTTCGCTGAGCACGACCTCAAAGCCGAGGTGCGTGAGCAGCGTGTGATAAAACGGCAGATTCTCGTAGAAATTGAGCCCCATCGGCAGGCCGACGCGGCCGCGCGGGCCGGGCTTACTTTCATAGCCGCGCAGAATGCCGTATTTGATGCGCGCAAGGTTCGGCATCGTCTCGGCTGCCTTGCCGAGCGGCTTCTGGCAGCGGTTGCCGGAGATGAAGCGGCGGCCGCCGTCAAACGTGTTGACGGTCAGGGCGCAGTGGTTCGTGCAGCCGCCGCACGTAATGGGCTTGGCGGTGTGCGAGAACGACGCGAGCTCCTCACGCGTGAGGATGGTCGAGTGCTCCGGATGGCGGCGGCGGGCGTAGAGCGCCGCGCCGTAGGCGCCCATGATGCCGGCGATGGTCGGCCGGGTGACGCTGCGGCCCATTTCCAGCTCGAACGCGCGCAGCACGGCGTCGTTGTGGAACGTGCCGCCCTGCACGACGATGTGCTCTCCGAGGTCGTCGGCCGAGGCGGCGCGGATGACCTTGTACACGGCGTTTTTCACGATGGAGATGGATAGGCCGGCCGAGATGTCCTCGACGCTCGCGCCGTCCTTCTGCGCCTGCTTGACGGAGCTGTTCATAAACACGGTGCAGCGCGAGCCGAGGTTCACGGGGTGCTGCGCGAACAGGCCGAGGCGGGCGAAGTCCGCGATCTCATAGCCGAGCGCGCGGGCGAACGTCTCGATGAACGAGCCGCAGCCGGACGAGCAGGCCTCGTTTAACATGATGGAGTCAATGGCGCCGCTGCGGACCTTGAAGCACTTCATGTCCTGCCCGCCGATGTCGATGATGAAGTCGACGTCGGGCGAGAAGGCGCTCGCGGCTGTGTAGTGCGCCATCGTCTCGACGAGGCCGTCGTCAAAGCGGAACGCAGCGCAGATGAGATCCTCACCGTAGCCCGTCGCGGCTGCGCCGGCGATGGTGATGCGGTCACCGCAGAGGTCATAGATATGGCGCAGCTGCTCGAGCACGACCAAGACGGGGTTTCCCTTGTTCGAGGCGTAATAGGTATAGAGCAGGCCGCCGTTTTCGTCGACGAGGGCGAGCTTCGTCGTCGTCGAGCCGGCGTCCACGCCGAGCCAGGCGCGGCCTTCATATGTCCCGATGTCCGTCTGCTGCGGCGCGTTGGCATTGTGGCGGGCGCAGAATGCGTCATACTCGGCCTGATTTTCGAAAAGCGGCGGCAGCGTCTCGGTCAGGCCGCGGTCGCCGACGGACGAGTCGAGCTTGTGGTAGAGCGCGTCAAACGTCGTGGGCTCGTAGCCCTTCGAGCACAGCGCCGCGCCGATGGCGGCGTAGCAGTCGCCGTCGTCGGGGAAGATGGCGTGCGCGTCGTCGAGATGCAGCGTCTCCTGAAAGCGGCGGCGCAGACCCTTCAGAAAGTGCAGCGGGCCGCCGAGAAAGACGACCTGACCTGTGATCTCGCGCCCCTGCGCGAGGCCGGCGATCGTCTGGTCGACGACGGCCTGAAAAATGGACGCCGCGACGTCCTCCTTGCGGCCGCCCTGATTCAGGATGGGCTGGATGTCGCTCTTGGCGAACACGCCGCAGCGCGAGGCAATGGGGTAGATCTTCTCGTAGTGCTCGCTGAGCGCGTCGAGCTCGCCGGCCGTGACGTTCATGAGCGTGGCCATCTGGTCGATGAACGCGCCGGTGCCGCCGGCGCACGAGCCGTTCATGCGCTCTTCGAGCGCGCCGCCGAAGAAGATGATCTTCGCGTCCTCGCCGCCGAGCTCGACGACGGCGTCTGTGCCGGGCAGGAACGTGCCGACGGCCTCGGCCGTCGCAAAGACCTCCTGCACGAAGTCGACCCCGGCGCTCGTCGCCATGCCGAGGCCGGCCGAGCCGGTGATGACGGCGCGGACGGGGCTGCCGCCCACAATGCCGCGCGCTTTTTCCAGCAGCTCGCATGTTTTTTCGCGCACCTGTGAGAAGTGGCGCTCATAGCTGCGGTAGAGCAGGTCGTTTTGCTCGGAGAGCACAACGACCTTGACGGTCGTTGAGCCGACGTCAATGCCAATTTTGTATTCCAAAAAATATCACCCTTTGAAAACGCCCGACGGGGAGGAACTCCCCGTCAGGCGGCTTGATGGACTGCGGCTTATGCCTCACATAAGCTTGATTGTGTAGTAACAGACGGCGACGAGCGCCCCGCCGACGGCAGCATAGATGCAGTAATAGGCGAACGCGCTGCCGACGATGAGCGCGCACAGCGCGCACAGCGGCCAGAGCACAGCGGTCAGATACAGCGGCAGCGGCGCAAAGCCTGCCGGGAAAACGGACAGCTTCTTTTTGCCGAGCGTCAGGCAGCCGCCCGAGCGGGCGGTCAGGAACGTCAAAATGGCCGTGAGCACGCCAAGCGCGACAAGCACGGCCGTCGCCGCAATGGCGCCGGTGGAGCGGACGGAGTGGCTGAGCAGATAAAACGTCCCGCCCGCAACGGCCGTCAGAAGCGCGATGACGAAGAACTCGCGCTGGTAGAGCAGATACAGGCTGTACAGCAGCGCGGCGGCGATCCACAGATAGTAGCATGCCGTGGCCGCGCTGACCCAGTAGGCGCGCAGCGCCGCGCAGGAGACGGCCGTCAGGATACCGAGCGCAGCGACAAAGCCGAACACATAGCGCAGCGCCCTGCGCCGGCGGAGCAGCACGGCTGCGCCGATGCACACGGCCGTGAGCACGGCCGAGACGATGAGCGCGACCAGAAGCCCGCGGGAGACGGCGAGCATGGAGCCGGCCTTCGCGTAGGCGGCCTTGACGCGGATGAATGCGCACACGCCTGCGCACGCAGCCGCGACGGCGGCCATGACCTTATAGACTACGGTTTCGTCGTCTGCGTGCGGCGACACGGTTTTCCCTTTGTTTTTTGCCATGGAGCAAATTCATCCTTTCCCGAAAGCGGGTCGTTTTCTCATTAAGAATTATAGCTGGCCGAGCGCGAACATCACGGCGCTCAGCGCGCAAAGCGGCGCCGTCTCGCAGCGCAGGATGCGCGGGCCGAGCGAGCAGCTCTGAAGGCCGGCATGCTCTGCGGCCTCGACCTCGGCAGGCTCAAAGCCGCCCTCCGGGCCGGTCATGAGGCTGACGGAGTGCGGCGCGCGGCCGGAGAGGGCGCCCGACAGGCGGACGGTTTTTTCGTTTTCATAGAAGAAGAGCGGAAGGTCGGCCTGCGCCGCCTCCGCGACGGCCTCGGCGTAGGAGCCGAGCGCGCGCACCTGCGGGATGCGGCCGCGGCCGGACTGCTCCGCGGCCGACAGGGCGATCTTCTGCCAGCGGTCGAGCTTTTTGGCGATGCGCTCATCCGGACGCGCGACGCAGCGCGCCGACGGGAAGCCGATGACGGCGGATGCGCCGAGCTCCGTCGCCTTCTGGATGACGTGCTCAAGCTTGTCGGCCTTGGAAAAGGCCATATAGACCGTCACGGCGACATCCGGCTCGGAGGCGCTCGGCTCCGCAGGGTCGAGCGTGACGCGGTAGCAGCCCGGCTCGGACGACTCGATCGATCCGGGGTAGTCCGTGCCCGCGCCGTCGCACAGCGTCACGCGGTCGCCCGTGCGAAGGCGCAGGACTTTCGCGTGCGCGGCGTGCTCGCCGGTGAGCAGGGCAGAGCCTGAGGTGAGCAGCTCCGGCGCAAGAAAAAAACGCGGCATGAACGCCCGCCTCCTGCCTGTAAACAGTTTGCATTTATCATAGCAGATTCGGCGCGGTTTCGCAATATAAAAAGATTCCTTGGATTCTTTTGAAAAAACGGTTGACAAATCTCGCATTTGCGGTATAATTAGTCCTGCTCGTTCAGGCTGCAAGCTTATTTCGATGTGCGGCTGTGCTGGAATTGGCAGACAGGCTAGCTTGAGGTGCTAGTGCTTGAATGGGCGTGTGGGTTCAAGTCCCGTCAGCCGCACCAAATAAAAGACCCCCATCCGTTTCGGGTGGGGGTCTTTTATTTTGTGCTCATTTCAATTCTTTAACGGCGGAAGCGAATGCCGCATGGAATAATTCTCCGCTGCGCCCCGAACCGGGATCGGTTCGGGGATTTTTATCATTCGGTGCCCCTTGTGGGGCGAGGCGGGTGCGCTATGTTGCAGTGCTCGAGCTCAAGCAGTGCGATTTTGCGGTCTAGGCCGCCGGCGTAGCCGGTCAGGCTGCCTGATGCGCCGACGACGCGGTGGCAGGGAATGAAAACGGAGAGCGGATTGCGCCCGACCGCGCCGCCGACGGCCTGCGCCGGGACGGATGCGCGGCCTTCGTCCGATGCCACGGCGCGGGCGATGGCGCCGTAGGTCGTCGTCTGCCCGTAGGGGATCTCGAGCAGCTTCTGCCACACGGCGAGCTGGAACGGAGAGCCGCGCGGGCGGAGCGGCGGGAGAAGACCTGGCTCGCGCCCGGAAAAATAGGCGTCCAGCCAGCGCGCGGCCTGCGCCAGCGCGTCCGACGTGCCGGGCCGCGCGTCTGCAAGCCCGCGGGCGAAGTATTTCTGCCCTTCAAACCATGTGCCCGTCAGGCCGGCCTCGTCCGCCGCGAGCAGCATCGGGCCGAGCGGGGATCGATATTCCATCGTGATCATGCGTTTTTCTCCTTTTTGACCGGCTTTTTCGCCTTCGGCGCGGGATCGGTCAGCTCCGGGATCGGGCCGCCGGAGACGGCCCAGAGATACAGGCTCGCGACGCTGCCGTAGGGCGAAAAGCGGCGGCGGTACTTCTCAAACAGCGCCCGCGTGATCGTGCGGTGGCGGTAGACCATGCGCAGGCCGCGGCGGATGGCGAGGTCGTCAAAGCTGAATATATCCGGCCGCTGGAGGCAGAAGAGCAAGATCATCTCCGCCGTCCAGACGCCGACGCCGCGCAGCGACGAGAGCGCTGCGATGGCCTCCGCATCCGGCATGGCGGCGACAGCGGCCGGGTCAAACGCGCCCACGCGCACCTTTTCGGCGAAATCCGTGATGTATTCGGCCTTCCGGAACGTCATGCCGAGGCTTTGAAGCTTCGGCACGCCCGCGGCGAGGATCGTCTCGGCGTTCACCGACCCAAGCGCAGCCCGCATCCGGTTCCAGACTGTGAGCTGCGCGCGCGTGGAGATCTGCTGGCCGATGATGTGGTGCACGACGGCGGAAAAGAGGTCGGGGTCGACCTCGCGCTCGATGGGGCCGATGCGCGCGATGATTTTGCCGAGGCGCTTGTCCTTTTTTGCCAGGTATCCGGTCGCCTCTGCGCCATATTGAAAGTACACGGTCATCCCTCCCGACGGTTTGTTTCAGTATAGCACAACGGCCCGAAGGATGCAGGCATGAGTTTTCAGATTCACGCCGCGTCCGGCGCGTTATAGATGGCGCGCACGGATGCGCGGCGGCGGAAGACGGTCGCAAAGCACACCGCGCTCGTCGTCAGGCCGCAGACCGTCAGGCAGACGGGCGCGGGCAGAAGCTCGCCCAGCGCGCCGATGGCGAGCGTCAGGACGCAGTAGACGCATGAGCTCAGCACGGACGAGAGGGCGGCAAGGCGCGCTCGCAGCCGCTCCGGAATGTAGCGCTGCACGGCCGCCTGGCGCAGCGCCGCGCTGTTCACGCCGAGAAAGCCGCACACGGCGCGGTTTGCGAGCATGAGCGGGTAGGGAAGCCACAGAAGGCACGCGTCCATGGCTTCGTAGCACTGATAGACGAAAAACGCGAACGAGAACCGCCGCTTTTCCGGAATGCGGACGAAATAGTGCAGCAGCCCGCCGACCGTGCGGCCTAAGAATTCCGCGGCGGAGAAAAACGAGTACATGGCCGCCGTGAAGCCCGGCGCCGTGCGGAAAAACGCGACGAGCAGCGGCGACGCGCCCGTGGCCGCGCCGTTTGTAAAGGCCATGTAGCCGTAGATGGCGCGAAGGCCCGGCTCGCTTTTTAAGTACCGCGCCGCCTCGCGCAGGTCGCCGGCCCAGGTGCGAAGGGAAAACGGGGCGGATGCGTCCTCCTGCGGGAGCGGGCGGACGCGGATGCGGCTTTCCAGAAGCGCGGCGGCGATGGACAGCGCGCCCTGCACGAGCAAAATGCGCCCGACGCCGATGGAGCGAAGCAGCACGGCGGCCAGCGGCGTCATGATGACCTGCACGACGGGGTAGAGCATGGACGAGACGGTGTAGCCCTTCTCCGTGAACCCGGCCGGGATCAGGCTGGGGTAGATGCTCTCATAGGCCAGCTGATCGAATACGCCGAGGCACGAGAGCAGCAGAGAAAACGCGAGATAGCCCGTGTAAGAAAAGTCGCGGAAGAGAAGGTAGAGCCCCATCAGCGCGTAGAGCGCGCCGCCCACTGCGTCGCCGCCGACGAGAAAGGCCTTGCGCGGCAGGCGGTCTAAGATCGGCCCGGCGATGAGCGGCAGGAAAAAGCCCGGCACGATGCGGATGGCGATGAGCAGCGCCGCGGCGAACGTGCTGCCCGTCTCGTCGTAGACGAGAAACGACAGCGCAAATGAGCCCGCGATGCCGCCCGCCGCACCGAGCACGGTCGCGCCGATGAGAAGCGAATAGTCGCGCGTCCAAAGTGTATTTTTCATGGCAGCCTCCTGTGTCCTGAAACTACCATGATCATAGCAGGATCCGTAAAAGAAAAGAACCCGCCTGTTTTGGGAAAAATGAACCCAAAGCAGACGGGAGAACCGACCTTAGCGGCGATATGCAGGAAAATCAACCAAAAGCTCGCACACGGCCTTATACTGCCGCGCGGCGGAGTACCACGCGATGACCCACGGCAGGTGAAACTGCGCATAGCCGCTGGGCAGCTCGCTCCGGATGCGGGAAAATGCGTCCAGCAGCAGCGCGCCGTAGGCCGGATCATGCAGATAGTCCGGGTGCGCGAGCCGATAGGCGATGGGGTCGAGCATCGCGCGCAGCTGCGCGCCCGTCAGGTAGCACGGCGCGGCCTCGGCGCGGCTTAGCGCGGCCATGGCCTCGTCCGGTTTTCCGAGCGCCTCGCAGCAGACGGCCAGCTTGTGCAGCGCGAGCGCGCCCGGCTCCCTGAGCGCGGAAAAGTAGCGGTATGCTTCGTCCGCCTGGCCCTGCTCGAGCGCCGTGGCGGCGAGGTTGTAGTCGATCATCTCGAGCGCGACCGTGTCGTCCATCGCCCTCGCCAGCCGCCGCGCGGGCGCGGCATGCGCATTCATCTGCGCAATGTCGCCGAGGTCGCTGCAGCAGCACACGAGGCCGAGGCGGCAGGTGAGCATCAGGGCCGCGCGGCCGTCTGCGGCCGCCAGCTCGCCGCCGCGGCCGAGCAGCTCGAGCGCGCGAAGATGCTCGCCCCGGCGATAGGCCGCCGTGCCGGCAACGGTGCACGCGAGCGCGCAGGGGCCGCCTTGCAGCGCCTCGTCATAGCGCCCGGCCGTGAGAAGATGCAGCGTCCGCTGCCGCGCGTCCATGGCGGGCAGAAAGTCCTCCGCCGCTTCGTCCGGCTTCTGCGCGGCCCAGGCGCGAAGGAGCATCGCGTCGAGAAAGCGCGGCGAATGCAGAAGCGACTCCGGCACGGCCGGCATCTCGCCGGAAAAGACGGCGTCATACCACGCGTCAAGCTGCGCCTGCTGCGCCGGTGTCCAGTCCTCTGCGGCCCATGAAAGCTCCAGCCGGCCGAGCAGCAGCGCCACGAGCGCCGGGTCGGCCTCCGCCTTGCCCTGCTCGATCTTGGAAAGGTACGATACCGCGCAGATGCCGCGGCACAGCCCGGCCTGGCTCCAGCTTCGCTCCAGCCGCGCACGGCGGATGAGCAGCCCCGTCAGCGTTGCGTCCATCCCATCGCCTCCTTCTTCCCGTATTGTATCAGCCTGCGCGCCCACACGCAAGATATGATGGCAGAGTGAACAAAATTGCAGCGGCTTATGCATAAATTGTAATTGTTCTGCACAGTGAGGCATGGTATAATTGCTTATCTGCAAACAAATTATCTGCAATACAACAAAACAGGAGGCGACGGATATGTATGATTTCATCGCGGAGCGCTCGTGCGACCTCGTCGTAGCCGGCAGCGGCAGTGGCATGGTCGCGGCGGTGCGCGCGGCCATGGCCGGGAAGAAGGTCATCGTTCTGGAAAAGACGAAGCTCGTCGGCGGCGGGATGCTGTTTGCCAGCACGATGCGCACGTTCGGCAGCCGCTGGCAGAAGGAGCGGGATCTTCCGGACGTCACGGCCGAGTTCGCGCGCAAAATGCTCGACGAGTGCTACTGGCGCATCGAGCCGAAGCTCGTGACGAACACGCTGCGCGCCACGGGCGAGATGTTCGACTGGTTCTGCGACCTCAACCCCGGCGTTGCGGACGAATTTTTCGTCGGCCGCTACGTCTTTGACGATGAATCCGGCCCGCTCGGCCCGCAGTATGGCAGCCAGCACAACGGCTTCGGCAAAATGGTCGTGAACAAGCTCCATGCAAAATGCCCGGAGCTCGGCATCGACGTGCTGACGGAGCACCGCGTCGTCGACTGCGAGGTCGAAAATGGAAAGATCACCGCGCTCATCGCCCAGACGCCCGACGGGTATGTCCGCGTTTCGTGCCGCGCGTGCCTCATTGCGACGGGCGCGTGGGTGCGCAACCGCGAGATCACGGAGAAGGTCTGCCCCGGCTTCTTCGACGTCGACATGGGGCAGTCGCCGCACACGAACCCGGCCTATACGGGCGACGCGCTGCCGCTCATGGAAAAGGTCGGCGCATTTATTGACTATGACAGCTTCTGCCTGCGCCTGATGGGGCCGCTCTATATGGTCAAGAGCCAGGCGTATTCCGCCATGAGCGTCTCGCCGTATGCCATTTCCGTCAACTATCACGGCCGCCGCTATACGTCCGATCCCATCATCGGCCACATGGATCAGTTCGACGCCGGGCACGTCTCCATGGCGCAGCCGAAGGGCTATGTATTCGCCGTATTCAGCGAAAACGTCCTCAGGACGGCCTTTGAGCGCGGCGGCGGCGGGTACGAGATCGCCGATCCGCTCTTCGCCGGGCTGAGGCTCCCGGACACGATGGACGCCGTCCACGCCGACCTCGACGCGGCCGCGGCGAAGGAAAAAGCGTGCTATAAGGCCGACACGCTGGATGAGCTTGCCGCAATGACGGGCATCGACGCCGAAGGGCTGAGGGCGGAGATCGCGGAGTACAATTCCTATTGCGAAGGTGGCATGGACTGGGGCTTTTACAAGCCGGCCGACACGCTCGTCCCGCTCACGGACGGCCCGTTCTACGCCGTCGGCGGCTTCACGGCGACGGACGGCGCGTTCGGCGGCGTAAAGGTCAACCCGGATATGCAGGCCTACGCAAAAGATGGCGGCACGGTCGAGGGGCTTTACGTCGTCGGCGACTTTGCCTCCGGCCGCCACGTGAACCTCGGCGGCATCAAGCGCCAGTTCATCAACGACATGAACTGGGCCCTCGCGGGCAGCTTTGTCGCGGGGCAGAGCGCGGTGGATTATCTGAACAGTCTGGATTAAAACCGGCGCGGCGCGGGTCTCCCGCGCCGTGTTTTTTCGCTTGACCGGGCGCGGGGCGTTGGATATAATAGGGAAAAACGCGCAAAAGGGGCATGGTGCCATGAAAGAGAACCGGAAGCTGCTCGAGGAGGTCCTGACGGACATCCGGCGGGACATGAGCGACGACGAGGTGCTCGGCCTGCTGGCGGACAGCAAGATCTCCGCAAACCCGGCCAAGGAAAAATACACGCTCGGCCAGCGCGCGGCGGACGCCATCGCCCGCTTTGCCGGAAGTTGGGCGTTCATCTTCTCGTTCACGGGCGTGCTCGTCGCGTGGATGGTCATCAACGTGCTGCTCGCGTCGCGCGCGTTCGACCCGTATCCGTTTATCCTGCTCAACCTCGTGCTCTCGTGCGTGGCGGCCATTCAGGCGCCGCTCATCATGATGAGCCAGAACCGGCAGGAGGAAAAAGACCGCCGCCGCGCCGAAAATGACTACAAGGTCAACCTCAAGACCGAGATCATGATCGAGGATCTCTACGACAAGGTCACGGCCATTCTGGACAAGCAGGAGGCGCTCGAAGCGCGCCTGAACGATCAGGAGGACGCGGACACATAAAAATTTACCCGCCGGAGCACGCAGCCCCGGCGGGATTTTTTTCAGGCTTCGTCATCTTCCTCGCCGCCCGGCTCATCGTCGAAGCGGATGCGCTGGCCGCACTGCACGCAGAAGCCGGCGGATTTTTTCCAGCGGAGACCGCGGAAGGTTGCGCCGCAGTTCGGGCAGCGGGACGTGTACAGGATGAGAATGGCCGTCGCGGCGAGCACGGCGAAGGCGGCGTACATGGGTACGGGGCTGCCGGAGATGCCGCTTGCGAGCATGAGCGCAGCAAAGACGCCGAGCAGAATGACCGCGATGCGGGTGCGCGTCCTGCTGACACGGTGTTTATGCTCCATGGGGCGCCTCCTTCATCCATGCTTCATAGCGCGCTTCAATGGCCGCTCCGTCCGGATTTGGATACACGCGGCAGAGCAGACCGCGCAGCTGGTACGCGCCGCCGACGGGGTCGCACGGCGGGGCGCCGACGGTCAGGACGTTCGCGTTGGACAGCGCCCAGTCGTACTCCGGCGCGCCGGCCTCGGGGTACCACCAGCCCATCTCGCAGTTGACGACGCGCGGGTCTATCTCCGGCTCGAGATGCGCGCGCTGCGTAATGCGGCCGCGCGCAGTTTCGATCCAGATCCAGTCGCCCTCAGAAATGCCCGCGGCCGCGGCGGCGTCCGGGTGGAGCGTCACGGTCGGGAACGGGGCAAGGCGGCGCAGTGAGCGGATCTGGCGGTTATTGGAGATAAAATACGGCTGGAGCCGGCTGCCCGTCGTCAGGACGAGGGGATAGCGGGGCAGAAGCTCGGGGCGGCTCACCGGGCTTTCGGGCAGCTCCGTCCAGATGGGAAGCGGATCCTGCCCGGCGTCCGCCATGATGTGCGACCAGAGCTCGAACTTGCCCGACGGCGTGCGGAAGCCGCCGCGGCGCTTGTAATTATAATAGGTGCGCTCGGGCTCGATATAGCCGAGCTCGGCGAAGCGGTCAAAGTCGATCCCGGCGTATTCCGGACGGCGGCGGCCCATCTCGGCGAGGCTCGCGTCCAAAATTTCGCGCTGGCTCGCCGCGCCGTAGTCAAGGCCCATGCGCCGGCACAGCTCGAGGAAAAAGTCCTCGTCGGATTTGCACTGCCCGACCTGCGCGGCCTTGCGCATGCAAAGCGCGGCCTGATCGCCGAACTCGGGCATGCAGTACACGCTGTCGATCTCCGGCCAGAGCGCGGCGGGCAGGACAATGTCGGCAAGCTCCGCCGTCGGCGTCATAAAAAAGTCCATGTAGACGAAAAATTCCAGCTCCTTGAGGCATTCGTAGCTGTGCAGGCTGTCCGGCACGGACAAAAGCGTGTTGTTCGCGTGCGAGAGCAGCGCGCGGATCTTGTAGGGCTTGCCCGTGCAGATGGCGTCGAGCGTCAGGTACGGGTGCGCGAAGAGCTTCGGCGTCATGGTGCCGTCGTTGAGCGGGTAGCCGCCGGAGATGCACTTTTTCATCATCTCGGGGCAGAGCCGGTCAAAGAGCGGGTCGGCCGTCGGGGCGATCTCCATGCTCTCGACAAAGCCGCCGGGGACGTCGTAGTTGCCCGTGAGCGCCGGGATCATGAAAATGGCGCGGCAGGTGTGGATGGCGTTCGGCGTCTGCTCGACGCCGGTGCCCCATTCAAGCGAGAACGGCTTGACCTCGGCGAGCAGATGCGCGGCCTGCACGATCTGCTCCTTCGGGACCCAGGTGATCTCGCTCACGCGGTCAAGATCGTACTCCCGGCAGCGCGCGGCGAGCGCATCGAAGCCGTAGGTCCAGTTTTCGACAAAGTCGCGGTCGCAGAGGTTTTCCGAAATAAGGACGTTCAGGATGCCGAGCGCGAGCGCGCCGTCCGTGCCGGGGCGAAGGCGGAGCCAGACGTCGGCCTGACGCGCCAGCTTCGTTGGCTGCGGGTCGACGACGACGAGGTGCGCGCCGCGTTTTGCCGCGTCCTGAATGTGCCACTGCAGCTCGCCGTCCGCGCCGCTCACGGCCGGGTTTGCGCCCCAGACGAGGATGCCTGCGGGCTTCTGCTCGCCGTAATAGTCCACGCCCGCGAATAAGCCCGCCGTAAAGTCGCCCGCGTTCTTGCGCGGGCCGAGGCAGATGAGCGCGCCGGACGACGTCGCGTTCGGCGTGCCGAGCACGTTGCCGAAGCGCCAGAACTGCGCGAGGTGGTGCCGCCCCGTGCCGGAGATGAGCGCGATGGATTCAGGGCCGTAGTCCCTGGAGAGATCGCCGAGCTTTTGGGCGATCTCGTCGTAGGCCTCGTCCCAGCTGATTGGTTCCCATTTGCCGCTGCCGCGCGCGCCGATGCGGCGCATGGGCTGCGTCAGACGGTCGGGGTGGTACATCTGCTCGAGGATGCTCATGCCCTTGACGCAGGCGTGGCCGCGGTTCAGCGGCCCGTCCGGATCGGGCCGGACGCGCGTGACGCGGCCGTCCTCGACGGTCAGGATGTGCATACACCCGCCGTGGCAGCCGCGGCAGGCGGCGCGGATCTGTTCTGTCGCCATAAAATCAGCCCCTTTACAGCTCATGGTATCGGATTTGCGGCAAAATGTCAATTGCGCGGCACGCCGCGCCGTGATAAGATAACGCATGGAAGGTGCTGCAATGGAAAAATCGGAACTCATCGCAAAATTTGCCCAGTCGGACGAGGACAAGCTCCTCTTCGCGCGGGTGCTTGATAAAATGGCCGCCGCTGAGCGGCGAAACATCCCGGCCGCGACGAATTTTCTGACGGCGCGCGAGCAGGCGCTCATCGAGCCGATGCTGCGCGCGGCCGGATGCGCGGACTTTCACTTTTTCGGCGGCGCGGAGGATGCCGAGCGTGCCGTCTGCTGCTTTTTGCCGGACTATCTGGACGAGCGCTATTTATCCGGCGAGGATAGCCCCATCGCCGCCGTGCGCGCGGTCTTTCGCGCACAGGACGCCATCTCGCACCGCGACCTGCTCGGCAGCTTAATGGGCAGCGGCATCAAGCGCGAGACGGTCGGCGACCTCTACGTCGGGCAGGGGCGGTGCGATTTTCTCGTCACGCGCGAGATTCTGCCCTACGTTTTGCAGAATCTCACAAGCGCGGGGCGCGCGCAGCTTTCGCTGTCTGAGATCTGCTTTGACGAGATCGTCGTCCCGCCCGTCCGTGTGCAGGAAAAGCGCGAGAGCGTCTCGGCGCTCCGGCTTGACAGCATCGTGGCCGCCGGGTGCAATTTAAGCCGCTCATCGGCCGCCGAGCTCATCCGCCGCGGCGCGGTGACGCTCGAGCATCTGCCGTGCGAGAAGCCGGACAAGGCCGTCGCGCCGGGCAGCGTCATCTCCGTGCGCGGGCAGGGGCGGCTGAAGCTCGCCTCCGTCGACGGGACGACGCGCAAGGGCCGCACGGCCGTGACGATTCTGAAATATCTGTGAGGGGATTCTTATGATCAGCCAGGAACAAATCGACCGCATCAACGCGCTTGCCAAAAAGGCCAAAACTGAGGGCCTGACCGAGGAGGAGACCGCCGAGCGTGCGGAGCTTCGCCGGCTCTACGTCGCCTCTGTCCGCGAAAATCTGACCGCGCAGCTGGACAACACGTATATCATGGACAAGAAGGGAATCAAGCACAAGCTTGAGCCGAAGAAGCCGGAAGAGAAATAAGGAGCTCCGCGTCCCATCCGGGACGCGGAGCCTCTTTTACAGGCCGATCAGCCCTGCATTCCAAGAAAAAAGATGCGTCCCATCGGGACGCATCTTTTTTGTTATCAAGCCTTGCGCTTTTTGAGGTAGTTGTTGATGTAGAGCATCAGGAATACCGGGATGACGGCGGTGACGGCGCCCATGATGAACGTGGGCATGATGCCGACGGCCGTGGCGGCCTCGACGTTGACCGACGCCTTGATGATGGAGTTGGCGATGAAGTTGAAGAAGATGGAGCTGAAGCCGAGCGCGAGCATCGCGACGCCGTAGTTCGTGCCGGAGTTCTTCGGCCCGAACAGGTCGGTGCACAGCGCGGCGTTCAGGGCGGACGGGCCGCCGTAGGCAAAGGCGATGAGCGCGATGGTCACGAAGTAGCCGTAGCCGGTGATGAACGTCATGAGGATCGCGCCGAGCAGCGTGATGGCGCACAGGACGTACATCGTGTTCGAGCGGCCGAGCTTATCGGACAGCGAGGCCATGATGAGGCGGCCGGCGGCGTTCGTGATGCCGGTGAACGAGACGCAGAACACGGCGGTGGCCGGCGTCAGGCCGCGGACGATGCCGAGGTTCTTGATGAGCGGCACACACAGGTTCCACGTGCCGTTGATGAAGAAGATGGAGAAGAACAGCGCCCAGAACGCCGGGGTCTTCATGGACTGGCCGAGCGTGAAGTTCACGGCGCCCGTCGTCGCGGAGGCCGGGAGGTTGAGCTTCTTGAGATATTCTTCATCCGGCAGCGTGATGAAGATGCACGCGACCAGGCCGAGCACGGCGAATACGCCCGCGAGGATGAGGAACACCGGCGTGAAGCTCACGATGCCGTCTGCATTGCGGAACTGGTCCATGAGCACGGTGGACAGCGGGGTGAACACGACGGTCGAAAGGCCGAACGCGCTGCACGCCAGGCCGGAGGCAAGGCCGCGCTTGTGCGGAAGCCACTTCTGGATGCAGGAGATGCACGCGCCGTAGGCAAAGCCGGAGCCGAGGCCGGCCATGACGGCGTAGGTGACGTTGAGCAGGCCGACGGTCGCAGGCGTGAGCAGAGCCGTCAGGCCGACGCCGAGCGAGAAGAGAATGACGCCGAGCACGCATGTGAGCTTCGGGCCTTTTTTATCGTTGATGAAGCCGCCGATGAGGTTGCCGAACACGAACGCGAAGATCATGTACGACGAGACCATCCCGGCCGCGCTGTCGCTCCAGTTGAAGGATTTGACGATGTCGGCGCGCAGGGCGCTCCACAGGTAGAGAATGCCGACGCAAAGCTGGACGACGAGCGCACCAACGATGGACGGAACACAGGACTTTGACTTTTTCACAAAATTGCATCCCTTTCAGTTAAATTCTCGAAACAAGCCAACAGAAAATATACCATATTGTGCGGAGATTGTACAGCCCCGGAGTATTGAAATCGGACGGTTGCATAAATTCGTATACGACGGCGCAGCGCGATTTATTCACAAATGCCGACACGGTTCGCACGCAAAAAAATGCTCTGCCGTCCGACGGCGGACGGCAGAGCAGGGGCAGAGCGGGGAGAGGGTCACTGTGCGCGCATCCATGCGCGCAGCAGCTCAAAAAAGCGAGCCATCTGGTCGCCGGCGACCAGGTGCAGCAGCAGCGCCATGCAGCCGAAGAACAGGCAGAGCGCCAGCACGAGCAGCAGGTAGGCGCGGGCGAGATTTCTGCGGCTCGGATTCTTCGCGCCGCCGAGCGCCCAGACGATGCCGGTGATGAGCCCGACGCCGGGCAGCAGGAACAGCAAAAGCGCGACAAACGCGCCGTCAAAGCTCAAAAGGCCGGCGGGGGCGGCGGCCTTTTCCTTCGGCGCGGTGGCCGGGGCATGGCGCACGGGCGCGGCGGGAGCGGAAGGAGGCGCGGCCGGCGCGGCCGGCGGCGCCGGCTCGGCAGCGGGCGCGGGCACATAGGCCGGCATTCCGGACGCATTCGGAGCCGGATCGGGCGCGGGCCTGGCGGCGTCCTCCGGGCGGTCGATGATGCCGTCTGGGTCGGCCGTTGCGCCGCACTCGATGCAGAAGCGGAAGCCGTCAAGCAGCGGCGCGCCGCATGACTTGCAGTATTTCATAAGACAGTCCTCCCTTGAAGCGCAAAGCGTCTTTCTTAAAACATCATTATATAGGATTATAGGGCGCTCGGCCAGACATTTCATGAAAAAAGCGTGAACTTTTGCACAAATCCGGCCCGCTCCTTGACGCGGGCGGGGACGGCGTGTTACAGTAAGCTATACAACAAAAAGTGGAAGGCGGGATGGCGCGTGCGCGAGGACAACCAGCATTATTTCAAGTGGGGGCTGACGGCGTTTCTGACGCTGCTGGCGCTGCTGTTTGCCGTCATTATCCTGACGAATTTCTCCGGTGTGGCGGCGTCGTTCCGCGCGCTGATGTACATCCTCTCGCCCATTCTCTACGGCTTCGCGTTTGCGTATCTGCTCAACCCCATTGTGCGCGCGGTGGAGGGCGGGCTCGGGAAGCTCCTGAAAAAGCGCGGCGTCACGGAAAGGCGCGCGGCGCTCGCCGGCCGCATCGTCGGCATTCTGGCGGCGCTCGCGGTCGTCGTGCTGCTCATCTGGGCGTTCATCGGCACGGTGCTGCCGCAGCTTGTCGACACGATCTCGGGCATCGTCTCCAACCTGTCCGGCTATTATGAGACGGCGCACACATGGCTCACGCGGCTCTTTGAGAATCAGCCGACGCTCAAGGGCTATGCAGATACGGTGCTTGCGCGGTTTTACGAGTGGCTGGAAAATTGGATGAAAAACGACCTGACGAGCACGGTGCAGAAGGTCATGGTCACGGTGACGACGTCGCTGTTCTCTGTTGTGAAGTGGGTCATGTTTGTCGTCGTCGGGCTTATTATCTCCGTGTATCTGCTCGCCTCGCGCGACCGCTTTCTGGCGCAGGCGAAAAAGTGTGTCATCGCCATCTGGAAGCCCGCGCGCGCCGACCGCATCCTGCAGCTGTCGCGCCGCGCCAATCGCATTTTCGGCGGGTTTATCCGCGGCAAGATCCTGGACTCGCTCATCATCGGCGTGCTGTGCTTCATCGGCATGAGCATTCTGCGCCTGCCGTATCCGGTGCTCATCGCGACGATCGTCGGCGTGACGAACGTCATCCCGGTCTTCGGCCCGTACATCGGCGCGATCCCGAGCGCGATCCTCATCCTGTTTGTCAGCCCGCTGCAGTGCCTGTACTTTATCATCTTTGTCCTCGTGCTCCAGCAGCTTGACGGCAACGTTATCGGGCCGCACATCCTCGGCGACGCGACGGGGCTGACGGGCTTCTGGGTCGTCGTGTCCATCACGGTGGCCGGCGGGCTGTTCGGCTTTACGGGCATGCTGCTCGGCGTGCCGGCGTTTGCGTTTTTGTATGCGCTGCTCGCCGACATCATCAACGCCCGGCTGGACAAGAAGGGGCTCGACACGCGGACGGATCGCTACTACGGCGTAAGAGCCGTCGCCGACGTGACGGACGCGCCGGACGAGCCGGAAGAGGTTCCGGCGCAGGACGCGCCCGAAAAATAAAACAGCGCCAGCACAAAGGCCGCTGCCGGATGGCAGCGGCCTTCTGCATATTTCGGACGGGCTGCGAATAGAGTTTTCTCAGGAGATTCAAGCGGAGAGGTGGAAGCATGGACTATACAGCCAACAAGATCCTGCTGCGCGGCGAACTGGCGCAGCTTCCTGCATTTTCTCACGAGAACCACGGCCGGCGCTTTTTCCGGTTCCCGCTGCGCGTGGAGCGGCTGAGCGGGACGGTGGACGTGCTGGACGTCATCGCGCCGGAGCAGGTGCTCGAGACGGTCGACCTGTCCGGCGGCGAGCTGCTCGAGGTCACGGGCCAGCTGCGCTCGTTCAACAACCGGCAGGGCGTCGGGCGCAAGCTCGTCATTTCCGCGTTCTGCGACGCGCTGCGCGCCTGCGGGGGCGAGCCGGACAATCAGGTGTTTTTATCCGGCGCGCTCTGCCGCGCGCCCGTGTTCCGGCGGACGCCGCTCGGGCGCGAGATCTGCGACATCATGCTCGCCGTGAACCGGCCGTACCGCCGCGCAGACTACCTGCCGTGCATCCTCTGGGGCCGCACGGCGCATCAGGCGGCCGACCTGCCCGTCGGCACGCACCTGACCGTCACGGGACGATTGCAGAGCCGAGAGTACATCAAAACGCTCGACACCGGCAGCGAAAAACGCGTGGCGTACGAGGTGTCCGTCATGTCGGCGGAGATCGAAGAAGCGTGAAACCGGCCCGCCTTATACAAGGCGGGCCGGTTTTTACCACTTATTTTCGACCTTTTCCGCAAAGCCGAACAGGTCGGATACGGCAAGACGCGTGCCGTCGTCTAAGACAACGGTGCCGGAGAAGCGGCCGAACACCTGATGCTGGTCGCTTTTGAGCAGCTTGAAGTCCGTGCAGGCGGCGCGGTCGATGACAGGCCGGAAGTCCAGCTCGAAGCGGCCGTCGTCGCTGGAAAAGCGCCAGGGGCGCAGGAAGTCGTCTTTGCCGCCCGACTGCGGGATGTGGAACGTGACGGCGGAGAGCTTGTGCGCGCGGCCGCCGTAGAAGAGCATGTTTTCCGTCGCGGCCGACGTGTCGCCGAAGCCGTAGCCGATGTTGAACCCGAACGGCACGCCGCCGCAAAGGCCGGACGCCGAGCCCCAGTACCATGTGTTGTGATACGTCCAGACGCCGCGGCCCCAGTCGAGCACGCCGAACGACTCGTCCGGACGGAAGACATAGACGTCGTCGCCGAGCGTCACCGTGCCGGAGGCACGCAGGCAGTTGATCTTCTGATTGAAGTAAAAATGGCCGGGCTTTTCAAACGGCGTGCAGATGACCATGGAATCGCGCGGCTCGTCCGTGAGCGTCAGGCGCACGTCGATGGCGTCTTCGCCGCGGAAGCGGTCCATGTGCGCGTAGAGCGTGCGCTCGCCGCCCTCTGTGCGGAACGTGAGGCGATGGTGCCGCCCGGCGCTCGCACTCACACCGGCATCCGAGCTGGCCGGAAGATCCGTCCGGCCAAGCGGGAAGGCGCGCATGACGCTTTTGGTGATCTCCCACGGCGCATCCGTGAACGAGAGAAACGAGACGGAGTCCAGCCCCATGTAGCCGTTGTCGGCAATGGTCAGCGCGGCGCCGAAGCGGTCGTTGCCGATGTAATAGTAGTCCCACTCCTTCAGCCGGGTCAGGCGGGAGCGGACTTTTTTGCGGTCATAGACCGGAAGAAGGCGCCGGGCAAAGCCCGGCTCGGTCAGATTGCCGTGCTCGTCGAGCAGGGGAACGGATGATGTGATCTCGTGCTGCATACGATCAGCCTCCCGGATCAAGGTTCGGCCGCTGTGCGGCCCTGCTTCGATTATACCAGCCGCGCGCAGCGGCGTAAAGCCCAGAGGACGGCCGCGGCCGTCCTCTGGGCAATTTTTTTGAAAAAATTTTCGTGTGGTATGACGGTTTCGTGCAACTTTTCCCACATACGGCGCTACCTATGAAAGCGGCTGCGGCCGCAATACCAAAGAGGAGGAACGAACCATGGATCTGGAAGAGGCAATGTGGCTGGCGTAGCAGGGCATCCGCCCGCCCATCTCGCCGGAGGTGGAGGAAGCGCTGGGCGCGCTGCTGACACAAGGGGACGCCGCGGCGGACGCGGGCATAGACTGGAGTGCGCGCACCGCGGCCCCGAAAGGGAAGGGGGACAACGCATGACGGAGATCATCTGCGCCGCCATCGCCGCTGCTGCGAGCGTGCTGTGCGCGTATGCGGCCGCGGCGACAAGGCGGCGCGAAAGGACGGAAAAGGAACGCACCGACGCCGAAAAGGCGCGCGATGCGAAGCTCGCCGCGCTGGTGGAAAGTCAGAAGATCGTGATGCTCGACCGCATCCGCTATCTCGGCCAGAAATATGTCACGGCGGGCGAGATCGACTTTGACGACCGGCGCATTTTGAACGCCATGCACGAAAGCTACCACGCTGGCCTCGGCGGCAACGGCGACGCCGACGTCATCATGCGGGAGGTCAACGCCCTGCCGCTTCGACACGCGAACTGAATGAAAAAAGCCGCCGCCCGGCTCGGGCGGCGGCAGGAATTGACAAATTGCGGCGGCGCTGGTAAGATATGATCGGCGCTGCTACAGGAGGCAGGCGGTCGGCCACACCACCCGAAAGGGGGTGGGGCTCATGCGGATTACGCTACATATCGGGCCGTTTACGGTTACGATCGTCGTAAAAAGCAGAAACCGCCACTCGGCCAAGTGACGGTTTCTAAGCTCGCTTAGATCAATCATCATTTTTGAGGGCTGACCGCTTGTCGCAGCGCCTTTCTACGTTCATCCTACCACGCCCCGCCGCGCCTGTCAAGGCGCGCGGGGCTTTTTGCGCCCCGCAGAAAGGAGGAAGCCATGAACAAAGCATTTTTCGAGCGGCTGGCGAAGCTGCTCACAGTCAAGTCCATCGTCACGGTGACGATGACGGCGGTGTTCGCCGCCCTGTGTGTGCAGGGGCGGCTGAGCGGGCAGGAATTTCTGACCGTGTTCACGACGGTCATCGCGTTCTACTTCGGGACGCAGGCGGTGCGCGAATGAACCGGCTGCTTGCCGACGCGAGCAACTACCGCCGCGGCCGGGCGCAGAAGATCGCGTTCATCGTCATCCACTACACGGCCGGCGACGGCGACACGGCCAAGGGCAACTGCAATTACTTCCGCACGCGGAATCTGCGCACGAGCGCGCACTATTTCGTCGACGAGCGCGAGGTCTGGCAGTCCGTCGCGGAAACAGACACCGCCTGGCACTGCGGCGCGGAGGCCGGGCAGCGCTACCGCCACCCGGCCTGCCGCAACGCCAACAGCATCGGCATCGAGCTGTGCTCGCGGAAGATTTCCGGGCGGTATACGATCCCGAACGCAACGCAAAGACGCGCCGCCGCGCTCGTCCGGCAGCTTCTGACGAAGTACGGCCTGAGCGAAACCTGCGTCATCCGCCACTACGACGTCACGGGCAAGCTCTGCCCCGAGCCGCTCGTGCGCGACGGCGCGGCGTGGGCGCGCTTTCTGACCATGGTAAAGGAGGAGATCGACATGACCGAGCAGCAGCTGCGCGCTATCGTCCGTGAGGAGCTGGCCGCTGCACTCAAGGGGCAGAACACGAGCGTGTCCGCCGCGCTCGCGGACGAATGGCAGACCGCCATCACCCGCGGCATCACCGACGGCTCCCGTCCCGGCGGCTACGCCACAAGGGCGCAGGTCGCCGCAATGATCGTGCGGGCGGCGGGGAAATAAGAAAGGCCGGAACGTTCAGGCGTTCCGGCCTTTTTTGAGCAGCTCGCTGACGCACAGCCGCAAAAGCGCGGCGGTCGCCTCGACGTCGGGCATGGCGCGGTGGGCGACGGAGACGTGGATGCCGAGCTCGCGCTTGAGCGTGGACAGCTTGTAGTTCGGCATGGCGGGAAACGCGGCGCGTGCAAGCTTCAAGGTGTCGATGGACGCGTTATTCATCGGAACGCCCATGGCAGCATACGCCTCGCGCAGAAAGCCGGTGTCGAACGGCGCGTTGTGCGCCACGATGGCGTCGTTTCCCAGAAAATCGGCGATGGCGGGGAACACGGCCTCGAGCGGCGGCGCGTCCTCCAGCATCTCCGGCGTGATGCCCGTGAGATTTGTGATCTCCGGCCGCAGCGGGATGCTCGGACGGCTGAGCAGCGACAGCCGCGCGGTCTCCTGCCCGAGGTGATAGCGGATGGCGGCAAACTCAATGATCTGGTCGCGCTTGGCGCTCAGCCCCGTCGTCTCAAGGTCAACGACGGCGTACGTCTCCGGCAGCGAGCGGGAGAGATAGCCCTTCTGCATCTCAGCCAGACAGGATGCGTAGATGCAGTGCGTCTGCCCGGCGACGGAGATGACCGCAACGTCGCGCCCGGCGGCGCCGACGACGGAGCAAAGCACGGGCGTGTCCGTGTAGGCGCCCGTGTAGACGTATTCGCGCGCGTCCTGCCCCTCGCCGAGCAGCCCCCAGCGGTGGAGCTGGGCGCATTTTTCCTGCTGATTGGCAAACGGGATGAAGTCGTGCGGCGAGATCATGGCGGACGCTCCTTTGCGGTGTTTTGACTGGATTCTACAATGCGGCGGGCGGGACTGTCAAGGGGACGCGGCGAAAAAGGGGCGCGCACCCAAGGCTCCCTTGTGTAAGGGGAGCTGTCGCCGCAAGGCGACGTAAGGTTGGATTTTGTACAAAGGCTGCATCAGAGGGCGGGATGACCGCGTCCCGCCGGCGGGCTGCGCTGCTGCGTTCACACCGCGCCAATTGCGAAACCCGCTATCCGGAAGGCTCCCCTGAAAGGGGAGCTGTCGGCGGAGCCGACTGAGAGGTGAAAAGGCCGCGTTTTGCAGAGCGCTTCGAAAATTCGAAGCCGCAGAAAACCTCTCCGTCATGGCTCGACGGCCGTGCCACCTCCCCTTTCAGGGGAGGCTTTGGCGCGTCCCGCAATTTTGCTGCCTGCCTCCGGCGGGATGGGGTCATCCCGCCCTACGTTCATGGTACGCGCCGCGGTGCAAACCCGGCGGGCGGATAATATCCGCCCCTACGATGCACCGACGGCGAACCGATACCGGGCAAGGGCCCGGCGCGCCTTGCGCGTCAATTCGGAGCGCCAGCGGAGAATTGCTCCCGGCGGGATTCACTCCCGCCATGGAAA
>CAKTOF010000007.1 GCA_934589675.1 uncultured Oscillospiraceae bacterium
TGTTGCACTTTTCCTGAAGTCGCCTTCGGCGGGCGTTACCCGTTATCCTTGCCCTGTGGAGCCCGGACTTTCCTCATTCGCGGAGATTTCTCCCCGCGCCCGCGGCTGTCCGGCCCGGTCGCGCGTCTATTGTAGCGAATCGCAGTCGGAAAGTCAAACACAACCGCCGTTTCTGCCGCATAGTAAAACGCCCTCCGACCGGCCGGTCGGAGGGCGTCCTGTGTCTGTTCAGAGCGAGTTGAATTTCAGCTCGCCGTTTTCCGCAGAAAGGTCGATGCGGGTGACGGGTTCGAGATAGCTGTCGATGATCTTCTCGGCCATCGGATCCTCGATGAGCTTCTGGACGGTGCGGCGCAGATTGCGCGCGCCATACGTCGCCGAGTATGACTTTTCCGCCAGCAGATCCAGCACGCTGTCGTCCCATGTGACGTCGACGCCGTGCTCGGCCATGGCCGATTTCAGCTCGCCGAGCATAATGGCCGCGATGGCGCGGAAATTGTCCTCCGTAAGCTTGTTGAAGCAGATGACCTCGTCGACGCGGTTGAGGAATTCCGGCCGCAGGAACTCGCCGAGGGCCTTCATGGCCTTGTCGCGGCTGAGCTCGTTCAGGCTCCGGCCGAAGCCGACGGAGCCGTCCTTCCGGTCGGAGCCGGCGTTGGACGTCATGATGATGACGGCGTTTTCAAAGTTCACGACGCGGCCATGCGCATCCGTGATGCGTCCGTCGTCGAGGATCTGGAGCAGGATGTTCAGCACGTCCGGGTGCGCCTTTTCGATCTCGTCGAACAGGATGACGCAGTACGGCTTGCGGCGCACCTTCTCGGTCAGCTGGCCTGCCTCGTCGTAGCCGACATAGCCCGGAGGCGAGCCGATGATCTTTGAGACGGAGTGCTTTTCCATATACTCAGACATATCGAGCCGGAACAGATTCTCTGTCGAGTCAAAAAGCTCGGCCGCAAGCTGCTTGACAAGCTCTGTCTTTCCCACGCCGGTCGAGCCGACGAAGATGAACGACACCGGACGGCGCTTGGCCGAGATGCCCGCGCGGCTGCGGCGGATGGCCGTTGCAACGGCGTGGACGGCCTCGTCCTGACCGATGATGTGCTCCTTGAGACGATCCTCCAGATTCTTCAGCTGCTCATACTCCTGCTCTCGGATCTTGCTGGCCGGGATCTTCGTCCA
Organism: uncultured Oscillospiraceae bacterium; assembly: GCA_934589675.1. Taxonomy (GTDB): domain Bacteria; phylum Bacillota; class Clostridia; order Oscillospirales; family Oscillospiraceae; genus CAKTOF01. The sequence continues at coordinate 1,183 of CAKTOF010000007.1, forward strand.
CAGCTCGATGATGCGCGCGAGGTTGTCGATGGTCAGCGCGGGCGCGGGCTGCTTTTTGAGCGGCTCGAGCTCGCCCTCGATCTGGAACCGGCGCGAGCGGAGCGTGGCAAGGCGCTCATAGCTCTCCTGCCGCGGCGTCTCCTCGAGCATGCCGATCTCGAGGTTTACGTCGTCAAGATCCTTCTGCAGCTGCGCAATACGCGAGATGGACGCGCTGCGCAGGTTGACGTCCGAGCACGCCTCGTCGAGCAGGTCGATGGCCTTGTCGGGCAGAAAGCGGTCGGTGATGTACCGCTCGGACAAAATGACGCACTGGCGCGCGATCTCGGGCGAGATGGTCACGCCGTGGTAGTCCTCATAATAGTGTGCAATGCCGCGCAGGATCTCGACCGCCTCGTCCACCGTCGGCTCGGCAACGGTCACGGGCTGGAAGCGGCGCTCGAGCGCAGCATCCTTTTCGATGTATTTCCGGTATTCGGCAAACGTCGTCGCGCCGATGACCTGGATCTCGCCGCGCGAGAGCGCAGGCTTTAGGATGTTGGCGGCGTTCATGCTGCCCTCGGCGTCGCCCGCGCCGACGAGGTTGTGCACCTCGTCGATGACGAGGATGATATTGCCGAGCTTCTTGATCTCGTCGATGAGGCTCTTCATGCGGCTTTCAAACTGGCCGCGGAACTGCGTCCCGGCGACCATGGCCGTCATGTCGAGCAGGTAGACCTCGCGGTCGCGCAGCTTGAACGGGACGTCGCCCGAGACAATCTTCTGCGCCAGCCCCTCGGCGATGGCCGTCTTGCCGACGCCCGGCTCGCCGATGAGGCAAGGGTTGTTCTTCTGGCGGCGGTTTAAGATCTGGATGACGCGCTCGGTCTCGATCTCGCGTCCGATCACGCGGTCAAGGCCGCCGGCGCGGGCTTTGTCCGTAAGGTTCTGGCAGTACGTCTCGAGGAACTTCTTCTTTTTTGAGCCGCGCGCGGATGCGGATTTTCCGCTCTCGCGCGATTCCTTCGGCTCGCGCGGGGGCGGCGCCGGCTGGGCGTCGCCCGACGAGAAGAGCTTGTTGAGGAACGGGAACGTCGCAGTCTGGCTGCTGTCCTCGTCGCCCTCGGGTTCTTCCTCCGGGACTGTGAGGGCATCCTCGCCGCCGAGCGCCTCGAGCATCTCGCCGGACAGACTGTCGAGGTCCTCCTCGCTGATGCCCATTTTCTGCATCAGATCCTCCACCGGCTTGATGTTCAGCTCCTTGGCGCACTTGAGGCAAAGCCCCTCATTTTTGGATGTGCCGTTTTCGATTTTGGTGATGAAGATCACGGCCACGTTTTTCTTGCATCTGGAACACAACGTTGGCTGCATGGCAAAAACTCCTTAAAACTGCTGTGGGTCTGCCCATCCGGGCAGAGAGGGTACAATATTTTTTCAGTATCATAACAGGTACACTGAGAAAAAGCAAATTCCAAAATTACGGGATAAACAGCGAGGCCGAATTGCCCGAGATGAGCAGCGCCGTCCCGTCGCTGCGCTGCAAAACGCGCGTTGCCGCGCCTGTGTCGGTCTGCTGCGCGTAGAGCGTCAGATCCTGCGTGTAGATGTTCAGCCCGTCGACCGTCAGCACGGCCAGATACGCCCCGCTCGCCGAGACGCTGAGCACCTCGATGCCGAGGTAGAGTTCCTTCGCCTCAAGCGTTCCGGCGTCGACCGTCACGACGGAGTAGCGGCTGCCTGCCTGATATGTATTCAGCGCAAGCGTGAGAAATCCGTCGCCTCCGAGCGAGTAGTCCTTCAGATAGCGCCCGCCGTAGTCGTACCGGCCCGTCAGCGTACCATCCGTGCCGGCAAAGACGGCCTCCGTCTCACCGACCGCGCACAGGTCGCTGTCCGTCAGGTAGTCAAGGTCATAGACAAGCAGATTGCCGAGCGAGATGGCCGCTGGATCGTCCTGCGAGCCGGTGTCAAAGAGCTCGAGCGTGCTCTCATACGCGTGCTCGCTCTGCCCCGCCGCGATGGCCGCGGCCTGCCCGCCGCGCTCTGAGACGGCGCAAGGGCTTAAAAAGCTGCTGGAGGAATACCATTTATAGATCTCCTGCTGCTTGCTGTCCAGAATGGTCAGAACGGTCTTTTTCCCGTCCTCGACGGCGCAGTACGCGACGGCGCCGCCGGAGGAAATATCCGCATCAAGCAGCGTGCCGCCGGCCGTGACGTCCGCCGTCACGCCGCGCGAGTGGTCGATGGCGAGCAGCGCCGTGCCGCCGATGTCGTAGGCAAGCGTGACCGAATCGCCGGACTGCACAGCCGGCGCGGAGAAGCTGCGCGCGGCGGTGTAGCGCTCGGCGCCGTTTTTGTCAAAGACCGTCACGCCGCCGACAGATGCGACGGCAAGCCCGTCGCCGGCTGCGGCATAGGCGTTGGAGCTGTGCTGGTCATAGACGAACCGGCCGTCTGTATCCGAGCGCGAAACGCCGAGGTAGCGCACAAAGCGCCGCACGCCGTCGAGGCTCACGCCGCCGCGCAGCAGAACGATCACAACAATGGCCGTGACCGCGGCAACGGCCAGCACGGCCGCGAGCACGCGAAGCCATGTCTTTTTCGGCTCTCGCTCGGGATAAATGCGTGTGATATTATCCTCCGACATGGAATTTCGCCTCCCCGTCGTCATACCAAAGCTGCGACATATAAAGCCCGCCCGGCGGGACGGTCGGCCCGGCGGCGGTGCGGTCGCCGGACGCCAGAAGCGCGCCGATGCCGTCCGGCGCGATCTTGCCCTCCGCGCAGTAGACGACCGTGCCGGTCATCGCGCGGACCATATTGTAGAGGAATCCGTCTGCGCACACGCGCAGCTCGATCATCTCGCCATGGCGCTCGACGTTGAAATGGTACACGGTGCGTACCGTCGTGCGCGTCTCGGTCCCGACGGAGCGCACGGCGGCGAAGTCGTGCGTTCCGACAAACTGCGAGGCGGCCTGCTGCATGATGCGTTCGTCGAGCGGGCGCGGATAGAACCACGCGCGGTTGACATAAAACGGGTCACGCAGGCGGGTATTATAAATGAGATACGTATACTCCTTGCGCACGCACGAGCCGATGGCGTTGAATCCGTCGTGCACGTCGAACGCGCGCAGCACGGCGATGTCGCCGGGCAGGTGCGTGTTGAGCGCGAGCGGCAGCCGCTCAGCCGGGATGCGCGAGGTCGTGTGGAAATTGGCGATGTAGACCCTGGCGTGGACGCCCGCGTCCGTGCGGCCGCAGCCGACCATCTTCACGGGGTGATCGCAGACGGCGCTGGCCGCGCGCTCGAGCGTCTGCCCGACCGTGACCTCCGTCTTCTGGACCTGCCAGCCGTGATAGGCCGTGCCGTCATACATCAGTTGCAGTGCGATGTTGCGCATAATGCCTCCTACAAGCCGAACCGGCGCAGCGTGACGACGGCCGCAATGAGCGCCGCGCATGTAAAATACGCCGCTGCGTCCGCTTTTCCGTAGCGCAGCTGCTTCATGCGCGTGCGGCCCTCGCCGCCGTGGTAGCAGCGGCACTCCATGGCTGTGGCCAGCTCGTCTGCGCGGCGGAACGCGCTGATGAACAGCGGCACGAGCACGGGAATGAGCGCCTTGGCGCGCCGGATGAGGCTGCCGGACTCGAAATCGGCGCCGCGCGCCTTCTGCGCGGAGATGATCTTGTCCGTCTCCTCGATGAGCGTCGGGATAAAGCGCAGCGCGATGGACATGACCATCGCCAGCTCGTGCACCGGAACACGGATCTTCTTGAGCGGCCCGAGCAGGCTCTCGATGCCGTCGGTCAGCGCGATGGGCGAGGTCGTGTACGTCAGCAGGAACGTCCCCATGACGAGCATAATGATGCGGATGACCATAAAAAACGCGGTCCGGACGCCCTCGCGGGAAATGGTGAACACCCAGAACTTTGCAATGACGTGCTCTCCGCCCGTGTAGAGGACATTGAGCAGCGCCGTGAGAAGAATGACGATGACGAGCGGCTTGAGCCCGCGCAGCATCGTTTTGAGTCTGATGCGGCTGACCGCGATGCACAAGGCCAGAAACGCGAACATCAGTCCGTAGGAAATGAACCACTTGGCAAGAAACAGCGCCACGATGTAGCCGATGACCGCGACGAGCTTCGTGCGCGGGTCGAGCCGGTGCAGCAGCGTATTGCCGGGGAAATACTGTCCGAGCGTGATGTCCTTCAGCATGGCCGGCCCTCCCGCAGCTGCAGCAGCGCTGAGACGGCCTGCTCCATCGTGAAAACGGACGGGTCGACGTCAAGCCCCAGCTCGCGCAGCCGCAGCATAACGGACGTGACCATCGGCACGTCGAGGCCGATCCTCACAAGCTCGTCCGCGCGGGAAAAGACCTCGCGCGGCGCGCCCTGCATGGCGATGCGGCCGTGGTCGAGCACGACGAGGCGGTCGGCCGTCTCGGCGACCTCCTCCATGGAGTGGCTGACCATCAGGATCGTCGCGTTCGTGGCCTTCTGATAGTCGCAGATGTTCTTCAGAACGCTCTCACTGCCGACGGGATCGAGCCCGGCCGTCGGCTCGTCCAGAATGAGCACGTCCGGCTCCATGGCGATGACGCCCGCGATAGCCGCGCGGCGCTTCTGTCCGCCGGAAAGGTCGAACGGCGAGCGGTCAAGCTGCTCGGCCGTCAGCCCCGCAAAGCCCGCAGCGCGCTCGACGCGGCGGGCGATCTCGTCGTCAGGAAGTCCCATGTTGCGCGGGCCGAAGGCGATGTCGCGCCGGACGGTCTCCTCAAAGAGCTGGTATTCCGGATACTGGAACACGAGCCCGACCTTGAAGCGGATGGAGCGCGTAAATTCCTTCGACTGAAAAATGTCCTGCCCGTCGAAGAGCACCTGCCCCTGCGTCGGGCGCAGCAGGCCGTTGAGATGCTGCATAAGCGTCGACTTCCCGGAGCCCGTGTGCCCGATGATGCCGACAAATTCGCCGCGCGCGGCGGAAAAATCCACATGGTCGAGCGCGACATGCTCAAACGGCGTGCCGGCGCTGTAGGTATGCGTCAGGTTTTTGGTTTCGATGATCGGCGTCAATTCTTTTTCTCTTCCTCCGTACCGTGGGGTCATGCCGAAAAGGCGGCATAGATGGCCTGTGCGCAGTCCTCCACGCTCAGGGCGGAAAGCGGCAGGTTCAGGCCGTGCCGCCGCAGTTCAAACAAAAGGCGCGTCGTGTCCGGGACGGTGAGCTGCGCGTGATCGAGCAGCTCCACCTGCGAAAATACGTCCGCCGGCGTGCCGTCGGCGATGATCTTCCCGTCGCTCATGACGGCGACGCGGTCGGCCGCGATGGCCTCGCGCATATGGTGCGTGATGAGCACGACGGTGACGCCGTGCTCGCGGTTGAGCTCCAAGATCGTCGAGATGACCTCCCGCCTGCCCTGCGGGTCGAGCATGGCCGTCGGCTCGTCGAGCACGATGCACTTCGGCTGCATGGCCAGCACGCCCGCGATGGCGATGCGCTGCTTCTGCCCGCCGGAGAGAAGGTGCGGCGCGTGCAGCGCGTACTCGCTCATGCCGACGGCGGCGAGCGCCGCGTCGACGCGCTCGCGGATCTCCTGCGGCGCGACGCCGAGGTTCTCCGGCGCGAAGGCGACGTCCTCCTCGACGACGTTGGCGACGATCTGGTTGTCCGGATTCTGAAACACCATGCCGACCGTCGAGCGGATGGCAATGAGGTCGTCCTCGCTTTTCGTGTCCATGCCGTAGACCCACATCGTGCCGCCCGTGGGCAGCAGCACCGCATTGAAGTGCTTGGCCAGCGTCGACTTTCCTGAGCCGTTGTGCCCGAGCACGACGGTAAACGAGCCCTCCTCCACCGCAAAATCCAGCCCCTCGAACACCGGAACGGCCAGCTGGCCGCTGTCGCTGTCGGCCGGGTAGGAAAACGACAGCTTTTCTGCGCGGATGACGTCCGCTCCGCCGCTCATCTTGTCCAGCGGCCTGTGCTGCCGCACGGAAGGACGAGGCCGGAATCCGTCACGGGGAGGCCAAGCTCGCCGCACTCGGAATGGCCGCCGAACTTCTTGCCGACGATGGAGTCGAGAATGTACCCCAGCACGGACGGGGCAAGACCCGTCGTGTAGGAATTGATGATCATAAAGAGCGGATCGTCCGACAGCACGCCCGCGACGAGCGAGACGAACGGATAAAGATCCTTTTCCAGCTTCCAGATCTCGCCGGACGGGCCGCGGCCGTAGCTCGGCGGATCCATGATGACGGCGTCATAGCGCCGGCCGCGCCGGATCTCGCGCTCGACAAACTTTGCGCAGTCGTCGACGATATAGCGGATGGGACGAACCTCAAGGCCGGACGACTTCGCGTTTTCCTTGGCCCATGCCACCATGCCCTTGGCCGCGTCGACGTGGCAGACGCTCGCGCCTGCGGCCGCGGCGGCGATCGTCGCGCCGCCCGTGTAGGCAAACAGGTTCAGTAAGGAAACCGGCCGGCCGGCCGAGCGGATCTTCTCGTCGATGAAGTCCCAGTTGGCCGCCTGCTCCGGGAAAATGCCCGTGTGCTTGAAGTTCATGGGCTTGACGTTGAAGGTGAGATTGCGGTAGCCGATCGTCCACCGGTCGGGCAGCGAATGCTGCGACCAGCGGCCGCCGCCGGACGACGAGCGGGCGTAGCGCGCGTCATAGCCGCTCCAGAGCCGGTCGGCGCGCTTTGTCTGCCAGATGACCTGCGGATCCGGCCGCACGAGAGTGTAGTTTCCCCAGCGCTCGAGCTTCTCCCCGTCGGAGCAGTCGAGCACCTCATAATCCTTCCACTGGTCTGCTATCCACATAAGCGATCGTGTCTCCAAATCTTTCAAATCTATTGATGTTACCAGCCCTCGTCGTCTCCGGCGTCGGGATGCTCCGCCGTGCCGCTGCCATAGCCCTCCAGATCGTCCGGCTCCGGCGGCACCGGCTCCGGAACGGGATCCGGCTCGGGCTTGGGAATGCTTTCTTCATTGTGGACGTAGCACTCGATCGTGATGGCGTCGCCCGTCGAGCTGGCCGCGGGATAGAAGCCCGCCGGCGCGCTGTCTGTATTGAGATTGTACTGCTGGTCGCCCACTGCCACGTTCGGCACCGGGAAGTAGCGGTCAATGCTCAGCAGGCCGACCTTGTGCGTACTGTTGCCCGGGACGCCGGCGCAGTAGGTGTTTGCAAGGTGTCCGGACGCGTCGCAGATCTCGGCCGGGACGTGCGTTGTGCACGAGCCGGTCGGCACATCGTACAGGCTGAGCTTTGCTTTGCGCACGCGCGAGCCGCGCACATCCTGCTCGCACCACGTTGTGGCGAGCAGGCCGCTGTCGGCGCAGTAGCTGGCCTCGACGACGTTCGACGGCTGCGGGAACGTGCGGTCGGCCTTGTCCGCATGGACAAGCTCCATGACCTGATGCCAGAGCGTGACGGCAGGGTTTGCCGTCGTATCCGTCAGGACGACCTCCTCCGGCTCGTCGTAGCCGACCCAGACGGCCGCACAGTAATACGGCGTATAGCCGCAGAACCAGCGGTCATAATCCGACGTCGTCGTGCCGGTCTTGCCCGCGACGGAGATACCGTCCAGCCTTGCACCGCCGCCCGTGCCGTATTCGACGACAGACTGCATCATATCCGTAAGATACCATGCGCTCATCTCCTTGACGGCCTGGTGCGAATCCTGCCGGTTGTCAAGCACGAGCTTGTCATTGGCGTCGACGACGCGCGTATAGGTGCGCGCCGTGCGGTAGACACCGCCGTTTGCAAACGTCTCGTACGCCGCGGCCATGGCCTCGACCGTCACGCCGTTTGTCAGACCGCCGAGCGCCATGGGCGCAAGGCCGACGTCCGTGTAGACCTTATCGCCGACCGTGCGCTCAGACACGAGCGTGGTCAGGCCGAGCTGCTCTTTTGCAAACGTGTAGGCGTACTCGACGCCGACGTCGTCGCAGATCTTGACGGCGACAGTGTTCGTCGAGCGCTCAAGCGCCTCGGTGACCGTCATCAGGCCGCGGTACGTCCGGTCGGTGTTCTTCGGCCATGTGGACGTGTCTGTAAACGAATAGGGCGAATCGTCATAGACCGTGATGGGCGTGATGAGCCCGAGGTCGAGCGCGGGCGCGTAGACGCTCAGCGGCTTGATGCACGAGCCGGGCGAGAGCGTGCTCTGCGTCGCGCGCGAATAGGTCAGGCTGCCCGTCTTCTCCCCCACGCCGCCGGCGAGCGCCGCAACGTCGCCGGAGTCGTTGTCAATGATGACGATGCCGGACTGGAGCTGCTGATAGCTCTCCGTCTCGGGGATATTGGTAAGGTCGGTGTAGATCTTGTCCACCGCCGCCTGCACATCCGGGTCGATCGTCGCGTAGATCTTGTAGCCGCCGGAGAGGACCATCTGGTAGACGATCTTGTAATCATAGCCCGTCTGCTCCATCAGGTCGCTGACCACGTCGCGCACGACCTGATCGACGAAGTAGGAGTAGTACTCGCTGTCGCCGTCCGCATCCGAGCCGCCGCTTGTATTCGTGAACACGAGCTGCTGCGCGCGCGCCTGCTCGTACTGCGACCGGTCGATGTAGCCCTGGTCGAACATCTGGTAGAGAATGACGCGCTGGCGCTCAATGTTCTTGTCCTCGTTGATGTAGGGATCGTAGATGGACGGGTTGTTCGTAATGGCGATGAGGCTTGCGCACTCGGCGATCGTCAGCTCGCCGAGCTGCTTGCCGAAGTAGACCTCCGCGGCGGACTTGACGCCGTAGCAGCCCTCGCCGAGGTAGATCGTATTGAGGTACCACTCCATGATGTCGTCCTTCGAGTGGCTCTTTTCAAACTCGAGCGCGCGCAGGATCTCCACGAGTTTGCGGCGCACCGTGACCTCCTCGTCGCCCGTCAGGTTCTTGATGAGCTGCTGGGTGATGGTCGAGCCGCCGTACGTCGACGAGCCGCCGAGGAACATATTCAGGCAGGCACGCGCCGAGCGCAGCCAGTCGACGCCCTTGTGGTCGATAAAGCGCTTGTCCTCGATGGAGATGCAGGCGAAGATGAGGTTGCTCGGGATCTCCTCATAGCTGGCCCAGATGCGGTTTTCCGAGCCGTAGAGCTTCTGAAGCTCCCGATAGCTGCCTGACTTGCTGTCGTAATAATAAATCACCGACGTTTGGTCAAGCGCGAAGCCGTCCATGGAAAAATCGGCCTGACTTGCCAGGTCTTTTTTTACATAGACAACAAAAATGCACATAAAAATCAAAACCGTGAGAATGCCCACAAGAACCAGCGTTCCGATGATCTTGCCTGCCACGGCAAACCCGTGCCGGACGCTGTGTCTGCTCTCTTCCGCCATATTCTCCCGCCTTTCTGGCCGCCGCAAAACGCCGCAGGGGCGCATCCGCCCAAATCACAATTCTGTTGGTTATCATTATAGCATATCTGTCAACTTGGTTTCGCGCGAATCATCGTATGATAGTTTCCCCTTGTACGGGCAAGACTACGCACGGAGGGATGCTGCAATGCACACAGCCAGGCACACCGCAGCGCTGCTGGCCGCAGCGCTGATCACAGCTGCGGGCGCAGGATATGTGCTCCGCGCCCGCGGCGGCGGTCTCATCGCGTACCGTCTGCCGGAATACGCCTGCGTTTTCCGCTCGGATTCGCCCGTTTCGGCACTGCGCAGGATCGACCGCGAAATGCTGGAAAAAGGCCTGTATTTCGGCACTTTTCCCGAACTGACCCGCGCGCTCGAGGACTTCGGTTCATAAAATCCACAAAACCGGGCGGAAAATTTCACTTGATTTTCCGCGTCCGGAGCATTACAATGCAGGTGAAGAAAGCAGCCTGAGGCGCGAAAGGAGCATTGCAATGAGCGAACTGTTCGGAGATGATTTTCTCTCCATCACAGATGACGACGGCAACGACTTTGAGCTTGAGGTCCTTGGGCGCGTTGAATACGCCGGCACGGAGTACCTTATCGTCACGCTCGCCGACCCGAAGAGCGAGGACGAAGAGCTAGACGTGAGCATTCTCAAGGTCGTCGTCGAGGACGGCGAGGAGATCCTCTGCACGATCGAAGACGACGCGGAGCTTGAGACGGTCTACGAGCTTTTCCTCGACTCGGAAGAGGGCGAGGACGGCGAGCCGGACGAAGAATAATCAGTAAAAAGCAGATTCCCTGCTTGGTGCGTGACGGATCTTTTTTTTAACCCACATCAAGTTATCGGGGCGTCGGACTTCCGGATGGGATAGCAGGCCTCCCGGCACGGCTTTGACCGCGGCTGGAAGTTGGAAGCCATGATCTTTCGGAGAGACACCCCACCTGCCCGAAACGTGCAGGTTATAACTGGGTCCGCACGGCTAAAGCGGGGAATCTGTTTTTTTGTATGGGCTGTGCCGGATAAGAAACCATAGCCTGCACGGAGCGCATTTGCGCCCCTGCGTTCGCAATTTTCCCTTGCATTACACAAAGTAGGGCTGCGGGAAAATTACTTCGCAGGAACGCAAATCCATCTCCGTGCGGCGCTTCGCGAAATCACCCGTTGTTCCAACGGGTGATTTTCTATGTTTTCTTGTCCGGCCCTGCCCCGGTTGTCTCTTGCCGCCCTTCACGCCGGGCGCTCTTTTCACCCTTGCTATGATACTCCACACGCGCCGGCCGATTCCTGAACAAACTGTGAATTTTCGTCCGTACCCGCCGGGATATGGAAATCAGGCTTGAACTCGGGCGCGCAATCGTCTATAATAGGCCAAGTCGCGGCATGCCGCTGCGAACGCAAATGATGAGAGGATGGAACCAAATTATGAGCGCATCCCGCGAAAAGAAAAAGCGTCAGGAGCAGTACCAGACCGGCGAGCTGGCCAAGACCCCGGAGAAAAAATCCAGCTTCCGCCCGATCCACATTTTATATATCGTCCTGGCCGTGCTGTTCGTTGTTGCCTTCGTGCTTCTCATGATGGTGAACAACGGCTTCTTCGCCTCGCGCAGCCCCGCGCTGTCCGTCGGCGAGCACAATGTCTCGGCGTCCATGTACAACTTCTTCTACCGCAGCATCTACGCCAACTACTACAGCACCTATCAGGATTACATTGAGAACTACAGCTACCCGTTCAGCGCGAGCACGCCGCTGAGCGAGCAGGTCTACAACAACGAGACCGGCGAGACGTGGGCCGATTACTTTGACTCTCTCGCGCGCGACGGCATGGTCTGGGCTTATTCCCTGTCCGACGAGGCCGAAAAGGCCGGCTTTACGCTCTCCGACGAGAAAAAGCAGGAGATCGAGACGATCATCACAGGCCTCGACTCCACCGCCTCGAGCTACAATTATTCCTCCGCCAACGGCTATCTGGCCGCCTACTACGGCACGGGCTGCACGACGGAGCTCTACCGTGAATTCCTCACGCTCCAGTACACGGCCACGGAGTATCAGACCGTCGTCGAGGATTCCTACACCTACACCGAAGACGAGCTCATGGCCTACTACGACGAGCACAAGGTCGACTTCGACACCGTCGACTACCGCACGTACTTCATCAGCGGCAAAGCCGAGGGCGAGACCGTGACGGATGAGGAGACCGGCGAGGAGACGACGCTCGACCCGACGGACGAGCAGACCGCGGCCGCCATGGCCGCCGCGCTCGACGCCGCCGACGCCATGGCCACGGCCACGAAGGGCGACGAGGATGCGTTCGTCGGCTATGCCTACCTTGTTGACTCCGGCCTCGAGCTTGAGAGCGGCAAGCAGTACAGCGACTACGTCGGCGACGACTACGAGGACAAGACCTCCTCGCACAAGCGCACGAATTATTCCACCGCTTCCTCGACGCTCGACGCCATGGCCGAGTGGCTCTTCGAGTCCGACCGCGCCTCCGGCGACACCATCGCCCTGTCGAACGACAGCGGCTACTACGTCGTCTACTTCATCGGCCGCAATGACAACAACTACAGCACCGTCAATGTCCGCCACATTCTCATCAAGCCGGGCGACGTCGCCGACGTGACGGATGACGAGGGCAACGTCGACGAGGCAGCCACCGAGGCGGCCAAGGAAGCCGCCGACTCCGCCGCGAAGGCCAAGGCCGAGGAGCTGCTCGACACCTACCTCGCCGGCGACCGCACCGAGGATGCCTTCGCCGAGCTTGCCAAGCTCAACTCCGCCGACTCCAACGCTTCTGAGGGCGGCCTCTATGAGAACGTCTATCAGGGTCAGATGGTCGATACGTTCAACGACTGGTGCTATGATCCCGCCCGTCAGCCGGGCGACACGGGCATCGTCGAGACGACGTACGGCTACCACGTCATGTACTTCGTGAGCGGCGACGGCGAAAACTACCGCGACTCTCTTGTCGAGGACGCGCTCCGCTCCGACGACTACGACGCCTGGTACGAATCCGTCAGCGCCGCCTACCCCGTCACCGAGCACAGCTTCGGCATGCGCTTCATTACGAAATAAGAACGCTGTTTGAAACCCGGCGCGGCAGAATGCCGCGCCGGGTTTTGCGTCTTGATGCCCGATATGCGCCGTGGACTGCGCGCCGCCGCGTCTGCTGCGCGCCCCTTGCGGCACGCACCCACCGGAAGGCTCCCCTGTGCAAGGGGAGCTGCCGCCGGAGGCGGCTGAGGGGTTGTAGGGGCGACCCTTGCGGTCGCCCGTTCCCGCGTCTCGCACGAAGCCGCCGGGCGACCGCAAGGGTCGCCCCTACGGGTCTGTGCGTTTGAATTCGCACATGACACCCCCTCTACTCTGCACCCCCCTCCGTCACGGCTGCGCCGTGCCGCATCCGGCCACCGGACGAACCCAGCGGGCATAAATTTCCCTCCCACGGCCAAACTAATCCGCGGGAGGGAGTATTTTGAAAAAAGAAACCGTGCGTTTTTGTGTCAGCGGCGCGCTGGCCGGGGCGGCGAACGGGCTGCTCGGCGCAGGCGGCGGCATGATCTTAGTTCCGCTGCTCACGCGCTGGTGCGGCCTTGCGGATAAAAAGGCGTTTGCAACGGCCATCGCCGTCATCGCGCCGATGTGCGCCGTGTCGCTTTTGTTCTACGCGCGCGCCGGGGCGCTCGATTTTTCGCTCGCGCTGCCCTATCTCGTCGGCGGCTTTGCCGGCGGGCTGCTCGGCGGGCTGCTGTTCCGGCGCGTTTCGGCCGGATTTCTGCACCGCGCGCTCGGCGCGGTCATTTTGTTCGGCGGGGTGCGGCTGCTGTGGCCGGGTTCGTAGCGGCCGCGGCCGCCGGAGCCGTGTGCGGCGTCATCTCGGGCTTTGGCATCGGAGGCGGCTCCATTTTAATGGTATATCTCACGGCCGTGCTCGCCATTGAGCAGCGCGCGGCGCAGGGCGTGAACCTGCTCTATTTTCTGCCGACGGCCGCGGCCGCGCTCATTGTCCACGCAAAGCGGCGGCAGATCGCATGGCGCGCCGTGCTGCCGGCTGCCCTTGCCGGCGCTGCCGCAGCTGCGCTCGGTGCATGCGCCGCCATGCGTCTGGATAACAGTTTGCTTCGCAAACTGTTCGGCGGCTTTTTGCTCATAATCGGGCTTGCGGAATTGTTCAAAAAGCCGAAAAATTAAGCATTGGCCGCAGATTATATCGTTCGTTCTTCCTTTCGCGGCGCGGGTGTGTTAATATTTCAATAGTTTGGTGAAACACATTCGCTGACAGGAGGAAAGAATATGGCAGACAAGCTTACCCTTACAAAAACGACCCGTTACCCGGACGGCGTGACCATCCCGGCCGGCGGACTGGAGATCCCGGAGGATTTTCTCGCAGTCATGACCGTAGACGGCGTCGCCACGCGCGTTCAGCCCGGCGCGTACACCGGAAACGTCGTCATCGAGCTGCTTGAAAAGGTCCCCGCACTCGGCAAGGTCGAGCTTCCGCCCTTTCATGGCAACGGCGGCCCGGAGCTCGTGCAGTACAAAAACCCGTACCGCTCCGCGCTCATGATCGACACGGACGGCGATGGCCGGCAGTTCATTGACAAGGCGCGCTCTGCCGAGACGGCCATCGTCGGCGCGGACATCACGGACGAGGCCATCCGCGGCGGCTCCATCACGACGCATGACGACTGGTTCAACGGCATCACCGTGGCCGACGGCACCTACCGCATCGAGAACATGAAGCTCGACATGGAGGGTCGCGGCGGCGACGACTTTGAGATGTTCGGCTGCGGCATCGCCGTCGGCGGCAACGCCAAGGTCGTCATTGACCATGTGGACATCCGCACGAAGGGCAACATCTCCACGGCCATCGACGTGGCAGAGAAATCCGACGTGCTCATTGAAAACTGCGACATCCGGACGCTCGGCGACGATAACCGCGAATACCGCGACAACACCATGACGCATGTGCCCTGGGTCATGGGTCTCAAGGGCACCGTCCGCTCCGTCAATTCCATCGGCAACACCGTCACGACGTTCTACAACACGAAGGCCGAGTCGAACGGCTGGGGCGTGTTCTCCACGGACGACGCGCACGACTTAAAGCACAACCTCGTCAACTCCCGAGGCTCCATCACAAAGGACGGACCCTACCAGTCCGGCTACGGCGCCTACGTCCTCGGTTCCGACACGAGCACCTTCCTCGGCACGGAGTTTGAAAACACGACCTACGGCCTCGTCTTTGCCGGCAGCGGCGCGGACGTCGTCATCGGCCCGAGCTCGAAGGAAAATCTCGACCGCCGCTTGGGCTCCGACAGCCTGCTCGCCGCCGAGACAAACGGCTTTGCCGATGTTGCGGAGAAAAACTCCGTGTTCCATTGCAACCGCAACGCCGCCATGTTCCACGGCTGCATGGAGGGCCCGAAGCCGAGCCGCCTCGAGGTCCAGACCGGCACCGAGCTTTCCACCGGCGGCGCGACGTTCGTCGTCAAATGTCAAGGCCGCACGATGCCCGACGGCAAAAAAGCCCTCGGCACCGCACCCGAGATCACGGTGACCGGCGCGAAGATCGAAAATAACGGCGTCCTGCTCCACTTCATGGAGTCCGACGACGCCGGCATGGGCGAGCACGGCTTTGATAAGCACTGGGCCGAGTACTATCTTGTCCCCGAGATCGACCCGAAGCCGTTCCCGAATCACGACCGCTGCCACTATCGCCTGACCGGCACGATGAATTGCTCGCTGCGCGACATGACCGTGTCCGGCGACATCTACAACACCGTGTGGAGAACGGCGCAGAACCTGAACGTCGAGCTCGACCGCGTCCGCTACTCCGGCGCGATCACGACCGGTGTGCAGTATCACAGAAATTTCAAGCCCGGCGAGAAGATCATGCTCGACAACCCGTTTGAGATCGGCAACGTCGGCGTGACGCCCGTCCCGGACTACTGCAACGGCCTGATCGTCACCATGCGCCGCGGCGCGACGTGGTGCGTCACGGGCGCAAGCTACCTGTCCATGTTCGTCATGTTCCAGGACTCCGCCGTCACCGCCCCGGCGGGCAAGCGCGTCATCATGACCGTCGACGGCGTCCGCAAGAACATCGTCCCGGGCATCTACCGCGGCGACATCCGCTTTGAGCTCATCGACGAGGTCCCGTTCATGGGCAAGTACGAGGTGCAGAGCGACTTCGATCCGTCCGGCGTCAAGAAGGTCCACTACGAGCATCCGTATGAGTCCGCCCTGACGGTCGACGTCGACGAGGCGGGCAAAACGGTCGTCCTGCGTGAAAAGTCCGCGACGACGATGCTCACCGGCGCAACATTTGACGACAACGGCATCCGCGGCGGCCTCATCCGCAACGAGTGCCCGCGCGCGAACATCATCACCGTGCTCGACGGCGAATACCGCATCTCCGACCTGACCATCGAGTCCAATGCGCACGGCGCGGACGACTTCGAGGCCTACGGCGCGTCCATTGCAGTGGCCGGCAAGTCGAAGGTCGTCGTCGACAACGTGACGATCGACAATGTCGGCGCGGTCTGCACGGCCGTCGACGCCGTGGAAAAATCCGACGTGCTCGTCATGAACTCGCGCATCCGCACGAAGGGTCTTGATCCTGACACCTGCTGGGCTGACGCGATGACCGAGGTGCCCTGGGTGCTCGGCCTGAAGGGCTCCGTCCGCTCGACGAACGTCTGCGACGAGGCGCACGCGACCTATTATAACTGCGATATGGTCTCCAACGGCTGGGGCGTCCTCTCGACGGACGACATCTCCGAGGGCGCCATGCACGACATCGTCAACACGCGCGCCGTCATTGAAAAAGACGGCATCTTCGACTCCGGCTACGTCGTCTACGTGCTCGGAAAGTCCCGCACGAAGATGTTCGGCGTCGAGATGACCTCGCCGGACTACCCCATCACGTTCGGCGGCAATACGCACGACATCTACATCGGCTCGAGCGTGAGGGAGAACCTCATCCGCTACCTTGGCACCGATTCCCTGCTCGCCCGCGAGACGAACGGCTACGCCGACATTGCGCCGCGCACGACGAAGCTCCACGGTGACTGCTATGCCCTCATGTGGCACCATGTCTGCACCGGCAAGGTCACGATCGAGGACGCCGAGCTGTCCGGCGACCGCTGCGTCTTCCTCATCAAGGCCATCGAGGGCAACATGTTCGGAAAGGTCATGCCGCCGTCGAGCCCGGAACTGGAGGTCCGCAGCTGCCATCTCACCTCCAAGGGCGGCGTGCTGCTGCACCTCATGGAAAACGACGACCCGGGCATGGGCATCAGCTGCCACGACCTGCACTGGGCCGACTCCTACACCGTCCCGGACACGACGCCGGTCTCGCTTCCCGACTGGAACAGCGCCGACCCCGACGCGCAGAGCACCGTCCGCGTCCGCTTTGCAGACATGGACATGGCGGGCGACATCTACAACACGCGCTTCGGCTCCGGCCACAACCTTGCGCTGACGCTGGAGAACGTCCGCTACGCCGGCGCGATCACGGCCGGCCGCCAGTTCCATCGGAACTACAAGCCGGGCGACAAGATCACGCCCGCCGAGGCGCGTGAGCTCGGCAACGTCGGCTGCCTGCCGGCTCCGGCCGCGTGCAACGGCGTCATCGTGACGCTCTCGGCCGGCGCGAGCTGGACTGTCACGTCCACGAGCTATCTCACAAGCCTGACGATCGAGGACGGCGCGTCCGTCTCCGCCGCGCCCGGCACAGATCTGGCCATGACCGTCGACGGCGTCGAGACGCCCGTCGCGCCCGGCAAGTACACTGGTGCCATCACGCTCAGCGTGAAAAAGCCCGCCATGCCGCTTTGAACCTGAGCCCGCGCTCTGCTTGACCACGGCCGCCGGGGCCTGCCCCGGCGGCCTGTTTCCCCGCTATATTCTAAGCACGCACAATGTCACGGAGTGGACAAAAGGAGTGAGCCTATGCAAAACCACGCGCAGACGCTGGATCTCACGCGCGTCCGGCTCTGGAACAAGTACTTTCTGATGCTGATGATCATCGGCTTCTTTTCCTCGCTCTGCAACCAGTTTTTCAACCCGACCCTCCCGCTGCACGTCAAGGATCTCGGCGGCACGGAGACGGTCGTCGGCCTGCTCGGCACGTCGTTCACGCTCGGCTCGGCCGTGTTCCGCGTCATCGGCGGAAAGTCGTGCGATAAGCGCGGCCGGATGCGCACGGCGCTCATCGGCCTTGTGATCTTTACGGTCGCGTCGGCGCTGTTTCTCGTTGTGGAGAACATCTACGGCATTTTGCTTCTGCGCGTGCTTCAAGGCACGGGCTTCGGCCTGAGCTCGACGTCGATCACGGCGTCGGTCGCCGACATTCTGCCCAATGACCGCCTCGCCTCCGGCATCGGCTATTACGGGCTGAACAACTCGCTCTCGCAGACGATCGGGCCGAGCTGCGCCGTCGGGCTTTATTATACCGACTGGGGCTTTCCGGCCGTCGCCGCCGTCGCGACGTGCTCGCTGGCGCTCTCGGCGCTGCTCACGATCCCCTGCCGCTTCGAGCGCGACGAGCCGTTCCTTTCCGCCATCGCCGCCACGCGGCCGCAGACGCAAGACGACAAGCCGGACGACACGGTCTACACCGGCATCTGGCGCTATTTTGAAAAAACCGCCATCCCCTGCGGCGCGGTCATGCTGTTTGCGTGCCTTGCCTCGGGCGTCATCACGGGCTTCGCCGTGCTCTACGCCAAGGCCGAGGCCATCGCCGTGGAAAACGCCGGTCTTTTCTTCACGCTCTCGGCCATCGGCGTCGTCGTCTCGCGGCTCGGCACGGGCAGGATCATGAAAAAGTACGGCACGCTCGCCGCGCTGCTCATCTCGTTCGTGTGCAGCATCGCGGGCTTCGCGCTGCTCATCGCTGCGCGGCAGATCCACGTCCTCTTCTTCATCTCCGGCGCGTTCAACGGCCTTGCCACGGGGCTTTACCACCCCGCGCTCAACACCGAGGCCATGTACCGCGCCCCGGCCTCCCGCCGCGGCGCGGCCAGCGCGACGTTCCAGGTTCCGACCGAGCTTGGCTTCGCCCTCTCGTCGCTCATCGCCGGCATCATCATCCAGCACGCCGGCTACACGGCAAACTGGGCTGTCTGCATCGCCTACAACATCGTCGGCATCGCGCTCTCGCTGCTGTTTTTCCGCAAAAGGGCCAATCCCGCACAAACATAAAAAAAGAGCCGGACGCGCGTCCGGCTCTTTTTTATCTTGCATCTGATTGTTCCAGCCTCAGCTTGCCCAGATACCCCTCCAAAATCAGTCCCGCGGCGACGGCGTCGACCGTCTGGCGGTGTTTTTTCGTCTTTTTGCCGTTGGCGGACAAGATGGCGTGCGCCTCGACGGTGGTGCGGCGCTCGTCCCACATGACGGGCTCGGTTCCCGTCAGCTCGGCGAGCCTTGCGGCAAACGCGCGGCAGAGCTCGGCGCGGGGGCCCTCGGAGCCGTCCATATTGCGCGGCAGCCCGACGACGAGGCGCTCTGCGCCGGACTCGCGGTAGAGCCGCGCGACCTCCTGCGCCGCCTTTTCCCGGTCCCACGTCTGCACGACCTCCGACCGGCCGACGATGAGGCCGCCCGCGTCCGAAATGGCCACGCCCGTGCGCGCGTCGCCGTAGTCGATCGCCATAACTTTCATGTCTGTTTCCTCCCGGAATTCTCTTTTCAGACATGATAGCACATACAAGCAGAAAAATCCAAAAAAAGTTGTTGACCACCTGTTTTTCCTGTGGTAGAATAGCTTTACCTGTGAAAATCGGGCAATTTGTGTTGCCCTTTTTTCAGCTCCGGACGCCGTTCGTAGTTTCGGCGCTTCGAAAAATTTCTCTTCGCCGGGGTGATACAGGGAGGCACGGACTCTCAACTGTCCGAATTTTATAAGGAGGTGCCGATCATGCGCGTAAAGATCACTCTGAGATGCAGCGAGTGCAAGCACAGAAACTACAACACCGTGAAAAACAAGAAGAACGACCCTGACCGTCTCGAGATGAAGAAGTACTGCCCGTTCTGCCGGAAGCATACTGTCCACAACGAGACGAAGTAACAGCATCGGGCTTGTCCCCATGCGGAAAGGGTGAATGACACATGGCAGAAGCCAACAAGAAGCCGAATGTGTTCGTGCGCGCCGGCCAGCGGATCAAGCGCTGGTTCCGCGAGATGCGCAGCGAGCTCAAAAAGGTCGTCTGGCCGACGAAGAGCCAGATGGTCAACAACGTCATCATCGTGCTCATTTGCTGCCTGGTCGTCGGCCTCTTCATCTGGGTGTTCGACGCCGTCGCCAACCTGTTTGTTCAGGGCATCATTACCCTGTGCAAGGGTTAAGGTGACCTGCAATGGCTGAGGAAGCAAAATGGTACGTGGTCCACACGTATTCCGGCTACGAGAATACCGTGAAGGCCTCCATTGAGAAAAACGTTCAGACCCGTCATCTCGAAGATCTGATCCACGCCGTCTCCATCCCGCTCGAAACGGTCACCGAAGTCACGGACAACGGCCCGAAAACGTACGAGCGCAAAGTCTTCCCGGGCTACATCCTCGTGAAGATGGTCATGACGGATGAGAGCTGGTATATCATCAAGAATGTCCGCGGCGTGACCGGCTTTGTCGGTTCCGGCACGAAGCCGACGCCGCTGACCGAGGACGAAGTCCTCCAGCTCGGTGTGGAAAAGCGCGAGATCGTTGTCGATTACGGCGTTGGAGACAGCGTCAAGATCAACGACGGCCCGCTCACGTCGTTCATCGGCGTGGTCGACACGCTTGAGGTCGACAAGAACAAGGTCCGCGTCATCGTCTCGATGTTCGGACGCGAAACGCCGGTCGAGCTGGAGCTTGACCAGGTGGAACCCATTACCCTGGCTGCACAGTAACCGTTTCTTCGGTTGGATAGTGGGAGGAACGCATCAAGCGCTCCGCAATTTTACCACATTAATTCAGGAGGTGCTGTTATTATGGCACAGAAAGTTACAGGCTATATCAAGCTGCAGATCGACGCAGCGAAAGCAACCGCTTCTCCCCCGGTCGGCCCGGCGCTCGGCCAGCACGGCGTCAACATCGCCCAGTTCATCAAGGAGTTCAACGAGCGCACGAAGGAGCAGGCCGGCTTCAAGATCCCGGTCGTCATCACCGTCTACGCCGACCGCAGCTTCACCTTCGTCACCAAGACTCCCCCGACCCCGACTCTGGTCCTCAAGGCTCTGAACATCGGCAAGGGCTCCGGCGTCCCGAACAAGGATAAGGTCGCCACAATTACCCGCGCGCAGGTCGAAGAGATCGCCAAGACGAAGCTCCCCGATCTCAACTGCGTCTCCCTCGAATCCGCGATCAGCCAGGTTGCCGGCACGTGCCGCAGCATGGGCATCGTGGTCACGGACTGAGTAAGGAGGTAAGATAGAATGTTCAGAGGTAAAAAATACGTTGACAGCGCCAAGACCATCGACCGCAGCGTGCAGTACGAGGTCGCCGATGCGCTTGATCTCGTCTGCAAGGGCGCCAAGGCCAAATTCGACGAGACCGTCGAGATCCACATCAAGCTCGGTGTCGATTCCCGCCACGCCGACCAGCAGGTCCGCGGCGCCATCGTCCTGCCGAACGGCACGGGCAAGAACGTCCGCGTCCTCGTCTTCTGCAAGGAAGACAAGATCGAGGGCGCCCTCGCGGCCGGCGCCGAGTACGCCGGCGGCCAGGAGCTCGTCGAGCGCATCACCAAAGAGAACTGGTTCGACTTCGACGTCGTCATCGCGTCCCCGGACATGATGGGCGTTGTCGGCCGTCTCGGTAAAGTCCTCGGCCCGAAGGGCCTCATGCCGAGCCCGAAGGCCGGCACGGTCACGCCGGACATCGTCAAGGCCGTCACCGAGGCGAAAGCCGGTAAGATCGAGTACCGTCTCGACAAGACGAACATCATCCACTGCCCGATCGGCAAGGTCTCCTTCGGCGTGGAGAAGCTCCAGCAGAACTTCGACGCGCTTGTCGGCGCCGTCGTCCGCGCCAAGCCGTCAGCCGCCAAGGGCCAGTATATCCGCTCCTGCGTCCTGGCCTCCACCATGGGCCCCGGCGTCAAGGTTTCCACTTCGAAATATTAAGTTTTATATTGACAACTGCCCCGCAGTTTGTTAATATTACTCTTGCGCTGCCGGAGACAGCAGGAGGCGTTACGCCGTAACGGGATCTTCCCTTCCTGCCGAGGTGAAGCACTGAAAACATTGGTTTTTCTGTGTCCTCACGCCCCGTGGCGCGAGGACACTTTTTCTTTGTGAGGTGAAACATTCATGCCCAACGCAACCGTACTGGAAAGCAAAAAGGCCACCGTCGCCGCGCTTGTGGAGAAGCTGCAGAATGCAACGGCCGCTGTTTTCGTCGACTACAAAGGCATCACCGTCGCGGAGGACAATGCGCTGCGCGCGCAGTTCCGTGAGGCCGGTGTTGACTACTCCGTCGTCAAGAACACGCTGACCCGCTTCGCCGCCAACCAGATCGGCTACTCCGATTTCGACGAAGTCCTCAACGGCACGACTGCCCTTGCCTGCACGACCGGCGACCCGATCGCCCCGGCCCGCATCGTCAGCCAGTTTGCCAAGAAGAACCACGACGTCCTGTCCATCAAGGGCGGCATGGTCGAGGGTACCGTTCTGTCCGTTGACCAGCTCAACGCCTTCGGCGAGCTGCCCAGCAAGGACGCCCTCATCGCTCAGGTGCTCGGCACCCTTCTTGCGCCGATCTCCTCCTTCGCGTTTGTCATCAAGCAGATCGCAGAGAAGGACGGCGAGGTCGCCGCTCCGGCCGCGGAGGAGGCTCCGGCCGAGACCCCCGCAGAATAATTCTACTCAACATTTTTTCAGGAGGTAATTTACTATGGCCAGCGAGAAAGTTGCTGCTATGATCGAAGAAGTCAAGTCCATGACCGTTCTCGAGCTCTCCGAGCTCGTCCACGAGCTGGAAGAGGTGTTCGGCGTCTCCGCCGCCGCCGCTGCTGTTGCCGCTCCGGCTGCCGGTGAGGCTGCCGCCGCCGAGGAGAAGACCGAGTTCGACGTCGTCCTCACCGAGATCGGTGCGAACAAAATCGCCGTCATCAAGGTCGTCCGCGAGATCACCGGTCTCGGCCTCAAGGAGGCGAAGGACCTCGTCGACAACGCCCCGAAGACCGTCAAGGAAGCCGTCTCCAAGGACGACGCCGAGGCCATGGTCGCCAAGTTCAAAGAGGCTGGCGCCACCGCCGAGGCGAAATAAGATCCTTTCGATCTTTTTCAGGCACTGCCCATCCGGGCAGTGCCTGTTTTTTTATAGACTGTGCCGGATTTTGAAATTGACAATCCGCGATAATGTGCTATACTAAAGCAAACATCGTCTCAAATGAGACAGACTGGACTGAGGATAAATGATCGTAACCGCTGACGAGCGCCATCTGCTCGCACGCTCATTTCTCTTTCACGGCACGCGCCCGGATACGCTGAACACCGCCCTGCAGGATGCGCGGACGGAGCGGCGCAGCTTTCCGCGCGGCTCCGTCATCTTCTCCGGCGCGCATTTTGAGCGCGCGTTCTGCGTTCTGCTCTCCGGCAAGGTCGCCGTGCGCAAAGACACGGACGACGGCCGCGGGCTTCACATCAGCACGCTCATGCCCGGCGCGTATTTCGGTGCGGCCGCGCTGTTCAACGACACGCCGACGTATGCGACCGTCCTGACCGCCATGACGGCCTGCCGCGCCATTTTCTTCCCGGAGTCGCTGCTGCTGCAGCTCATGCGCTATGACTTTGCTGTCGCAGAAAACTACATCCGCTACCAGTCCGGCCGCATTTTGTTCCTGAACGAAAAAATCGCGAGCCTGTCCGCCGGCTCGGCCGAGAAACGGCTGGCGCACTGGATCCTGGAGCACGCACAGCCGACGGAGGCCGGCCTGCTCTGCCCACTCTCGTCCACAAGTATGTCATCGCTGGCAAACTCTCTGAACATCGGCCGCGCGTCGCTCTACCGCGCGCTCGATGCGCTTGTGAGCTCCGGCGCGGTCATAATGCAAAACAAGGATCTCCGGATCCAGGACACGGCGCTGCTGCGCCAGATCTGAAAGCGAGGAAACCCAAATGAAAAAGCTCTTGTCCCTGCTCCTCATCGCCGCCATGCTGCTGCTCGCCGTCGCGGGCTGCGCGTCGGACGGCAAGACCGAAGCATCCGATCCTGCGCCGTCGGATTCTTCCGCGTCCGACGCAAGCGCTGCGCCGGACACGCCCGACGCCGATCCCGAGCCCGAGACGCCCGAGACGCCGACTGAGCCCGAAGACGAGACCCCGACCGAGAAACCCTACGAGCCCGTCGACATGAACGTCGCCGTTCTCAAGGGCCCGACGGGCATGGGCATGGCCAAGCTCATGGCCGACTCGAAGAGCGGCACAAACGGCGAGGTCGCCAACAACTACAACTTCACCGTCGACTCCGACACCTCTGCCGTCCTGACCAAGCTCATCGCGGGCGACTATGACATCGCCGCCCTGCCGACCAATACGGCCGCCGTGGCGTACAACAAGACCGAGGGCGGCATCCAGATGCTCGCGCTCAACACGCTCGGCACGCTGTACCTGCTCCAGAACGGCTTGCTCGAGTCCCCCGTCCCGGAGACCGTCGCCGACCTTCGCGGCGCGACAATCACGACGTTCGGTCAGGGCGCGAACCCGGAGTATATCCTGACCTATGTTCTGGAGGCCGCAGGCCTCACCGTCGGTGAGGACGTGCAGATCGAGTTCTGCTCCGCCGTGGACGAGGTCCTTGCCAAGGTCGCCGCCGGCGAGTGCGACTACGCCATGCTGCCCGAGCCGAACGCGACGGTCGCGCAGACGAAGAACCCGGAATACTCCGTCGTCATGGATCTGAACAAGGCCTGGGAGGAGGCGTCCGGCGGCAAGACGCAGCTCGTCATGGGCTGCCTCGCCGTCCGCGCGGAGTTTGCTGCGGCGCATCCGGAGAATGTCGCGCGCTTCCTGGAGGAATATAGCGCGTCCGTCGACTATATCCTGACGGCGGACGACGCGGCCGAGATCATCGCCGCCGAGGGCATCGTCCCGAGCGACGCGATCGCCGCCAAGGCGCTTCCGAACGCAAATCTGTGCTGCATCACCGGCTCTGACATGCAGCCGACCGTGGAGGGCTATTTCAATGTCCTGTTCGACTTCAACCCGCAGGCCGTCGGCGGCGGTGTCCCGGACGCGGCGCTGTACTATCTGGGCGAATAAGCCGCTTCGCGCGGCGCTCGCGCTCGCGTTCTGGCTGTGCGCATGGCAGCTTCTGTCCGCCGCCGTCGGGCTGGAGCTGCTGCTGCCCGGTCCGCTGTCCGTCGCGCGGACGCTGTGGCGTCTGCTGCCGAAGGCGGGCTTCTGGAGGAGCGTCGCGCTCTCCCTGCTGCGCGTCCTTGCCGGCTTTGCCGCCGGAACGGCGCTCGGCGCGGCGCTTGCCGCACTCACGGCGGCAAGCGGGCTGTGCGACACGCTCTTCTCCCCGGCCGTCCGGCTGATGCGGACGGTGCCCGTCGCGTCGTTCATCGTGCTGGCGCTTTTATGGCTGCGCTCGGCCGTGCTGCCGGCCGTCATCGCGGGCATCGTCGTGCTGCCCGTCGTCTGGGGCAATGTGCGCGCGGGCATCGAGGCTGTGGACGGCGAGTTTCTGGAGCTGGCGCAGTGCTACCGCTTCGGACGCCAGAAAACGCTGCGGCTCATCTACGTCCCGTCGGTGCTGCCGTATTTTCGCGCGGCTGTCCTCTCCGCCGCGGGTATGGGCTGGAAAGCCGGCGTCGCAGCAGAGGTTTTATGTCAACCAAAGTACAGCATCGGCGCACACCTGTACAACGCGAAGATCTACCTCGAAACGGGAGAGCTGTTCGCGTGGACGCTCGTCGTCATCGCACTGAGCTTCGCGCTTGAAAAGCTGCTGCAATTTTCCGTTCGGGAGGTGCGCCATGATCCGTCTTGACGACGTCAGCGTCCGCTTCGGCGAAAAGCGCGTGCTCGAGCGCGTTTCCCTCACGCTTCCGGAGACGGGAGTCGTCACGCTTTCCGGGCCGTCCGGCTGCGGAAAAACGACGCTGGCGCGCGTACTGGCCGGCCTCATCCAACCCGATGGCGGCAGCGTTTCGGGCATCGTTTGCGGCCAGGCAGCATTCATGTTTCAGGAAGACCGCCTGCTGCCGTGGCTGAGCGCGCTGGAGAATGTTGCGGCCGTCTGCCCGAAGGAGACCGCGCTGTGTGCGCTCTCCGCCGTCGGGCTTGAAGCAGAGGCGGATACGCTTCCGGAGCGCTTAAGCGGCGGGATGCGCCGCCGCGTCGCCCTTGCGCGCGCGCTGGCCTACCCATCCGACCTGCTCATTCTCGACGAGCCGTTCACCGGAGTCGACGACGCGCTCCGTGCGCGTCTTTATCCGCTCATCCGCGCGAGCGCAAAGGCAAAGCCCGTTCTGCTGATCACGCACCATCCCGGTGAGATCGCCGCGCTCTCAGACCGCACGCTCACACTCAGCGGGCCGCCGCTTCGCATTTTGCCATAGAAAAACCGCGCTGGAAGCTTGAGCTTCCGGCGCGGCTTCTTTTTATCGGCAGATGCGCTCGACCCAGTCGGAGAATTCTCCCGGGTAGTCGGCCGGGCCATGGCCCTCGTCCCAGACCATATCGTAGTCAACGTCCGCGCGGCCCGTTTCCATCAGCTTCAGCGCCAGCGCCATGGCGACGGTGAACGACGTGTGGCCGTCGCGCGTACAGAGGCGGATGCGGAAGTGCGGCGCGAAGTCGCTCTTCTCACTGGTGCCGATGTAGCTCATCGGGTTGATGAGATATTTCCGGCGATCCAGCGCCGCGTCATCGAGGCACATGCGGTAGCCGTCCGCAGCAGCGGCGGCCTCCGGGAAGTCGCCACGCAGGCGGTCGATCTCCGCCGCAGCCTCCGGGTCGAAGTGGACGGCGTTCGTCCTCTCATCGCCAAGCTCCTCATTTTCCGCCTGTCCGAGCGCGAGGTCATCAAATGCAAGGCACGCCTTCATGCGGCGGCAGTTATGGAGGACATAGTCATCGAGCGTCGTGATGGCCGCTCTTTCGCCGTCATAGCGCAGGAACGGCCGCTTGTCCACGCCGGGCAGCGTGAGAGGGCCGTCCGGTGTCGGGATCGTCGTCTCATAGCGCCCAGCCATGTAGTCTTCAAAAGAATAGCCCACATTCAGCTCGCCCGCGGCAAGCTTGCGGAGGTACTTTTCCGCCGCGCGCTCGAGCACGTCCATCAGAAAATCATACGCGCCGCCCGCGCGGCCGCCGGGCGCGAGGGTAAGCGCCGCGCCCGTCTCCGGGTGACGCAGGCCCAACCTGTTAAAGTACGCAAGATACCGCTCGGCCATGCCGTGCGAGAGCGCCTGCTGGAAGCTGCTCAGCGTCCCGCCCGCGCCCATGAAGCCCGTATAGTCCGTGTCGGCGCGGAAGAGCCACTCATAGGCCATGTCCGCGTTCTCAAGGTCGATGATCGGGCAATAGCACTGCGCGGCAAAAACGTCGTCTCTGCCCTCGTATGCGCCGATGGCGGCAAGCTCTTTATCATAGTTTTCGCTGTTGCCCGTCACGCCGAGCAGCGAGCTCATCGCGCCGCCGGCGCTCGTGCCGACGGAGACGATGCGCCCCATGTCGCCGGGCAGAAGTGCCGCATTCGCTCTGAGAAAGCGCACGGCGGCCTTCAGGTCAACAAGCGCCGCGGGCGACTTCCCGATATACGTCCCATCCGCCGCCTTCGTGCCGCGGCCACGCGCGCCGACCGTCACATACACAAAGCCGCGCGCAAGATATTCCCGACCGAACGGGCCAAGCGGGCGCGGCGCGCATTCCATATACCCGCCGATGCCGTTTTCAAAGATGACCGGCGCGGTTTTTGCCGTGAAGCTTCCGGCCGACCCGGCCGGATCAACGGCGCTGCCCTGCACATACCCCGCCGGGACATAGATGTTCAGGCACTGCAGCTCCGGCGCCTGCGGCGCTGGGATGTACGGGACGTGCTCGCACGCATAGCCCTGCCCGTCCGGCAGGCGCTTCCATGAAAATTCAAACATAATGGCTCCACCTTCCTTTGCTTGCTTAGAGTCTAGCGCGTTCCTGCTGCGTTGTCAACGCAAAATAAGCGGCGGCCGGAGGCAGTGCCTCCGGCCGCCGGGAGATCCTGACCGGCGCAGCCGGTTCAGGGAAAGGGGGACTTATTTCGCGCTGAGGTAGCGGGCGAGCATCGCCGCGCCCTGAATGCGGGTGAGCGTCGCGCCCGGGTTCAGGCGGCCGTTCGAGCCGTTCATGACGCCCTTGGCGGTGGCCCAGCGGAATGCGTCAACCGCGCCGGCCGTGATGGCCGAGGCGTCCGTGAACGCATCAAGGTTTGCGCCCTCCGGCACCTTCTCGCCGGACTGGCGGAAGAGCATGAGCGCCATCTGCTGGCGGGTGACCGCACGGGTCGGGCGGAACGTGCCGTCGGAATAGCCGGTGATGATGCCCTCAGAGGCAGCCCACTTCACGGCACCCACCATGGACGGGCTGATGGACGAAGCGTCCGTAAACGTCAGCTTCGTGTCGACGACCGGCGAACCGGCGGCGCGCCACAGGATGGTGGCCAGCTGCTGACGGGTCATGGAGCCGTTCGGGTTGAACCGCGTGCCGTTGCCCATCATCAGGCCGTTTTCGAGGACGTAGGTCAGCTCCTTCTCATACCACTTGCCCGCGACAACATCCGTAAAGTCGGAGATCGTGGCCGGGATGACCTTATAGGTGACGTTGCCGACCTTCGTCGTGCCGGTGACGGTCTTGCCGTCAAGCGTCAGCGTGCCGTAGACCGTGATGGTCGCGGGCTTCGCAGCCGTAATGGCGGAGGACTTCGCGGTCAGATTCGTGACCATGGAGTCACCGGTCAGCTTCCACGCGGCATCGTCGGTCAGGGTGACGTTGATGTCGTTGTAGCCGTTGTAGTAGTAGCGGTTGGCGACGTGGCCGATGTAGAAATACTCGCTGATGGTGAACGAAGTATTCTGATGGGCGATCGCCGTGCCGGCCGGGACGACCTTGGACGAGCCCTTCTCGGTGATGTGCGCCGTCTCCGTCGTGGCAATGACGCCGGTGAGCGCCGCGCCCTTGCCGAGGTTGACATCAAGCGCGACCGCGCCGAGGCCGTTCATGCCACCGATGGCCGAAGCCCAGTAGCCGGAGCCGTTGTAGATGTCGCCCGTGAGGGTGACGTCCGTCGCGTTGAACACGTCGCGCGCCGTGGAGGCAAACGTCGTCGCGTTCGGATCTTTGGCCTTGATGATGTCGCTCGTCACGCTGCCGTTGTCAGACGGCCAGCCGGCCTTTTCGGTGTAGGTCGTGTGGAACGAGAACGTCGCCATGTCCATGCCGCACAGGCTGTCGTCGTTGTCCATGACCTGAACGAGGACGCCGTTGGCCGGATTGAGCTTCGTGCCAGAGCCGACATTGATCGTCGTGACGCCGCCGGCGTCCTTATCCTTGAGCAGGAAGCTGGCGTAGCCGGAGTTGACGACCGTGCCCTTTTCGAGCGTAATGTTGTTCGAGCCCTGATGCGCCATGAAGCCGAACGTGTCGGAGTTGATGGTCGTGACCTTCGTCTCGGTCGGGACGTACGTCTCGACCGGCTTGCCCTTCGCGTCGAGCAGCTCGATCTTCTCGCCCTTCGTCATGGACGTGTACAGGCCGGAGCCGCCGGTGAAGATCGTGGCGTATGTACCGACGTTCATCGTCGTGCCGTAGAACTTCTCGTTCGCGTTGCCGATGGCATACGTGCCGTAGCCGGAGCGGGTCGTGAACGGGTTCTTCGTCTGGAAGTAATGCGTGCCGTCAGAGTTCTTCTGCTGCAGATCATACTTCGCGCCCGTGAGGGTCATGACGGTGTTGACGACGCTGAGCGTCATGTTCGTGCCGGAGTCCGTCGAGAGGACGGCCCACTGCGCGGCCGAGACGTTCGAGTCGATGACGGTCGTGGACGAGTCGGTGCCCATGAGATTCGTGGTGCGCGACGTGCCCATGATGCCGAGGATCCAGGGCGGGGCGACCATCGTGTCCTGCGCGGGGCTGTTCTTGTAGTCGGAATAGAGCGTGCCGCCCTCGGAGTGGAGATTCGAGCCGCGGACGATGACGTCGGCGCCGTCGTCGGCGTAGAGCGTCAGGTTCGCAACGCCCTTGACGTTGACCTTGGAGTTTTCGATGACGAGGATCGTCTCGTCGCCGTAGGCCGCAATGGCCGCGCCGAGGCCGGAGAAGTCGCACGCCTTCGAGCCGTCACCGTCGGATTCAATGATGATGTTCGCGCCGGTGATGGTGTATTTCGAGTCGACGACGATCACGGGGTTAAAGCCCTCGTAATTGGACTTGATGACAAGGCCCGTGGCCTTCTCGCCGTCATAGGTCGCGCCCTTGCCGATGGCCTGCGTCACGGATTTGTCCGCGACGACCTTGCCGTCTTTGACGAAGAGCGCCGTCGTGAAGGCGTAGTCATCATCCTTCTCGGTATGACCGCCGCCGCCGAACGAGCTGATGTTGTCCGTGTTGCCGGTCACGATGCGGTCGACCTTGTACTCGGTCGCGCCCTTCGTACCGGGATCGACGACGACGCCGTCGAGGATCCAAACGGAGAGCTGTCCTTCCGGGAGCGTAAATTCGGAGCTGCCGCCGGGTCCACCCGGACCGCCGGGACCTCCGGGGCCGCCGGGTCCACCGGGACCTCCCGGGCCGCCGGGCGGATCTGCCGCCGCTCCCATTGTTGCCATACTGACGGCAAGCGCCAGCGCCAGGAGCATCGCAGTGAACTTTCTCAATTTCATAACCTGTTTCCTCCTTTAGCAGTTGGGCACAAGCGGTCGAAGCATTCTCCGGCCGCTCTTTATGCTTACTATACCTCGGATTCGTCAGCTCGTCAAGTAACCTTGCACAATTTTAAGGTCGCACTATTACAACCTTTAAGCGATTTTCACCATATTTTGTAGAACACACACAATTTTCGCCCGTGAAGTCACCACAAAGCGCACAAAAAAAGCCGTTCCGGCGTAGACGCCGGAGCGGCTTTTTCACTTTGATCTACGCGGCCTGCACGAGCGCCTTCAGCAGCGCGGGCACCTCGCGGAAGCTGTAAAAGAGCTTGTACGGGTATGGCGTCGTGCGGCTTCCGAGGGCGCAGGTGTCTATGCCGAGCGAGCGGGCGATGAACTGCGCGCGGCACAGATGGAACTCGCTCGAGATGATGCACGCTGTTCCGTCGCCAAGGCCGAGCGAGGACGCGACAGCCTTGGCGTTGATGAGATTTTCGCGCGTTGTGGTCGAGCGATCTTCCATGCAGACGCGCGTCATGTCCGCGCCGTGCGCGGCGAGATAGTCGTACATCGCCTGCGCCTCGCTGATCCCCTCGTCCGGGCCCTGACCGCCGCAGACGATGACGGGCGCCGATTCGTTCAGCTCCATGAACCAGAGCGCCGCATCAAGCCGCGCGCGCAGCGCGCGCGACGGCGTCGTCCCGTTCACCTTCGCGCCGAGCACGACGGCGTAGTCGGCCTCCGCGGCCGCCGCGGCATCCCCGCCGGCCCAGGACTGCATGACGCCGACGGAGATCACGACCACGATGACGCCGATCGCAACGAGCGACGCGAGCACTCTCTGCCACCGCCGCCTCATGGCTGCCCCTCCAAAAGCGCAGCAAGCTCTTCCCACTGCGCATAGAGCGCCGCAAGCGCCTCGTCCGACGCAGCCTTTTCCTCCATCAGGCGGCCAAGCTCCTGAAAATCCGTCGCAGCAGCGGAGATTTTCTCGTCATAGGCGGCGTTTTCCTGCTCGGCCTTTTCGATCTCGCGTTCGAGGCGCGCGAGCTGCTTGTCGAGGCCATAGGTGTTCTTTGGCTTCTCTTTTTTCTCCTTTTTGGGCGCGGGCGCGGCGGGCGCGGACTGCCGCGCGGCGGCCTCATGCTCCTTGATGGAGCGGTATTTCTGGTACCCGCACGGAAAATCGCGGATCTTCTTGTCCTCCAGCTCCCAGATGCGCGTGGCGAAGCTGTCGACAAAGTAGCGGTCGTGCGAGACGAAGATGAGCGCGCCCTCATAGTCGCCGAGCGCCTCCTCGATCCACTCGCGCGCGGGGATGTCGAGGTGGTTCGTCGGCTCGTCGAGGATCAGCAGGTTGATCTTCGCGTCCATGAGCATGCAAAGCCGCAGGCGCATCTGCTCGCCGCCGGAGAGCATGGACACGGTCTTGAATACATCGTCGCCGGAAAAGAGGAACGAGCCGAGGCGGTTTCGCGCCGTCTGCGTGTCGCAGCCGGCCTCATAGAGCATTGTGTCGAGCAGCGTGCGCTCCGGGTGGTCGAAGCGGATGATCTGCGGCAGGTACGCTTTTTTGACGGCGGGGCCGTACTTCACGCGGCCGGTATCCGGCGTCTGCTCCTGCAATAAGATCTTCAGAAACGTCGATTTTCCCGCGCCGTTGTCGCCGAGAAAGGCGATGCGCTCGCCGCCGCCGACGCGAAGCTCGACGTCGGAAAACAGCAGCCGGTCGCCGAACGACTTGGAAAGATCCCGCACGGAGAGGACTTCGTCTCCATGGAATTCTTTCTCGCCGAAGCGCGCGCGCAGCGTCTTTTCCGTCTTCGGCCGCTCCGTTTTTTCGATGCGGTCGATGCGGTGCTGGATGCTCATGGCGCGGCGGTAGAGCGTGCGGTTGTTGATGCCCCAGCCCTTCATGCGCTCCATCGTGTAGGAAAGCTGCGCGATCTTCTCCTGCTCCTGCTCGTACATCTTGAGTTGGAGGTCAAACCGCCGCTGGCGCTCTTCGACATAGAACGAGTAGTTGCCGGAGTAAAACTCCGCCTTGCCGGCAGACAGCTCGATGATGCGGTCCACGACGCGGTCAAGAAAATACCGGTCGTGCGAGATGGTGAGCACCGTTCCCTTAAACTGCAAAATATACTCCTCGAGCCACTCCGTCGCGTGCAGGTCGAGGTGGTTCGTCGGCTCGTCGAGCAGCAGGATGTCCGTTTTTTCAAGCAGAAGCCGCGCGAGGTTCACGCGCGTTTTTTCGCCGCCGGAGAGCGCGTCGAACTGCCGGACGCGCATATCCTCCGGGATGGACAGGCCGTTGCAGATCTTGTCGACGTTCATGTCCATCTCATACCCGCCGCCGGACGTGTAGCGCGCGAGCAGACTGTCGTACTGCTTTAAGACGGACGGAGAGTCGTCGAGCGCCATCTGCTGCTCGAGCTGCTGCATCCTGGCGAAAATGTCGTCGAGCTCGCGGAACGCCGTGCGCAGCACCTGCTCGACGGTATAGCCGGCCGGAAAGCGCGGGATCTGCGAGATGAGGCCGACCTTTTTGCCGGGGGCGATCATGATGTCGCCCTCGTCCTCCGAAATTTCGCCCGTCAGCAGTCGGAACAGCGTCGTCTTGCCCGCGCCGTTGCGGCCGAGAATGCCGACGACCTCGCCGGAATCGACAGTGAACGACAGGCCGTCGAGTATATTTTTATCCTTTTCAAAGGCTTTTTTCAGATTTTGTACTGATAGATCGATCATTGGTCTTCTCCCTGTGTCAGTTCGAGAAATTCTTCGCGGGTCAGCATGAGATTGAGCGCGTCCAGCATCGCGTTTGCGCCGATGTGCTCGGGCAGGCCGAGCTGTTTTTTGAGATGTTCGCGCTTTTGGGCGCTGCCCAGGCCGGACAGGCCGGCGGAAAAGAGGTCTGCCTTCGTGATGGGCGCGCCGCGCTCTGCGGCTTCGTCCTCGCCCTCGACCGTCGCGCCCGCGCGCAGCAGCGCCTGCACGATGACGTCCGGGCGCATACCCTCGACGCCGAGCTTGCCCTCTTTGCCGGGGCGCGATTTGCGCTTTTCCTTGCCGGGGATGTCGGGGATGTAGGCGTGCTTGACCCGCTCCTTCGGCAGCGCGCCCTTTAAGTAGCTTCGGATGACGAAGCCCGCGCCGTCGGAGTCCGTGAAGAGGATGAGCCCGCGCTTTTCGGCGACGGCGCGCAGAAATTTCAGCTTCTCCCGGTCGTTCATGATGCCGAAGCCGTCCGTTGTAAAAATGGCGGCGTCCACGATCTGGGAGAGCGTATTTTTGTCATAGCGGCCCTCGACAACGATGGCCTCGCGAATTTTAAGCACGGCCAGCCTCCTGCGCGAGCTGCGCCACTAGAAGCTCCAGAAGCCGCTCCGGGTCGTCGGCCGACGATTTGAGCCGGTAGTCCGTCTCCATGCACAAAACAACTGCCCGGTCGCACCACTGCCGCGGGAATTTCCGCGCGGCGGCCATGCTCTTCTGCGCGGCGAACGGCTTGACGCCCGTCAGGTTCGCCAGCGCGTCCGGCCCCTTGCCGCGCGCCATGAGCGTGTGCGCCGCGCTCATGCGCCGGAGGTTCGAGCCGATGGCCGCAAGCACGGGGATCGGCTCGGTCTGCATGGCCAGCACCTCGGAGAGCTTTTTGAGCGCACCGTCAAAGTCGCGCTGTGCCATGGCGTCCGTGATGTCGAACACCTGCGCATCCAGGCTTTTTTCCACGACCATGTCGATGTCCGTCTTTTCGATCTCGTCGCCGGAGGCAAACGACGCGACCTTTGCGACCTCGGAGACGATGGAGCTGAGCGTGCCGTCCGTCAGAAAGACGAGATACTCGGCAAGGCGCGTGTCGATGCGCTTGCCCGCCTGACGGAAGCGGCGGACGATCCATGCGGCCAGCTCGCTCTGGCTCTGGCGGACAAACTCGACGGCGTGCCCGTGCTCGCGCAGCGCAGCGGTCAGCTTTTTCAGGCGGCCGTCGGGCTTATATGCCACCGTGTCGAACACGAACACGAGGCAGACGTACTCCGGCAGGTCGGAAAAGAGCGCCGTCAGGCGCGTCCGGTCGGCCTCCGGTGCAGCGAACAGATCGTAGTCGTCCACCTCGACCAGACTGCGCTCTGCCATCATCGGCAGCGCCTCGACCGCAGCGCTCAGCTCGTCGAGATCGAGCGCGCGGCCGTCAAGGCGATGGACATTGAACTCCGCGGCCGGGCCGCCGGTGAACAGGCCGCGCAGCTTTCCGAGATAGTATTCCCGCAGATAGCTCTCCTCGCCGTAGAAAAGATACAGCTGTGCGGGGTCGCCCGCGCGGATGGCGGCCTTGAGCGATGCATATTCCGCGCCGGATTGCTGTTTGAGCGCCATGGCGCTACCTCCTGACTGTGATGTTGCCGCACTGATCCGTCCGGAACGCCTCTGCGCCCGCGTCCGCGATGCGGCGGAGCGTTTCCTCAGCCGGATGGCCGTAGCGGTTTTGCCCGACGGAGACGAGCACGACCTCCGGCGTCGTCTGCGCAAGCAGCGCAGCGCCGGTTGCATATTTCGAGCCGTGGTGGCCCGCGATGAGCACATCGAGATCCGGGATCTCGTGCAGCGACAGCAGGCGCTCTTCAAGGTCTGCATCCATGTCGCCTGTAATGAGCGCGTTCAGCCCGCCGGTGAAGAGCACACAGAGCCCGGCGCGGTTGTCGCTTCCGCGCGAGACAGGCGCAAACGCCGTCACGCCGCCGGGCAATCTCAGGTCCTCTGTCACGACATACACCGCCGCGCCGGCCGCCTCCGCGGCCGACAGCACCGCATCGCGCTCCTCCGGCTCGTCCGCATACGCGGGAACATACACGGCTGCGACCTCCATGCGGTGAAATAGCTCCGCCACACCGCAGGTGTGGTCGGAATCAAAGTGCGTAATGATGAGCGCATCGACCGTCTCCGCGCCGCCGTCTTTCAGAAATTGCGCGCACGCTTCCCCCGGAGCGCTGCTGCCGCCGCAGTCGACGACCGTTCGCACGCCGCCCGACTCAAGCACGATGCACTGTCCCTGCCCGACGTCCAGCGCCGTCACGGACGCGCCCGTGCGCGAAAATCCGGTAAGGGCGAGGCTCAGTATGAGCGTCAGCGCGACGGAGCAGAGCGGTATGACCGGCCGCTTCCTCAGCGGCCTGCATACGCACAGCGAAACGACGACGGCATACGCAAACAGCAGCCACAGCTGCACATACGGCGACGCGGTGCCGATCTGCGCATATGGGGCGCGCGCAAGGACGCGGCAGACGGCGAGGACATAGCGGACAATGCGGCTGTCCGCCCACGCGATGGCAAGTGCCGCAGGCATGCACGCGAACGCTGCCGCCGCCGCGGCGATCCCGAGAATGAAACACACCGACACGACCGGCACGATGAGCAGATTGGCCAGCGGCCCGATGAGCGACACCGTGCCGAACCAGTACGCCATCAGCGGCGTCGTCAGCACGAGCGCAGAAGCCGTCGTCGCGAGCACGCCGAGGAAAAACCGCGCCATGCGGGCAAGCATCCGGCTGCGCTTTTGCAGCACCTCCACGCGGCACCAGCAAGCGAGCGCGGCGTTCAGCCGCACATAGAGCAGCAAAATGCCCGCCGTTGCGGCAAACGAGAGCTGAAGGCCGATGTTTGCGATCGAAAACGGGTCAGCCAGCAGCATGAGCGCAAGCGCTGCGCCGAGCGACGTCGGCGAGTCGGCCTCGCGCGAGAAAAGCGGCGCAGCCAGCGCAAACGCATACACGATGCCCGCGCGCATGACGCCGGGCGTGCCGCCGATGAACGCGATGAACAGCACCGCCGCCGGAACACCGATGAGCGCCCGCCGCCGTCTGCCGCGCAGCGCAAAGAGCAAAAAACCGAGCAGGATCGACACGTGCATCCCCGAGACGGAGACGACGTGATACACCCCGCAGATGCGAAGGTCAGCTGCGGCCTCGTCGGAAAGGCCGCTTCGCTCGCCTGTGAGCAGCGCGGTCATAAACCCCGCGGTGTCCGCCGGGAACACGGAGGCGAGCTTCTCCTGTACCGCCATGCGCCAGAGCGCCGGGCGGCAGCGCAGCGGGGCGCGCTCCGGCCGGGTGACGGTCAGAGCGCCCTTTGCATAAAGGGCGGCGCGGCAGCCATATGCAGCGAACGTAAGGTCGCTGGAGTCTTCGAGCGGCCGAACGGCGCGGATGCGTCCCTCCGCTGCAACGCTGTCGCCCGGGCGAAGCTCCGTCTCCGGGTCGTCGTAATACAGCCGCGCCTTTATGCTTCGGCCGGCAAGCTCCGTGCGGATGAACGCATACGCGCCGTAATCTGTCCGGACGGGCGCTGCGATGACCGTTCCCTCGATCGCCGCGCTTTCCGCTGCCGGGACATCATAAAACGCCGCATCAAACGCGCCCGTCCACAAGATCCCGGCCGCAAGGCCAGCGAGCACGCATACGGCCGAACGGAGCCTCCTCTGCCTCAGGCAGCCGAGCGCAATGGACGCAGCTGCGAGCACGCCCGCCGCGACGCCCGCAGCCGGGAGCGGCAGCGTCAGGTACGCACACAGCGCGCAGCCGAGCGCAAACGGGAACGACACCCACGCCACAAACCGCATCTGCGCTCACCTGTCCTCACAGCCACAAAAATCGTCGATATTTTGTATTTTACCACAGACCGGCGCGCAAGTAAACGCCCGGCTCGCAAAGAAAATCCTTGCATACAAATTGTGTTTGTACTATACTACCAGAGAGAATGAGACTTGGAGGATCCGTCATGCAGCTATTTGTACGCGACTCCCGCTTTTACAAGACGATGCTCGCCATCGCTATCCCCATCTCCCTGCAATCGCTCGTGTCGTTCTGCGTCAACCTCATCGACACGATCATGCTCGGCCAGCTCGGCGAGATCGCGCTGTCCGGCTCGTCGCTCGGCTCGAGCTTTTATTACATCATCTCCACGATCTGCATGGGGCTCGGCGGCGGCGCGGGCGTCATCACGGCGCAGTACTGGGGCCGGCGCGACTTGAAGGCCGTGCGCACGATGAGCGCCATCTGCATCAAGCTGACCGTCGCGCTGTGCGCGCTGCTCACGGCGGCGTGCGCCATCTTCCCCACGCAGATCCTGCGGATCTACACGTCGGACGCCGAGGTCATCACCGCGGGCGCAAGCTATCTGCGCGTGCTGTCGGCCACGGTGCTCTTTTCGGGGCTGACGAGCTCGCTGACGCAGATCCTGCGCTCGGTCGGCATCGCGCGCGTGCCGATGTTTGCAAGCCTTGGCGCGTGCCTAGTGAACATTTTCTTCAACTGGGTGTTCATCTTCGGCCACCTCGGCTCGCCCGCCATGGGCATCGTCGGCGCGGCGTGGGGCACGAACTGCGCGCGCGTTTTCGAGTTCGCCATCATCGCCGTGTGCCTTCTGACCGACCGGAACATCGGCTTCCGCCTGCCGCACCTGAAGCTCTTCGACCGCGACATTTTCAGCCGCTTTTTAAAGTCTGGCATCCCCGTGCTCATCTCCGACCTTATCTATACGATCGGCAACCAGCTCGTCACGGTCGTCATCGGCCACTGCGGCGCGGTGTTCACGGCGGCCAACTCCATCGCAAATCAGGTCAGCCTCGTGCTGCACGCGCTGTTCATCGGCGTGGCAAGCTCCTCGTCCACGCTCGTCGGAAACGCCGTCGGCGCGGGCGAGTACCAGCGCGCCTACGACGAAAGCCGCACGTTTCTGGTGCTGTGCACGCTGCTCGGCTGCGTGAGCGCGGCGCTGCTTCTGCTGCTGCGCACGCCGGTGCTGTCCATCTTCAAGGTCACGGAGCAGACATCGCACTTCGCCCGCCAGATGCTGACGATCCAGGCGTTTCTGCTCATCATTACGCCGAGCGCCGCGGCGCTTTCAAAGGGCATATTGCGCGGCGGCGGCGACACGCGCTTTCTCATCCTCGGCGACACGATCTCAACGTACCTCATGGTGCCGTTCGGCGTGCTGGCCGCATTTGTGCTCAACAGCCCGATCTGGGTCATCTACCTTGTGCTCAAGCTCGATATGGTCGGGCGCTTTCTCATCTGCTTTGCCCGCTTCCGCTCCAAAAAGTGGATCCGCGACGTCACCCGCGGCGAAAGCGGGACGGCGGTCAAGCTCTGATGCAAAAAAACGCTCCGCACGGCACACGCCGTGCGGAGCGTTTTTTGGATGCTGCGATTCTGGGGAAGCGCCCTGTAGGGCGGCTCATACCCGCCCACAGCCGATTGCGGCGTGCGATAACAAAAAAACGTGTCATCCTGAGCGGAGCGTCAGCGGAGTCGAAGGATCTGCCCGATTACGGTGCACCGATTGTGGTCCTGCGCTCAGAAAGAACCGCACGCCGATTGCGGCCCGCGCCAAAGGCTCCCCTGTGCAAGGGGAGCTGTCGCCGAAGGCGACTGAGGGGTTGTAAGGTCAGATTTTGAAAAAGGCCAATTAGCTGGGCTGCACCTGTAGAGCCGCCCCTGCGGTTTTGTGTGTCTGAATTGGCACATCACAGACCCTTCGGCCTACAACCCCTCCGTCACGGCCGTTCCGGCCGTGACACCTCCCCTTGCACAGGGGAGGCTTGGGCGCGTTACCGTGACCGCGTCCTCAATTCCCCAGCAGCCTCTCGATCTCCCGCTGTACCTGCCGCACTTCCGCGCCGAAGGCGCGGGCGGAGACGCGAAGGGCGCCGTGGCCGAGGATGATGACCTGCTCGAGGCCGTCGCTCGTTGCGACGCGGACGCGGCGGCGGCCGCGCAGCTCATGCGTGACGCGCTCGATGTAGGAGTCGGCCGTCTCGGCCTCCTTGGTGTAGACGACCGTGATGTTGTGATACGGCTCGACGGAGCCGGGGTTGCCCTTGACCTTGTATGCATCAAACACCAAAATGAGCTCACACTGGCGATAGCCCTGATAGTTGCACAGGACGTCCATCAGCTGCTGGCGCGCCGCGTGCAGGTCGCGCCGGGCGAGCGCGGCGAGATCGTCCCATGCAAAAATGATGTTGTATCCGTCGACGAGCAGATATTCCGGTCCCTCGGGCAGCGGCGCGGCGCGGTATGGCTTTTTCTTTTCCGGGTCGCGCTTTTTCGCGGGCTCCATGGCCGTCAGGCGGCTTTTGACGGGGCCGTATGTCCGCTCAAAGATCTTCAGAAGCTCCTCGTCTGTCGCGAGCAGCCTTGCATAGTCCGCCGCGCGGCGCGGCGCGGCCTCCGCTTCCTCCTCCGGCCGATCGAGGCGCAGGCCGCTGTCGACCTGCGCACGCGCCGGCACCTCGTCGTAGCGGACGATCGTCCCCGCGCCGTGCGAGCAGAAAACGGAGTCGGCGGAGTTTTCCACATCCGCGTCGCAGTCATAGCCGATCTCCTCCACGACTGCCTGCGGGTCGGCGCACGGCTCATAGCCCGCTACGTGCAGGCTGAGCCTTCCGCGGCCGCGCGTGTAAGCGATCACGTCCGAGGCGTAGCCGCGCAGCGCGCGCACGGGCGCCGCGCCGGTCAGCGCCGTCATCTCCCCCATCGTCTCCGGCGCATCGCACCGGCCGCCCATGCGCTGCAGATCCGTCATCGCGCGGCCGACCGAGTCCGCCGGAAGCTCGAGCCGGTAGGCGTACCACGGCTCGAGCAGCACGGATTCGGCCATGCGCAGCCCCTGACGGACGGCGCGGTACGTCGCCTGACGGAAATCCCCGCCCTCCGTATGCTTTTCGTGTGCGCGGCCGGCCACGAGCGTGATCTTCATGTCCGTGATGGGCGACCCGGTCAGTACGCCCAGATGCGTCTTTTCAGCCAGGTGCGTCAGCACGAGCCGCTGCCAGCTGCGCGCAAGGTCGTCCTCGCTGCAATCGGCGGCAAAGACGAGCCCGCTGCCGCGCGCGCCCGGCTCGAGCAGAAGATGCACCTCGGCATAGTGGCGCAGCGGCTCGTAGTGGCCGATGCCCTCGACCGGCCCCGCGATCGTCTCTCGGTAGACGATGCTCCCCTCCGTAAAATCCACGGCCAGGTCAAAGCGGTCGGCCATGACGCGGCGGAGCACCTCGAGCTGCACCTCGCCCATCAGGCTCAGGCGGATGGTCTGGCGCGGCACGTCAAACTGCACGCAAAGCTGCGGGTCCTCCTGCTCGAGCTTCCGGAACATGCCAAGCGCCGTATGCGCGTCCGTGCCGTCCGGCAAGATGACGTCGTATGTCAGCACAGGCTGGAGCTGCGGCCGCTCCGCGTCCGGCTCCTCGCCGAGCCCCTCGCCCGCGTAGGTGCGCGTGAGGCCTGTACATGCGACGACCATGCCCGCCTCCGCGCGCTCTAATGTGCGGAATTTTCCGCCGGAGTAGACGCGCAGCGCGTTCACCTTCTCCGTCCATGGCTCGCCGCGCCCGTCCGTGCCGGAGACGGCGCCGCGCACAGCGAGCGTCCCGCCCGTCATTTTCAGGTACGTCAGGCGCGTCCCGCCGTCGTCTGCGATCTTGAACACGCGCGCGGCAAAGCCGCGCCTGCGCTCCGGCTCGTCCACAAGGCCGTCCAGCGCAGAAAGCAGCGCGTCCACGCCCGTAAGGCGCAGCGCGGAGCCGGAAAAGCACGGCACGAGCTGCCGCGCAGCCACGGTGCGGCGGATGGATGCATCCGAGGCGTGTCCCGTCTCGAGCACCTCATCCATGAGCGCCTCGCCGCAGAGCGCAAGCTGCTCATAAAACACTTCGTCTTTCGGCGCGGTAAAGTCGACGCACGCATCGCCGAAGCGCGCGCGAAGCTGCCCCATGACGCGCCCGAAGTCCGCGCCGTCCAGATCCGTTTTGTTCACAAACACGATCGTCGGGATGGAGGCGCTCCGCAGCAGCGCCCAGAGCGTCTCGGTATGGCTCTGCACGCCGTCCGTGCCGCTCACAACGAGCACGGCGCAGTCGAGCGCGGCGAGCGTGCGCTCCATCTCTGCGGAGAAGTCGACGTGCCCCGGCGTGTCGAGCAGGGTAAACGCCGTTTCGCCGAATTGAAACTCTGCCATTTGGGAAAAGATCGTGATGCCGCGTTCGCGCTCGATGGCGTCCGTGTCGAGCACGGTGTCGCCATGGTCGACGCGGCCGGGCGCGCGGATGGCGCCCGCGCGGTATAAAAGCGCCTCGGACAGCGTCGTCTTTCCGGAGTCGACGTGCGCGAGGATGCCGATGACCAGTCGTTTCATATTGCTTCGCCCAATTTCCGTTTTTTCTTCTATTCTACCACATGCGCAGCCGTTTGCGAATCGAAAAAACGGCGGCCGCTTCGTTCCGCGCACCGCCGGAGCCGCAAAAGAACACCGCCGGGGGAACTCCCCCGGCGGCGAGCCGCGCGTCAGCCGGTCAGCAGCATCAAAACGGAAATCAGCGCAAAGATCCCGACGATCAGGCACACCAGCGCGGTCTTTTTGTCCGCCTCGGCGCCCCACAGGGTCCTCATGTAGCCCCGGAAGGTCACTTTTCTGTCCTTTGCGCTCCCGATCAGCGTTTTTGTTCCGTCGCGCCCCAGCTGATAGATGTATGGATGATTGTAGACATCCTGCCTGTACATTCTGGTGTAGAGCGCCGGCACTATGGCCGCTGCAAGGATCAGCCAGATCACGCCGTTGGCAAAATGGATCGTCTGAAGCGCATCAAGCGGCTGCGTCCACGCGCCAAGCTGGATCAGTCGGATCAGCGCGGCTGCCAGATACGGGAGCAGCAGCACCGCAAGCCCCTTCGCGGCGATCTCGATCACCCGGCCCGGCGGATAAAAGCGGATCTCGACCGGCGTCCGGACGCCGTTGACCACGTCGTAAAAAGACGGGATATTGGGAAACGGATTGCGGAATACATCCCTGCCCTGCTCGATCACAAGCTGCCGGTTTTCCCTGCGCGCGACGGAGCCGTCTGATGTCAGGATGACCCTTGTGACCATCTTCCGGATCTCCCTGTCCTTCGCGGCAAAGGCGATCGCCCCGATGACGCAGGCCAGCAGCAGCGGCAGGCCGAATCTGTATGTAAGCTCGCTCTGCGTGCGGCATAGCCAGAGGCTGACCGCCAGCGCAGCGGCCGTGATCGCCGTCGGCTCTGCCAGCTTGATGTATTGCTTTTTGACGCGCTCAATGCAGACGGCCACCTTGCCGGTCTGGCCGTTGACGACCGCAAACAGGTTCTTTGTGCGGATGAGATACATGGGCAGCAGCACCGGCGCGCTCATCAGCTGCTCCGCGCTCAGGTCGATCTTGCATCCCTTCGTCTGCATGACCTTCTCCACATAGGGCCGGTAGTCCTCTCCGACCTCCTCCATCGCACGCCTGTTCGTCCTGAAGTCGGAGATGTCCTGCAATCTGGCCTTGTGGCCGGCGATGTATCCGTGTTCAAACGGGACCAGCCCGTTCCAGTCGAACGGCTCAGCCGCCTCCAGAACCAGATTGTCAAGATTGTCGGCCGTGCATACTGTGCTGCCCTCTAAATAGCCGCTGCAATGGTAGATCCGCTGCGCCGCGTCTCTGCGGATGGTGGCGTCCACCGGTCCGCGGATCATCTGATAGGGAAGATACCAGCCGTCCAGAAGGCGCAGGTTCTCTCTGACCGCCGCGGCCTCGGGCGTTTTTTCATTCTCCCTGCACCAGCGCTCCAGCTGCGCCAGCGCCTCTTCCTTGGTCAGGACAAAGGGAATCACCAT
Organism: uncultured Oscillospiraceae bacterium; assembly: GCA_934589675.1. GTDB lineage: Bacteria > Bacillota > Clostridia > Oscillospirales > Oscillospiraceae > CAKTOF01. The sequence continues at coordinate 44,033 of CAKTOF010000007.1, forward strand.
CTCCGGAAAGTTCACGGAGGATTCAAACTCTTCCCGGACAAGCGCGCTCGCGCAGAACGCGCACCTGCCTGTCGCTTCACCCTTGGGAAACAGCATGACTGCGCCGCAGCTTGGGCAGCTTCCGGTCTGGTTGGTGGTCGTTTCCGCGAGCAGGGAGCGGCTCTTCAGCTCCCGCCACCGGAAAAATCCGCGCTGCGCCTCCCGCATCCCCGCGGTCTGTCCGCAGTGCGGGCAGCGATAGCTCTGGCTCGCGATGTCGTACCCCGCCGGGGCGCCGCAGCTCCTGCAGAATATGACAAACGGTTTTTTGGCGTCCGCCGCGCCGGCAGCCCCGCCTTCCGCAGCCCGCTGCGTCCGGTATTGCTCCGCATCCATGACCGTATCACAATATGAGCAGATCATGTTCCCGGACTTTTCGTCCAGCTCCATCCCGCCTCCGCAGGCCGGGCAAGTGTATGCGGTCTCACTCATGGAAGCACCTCCCGCTCTGATTGGATTACAAGCAGTTTACCATACCGCGGCAGGCTTTTCCACCTCTCTTTTTCTTTTCCGGCAGCCGAAAAAGCAGCCCGCACAGGCATTTTGCGCTGTGCGGGCTGTCTTATGGTTCTTTTTCAGATGCGGGCGCTGCGCAAAGTCCTTAGTTGAACGAGCCGAGCTCCTTGCCGCCGAGCACGTGGAAGTGCAGGTGCTGCACCGTCTGCCCGGCGTCCGGGCCGCAGTTCGTCACGACGCGGTAGCCGCCCGGGAAGCCCAGTTCGGCCGTCAGCTTCGCAATGACCGCGAAGATGTGCGCGACGACGGCTGCATTGTCCTCCGACAGCTCCGAAGCGGCGCTGATATGGGCTTTCGGCACGACGAGGAAGTGCTTCGGCGCGAGCGGCTCGATGTCGTAAAACGCGCAGCACTGCTCGTCCTCGTAGAGGATGCTCGACGGGATCTCATGCGCGGCGATGCCGCAGAATACGCAGTCCATAGCGTTTCCTCCTTCAGTCCTTGACGTGCTCGGCGACGTAATTGTCGATCGTCGCGAGCGCGTCGTCGATCTTGAGCACGTCCTTGCCGCCGCCCATGGCCGACTCGGGCTTGCCGCCGCCGGAGCCGCCGGTGATGGCCGTCACCTGACGGATGAGGTCACCGGCCTTGATGCCGCGGGCCACAGCCTGCTTGCCGCAGGAGGCGTGGAACGTGATCTTCTCGTCCGAGAACGTGGCGAGCACGGCAACGCTCGTCTCGTCGCGGTCGCGCAGCATGTCGCCCATCTTGCGCAGCGCGTCGGCCGTCTGACCCTTGATCGTCGCGGTGATGATGTGCAGCCCTGCGACCTGCTTTGAGGCGAACAGGAACCGCTCGACGTCGCCCGCGAGCAGGCGCGTGCGCATTTTCTCCACACTCTGGCGCAGCTCCTTGAGCTCATGCAGCTGGCTTTCAGCCTTGTGCAGCAGCTCGGCCGGGCTCGTCTTGAGCGTGTCGGCCAGCGAGAGCATGCTGCGGTTGAGGCGGCCGACCTCCTTGAGGACGGCCTTGCCCGTGATGGCCTCAATGCGGCGGACGCCGGAGGCAATGGAGCTCTCGGACAGGATGCGGATGAGGCCGACCTTCGCGGTGTTGTCAAGGTGCGTGCCGCCGCACAGCTCCAGGGATTTATCTCCCATCGACACAACGCGCACAACGTCGCCGTACTTTTCGCCGAACAGCGCCGTCGCGCCCTGCTTCTTCGCATCGTCGACGCCCATGACCTCCGTCGTGATGGGGATACCGTCGAGCGCCCATGTGCACACGAGATCCTCGACCGCGGCCAGCTCCTCCGGCGTGATGGCCGAGAAGTGCGTAAAGTCAAAGCGCAGGTGATCCGGCTCCACGAGCGAGCCGGCCTGCTGGACGTGGCTGCCCAGCACCTGACGCAGCGCGGCGTGCAGCAGATGCGTGGCCGAGTGCGCGCGGGCAATGGCTCTGCGGCGCTCGGGATCGACCGTGGCTGTGACCAGCTCGCCGACGGAGACGGAGCCGGCGGCGACATGGCCGTGGTGCAGGAACTTGCCCGCCTTGTCGCGCTGGACGTCTGTGACGTCAAAGCGCATCGTGCCGGTCGTGAGCGTGCCGTGGTCGGCGACCTGACCGCCCATCTCGCCGTAGAGCGGCGTGCGGTCGAGGACGATGATGGCGTCGTGGCCCTCCGTTGCCGTGGAGGCCGGCTCGCCGTCGGTGACGATGGCCAGCACGCTGCACGCGTCCTCGAGCTGGTCGTAGCCGGTGAACTCCGTCGGGTGGTTGTCGTCGAGGCCGAGGTCGATGCCCGCCCATGCAAGGTCGCCGAGCGCCTTGCGCGCCTCGCGCGCGCGCTCCTTCTGCTCTTTCATATTCTGGTCGAACGCGGCCTGATCGACGCTCATGCCCTCGTCCTCGGCCATTTCGACCGTCAGGTCGATCGGGAAGCCATAGGTGTCATACAGCTTGAACGCGTCCGCGCCGGAGAAGACCGTCTCCCCTTTTTCCTTGTGCGCGGCGAGCATATCTGCAAAGATCTTCATGCCGGCGTCGATCGTGCGGCCGAAGTTCTCCTCCTCGACGCGGATGACGCGGGTGATATAGTCCTGCTTCTCGACAAGATCCGGATAGGCCGTCGCGTTTTCCTGGATGACGGTGTCGCAGACCTTGTACAGGAACGGATCGTTCACGCCGAGCAGCTTGCCGTGGCGCGCGGCGCGGCGGAGCAGGCGGCGCAGGACGTAGCCGCGGCCCTCGTTCGACGGCAGGATGCCGTCGCCGATCATAAACGTGGCCGAGCGGATGTGGTCGGTGATGATGCGCAGCGACACGTCGATCTTGTGGCTCTGGCCGTAGTGCGCACCCGTGATCTCCGAGACCTTGTGTGTGATGTTCATGACGGTGTCAACGTCAAAGAGCGAGTCGACGTTCTGGCACACGCAGGCAAGGCGCTCAAGGCCCATGCCGGTGTCGATGTTCTTCTGCGCGAGCTCGGTGTAGTTGCCGTGGCCGTCGTTGTTGAACTGCGAAAAGACGTTGTTCCAGACCTCGATATACCGGTCGCAGTCGCAGCCGACGGTGCAGCCGGGCTTGCCGCAGCCGTGCTCAGGGCCGCGGTCATAGTAGATCTCGGAGCAGGGGCCGCACGGGCCGGAGCCATGCTCCCAGAAGTTGTCCTCCTTGCCGAAGCGGAAGATGCGCTCGGCTGGGATGCCGATCTCCTTGTTCCAGATCTCAAACGCCTCGTCGTCCTCGACGTAGATGGACGGGTACAGGCGGTCCGGCTCAAGGCCGACCCAGTCCGGGCTCGTCAGAAACTCCCAGCTCCAGGCGATGGCCTCGTGCTTGAAGTAGTCACCGAACGAGAAGTTGCCGAGCATCTCAAAATAGGTGCCGTGGCGATCCGTCTTGCCGATGTTCTCAATGTCAGCCGTGCGGATGCACTTCTGGCACGTGCACACGCGGCGGCGCGGCGGCTCCTCCTCTCCGGTGAAGTACGTCTTCATCGGGGTCATGCCTGCGTTGATGAGCAGGATGGACTTGTCGTGCTGCGGGACGAGCGAGAAGCTCGGCAGCCGCAGGTGGCCCTTTGTCTCGAAGAAGCTGAGGAACATCTCACGCAGCTCGTTCAGGCCGTATGCTTTATGCGCCATGGTTCTTTCCTCCATCATAAAAATACAAAGCAAATAATAAAAGCCGCCCCTGAAAAAACAGGGGCGACTTTGATCGCGGTACCACCCTGATTGCCCGCACGGGGCATCTCGGCATCCGGTATCGGGGATGGGGCGGCCCGGTCATCCCGGGCAGGCTCGGAAGCGGCTGCCTGCATTTCGTGCCGAGGGGCTTGCACCGTTTCCCCTCTCGCTTGGGCGTCCGTACAGGCTGATTTCGTCATCGCCATCGCAAATATCCAAGTTATTTTACCACATCTTTTCGCCTTGTCAACGGCTTTGGGGCGTGAGATCGACCTTTTTTCTCAAAATGGAGTGCGGCGGCACGGCAAAGGGCAGCTTCAATCGCACCTTCATCTGCGGATGTACGGCCTCGCGCAGGAAAAGCCCATCCTCGTCGGCCAGAGCGTCCACCGTGAACTGCACAGGCTCGCGGTCGGGCGCGATGAGCTCGAGCGTGTCGCCGACGGCGAAGCGGTTGCGGTGCGTCACGACGGCGTTTGCGTCTTTGTCGCACGAGACGACGAGCGCCGTGACCTGCCAATTACGGATATAGCGCGCGTCCTCGTAGAACTGTCCCTGCTCGGGCACGCCGTAGTAAAAGCCGGTGTAGTACGTCCGGTGGCTGACCTTTTCGACCTCGTCGCGCCAGACGGGCGCGAGCGCCTCGCCCGAGAGCGCGGCGCGCACGGCGTGGTGATACGCGTTCGTGATGACAGCCGTATAGTAGGCCGACTTGGCGCGGCCTTCGATCTTGAGCGCGTCGACGCCGGCGCTTAAGACGTCCGGGATGTGGTCGATCATGCAAAGGTCCTTGGAGTTCATGATGTACGTCCCGCCGTCGTCCTCGCCGATGGGAAAATACTGCCCCGGGCGCTTTTCCTCGACGAGGGCATATTTCCACCGGCACGGCTGCGCGCAGACGCCGCGGTTGCCGTCGCGCCCTGTCATGTAGTTTGACAGCAGACACCGGCCGGAAAAGCTCACGCACATCGCGCCGTGGACGAACGCCTCGATCTCCATATCGTCCGGCGTCCCGGCGCGAAGCGCCGCGATCTCGGAAAGCGACATCTCGCGCGCGAGCACGACGCGCTTGGCGCCCAGGTCGTACCACGCCTTCGCCGTCTCGGCGTTCACGATACCCGCCTGCGTCGAGATGTGCTTTTCGCACCGCGGGGCATACCTTTGCGCCATGCGGAACACGCCGAGGTCGGCGATGATGAGCGCGTCGACGCCGATGGAATCAAGAAATCCGAGATATTCCGGCAGCGCAGGCAATTCATCCGCGCGCGGGAGCGTATTGACCGTCACATGCACGCGCACGCCGCGGCCGTGGCAGAGCGTCACGGCGCGCGCGAGCTCCTCGTTCGTAAAATTCGGCACGCCGCCCCGCATCCCGAACTGCCGCCCCGCAAGATACACCGCGTTCGCGCCGAACGCGACGGCCATTTCCAGCCGCTCAAAGTCCCCGGCGGGCGAGAGGATCTCCGGCTCAGTCATTGCCATTTTCAAGACCCTCCAGGAAGTCGTTGTGCTCGTAGTACGTCTCGGAGAAGTGGTGCGTCCCGTCGCGGTCGAGCGCGTAGAAGTAGTAATTCGTGTCGGCCGGATAGATGGCCGCCTTGAGGGCGGACAGGCCGGGGTTCGCGATCGGCCCGATGGGCAGGCCGGCATTGTTATAGGTGTTGTACGGGCTTGAGATGTTCAGATCCTCCGTTGTGAGGTTCTCCTTGCGCTCGCCGAGGGCGTACTGCACCGTCGCGTCGATCTGCAGGCAGGGATAGAGCTTTGAGCACAGGCGGTTGTAGATGACCGACGCAATCTTCGTGCGCTCAGACGAGATGGCCGCCTCTTTTTCGATGAGCGAGGCGACGATGACGATCTTGTCGCGGTCCATCATGCCCGCCTCGATCTCCGCCTCCGTAAAGCCGTTGGCCGTCATCTTCTCGCGCAGCACGGCATTGAGATCGTCGATGGCGGCGTCCATTTCATCGTCGAATTTGGCTGCGAAGTTTCGCAGGAACTTGTCGATGACGTTCACGGGGTCGTCGTCGACGTAGAACTGATACGTGTCCGGGAACAGATAGCCCTCCAGGCGGTTGTCCTCGCCGTAGGGCAGATCGCTGAGGAAGTCATAGCTGAATTCGTAGCTTGCCGCCGTGCGGTAGAGCGACTCAGCCGAGCAGACGCCCTGCTCTTCCAGCAGCGCGAAGATCCGGCTGCACTCGTAGCCCTCCGGGATCAAAACGGTCACCGTCGCGCGCGTCTCCGCGCCGGCGATCATGCCGTTCACGAGCGCATGGTAGTCAAACACCTTGTTGAGCTCGTAGGTGCCCGGGTCGATCTTGTTCTCCGCATGGGAAAACCAGCCATAGAAGCGGAACAGCCACTCAAAGCGGATAAGGCCGCTCTCGTGCAGCGTATGCGCAACGTCCCGGAATGTGTCGCTCTCGTCGACGGTGACGGTCACAACCTCGTCGGGAGACGTCAGCGCGAGCACGTCATCCGCGCACACCCAGCCTGCCAGCGCAAGCAGCGCGGCCGAGCCGAGCACGCACACGACGTAGATGAGCGCGCGGATGCCCGCGGGCAGACGCGTGCGCTCCCGCTTCGGCTTTTTTTCCTTTTTCGGTTTTTCCGGCTTCTCCGGCGCTTCGGACGCGTCCGGCTCGTCGTCCGCCTCGTCCGCCTCAGCGGGTGTCTCCGGCTCCTTCAGCGTCTCCGGCTCGTCCGGCGCCTGCTGCGGCTCCGGCGCGGTGTCCATCATGGCGTCGAGCCGGTCGAGCTCGCTCTTTGTCTCGCGGATGAGCGCATCGACCTCGCTCGCCTTTTCCTCGTCGCCGAGGTCAAACAGTCTCGTTTCGTCCAGATTCTGATCCGCCAAGAGGCAGACCTCCTTTCGCTTTGCCGGGACAGATCGCGCGGCGCTCCGTCACGATGATGTCGACCGGTCTGTCGTGGGGCTCCCTCGGAACTGCGTCGAGCACGAGCGCGTCAAAGCTCACGCCGATCGTCCCGCCGGAAAAGCCGGATAAATATCGGTCATAGTATCCGCCGCCGTGGCCGAGGCGATACCCCGCCTCGTCAAACGCCATGCCCGGCACGAGCACGACGTCCGGCGTCAGCTCCTCCGCCGTCTCCGGCGGCTCATAGATGCCGTAGGGCGGCCGTTTTTCCAGCTCCTCGAGCGCGCGCACGCGCAGAGCGCGCATGACGCCGCCGCCCTCCGTGCGCGGCAGGAGCAGCGTCCGTCCGCTGTCTAAAATACTTCTCAAGAGCGGCCGGATGTCCGGCTCGCCGGAGAGCGGATAAAACGCCAGCACCGTTTTCGCCGCGATAAATTCTTCGCACCGCGCGGCGCGCCCGCAGATGACGCGGCTGGCCGCCGCGCCGGGGCGCGGAACGTCCCGGCAGGCGCGGCGCAGCATGGGCTTCGTCTTATCCTTCATAGACAAGATCCGCCGCGACGGCTGCGGCCGTCTCCTCCCCGCGCAGCGCGGAAAGCAGCTCCAGCGCGAACGGGATGGCCGCACCGGGCGCGCGCCCGGTGATGACGCGGCCGTCGCGCACGACCGCGCGGTCCGGGTGCATGATGGCGCTGCCCATCTGATTCTCCATGCCGGGATAGCACACGGCGTTTTTCCCGTCCGTCAGGCCGAGCTTCGCCAGCGCGACGGGCGCGGCGCAGATGGCCGCGGCGATGCCGCCGGACTCATACGTCCGGCGCACGGCGTCCATGGCAAGCGGGCTGCCCATGATGGACTCCACGCCGCCGAGGCCGCCCGGCAGGACGATCATTTCCAGCTCTCTCGCCTCGAGCACTTCGACAGGCGCGTCCGTGACAACGCGGATGCCGTGCGCGCCCTCGATCACCTCGCCGCCGATGCCGGCGAGCTTTACATTCACGCCGCCGCGGCGGAGAATATCGCACGCGGTGAGCGCTTCGACTTCTTCAAATCCGGTTCCGAGTACAATGGCGACCATGTCAGCTTCCCTCCATACACGCGCGCACGAGCGCGTAGATTTCCTCATGAATGTCCTGCACCGGCCGGAGCGCCCCGTCCTTCGCGCACGGGACGATGCGCCAGCCGGAAAACGCGGCCGCGTCGCGCGAGGCCGCGCGGCAGTGCGCGAGATAGTCCGCGTCCTGCTCGTGGATGTCGGCCGTCGTATGCGTTTTCTCCTCCCGCTGCCGCATGAGCTGCTCGCTCAGCTCCGTCGGCATGTCGAGGTAGATGACAAGATCCGGCTTCGGCAGGCCCATTTTGGCATATTCCAGGTCGTACAGCCACGTCAGAAATTCCCTCCGCGCCGACGGCTCCAGCTTGGGCGCCTGATGGACGGCGTTGGACGTTGTGTACCGGTCGGACACCAGAAGCCCGCCGGCTTCGTAGTAGCCTCCCCAGTCCTGCTTGTAGGACGCGTAGCGATCCACCGCGTAAAACGTCGACGCTGCGTATGCGTTCACGTCGTCCGGGTGCGAGCCGAACTCTCCGCCGAGGTACATGCGGATGAGCATGCTCGACGGCTCGGAATACCGCGGGAAAACGAGCTTGCGGAACTGCGTCCCCTCGCGGGCAAGCCGCTCGGTCAGAAGTCCCATCTGCGTGGACTTTCCCGAGCCGTCCGTCCCCTCGAGCACGATCAGTCTGCCCATGCTCACGCCCCCTTTCTTCTGCGCCGTAAAACGGCCAGAACGAATTTCGGCAGGCGCATCATGCGTCCGATGCGCTTCGGCTCCTTCACAAGCCGGTAGAACCACTCCAGCCCGCACCGCTGCATCCAGCGCGGGGCGCGCTTCACCGTCCCGGCAAAGCCGTCGAGGCTGCCGCCGAGGCCGATCATAAACCGGACGTCCAGCTCGCTTTGGTGCGCCGTCATGAATCTCTCCTGCTTCGGCGCGCCGAGGCAGACGAACAGCGCCGCGGGCCTGGCCTCGTTGATGGCCGCGACGACGGGCGCTTCGTCCTTGAAATACCCGTCGGCCGTTCCGCAGACGATGAGCCCCTCATGCTTTTTCTTCAGATTCTCCGCCGCAGCCTCTGCGATGCCGGGCTTTGAGCCGAGAAGATAGAGCGGCAGGCCGCTTTTTGCAAGATACGCGCACAGATGGTCGGCAAAATCAATGCCCGCGACCTTTTCCTTCAGCGGCGTTTTTAAGAGCTTCGCGCCAAGCACGATGCCGCTGCCGTCCGGCAGGACGAGATCCGCGCCGTTCAAAAGAGAGCGCAGCGCCGCGTCGTGCATCGCCTCATAGACGATCTCCGCGTTCGGCGTCACGGCGTACGACGCGCCGGGCGCTTCCAAAAGCTCCGCCGCGCGCGCGACGGCCTCATCCATCGTCACATTATCAAATTGAACGCCCATCACGTCGATGCGCATCGTATTCCCTCCGCTCCGCGCCGTCTGCGCGGTCAAAAAGTTCAGCATTGCCGCTGCCTGATTTGTTATTATACCATGCGCGCACCGCTTTGTCCACCAATTCACCGCGGCACCATCCGCGCCGTTTCGGCCCGCGCGCGCACGATTTTCACATCGGCGCGCCCGGCGCATAAACTGATGATGAGAGCATCGCTGCTTAACATTTTTCAGGAGGTATTCCGATGGCGGAGTGTAAACCCAATCCCGGCTGCGACCTGTCAGCCATCCGCGAGGCCGTCTGCATCCACACGAGCAAGGTCATGGACGCGTGCCGTGACAAGGACTGCATCGAGGATCTGCGCGTGTATCTCACGCGGGACTCGCAGGCGATCTTAGATGGGGCAACGACGGTGCGCGCGCGCAGCGCTGAGCTGCTGAACGTGGACATCGACGTGGAGCCCCTTGCCTACAACGACGGATATTTCACCGTAGACATTACATTTTATTACCGCATCGTCGCCGACGCGACGGTCGGCGGCCCGCGGCCCGGCACTGTGTGCGGGCTGGGCGTGTTTTCCAAGCGCTGTGTGCTGTGCGGCGGCACGGGCACGGCAAAGATCTTCTCAAGCAGCGGCCGCGCCGGCGCGCCGGACCGCCAGCAGATGGCCCGGGCCAACCGCCCCATCGCCGTCGTCGAGGTCGTCGACCCCATGATCCTCGCCGCGCGCGTGTGCGACGTGTGCGCCTGCTCGTGCTGCGACCCGCTTCTCACCGACATCCCCGCGCCCATCTGCGAGTGCTTCGGCGGCGAGCTCGTGCTCAGCGGCGAGGCCAAGCGGCTGCTCGTCACGCTCGGTCAGTTTTCCATCGTCCGGCTCGAGCGCGAGACGCAGCTGCTCATCCCGGCGTTCGACTACTGCATCCCGACGAAGGAGTGCTCGGGCGCCCTCGGCGGCACGTCGCAGAGCCCGTGCGACGTGTTCTCCAACGTCGAGTTCCCCGTCGACGACTTCTTCCCCGGCGCCTGCCGCACGACCGGCTCGGCCGCAGGTACCGGCACCGGCACCTGCGGCACCGGCAGCGGGTATCGGACGTGTAACTGAACCATGCAAAGAGGGCGGCTTCCTTCCGGAAGCCGCCCTCTTCATCTATTCGACCTCAAAACACGCATAATACGGCTGCCGATCCCGGTCGTCCACGTACAGGTAAAACTTCAGCCTGTACTCCCCGCCGGGGAGCTTCCCGTACACCCGCGACCAGTTGATCACATCCGTCAGCTCGCCGCCGACCGGGACCGTTTTGGCGATCGTATCGACATCGCCGAACTCTCCGATTTGAGGAAGCACATACCACGCGTCGTCCCGCTTCACCTCGATCGTGTACGGGGCCCCCTGATACGCGATGGCCTGTTCAGGAGGCTCCCCGCCCGACTGCGTGACGGTGAGCGTGAGGCCGAGCTCGGTCACGTACGAGACCTGCACCGTGATGCCCCAGTCATACCGCGGCTCCTCCGTGACCGCAATCTCAAGCGGTTCGTCCGCCCGGCGGTTGCAGAAGAACACGGCAAGCAGGGCGCAGACGAGCACGGCCACGGCCAGGAGAATCTGCAATCTGTGCTTTTTCATAAGCAGGTCACCTCCTCAGAATCGTTCTATCATTAGTATACATTAAGTCAGAGATGAATGCAATCGGAAAGATTCCACGCCGCTCCGCGGCTCTCAATGGCATTCTATTCTGGTGCCGGAGTGCAATCGGTTCTCTGCATCTTTAGGCGGGGCGGATCGGGCCGCTTTCCTTTTCGGCCCGACGCCATTCGGCACCTGCCTGTATTCCCCTTTCACAATGTGCATCTTTTTGTGCAAATACGCCCTACCCATTGCGCGCAAGCTGTGGTAGAATCATGTTGACGGATTGTAAAGAAAGAGAAAAATTGCGGCGCAGCGCGCCGCGGGAGGGTGCGATATGTCAATTCTCGAGGTGTTTCTGCTGCTCGGCGGCATCGGCCTGTTCCTTTATGGTATGCACATCATGGGCGACGGGCTCAAGGCCGCGGCAGGCGATCAGCTGCGCGTCATTTTAGAGCGCGCCACGCGCAATCCCGTGCTCGGCGTTCTGCTCGGCGCGGGCGTGACGATGCTCATCCAGTCGAGCGGCGCAACGACCGTTATGACCATCGGCTTCGTCAGCGCGGGCCTCATGACCCTGCCGCAGGCGGCCAGCGTCATCATGGGCGCGAACATCGGCACGACCGTCACCTCGCAGATCATCGCGTTCGACTTCGGCGCGTTCGCACCGATCATCGTCTTTATCGGCGCGGTCATGCTGCTGTTTTTCCAAAAAAAGATCGTCCGCAACGTCGGTGCGATCATTCTCGGCTTCGGCATGCTGTTCATGGGCATCTCTACGATGGGCGACGCCATCGCGCCGCTCAAGGAGTCCGAGGAATTCACCTCGATGCTGCTCAAGATGAACAATCCGCTGCTCGCCGTGCTCATCGGCCTTGTGTTCACGGCCGTGCTGCAGAGCTCGTCGTCGTCCGTCGGTATCATTCAGGCGTTCGCGCAGCAGGGGCTGCTCGACGTCCGGTTTGCCGTCTTCATGGTCGTCGGCACGTCCATCGGCGCGTGTATGCCGGCCATTATCGCAGCGTTCGCCGCCTCGCGCGACGGTAAGCGCGCCGCGCTTTTAAGCGTGATCTTCAACTTCTTCCGCACGATTTTGTGCTTTGTGCTGCTGCTCATCTTCCCCGGCATCATCGACGCCATCTGCCGCCTGTCCCCGGGCGACGCGGCGCGGCAGATCGCCAACGCGCATGTGCTCATGGCCATCTTCGCCGTCGCGGTGCAGCTGCCGTTTACGAAGCAGATCGTGTCCTTGAGCCGCGCGCTCCTTCCCATCACGGCCGAGGAGCAGCGCCGCGTCGAAAAAAAGCTCGTCTACATCACGAATCTCAACGTCCCGCCTGCCATTGCGCTCTCTCAGGCGCGGCACGAGGTGTGCCGCATGGCGCACATCACAAAAGAAAACCTCGAGCTGTCGCTCGAGGCGTTCTTTGAGCGAAATACAGCGAAGATCGCCGAGGTCGAGGACACGGAGCAGACCATCAACTACCTCAACCACGCCATCACGAGCGCGCTCGTGTCCATGCGCTCGCCCGACCTGAGCGACGCAGAGCTCACGCAGCTGGGCATGATGATCCGCGCCGTCACAGACATCGAGCGCATCGGCGACCACGCTGAGAACATCACCGAGTACGCCCAGATGGCCATTGACGAAAACGTCGTCTTTTCCGACGACGCCAACGGCGAGATCCTCGACCTGGCCGACAGCGTCGTGCAGGCCGTGGCGCTGGCCATCGACATCTACGAAAATCTGCGCTTCGATCAGCTCATTGTGGCCGAGGACCTTGAAGAGCACGTCGACTCGCTCAAGCAGCTGTGCATCGAGCACCACATCGCCCGCCTCATGCAGGAGACGTGCCAGCCGCGCAGCGGCCTCATCTTCACCGACATGGCAACCGACCTTGAGCGCTGCGCCGACCACGCCAACAACATCGCAAACTACATCTCCGCGCCGAAAAACGCGTGATCTACACGCCCTCGTATGTGTACAGCCCGAACGACGAGAGCACCTCGTCGCGGCAGGCGCTGTACTGCGTGCCCGTCTCGGCGCGGGCGGAAAAAACGAGCGCATAGCTGTACTCCGCGTCCGTCAGAACGGCGGCGCGGCTCAGGTACCCGCCCTCTTCCGACTCGCTGTACCAGACGAAGCGGTATTCCGGCATGGAAAACCGCTCCGTCTTTACTTTTTCCACTGCGTCGGGCAAGAAGCCCGTCAGCTCGCGCACGACCTCGTCGATGTCCGGCGTTGCCAGCACGAGCGACTCGATCTGATAGTCCCCGTCCGTCTGAACATAGACCGCGCGGGTGTCCGTCTGCGAGAATGTTTCGAGCACGGCGTCCGTCGGGACGGAAAAGATGATGTCGAACGGTTCTTCACCTGGCGCGCTGGCCGACGCCTCGACGACGCCGCCGAGCGTATCGCTGACCGTCTCCCAAGCCTCCGTCCCCGCGCAGCCGGTGAGCAGGATGAGCGCGGCGAGCGCCGCGGGCAGCAGTTTTTTCATAGCCACTCCACCTCCGAAAGGATGACCCCCATATGCTCTGGAAGGCCGTTTTGGTTGTCCTGCTGCTAATGAATGCGGCGGGCGCCGCGATTATGTATGCCGACAAGAAATTTGCCGTTCATCACAAGCGCCGCATCCCCGAGCGCACGCTTATGACCATCGCGCTGCTCGGCGGCAGCGTCGGCGTACTCATCGGCATGTATGCGTTCCGCCACAAGACGCTCCACCCGAAGTTCTATATCGGCGTGCCCGCGATTTTGATCTGCGAGGCGGCCGCGGCCGTGTTTTTGCTTTACCGCTTCCCTGCCATTCGCCCATTTTGACGCAAAAAGGCGCTTCCCGGACGGGAAGCGCCTTTTTTTATGCAGATTTTACTTCGTGCCGAAGATGCGGTCGCCCGCGTCGCCGAGGCCCGGGACGATGTAGGCATGCTCGTTGAGCTTCTCATCGACCGCCGCGACGTACAGGTCGACGTCCGGGTGCTCCTTCTGAATGACCGCGACGCCTTCCGGCGCGGCGATGATGTTCATAAGCGTGATGCGCTTGCAGCCGTAGTTCTTCAAGAACGAGATGGCCGCGGAGGCGGAGCCGCCGGTGGCGAGCATCGGGTCGACGATCAGAACGTCGCGCTCGGCGATATCGGGCGGCATTTTGCAGTAGTATTCAACCGGCTCATGCGTCTCCGGGTCGCGGTAGAGGCCGATGTGGCCGACCTTGGCCGACGGAATGAGCGTGATGATGCCGTCGACCATGCCGAGGCCGGCGCGCAGGATCGGGACAATGGCGATCTTCTTGCCGGAGAGCTGGCGGAACTTTCCCTTGCAGATCGGCGTCTCGATCTCGACCTCTTCCGTCTCGAGGCCGCGCGTGGCCTCGTAGCACATGAGCATGGCGACCTCGCCGACAAGCTCGCGGAATTCCTTGACGCCGGTGTTCTTGTCACGCATGATCGACAGCTTGTGCTGCAGCAGCGGATGGTCAAGAACGTGAACAGTACCCATTGGAGTTCAATCCCCTTTCGATTCTTTTGCCTTCATCCGCGCCAGCCGCTCGCGCTCAGCCTGCGACAGGCGCAGGTAGTTCGGCACGAGCGCGGCCGCGTCGCAGCTTTTCCCGGACGCGATGGCGTCCGCCGCGGCAAGCGCAACGCCGGAAGCGTGCTGAAATCGCAGGCATTCCGGCGGCAGAGTCAGGCCGTCTAGTTTTCCATCGAGTGCATTATAGCACACGAGCGCGCCGTCTCCAACGATAATTTTTGTTTTTTCGATTTTTCTCAGCTCATCGGCCAGCGCTTCGGCGGAGATCGCGCGGTCGTCCGTCAGGCGGACGGGCCGGCCGGAGCCGCCTGCGAAGAGCGAGTTGTAGAGCTGGCCGCGCCGCGCGTCCATGGCGCAGACGATGAGCGCGTCCCGGTCTGCCAGCTGCCACGCCATGGCCTCCAGCGTCGAGACGCCGCAGCACGGGATCTCCCTCCCCCATGCAAAGCCCTTGGCCGCCGCGACGCCGATGCGCACGCCCGTGAAGCTGCCCGGCCCTGCCGCGCAGGCCACAGCGTCGATGTCCGCGGGCGTGAGGTCGCAGTTTCTCAGCAGATCCTCCGCCATTTTCGTCAGCGTTCGGCTGTGCGTCTGGCCGCTGTTCTGATAGTACTCCGCCATGAGCGCGCCGCCTATAAGCAGCGCGCACGAAGCCGCCTTGGCCGACGACTCAAACGCTAATATCTTCAAACCGCTCGCCTCCCTCTACTGTGATCACGCGGCACTCATCGCCGCCGGATCCCCGCGTGAACGTCACGCGGATGGGGTCGTCAAACGCGTCGTCCACGTTTTCGCTCCACTCGACGCAGCACACGCCGCCGCGGGACAGGTAATCCTCCCAGCCGATGTCAAACAGCTCGTCCGACGAGCCGAGGCGGTACATATCAAAATGGAACAGCGGCATGCTTCCGCTTAAATATTCGTTGACGATCGTATACGTCGGGCTCGTGACCGGCTCCGTGACGCCGAGGCCGCGGGCAAGGCCGCGTGTAAAGGCCGTTTTCCCCATGCCGAGGCCGCCGTAGCACGCAATCACGTCGCCCGGCCGGAGCCGCGCAGCAACAAGCTCGCCGAGCGCCTCCGTGCGCGCCGGCGAGTCGGAATAATATACCATGATCCTATCGCATCCTTTTCCCGTACAGTGTAGCACACGACGCGGCGGCGCGCAAGTTTGTGTTTACTTCCCCCATCTTCGGTGGTAGAATAAGTAGAAACCCGTCAGATCATCAGGAAAGGAGCTGCTGCCATGAAGCGTGCCATTGCCGCCGTCGGCGAATTTCTGCGCCGTGCCGATATGCTGCTGTTCGGCCTGTGCGTGCTCGCCTCCGTGTTCGGCATCGTCATGATCTCCAGCGCGACGCGCGCGGTCGGCGCGGATCGCTACGTCTCGGTGCAGACGGCAGCGCTCATCCTCGGCATCCTCGTCTATGTGCTGCTCACGCTCATCGACATCGACATCATCGCCGAGCGGCGCGAGCTGCTCTTTCTCTTCAACGTCCTCTTCATCGCCACGCTCATCCCCTTCGGCGTGGAGGGCTCGACCGGCAACCGAAGCTGGCTGCGCTTTTCGTGGCTGCCGTTCGGCATCCAGCCGGCCGAGATCTGCAAGATCTCGTTCATCCTCATCATGGCAAAGACCATGAGCATCTCGCGCGAGCGCATCTCCGCTCTGCGCCCCGTCGGCGTCATCACGGCGCATATGCTCGTCATGGTCGGCCTGATCGTCTACGCCTCGTCCGACGCCGGCATGGCGCTCGTGTTCGCGCTCATCTACATCATCATGGCCTACGCCGGCGGCGTCGGCTTCGGCTGGTTTCTGGCCGGCGCGGGCGCCGTCGCGGCCGCCGCGCCGCTTCTCTGGACGCGCGTCATGCGCGACGACCAGAAGCAGCGCATTCTCATGATCTTTGACCCGACCATCGACCCGGACGGCCTCGACATCCGCTACCAGACGCGCATCAGTACGTCGTACATCAAAAGCGGCGGACTGGCCGGACAGGGCCTCTACGAGGGCACGCAGACGCAGGCCGGCATCCTGCCCGCGCAGCACACGGACTTTATTTTTTCCTCCATCGGCGAGGAGCTCGGCATTTTGGGCTGCGTCGCCGTGCTCGTGCTGCTCGGCGCCATCGTCGCGCGGTGCATCTACGTCGGCGTGAAGTCCGGCAACTATATGAACCGGCTCATCTGCGTCGGAATCGCGGGCATGCTCATCTGCCAGACATTCATCAACGTCGGCATGTGCGTCGGCGTGTTCCCCGTCATCGGCCTGACGCTGCCGTTTTTCAGCTACGGCGGCAGCTCGCTTCTGACGATGTTCCTCGCCGCCGGGATCGTCTCCGGTATCCATATGCGGCCGGCGCCGGACGCGAACGCGCGCTACATCCGGCCGAAATTTCAAAAGCGCGCATATATTTCTTGAGATAGCAGACAATACCTCCTGAAGACAACTTCAGGAGGTTTTTTCTATGGCTCTCATCCATTCAAGGCTTCGCCTCGCCGTGCTCGCGCTGGCGCTCTTCGGGCTGCTCAGCTCGCTCGCGCTCGCTGCGCCCGCGGCGGCGTACTGCTTCACGCCCGCGGACTTCTCCGGCGCGCAGGACGGCATTTTTCTGACCGCCGTCCCTGACAGCGGCACGGCGTATCTGCGCTGCGGCAGCCGGACGCTGCGCGCGGGCGACGTCCTGCCTGCCGCACGCCTCGGCGAGCTGACGCTCGTCTCCGCCGGGAGCGCGGCGGAGATTGCGAGCATCTCGTACCTGCCCGTTTCCGACGGCCGCGTCGGGCAGAGCGCGACGCTGACCATCCCGCTGCGCGCAAAGAAAAACGAGGCGCCCTCGGCAAACAACAGCTCCATGCAGACGTATAAGAACATCGCAAACACCGGCACGCTCTCCGCCTCCGACCCTGAGGGCGGCGAGCTGACCTTCACGATCACGAAGGAGCCGAAATACGGCACGCTCGAGCTCGGCGAGGGCGGTCAGTTCACCTACACGCCGAAGAAGAACAAGGTCGGCAAGGACTCGTTCCGCTTCACGGCGACCGACCCGGAGGGCGCCGTCTCATCCGAGGCGACCGTCTCCATCGAGATCCTGAAGCCGCAGCACAAGGCCGTCTATTCCGATATGGCCGGCGATCCGGATCAGTTTGCGGCCATGTGGCTCAAAGAGCAGGAGGTCTTCTCCGGCGAGCGCATTGCGGGCGCGCTGTGCTTCAACCCGGACAAGACCGTCACGCGCGGCGAATTTCTGGCCATGACGATGCGGCTGCTCGGCATCCGCGGGGATGAGGCCGCGCTCACGAGCGGCTTTGCCGACGAGGCGGCCATGCCGGACTGGCTGCGGCCGTATGTCGTGTCGGCGTTTCGCTCCGGCATTGTAAACGGCGTGAAGAGCGACGCCGGGCTCGTCTTCCGCGGCGAGGCATCGCTGACGAAGGCCGAGGCGGCTGTCATTGTGCAGAACATCCTCTCGCTGCCGACAGTCGGAATGGACACGGACGCGGACGAGCTGCCCGCGTGGGCCGCGCCGTCCATTCTCGCCGTGAAGTCGAGCGGTATTTTCGACTGCACGAACGCCGCCGCACCCATGACCCGCCGCGAGGTCGCCGAGCTTTTATATCAGGTCTGGCGCGTCACGCAGGACGACCACAGCCTCGGCCTGCTGGCGTGGGCGGCTGAATAGTCGGACTAAGAGCCTGCCCAATGGGCAGGCTCTTAGTCCGTGGGGTTGCAGCCCGGCTGCGGGCGGCGAAGCTCTGCGAGGCGGGGCATAAAAAGAAGGAGACTGTCCATCGGACAGTCTCCTTCTTTTTATTCGGCTTTGGGCGCCTCTTCGGAGGGCTCGGCCGGAGCCTCCGGCTCGGTCTTTTCCGCGTCCGGGACGACCTCGATGTGGAGGTCGGCAAAGTCTGCGTCGGTCGCGTCGGACTCCTCCTCCACCGGGATGTCGTCGTCCACGACCTCGCCGCTGTTGCGGACGGCCGCGATGATGGTCTTGAGCTCCTCGATCGTCGAGTTCGACTCTGTGATCTTCTCATACCACGGCAGGTACTCGCTGCGCTCCGGCTCCGCTCCGGCCGTGAAGTCACGGTAGCAGAGCTTGCCAAGCTCGATCTCGGCCTTCTTGATCTTGTCCTCTTCGGACGCGATCTGGACTTTCGTGCGCGCGATGAGCGCAAGATCCTTCGCCTTCTGCGCAGCGATCTGCGCCGCCTCGGTCACCTTGCTGCTGATGGCCTCAAAATTCTCCTGAAAAGACATGGAAGCCGCTCCTTTCTGTATTTGGCCCGCCGGGCGATGCTCAGAACAGCCCGGTGATGACGCCGTCTTCGTCGATGTCGATTTTTTCCGCCGCGGGCACCTTCGGCAGCCCCGGCATCGTCATTATATCACCGGTCTGCACAACAATAAAGCCCGCGCCGGCAGAAATTTTTACTTTGGACACCGAGACCGTGAAGCCCTCCGGCCGGCCGAGGCACGAGGGATCGTCCGTCAGGGAGTACTGCGTCTTGGCCACGCAGATGGGAAGGCTGCCGTAGCCGAGCGACTCAAGCTTGTCGATCTCCTTGTCCGCGGCCTTGGAGTACGCGACGGCCGCGCCGCCGTAAACCTTCTGGACGATCTGAAGGATCTTCTCACGAATGGGCAGGTCGAGGTCGTAGGCGTAGCGGAAGTGATTCTCCGTCTGACACAGGCGCAGGACCTCTTCGGCAAGCTCCACGCCGCCTTCGCCGCCCTTGCCCCAGACCTCGCTCATGGCGACGTTGACGCCAAGCTCGGCGCAGCGGCTGCGGATGAGCGCAAGCTCCGCGTCCGTGTCCTGCGTGAAGCGGTTGATGGCCACGACGGCCGGCAGGCCGTACACCTGCGTGATGTTCTCCACGTGCTTGAGCAGGTTCGGAAGCCCCCGCTCGAGCGCCTCGAGATTCTCCGTGCCAAGCTCCGCCTTCGCAACGCCGCCGTTATACTTGAGCGCCTTGACCGTCGCAACGATGACGACGGCGTCCGGTCGGATGCCAGCCGCGCGGCACTTGATGTCCAAAAACTTCTCCGCGCCGAGATCCGCGCCGAAGCCGGCCTCCGTCACGGTGTAGTCAGCCAGCTGCATGGCGGTCGTCGTGGCCATGACGGAGTTGCAGCCGTGGGCGATGTTGGCAAACGGGCCGCCGTGGATGATGGCGGGCGTGTGCTCGAGCGTCTGGACGAGGTTCGGCTTGATGGCGTCCTTCAAAAGCGCGGTCATGGCGCCCTCAGCCTTGAGGTCGTGCGCCGTGACGGGCTTTTCGTCGAACGTGTAGCCGACGATGATGCGGCCGAGGCGCGATTTAAGGTCGGACAGCGACGTGGCAAGGCAGAGCGTGGCCATGATCTCGGAGGCGACGGTGATGTCAAAGCCCTCCTCGCGCGGCACACCGTTGACGCGGCCGCCGAGGCCCGCGGCGATGAAGCGCAGCTCGCGGTCGTTCATGTCGACGCAGCGGCGCCACGTGATGCGGCGGACGTCGATGTTCAGACTGTTGCCCTGATAGATGTGGTTGTCGAGCATGGCGGCGAGCAGGTTGTTCGCCGCGCCGATGGCGTGGAAGTCGCCGGTGAAGTGCAGGTTGATGTCCTCCATCGGGACGACCTGGGCATAGCCGCCGCCGGCGGCGCCGCCCTTGAGGCCAAACACGGGGCCGAGTGACGGCTCGCGCAGGCACAGGCACGTCTTTTTGCCCAGAAGCGAGAGCGCGTCGGCAAGGCCGACGGACGTCGTCGTCTTGCCCTCGCCGGCCGGCGTCGGGTTGATGGCGGTGACTAAAATGAGCTTGCCGGGCGCCTTTTTCGGCAGGTGCGCAAGGTCGAGCTTTGCCTTGACGCGGCCGTAGTATTCCAGCGCATCCTCCGGCACGCCGAGCTTCGCGGCGACCTCGGCAATGGGCAGCATGGTGGACGACTGGGCGATCTCAATGTCAGTTTTCATGATGATTCTCCTATCTTTCTTGTCAGTGATAGGTTTGCCCGGATAAAAAGAGCAGCCGACAGCCCGGACAAATCCTTGCCCAGACGGTCGGCTCTTACCGCCATGCTCCACGTGGTCGATTCCACTTACCGTCAGTTGCATGGCTAAAACCATTTTAATGCAAGGCCATTGACTTTGTCAAGGGCCTTGCATTAAAATGGGGGTTTTTCAGCCCGACTGCGCGCACGCCCCGCGAAGCGGGGCGCACACTTGCGGGCTGTAGAGTAAAAAATCCGACGCGCATGTCGCCGGATTTTTTGATTCTAACTTGATTCGCCGCCTGCGGGCGGCGAAGTCTCCGACGGGCGGGGTATGCTCAGCTTGGGCGCAGCGGTCGTTTTTTTGGCTTAAAGCAGCCCGCTCTGCGCCTTGGCGGCGG
The DNA here is from genome assembly GCA_934589675.1 of uncultured Oscillospiraceae bacterium. Taxonomy (GTDB): domain Bacteria; phylum Bacillota; class Clostridia; order Oscillospirales; family Oscillospiraceae; genus CAKTOF01. Next base: position 64,597 of record CAKTOF010000007.1, read on the forward strand.
TGAGGGTGTTCTCGAGCAGCATGACGCGGGTCATGGGGCCGACGCCGCCGGGGACGGGGGTGATGTACGAGCATTTTTCGGCCGCAGCGGCAAAATCGACGTCGCCGCAGAGCTTGCCTTCATCGTTGCGGTTCATGGCCACGTCGACGACGACGGCGCCGGGCTTAATCATGTCCGCCGTCACGAGGTTCCGGCGGCCGGCGGCGCTGACTAAGATGTCCGCGCGGAGGCACTGCTCCTTGAGGTCGGGCGTCTTGCTGTGGCAGATCGTGACGGTGCCGCCGCGGTGGAGCAGCAGCATGGCCATGGGCTTGCCGACGATGTTCGACCGGCCGATGACGACGCAGTGGCGTCCCGCCGGGTCGATGCCGTACTCGTCTAAAATCGCCATGACGCCCGCCGGCGTGCACGGGACGAAGCGGTAGGTGCCCTGCATAATGCGGCCGACGTTGTAGGGATGGAACGCGTCGACATCCTTGTCCGGCGAGATGGCGTCGATGATGAGCTGCTCGGGAAGATGCTCCGGCAGCGGGAGCTGGCACAGGATGCCGTGGACAGTCGGATTTTCGTTCAGCGCGCCGATGAGCTGCAAAAGCTGCTCGCGCGTCACGTCGGCCGGGAGATGGTACTGCTCGGAGTAGATGCCGCACTCGGCGCAGTCTTTTTCTTTGTTGCGCACATAGACGGCCGACGCGGGGTTGTCGCCCACGAGCACGACCGCGAGGCCCGGCGTCACGCCGCGGGCTTTGAGCGCCTCCACCTCCGCGCGGATCTGTTCTTTTTTCCTGGCCGCAACGGCCTTTCCGTCAAGGATCGTCATGGGTCGTCTCCTCCTCTTTGGCCGCCTGCGCGGCCTTTTTGTCCACATAGAGCATGTCCGGCTTCTTCACGAGCCGCACGTACAAAATAACGCCGATGGCAGCAAGGCTGGTCACGGCCGCGAGCAGCTGGCTGACGCGGATGCCGGTCGAGCCGATGTACAGGCTGTCCGTCCGGAGCCCCTCGATCCAGACGCGGCCGAGGCCGTACCACGCAAGGTACAGGCAGAACACCTCGCCGTCGAATTTGCGTTTTTTCGAGTAAAAATGCAGCAGCACAAAGCCGAGAAGATTCCAGCACGACTCATAGAAAAACGTCGGATGCACCTGCACAAAGCCCTCATAGCCGCCCTCCTGCGCCTTTTGCAGCAGCAGCGCGCGGGCGCTCTCGGACAGGCTGTGCGGCAGCTGGCTCTCCGCCACGCGCATGGCGAGCAGGCTGTCCGTATAGCCGCCGAATGCCTCCTGATTGATGAAGTTGCCCCAGCGGCCGATGGCCTGCCCGAGCGGCAGGCCGAGCCCGCCGAGGTCGAGCAGCACACCGCACGGCATTTTCTTCCGCCAGCTGACGAGCAGCACCGTGACGGCCGCGCCGATGACGCCGCCGTAGATGGCAAGGCCGCCCTCCCAGATGTAAAACACGCGGATGGGATCCTTGTCAAACCCGTCGACGTGCCAGTTGAAGACGACATAGTACGCGCGCGCACACAAAATGGCGATGGGCACGGCCCAGAGCAGCATATCGAGGACGTCGTCGCTCGTCGTGCCGAACTGCGGCGCGCGGCGGCACGCGTAGATCGTGCAGAGCACAATGGCGCCCGCGATGAGCACGCCGTACCAGTAGATGGGCTTTCCGAATACGGAAAACGCCACGCGGTCGAGGTCAAAGCTCAGTCCCAGATGGGGAAATGTCACGGCTGTGAGCATTCTGCATCCTCCTCCCCTTCCGCCTGCCGCGGCAGGATCACCGAGAGCGTCATGCGCTCCGGCGTCATGCAGCCGCGCAGGAATTCCACCGCGTCCGCGGCCGTGAGCTCGTCGTAGAGCTCCGGAAAATCATAGTATTCCTCGCCGCGGAAGTACGCGTCCGCCATGGCGCAGCATACGCCCTCAAAGCCGTCCAGCTCGCGCAGGCGGCGGCCGAACTCGCTCTTTTTCAGCCGCTCAAAGAGCGCTTCGTCCGGGCCGTCGCGCACAATGCGCGCTGCCTCGTCCACAATGGCATCCCGCACCGCGGCCGGGTCGCGGCTGTCGCCCGCGGCGGAGAGCACGCAGGCGGATTTCACATCCTCGTATCCGCAGGAAAATCCGGCGTCAATGAGCCCCGCCTCATAGAGCCGGCTGTAGAGCGGTGACGACTCGCCCATAACAAGCTCGGCGGCAAGATCGCCCAGCAGCTCCTGCCGCAGCGCCGCCCGGCCGCGCGAAGCCGGGTCGCACTTGAAGCCGAGCAGGAACATCGGCATGGCCACGTCCATCTCCCGGCTCGTCTCATGCACGGGCGCGGATGCCGGCTCCGGCGCGCCGTAGTCCCGCGCGCTCACGCCGCCGGGCGCTTCCGGCAGGATCTCGCGCGCGACGGCCGCCACGCGCTCCGGGTCGACGTCGCCCGCGACGCACAAGATCATGTTCGACGGATCGTAAAACGCGCGGTGGCAGTCATAGAGCGTCTCGGGCGTAATGGCCTGAATCGACTCGACCGTCCCGGCGATGGGCACACGGATCGGATGATGCGCGAACATGGCCGCCATCAGATCCTCATACACGCGCGAGCCGGGGCTGTCCTCGTACATGCGGATCTCCTGCGCGATGATGCCGCGCTCTTTTTCAACGCTCTCCGGCGTAAAATACGGCGTGGAGACAAAGCCCAGCAGCGTGCGCAGGTTTTCCTCGAAGCGGTCGGTGCACTCAAAATGATACGCCGTCATGGCATAGCTTGTGAACGCGTTCGGGCTTGCGCCTGCGGCGGCAAAGACCGACATGGCGTCGCCGTCCGGCATGTCGAACATCTTGTGCTCGAGATAATGCGCCACGCCGGCCGGCGTCTCACGCTTTTTGCCGTCCAGCGTGAACGCCGTGTCCATGGAGCCGTAATCCGCCGCAAACACCGCAAATGCGCGGGAGAAGCCCGGCTTCGGGATGACGCGGATGCACAGGCCGTTCGGCAGACGCTCTTCATAAAAGCGCTCGTGCAGGCGCGGGAATGTCCGCTCGTTCATGCGCGCCCTCCTTCCAGCGTAAAGACCGTGTCCAGCGTCAGCGTCCGCGCCGCGGCGGCCACATCGTGCCGCGTGACGGTCTGGATGCGCTCCGCCAGATCCTCCATTGTTCCCGTCAGGCCCGCGATGGCCTGTCCGAGCGAGAAATCCTCCAGCCGGCCGGGGCTGTCGAGCCCGGCGCGCAGGCTCGACAGGACGTAGCGCCGCGCGGCCTCGAGCTCGTCGTCTGTGATGATGGAATTCTTGCAGTCCTCAAGCTGGCGCAGGATCTCGCGCTCGGCGCGCGGAAGATCCGCCGTTTCAACGCCGGAGGAGACGACCATGACGCCCTTGTATTTTTCAATGGCGCTGCCGGCATAGTAGCAAAGCGACAGCTTTTCGCGCACGTTGTGAAAAAGCTTGCTCGAAACGCCGCCGCCATAGACGGTGCTCAGCAGCACCAGCGCCGGATACAGGTCGCTCTCGGCCGTAATGGGGGTGCGGAGGCCGATGGCGAGCTTCGCCTGCGTCACGTCCATCTTCTCCGTGACGCGGCGCGGCGTGTCCGGCGCGCAGCCGGGCCGGCAGGAGACTGCCTCCGGCGCCGCCGCAGGCAGATCTGCAAGCGCCGCGCGAAGCAGCTCCGCCACCGCGTCAAAATCGGCGCTTCCGCAGTAGAACAGCTCGCAGCGCGAGCGCGAAAGCATCCTGCTGTACTCGTCCGTCAGCGACTGCGGCGTAATGGCCTCCACGGCCTGTACGCTGCCGAGGCGGTCGACGCCGTAGGCCTCGCCGCGGCACATCTCCGCCACGAGCCGGCGCGTGGCATAGGCGCGCTTGTTGTTGATCTGCGACTGGATGCTGTTGATGAGATTGAGCTTTTCCGACTCAACATACTCCTCCGTGAACACGCCGCCGGGCAGCGCAGGGCGAAGCAGCACCTCGCCGAGGAACGTCGTCATTTCGCGCAGGATCGGCTCGCCGCCGGGCGCGAGCGCGTCGTCGATAAAGCCCGTGTAAAGGCCGACGGCCTGCGTCTCCCCTTTTTTCCGCACGGTGCCGGAAAAGCCCGCGCCGTACATTCCGTCCAGAAACGCGCTGATGCGCTCCATGTCCGGATGTGCCTGCGTGCCGCGCAGCAGCACGCTTGGCAAAAGTGCGCCGAGCGACGCCGTCTCGCTCCTCAGCGGGCGCAGCAGGTTCAGGCTCAGATATGCCGTTTTATATTTGTCCGTCTGCTCGGCCGTCAAAAAGACGCCGGGCAGGATCTCGCGTCTTACCATGTTCCACAACCTTTCAAGGCCGCCGGGATCGACCGCCGGCCGCGCGGATTATCCGTTATTTTACCATCATCGCGCGCATAAATCAATTCTTCCCTTGTCTTTGGCGCTCGATTCATGTAAACTGATAGCTGAATATTCTCCGGCTTTGCCGGTTTGGGAGGACCCGCTATGCAATGGCTCGAAATCTCGGTCGAGACCGCCCCGGGCGGCATCGACCTGCTGGCCGCGCGGCTGACCGCGCTGGGCTATGACAGCTTTATCATGGACGACTGCGAGCAGTTCCACGAATTTCTCGAGGAAAACCGCCAGTACTGGGACTATGTCGACGAGGCGCTCGAGCAGTCCATGGACGGCGTCTCGCGCATCCGGCTGTATTTGGAGGACACGGAAAGCTCCCGGCAGGAGATCGACGCGCTGCGCGCCAGGCTTGCCGATTTTCGCGCGGAAAACCCGGCCGCGCCGCTCGGCTCGCTTCGTGTGAGCTATGAGACCATGCGCGACGAGGACTGGGAGAACAGCTGGAAGCAGTATTATCAGCCGCTTGCCATCGGCAAGCGGCTGCTCGTCGTGCCCGAGTGGCTCGACCCGGAAAATCCGGACGGGCGCATCACCGTCCGGCTCGATCCCGGCATGATCTTCGGCACGGGGCAGCACGCCTCGACGCGCATGTGCATGGAGGCGCTGGAAAACGCGATCCGCGGCGGCGAAACGGTGCTCGACCTCGGCAGCGGCAGCGGCATTTTGTCCATCGCCGCGCTGCAGCTCGGCGCAAAGAGCGCCGCAGGCGTGGACATCGACCCGAAGGCTGAGGACATCGCCCGCGAAAACGCCGCCATGAACGGCATCGGCGCAGACCGCTTCACGGCCATGACGGCCAACGTGCTCGGCGACCATTCGCCGCTTTCCCACCTCTATCATAAATGCGACGTCGTCCTGGCGAACATCGTCGCGGACGTCATCATCCCGCTCGCGCCCGTCGTGCCGGAGTTTCTGGCGGACGGCGGCACGTTCATCTGCTCCGGCATTCTCCAGACGCGCCTTGCCGAGGTCGAGCGCGCCATTGCGGCCGCAGGCCTCCGCATCACCGAGCGCCGGACAGAGGACGACTGGGCGGCGCTCACCGCCGTGCGCGCCTGATCGGAGGGATCATTCGTGCGGATCTTTTCTTATCGCAACAAAGTACGCCTGCGGCGCGCAGGGATCATCGTGCTCATCGCGGCGGTCGTGCTCGCCGTGGCGTGCGCGGCGTACATCATCTATCTCGGCCGCTACATGGTCTACACCGCAGACGGCGCCCACCTGTCCATGCCCGGAAGCGAAGCAGACAGCGGGCAGACCGCACCGTCGGACACGCCGCGGCCGACAGGCGAATACATCGTCGGCGAGCAGACTGAGCGCCCGCAGACCGCCGTGCCCTCTCCCGAACAGGACGCGCCCGACGAAGCGGACGCGCCCACAGTGCTCGGCGACGGCTACTATCTCTCCATATCCGAGCTGCGCGACGGCGATGCGCGCGAGATGCTCATAACGCTGCTGGATGCGCGCGATGATCAGGACACGGCCGCCGTCGTGCTCATCGACGTCAAGAGTGAATTCGGCAATTACTACTATTCGTCCTCCCTGACTGACGCGCCAAATGCGGACGCGGACATCTCCGCCATCGGCAGCTTTCTCTCCGCGCTTGCCGCGCGGCCGGACGTCTATCTCATCGCCCGCGCGCCCGCCTTCCGCGACACGGCCTACGCCCTTTCGCACACCGACCGTGCGCTTGCGCTGCCTTCCGGCGCGCTCTGGGCGGACTCGGCCGGGTGCTACTGGCTCGACCCGTCAAGCGAGACGGTGACCGAGCGGCTCATCGCGCTGTGCACCGACTTGTCCGCGCTTGGCGTGGACGAGGTCGCGTTTTCGGACTTCTGCTTTCCGGACGCGGAGAACATCACGTTCGACGGCGACCGCGAAGCTGCCGTAACGGCCGCCATGAGCTCCATCGCCGCAGCCTCGCCCATTCCCGTCTCGCTCAGCTTCACCGGAAATGAGACGAGCTTTGCCGCGGCAGCCTCTTGCGCGCACATCTTCCTGAGCGCAGACGACGGCGGCGAGATTTCCGCCGCGCTTGCGCCGCTCGACGGCCTTCTGGAGGACGAGGCGGCGCAGGTGATCTTCCTGACCGCCTCGCGTGACACGCGCTTTGACGACTATCTCCGCCTGCGCCCGGTCACGGAATCCTGAAATCCCGCCCTGCAAAAACCGGCCCCGATCGGGGTCGGTTTTTTTCTGCACATCGGCCATCTGCCGCGCATACGATGGACCATGATCGTTTTTTGCAAGGAGGCAAATCATGGCAGAAGGCACCCTGATCGTGCGCGTAACGACCTCGCGCGCACAGATTCCCATCGACGGCGCGACCGTGACCTTTACCTGCCCCGCAACCGGAGGCGGGACGGATCTTATCGCGGTGCGCTTTACCGACGAGAGCGGCCGGACGCCGCCGCTGACCGTTTCAGCGCCGGACGCGGCAGGCTCCCGCGCGCCGGAGGCCGGCCAGCCGTATGCGCTGCTCGACGTGGAAGTCTATCACCCCGATTATGCCGGCGTGCTCGTGGAGCATGTGCAGGTTTTCCCCGGCCAGACCACGCTGCAGGACGTCGACCTCATCCCGCTCGAGGAGTTCCCGCCGTCATTCTCCGGGACAGAGGTATTCCAGCTGCCGCAGCAGAACCTGTAAGGAGGCGCGCCATGCCGACCGTCATCCCATACATCCCCGAGACAATCACCGTCCACCTCGGCCCGCCGGACTCCGACGCGGCGAATGTGACGGTCTATTTTTCCGACTACGTCAAAAATGTCGCCTCGAGCGAGATCTACCCAACATGGAGCGAAAGCGCGCTGCGCGCGAACATTCTGGCCATCACGTCGTTCGCGCTCAATCGCGTCTACACCGAGTTTTACCGAAGCCGCGGCTACGATTTCGACATCACCTCCTCCACGGCATACGACCAGAGCTTTGTCAACGGCCGCAACATCTTCCAGAACATCAGCCGTCTGGCCGACGAGATGTTTGACGACTATCTGCGCCGGGCCGGCACCGTCGAGCCGCTGGCCGCGAAATTCTGCAACGGGACGACCGTCACATGCGAGGGACTGAGTCAGTGGGGCTCACAGGCGCTGGCCGAGCAGGGCTACACCGCCGAGGAGATCATCCGCGCCTACTACGGTGAGGACGTCGAGATCGTCACGGACGCGCCCGTGCAGCCGCTCGCGCAGTCATACCCCGGAGCGGCGCTGCGCCGCGGCGACACAGGGCCGGATGTCACGGTCGTGCAGGTGTCGCTCGACCGCATCGCGCAGAACTATCCCGCCATTCCGAAGATCTCGCCCATAGACGGCATTTTCGGCGCGCAGACAGAGGCATCCGTTCGGCGGTTTCAGTCCATTTTCGATCTGGAGCCTGACGGCATCGTCGGCCGGGCGACGTGGTATGCGCTCGTTCGGCTCTACGTCGCCGTGACGCGTCTGGCGGAGCTGTATTCGGAGGGGCAGCGGTTCTACGGCGTGGCATGGGAATACCCGGACGCCATCGTCCGCGGCGACACGGGTGAAAAAGTCGAGCAGCTGCAATATATGCTGGCCGTCGCGGCGGAATTTGACCCGGCGATCCCGGCCATTGACATGACCGGCACATTTGACGATCCGACCTTCCGCGCCGTCACCGCGTTCCAGCGAGGCGCCGGGCTGCCGGATAACGGCGTCGTCGGCCGGGCGACGTGGGACGCGCTCTACCGCGCGTTTTCCGGTGTGGAGCAGACGGTATTTCAGGACGCCGAGCTGTTTCCGTACACTGCCGCGCAGGAATCCCCGGCGCCCGCACAGGCAGCCGCGCGCACGCTCTCGCAGCCTCGCGCGCAGCCGCAGCGCCGGACGCGCGCGGGCGCGCAGACACCCCGGACGGCCGCCGCACAGCCGTCTGCACCGGCTGCGCGCGGCACGTCGCGGCCGACACAGTTTCCGGGCTATGACCTGCACCCGGGGCACAGCGACCACGATCAGAGCATAAGGAGGCAGACAATATGACCGATCTTGCAACCGGCACGCCGGTCCGCTTTTTGCAGCAGATGCTCCGGCAGATTTCCGAGATCGACCCGTCCATTCCCGCCGTCATTCCGGACGGCATCTACGGGCGCGACACGCGCGCGGCCGTCTCTGCGTTCCAGCGGCGTGAGGGACTGCCCGTCACAGGCGTGACGGATCTTGCGACCTGGGAGGCCATCAGCCGCGCCGCGCGCGAGGCGCGGCTGGAAACCGCGCCGGCCGACTCGCTTAGTCTGCGCATGGATCGCGGACAGAGCTTCGCGCACGACGAGGAAAACGCGCTGCTCTGGCCCATTCAGGGCGCGCTCGCCGCCATCTGCGCAAGCTATGAAAACGCGCCGCAGGTCGGCCTGAGCGGCGTGAACGACGCGCCGACGCAGGCGGCTGTCCGCTTCGTGCAGTCCTGTTCCGGTCTGCCCGAGACCGGACTCATCGACCGCCGGACGTGGCTGGCCATCTCGCGTCTGTTCTCCCAGACGGTCGGAAACGGGCTGGCGGAATAACGCGCCCGGAGCAGGCGCCGCCGCCTGCTCCGGACATTGATTTCAGGCGATGTCTTTTTCCATGCGGCGCAGCCGAATCGCTCTGTCGCGCAGTTTTCCGCCATTCGGTAATTGACAAAGCGGTTAAAATGTGCTATATTTTCTACTGGCTCTAGCGGCAGCGGATATGGAGAGATGTCCGAGTGGTTTAAGGAGCCGGTCTTGAAAACCGGTGACTCCGCAAGGAGCCGTGGGTTCGAATCCCACTCTCTCCGCCATTTTTTTCAGATCGATGCAGAAGTACCCAAGAGGCCGAAGGGGCTCCCCTGCTAAGGGAGTAGGCGTTTAAAAAGCGCGCGAGGGTTCAAATCCCTCCTTCTGCGCCAAGACCGTCAGTTCTTTTGAACTGACGGTCTTACTTTTTTCGGGGCAAAAATCGGAAGCCCGCGCGGCGGGCTGCCGATCTGCTTTTCTGTCATTTCAGGAATTTCCGCAGCATCCGGAACTTCTTCTGCGTGTACGGGAAATACCGGATGGGCAGGTCGATGCGCGTGCTTTTTTTCACGATGGAGCGCCGGTGCGTAAACGTGTCGAAGCTGAGCTTGCCGTGGTACTGCCCCATGCCGGACGCGCCGACGCCGCCGAAGCCCATGTGCGGCGTGGCAAGATGGATGATCGTGTCGTTGATGCACCCTCCGCCGAACGAGCAGGCGTCCAGCACGCGGCGCTCTGTCTGCTTGTCCGCCGTGAACAGGTACAGCGCCAGCGGCTTTTCGCGCGCGCGGATGAAGCCGATGGCCTCATCGAGCGTGCGCCATTGCAGAACCGGCAGGATCGGGCCGAAGATCTCCTCCTGCATGACCGGCGAATCCGGGGTCACGTCCGTGAGCAGCGTCGGCGCGACAAAGCGCGCTTTGTCGTCAAATTCTCCGCCGAGAGCGCAATTTTGTCCCGAAATTAGCTCTTTTTTGCGTGCATAGTGCTTTTCTGAGACGATGTGTACCATGTCGCTGCGGTCGCCATCCGGGAAAAACTCGCGCAGCGCGGCGCGGTAATGCTCCGTAAATGCAGGCAGAAGGCCTTGCTCAAGCAGCAGATAGTCCGGTGCGACGCACGTCTGGCCGGCGTTTAAGACCTTGCCGAACGCGATGCGGCGCGCGGCGATGCGAAGGTCGGCCGTATGGTCGACGATGACCGGGCTTTTGCCGCCGAGCTCGAGCGTGACCGGCGTCAGGTGCTTCGCTGCGGCGGCCATGACGGCGCGGCCGACGGCGACGGAGCCGGTGAAGAAGATGTAGTCAAAGCGCTGCTCTAAAAGCGTGCTGTTCTCCGCGCGGCCGCCCTCGATGACGGCGACGTACTCCGGCGGGAATATCTCACCGAGCAGCTCCGCAGTCACGCGGCTCGTCGCCGGCGCGTAGGCCGACGGCTTGACCACGGCGCAGTTTCCGGCCGAGATGGCGCCGATCAGCGGCTCAAGGCACAGCTGCACCGGATAATTCCACGGGCTCATGATGAGCGCGACGCCGTATGGCTCCGGCGAGACAAAGCTGCGCGACGGAAACTGTGCCAGCGGCGTATGCACGCGCGTCGGCTGCATCCAGCGCTTTAGGTGCTTTAAGTGAAAGCGCACCTCGTCAAGGACGAGCCCCGTCTCGCACAGGTAGCTCTCAAACGCGCTTTTGTTCAGATCCTGCCGCATGGCGTCGGCGATGCGGCTCTCATTTTCCCGCACGGCGCGCTGCAAGGTCAGCAGCGCATCCCGCCGGAATTCATACGAGCGCGTCGCGCCCGAATAAAAATACTCCCGCTGCGCCGCCACGATTTCCGGGATCCCCATGCCGCGCCCTCCTCGTTTATGACCGCTTGGTCTGATTCATTGTGATAAGTTTACCACGTTTTCCACCGCGCCACAACCGAGAATTGACAGCGCCCTTCCGGACGTCTGCCCAGCCTCACCGCGTTTGCCACAGGCACAGCCTCGCAAAGCTTTCCGCCCGCAGGCGGCGAATGGATTCCAAATCTTTTTTTGCGGCGGCGTGTACGTCGCAAAAAATACTGCTCGGCCCGCAAGCGTGCGCGCCTCTGGCGCGTGCGACGCAGTCGGGCCGCATTCGCCTTCAAACGAGAGCCCGGCAAAGCGGCCTCGTTTGGGTAAAAAAATGCCCTGTCCTCGCGGACAGGGCATTTTTGTTATAAGTTGTTGATCTCGCGGATGAAGTGGCACGCCGTGAAATGCTCCGGCAGGACTTCTTCGTACTTGGGCTGCTCCTTGTGGCAGATCTCCTTGGCATACGGGCAGCGGTTGACGAACCGGCAGCCGGGCTTGGGGTTGATCGGGCTTGTGAGCTCGCCCTGCATGATGATGCGCTCCTGCTTGACGTTGATGCTCGGGATCGGAATGGCGGACAGGAGGCCCTTCGTGTACGGATGAAGCGGTTTTTCAAACAGCTTCTTCGACGGGCACTTCTCCACCATCGTGCCGACGTAGAGGACCATAATGTCGTCGGAGATGTGACGGACGACGGACAGGTCGTGCGTGATGAACATATACGTCAGCTTCTTTTCAGCCTGCAGATCCTGCAGAAGGTTGAGGATCTGCGCCTGAATGGAGACGTCCAGCGCGGAGACCGGCTCATCGCACACGATGAACTTCGGGTTGAGCGCGAGCGCGCGCGCGACGCCGATGCGCTGGCGGCGGCCGCCGTCGAGCTCGTGCGGGTACGAATACGTCAGGCGGCGGGCCAGGCCGACGGTATCCATCAGCTCGGCAACGCGCTTGTTGAGATCCGCCTTCGACTTGTAGATATGGTTGATCTGAAGCGGGTCGGCGATCTGCCCCCAGACGGATTTGCGCGGGTCGAGCGAGGAGAACGGATCCTGGAAAATGATCTGCATCTTCCGGCGCAGCGCCTTGCGCTCAGCGCCCTTCGCGTGCGTGATGTCCTTGCCCTCGAAAAAGACATGGCCGTCCGTCGCCTCGTTCAGGCCGATGATGGCGCGGCCAAGCGTGGACTTGCCGCAGCCGGACTCGCCGACGACGCCGAGCGTCTTGCCCTCGCCGAGCGTGAAGCTGATATCGTCGCAGGCATGGAGCATGCCGTTTTTCGTTTTGAAGTATTTTTTCAGATTCTGGACTTCCAGCAGTTCGCTCATGCCTTAGCCCTCCTTTTGCGTGCAGTGATGGCAGCGGACGAAGTGGCCGGGGGTGAGCTCGCGCAGCTCCGGCTCCGTCACGCGGCACTCGTCCGTTGCGATCGGGCAGCGCGGATTGAACTTGCAGCCTTCCGGCAGATCGGTCGGGTCGGGCATGAGGCCCTCGATCGGCGTGAGGCGGTCAACGTCCTTGTCCAGACTCGGCAGCGAGCCGAACAGGCCCTCGGTATACGGGTGGGCTGTCTCGTTGAAGATGTGCTGCAGCGTGCCGGACTCAACGATCTCGCCGGCGTACATGATCGCGACCTTGTCGCACGTCTCGGCCACGACGCCGAGGTCATGCGTGATGAGGATCATGCTCGTGCCGCGCTCTTCCTTGAGCGTCTTGATCATGCTGAGGACCTGCGCCTGAATGGTGACATCCAGCGCGGTCGTCGGCTCGTCGGCGATGAGCAGCTGCGGGTTGCAGGCCAGCGCGATGGCGATGACGACGCGCTGCTTCATGCCGCCGGAGAACTGGTGCGGATACTCATCCGCGCGCTCTGCCGGGATGCCGACCGTCTCAAGCATTTCGCCGGCGCGAACCAGGCTCTCCTGATGCGTGCAGTCGTTGTGCAGATGGATCATCTCGGCGATCTGGTCGCCGACGGTGAGGACGGGGTTGAGCGCGGTCATCGGGTCCTGAAAGATCATGGAGACCTTGCCGCCGCGCAGCTCGCGCAGCTGCTCGTCGCCCATTTTGAGGATATCCTCACCCTCGTAGAGGATCTCGCCGCCGAGGATCTTGCCGGGAGGATCGGACACAAGGCGAAGAATGCCGAGCGCGATGGTCGTCTTGCCCGCACCTGTCTCGCCGACGAGGCCGAGCGTTTCGCCCTTTTCGACGTCCAGACTGACGCCGTTGACGGCCTTGACGACGCCGTCAGACGTGATGTAATGGATCGTCAGATCCTTGATTTCAAGCTGTTTCATGGATGTGCCCTCCCCTTACTGTTTGAGCTTCGGGTCAAGCGCATCGCGCAGGCCGTCGCCGAAGATGTTGAAGCCGAGCATCGTGATTGCGATGACAATGGCCGGGAACAGAATCATGGGCGGGAACTCACGGATGTACTCGCGTCCGGCATTGAGGATGGCGCCCCACTCCGGCGTGGGCGGCTGAACACCAAGTCCGATGAACGAAAGGCCCGAAATCATCATGATGTTGCCGCCGAGACGCAGCGAGGTGTCAACAATGATCGGCGCCAGGCAGTTCGGCAGGACATGCGTCAGGATGACGCGCATCGTGCTCGAGCCGGCAGCCTGCGCGGCCTCGATGTACTCCTGGCCGCGGATGGTCAGCGCCGTGGCGCGCATCATGCGGCAGCTGGGCGCGATGCCGCTGATGGCGATGGCGAAGGCCGTCTGCCACACGCCGCCGCCGAGCATGGCCGAGACGCACACGGCAAGCAGCGTGCCCGGGATGGCCTGCAGGACGTCGACAAGGCGCATGATGACCGTATCGGTCTTGCCGCCGAAGTAACCCGACAGCGCGCCGATGAGCGAGCCGAGGCCGACGGAGATGATAACGGCAAGGATGGAGACCAGCAGCGAGATGCGGCCGCCGTAGATCAGGCGGGAGAGGATGTCGCGGCCGTAGTTGTCCGTGCCGAGCAGATGCTTGGCCGACGGATACTTGAAGCGGTTGGTAAGGTCGATCGCGTCATATGCATACGGCGCGAGGACGTTTGCGAGGATGGCCATGAGCGCGAGCAGCGCGACGATAATCATGCCGAACATCGCGAGCTTGTTGCGGCGGAGGCGTCTCCACACGTCCGCCCACTGGCTGCGCTTTTTCAGCTCGTCCTGCGCGGGCGCCGGAGCGGCTTTCGTTTTTGCTGCACTCATGCGGCCTTCACCTCCTGTTTGTTGCTCTTCGGCTCTTTTCTGCGCTTGCCGCTGGAGAACTGCGCCTTGATGCGCGGATCAACGGCCGCATAGACGAGGTCGACGATGAGCATGAGCACGCACATGAACGCCGAGATGACGAACGTGATGCCCATGACCTCCGGGTAGTCGCGGGTGTTGATGGCGTTGACCATCAGCATGCCCATGCCCGGGATGGAGAAGATGGACTCGATGATGATCGAGCCGCCGATGATCATCGAGAACTGCTGGCCGATGACCGTGATGACCGGGATGAGGGCATTCTTGAGCGCGTGCTTGAAGATAATCGAGCGCTCCTTGAGGCCCTTGCTCCGCGCGGTGCGGATGTAGTCCTGACGGATGACCTCCAGCATGGACGAGCGCGTCATACGCGCAACGGCAGCGACCGGCATAAGGCCGTTGCAGAACACCGGCAGGATATAATGTTTCCAGGTCGAAAGGCCGCTGGCCGGAAGCCATTTGAGCTTCAGCGAGAACAGCAGGATGCCGCCGAGCGCCAAAACAAAGCCCGGTACGGCGGCCAGAATGACCGTTAGTGTCGTAACCGTATAATCGAGAACTGAATACTGCTTGACTGCCGAGAAGATACCGAGCGGCAGCGAAAGGATGATTGTAAACAGACAGCTGAAGATACCGATCTTCAGCGTGATCCAGACACGGTCGCTGATCTCGTCAGAGACCGGACGGTTGCTGTAGTAGCTCGTGCCGAGGTCAAGTCTGGACACGACGCCCCAGATATAGGTTCCGAGCTGGACGACATAGGGTTTGTCCAGGCCCATTTTTGCCTGCTGCAGGTCGTAGTCTTCCTGCGTGTAGCCGACCGGAAGCTGGTTTGCGACCGGGTCGCCGGGCATGATGAAGTTCAGCGTAAAAACGATGATGAGGACGCCCAAGAGAACCGGGATCAGCATCACCAGGCGTTTCAGCGTGTATTTTAACATTTTTTCCCCTCCCCTGAATGGCAAGCGCCGGGGGCGGTCCCCCGCCCCCAGGCGCTTCGCGCGTCAGGCGTACGGCACTTCCGTGCCGGCCTGTGACTGCTTAGAACTCGAGGTAACGAAGGTTCGCCTGATAGACGTCGTTGATGCGGGTCGACTTGATCGCGCCATGGAAGGCAAGACCGACGTTCCACTCGCACAGCGGAATCACAGAGTAGTCGTTGTAGATGTAGTCCTGAAGCTTGGCATACGCATCGGCGCGCTCGGAGGTGTCGAACGTGTAGATGCCGGAGTCGATGAGCTCGTTGATCTCCTTGCCGGTGCGGTTGGCGCAGAAGAAGCTCTGCGACTCACCGAGGTACTGCATGAGGACGTACGGGTCGCCGGAGGCGTTGGCGTTGTTGTTGCAGACGATCTGGAAGTCTGTCGCGCCGTCCGTCTCCCACTCGGAGATGCAGGTCAGGATGTCGAAGACCTGAACGTCGACCGTGATGCCGAGCTGGCTCATGTAGGCGTTGAAGGCCTCGGCGATCTGCGCCGCGGAGGAGCCGCTGTTGACGACCCACTTGAACGTCGGGTTCTTGATGGTGCTCTCATCCATGCAGCTCTTGGCAAGATCCGGATCATACTCGTAGGTGTGGCCCGGGACACAGAACTGGGAGGTGGACGGGAGGACGGACTGCGCCGGCGAGTAGAGGACGCCGTAGGCAAGCTCAGACAGGTCGTTGGCCGGAGTGCCGTAGCAGATCGCCTTGCGGAGGTTCTCGTCGTTGAAGTCCGGGTTGCCGGTCTCGTCGTAGTTCATGGTGAGCAGGGCGACAGCGTTGGAGCTGACGGACTGCGCGGTGCCGAGGGAGGAATCGTTGATCACGCGCTCCATGCTCGTGGAGGAAAGGGAGAGCACAAGGTCAAGCGCGTTGTTCTCGTAGTCGACCATCATCGTGGTCTCGTCGGTGTACTGCAGGCAGGTGATCTTGTCCGCGTAGCAGTAAGCGGTGGTGTAGAGGTCCTTGCCCCACCAATCCTCGACCTTCTCATAGGTGGTCGAGACGCCGATGGTGAACTCGGTCGGGACGTACGGGCCGGTGCCGTTGACGAGGGTCGGATCGAACCAGTCGAAGTTCTCCTCGCCGCCGTTGTCCGCGATCCAGCTCTTGTCGATGATGCCGCAGTTGGACAGCTGGTAGTACCATGCGCCGAACTGCATGTTGAACGGGATTTTGAGCGTCATGCCGTCGTCCGAGATCGTCGCGTTGGCAAGGTCGGTGTACTTGGCCCAGTTGGCGCCGTTGAGCGGGGTCGTGGCGCTGCGCTGGAACGAGTAGAGGATATCCTCAGCGAGCATCTGCTCACCGCTGCGGTTGAACGTGACGCCTTCTTTGATGGTCAGGGTCGCGACGTTGTCATCGCCCATGCTGTAGTCGGAAAGGACTTCGGTCGTCCACTCGCCGTTGTCCGGGTTGATGAAGAACAGACGGTCGTAGACCAGCGTCATCGCGGAGCTGGAGACGTCCATGGAGAAGCCGCAGGTCGCGTCGAAGTGGCCGACGAACTTGCCGCCCATGGAGCCGACGGTGACCTCGGTGTAGACGTGCTCGGCCTCGTCGACCTTCTCGCCGTCGCCGCCGATGCCGGCCGCGCCCTCAACAGCGCCGCCGTCAGCAGGCTTGGTGGTGTCCGTCTTGCCCGCGTCGTCGGGCGTCTGGGTGGTAGTTGCGCCCTTGTCGTCCGTGGTCTTCTCGTCCGAGCCGCCGCAGGCGACGAGGGCGAAGACCATTGCAAGCACAAGAAGCAGCGCAAGGATCCGTTTTGTCATGATTCATTCTCCTTTTTTGATTTTTGTCGAAAAGGGGCTTGCGTGCTGCGCTCCGGCAGCGGGAAAATATTACCCGGCGGTCCTCCTCCGCCGAAATAATCGCTGAGGGAAATACATTGGATACATTATATCGCATCCGGGATCGGTTTGAAAGGCCAGATTTAGTAATTCTACTTTCAAATCAATGCGGATCGCGAATCGCTTTTATGCACATTGTCCAATTTCAGGTTTCGCTCAGGTTCCGCGGCCGGTTCTGACGCGGCCGCCGCTATGAATCGCTGCTTGCTGTGCCCGGGGCATATGCCCCCAGGGTCTGCGCTATGATCACATCTACATTACAACGGATTGCAGAAAGAGTGAAACAGCAAAATTTTAGACCCCCTACACAAATTTTTAATTATGCATCCTGCTTTGTTTGTTCAATCTGTCATCTGCGGCGCCGTCTGGCCCAGATGACGCTGCCGCAGATCAAAAACGCTGCCGGGATGAGGCCGATGAAGCCGATGGCAAAGTTGCGCGCAGCCGCGCTTGAGAGCGTGAAGTAGTCCTCGGCCACAAGGCGCGAACGGACGGCGATGGACTCCGTCTGGCCGCACATCCAGCTGAGCGCATTGAGCACAAGGTTCGTATTGCCGCCGGAGACCTGCGCGTCGACGCCCGAATCAAGGAAGTACCCCGTCGGGATCCAGACGATTTTCGCGCCGGAAGCCGACTCAATGGCCGCACCGACCGTGAACGGACCGGGGCGGTCGTCGGGCGCTTTTTCCAGCGAGGACAGATGGTAGCCGTCAGATTTGCAGTATGAGGCGTCCGTCGTCGTGAACAGGCTTGTGACCGTCACGCTCTCGGGCTTGTCGGCGTAGAGCACCATGGGCTGCGCAAACGGCACAAGCGCGAGCAGGTTGCCCGAGACAAGCGGCTCTGTGATGGCGTGCGTGTGCATCTTCGGCAGCAGGTGGTACGGCTGCGACACATAATAATAATCGCTGCCCTCGAGCACGATGCCCTCCGTCAGGCCGACGCCGTAGTCCTCGCGCAGGATGGCGCGCAGGTTCGGCAGCGCGTCCTCCTCCACGTTCGTCGTAAACAGGAGCAGATGCCCGCCGCCGGCAAGATACGCGCGCACCTTTTCCGCATCCTCCGCCGACAGGTCGACGGTCGGGCTGTTCACCAGCAGCGCGGCGCAGTCGTCCGGCACGGCGTCCTTTCCAAGCAGGCTGAGCGGCTGCACGACAAGGTTGTCGTTGCCGATGGCCTTGTCAAGCTCATCGGTAAGCTCGGTCTCGCCGTGGCCAGTCAGCGTGTACACCGTCGGAACGGAGTCGCTCGTCACATAGTGGATGGCATTCGTCAGGCGGTTTTCGCCCTCGAACGTGATGGTCATTTTCCCGGTGGAGACATAGTCGGAGTCGTCGTAGTTGTAAATTTTATAGTAGCTGACATACTCGCTCTTTTGCCCCGAGACGGCGATGACGCTGTTTTCAAAGATCGTCTTTTCCGTGTACTGCTTGCCGAACTCCGGGTCGCGCGTCAGGTCGATCTTCTCGACGTGGATGCGGGCAGACTCGTCTGCGTAGCGCCCGAGCAGCAGCGAGAGCGTCTCGTTCTCGCTGCCGGCCGTAACGAGCCAGTAGAGCGTAACGTCGGCATCGAGCGAGGCGAGGATGCGCTTGGACTGGTCCGAGAGCGTGATGAACTCGTCCGTGCTCGTGTCAAACTTCGTGTACTTCGTCGGGATGCGCGAGACGCAGAGGTTCACGGCCGCGCATAAGATGACCGCCGCAAGCGCGATGGCCAGCGCGCGCAGCCCGCGCCGAACGGAGGCGGAATTTCCGTTTTTCATCAGGCCCACCTCCTCTTCTCAAGCGACAGCCCCGTAAAGACAACGAGCAGCGCCGAGAGCGTCGCGTCGTACACGATGGCCGTCAGGTCGAACGCGCCGCCGGAGAAAACCGCAAAGCGGTCAAACACCGAAAGCTGCCGCACGACGGCGGGAAGCGCGTTCTCCAGCGCAGCCGGCGCGGCGAGATACACTGCAAGCGACGCGCCGAGCAGCACGATCCCCACCGCCGCTGTCACCGGCGCCGAGCGCGTGAGCAGCCACATGACCGCCGTCACGATAAGGCTGAGCACCGCCAGCGCGCCAAACGACGCCGCCGCCGAGGCCGCGATCGTCCCGATGATGCGCGAGAGCAGATAGAGCGTGAGCAGCGCCGCAAACGAGAGCATGGCCGCGACCATCTGGTTGTCCGTCAGCGACGACAAAAACAGCCCGAGCGCCAGCAGCGCCGCGCCGAGGAAATAGAACCCGCACAGCGTAGACAGCGCCGTTTTCACGTAGATCGTCCCGTAAAATGACAGCAGGATCGGATAGAGCCCCAGGACCGCGACCGGCACGGCCAGCACGACGAGCATGGCCAGATACTTCGCCGCCGCGACGCCCATCATGCGCACCGGCAGCGAGCAGAGCAGCTTGTCGGTGTTGTTGCGCCGCTCGCCCGCCATGGCGCTCATCGTCAGGATCGGAACAGCGACGACGTAGATGATGGCCATGTTGGTCAGCACATACTCAAAGTTCGGATAGCCGCTGCGCAGCACGACGTAATTCGTAAAAAATCCGCCGATGAACAAAATGGCCGCGATGAACACATACCCGGTCAGGCCGGTGAAATAGCTTTTGAGCTCACGACGGAAGACTGCCAGCATCGCCCGTTCCCTCCCCTTCTTCAAATTCCGGCTCCTTCGCGCGCGTCTGCGCGGTGAGCGCGAGAAATACATCCTCCAGATCCGGCTGATCCGTCTGCATCTGCAAAAGCGGGACGCCGGCGAACGAAAATGCGAAAAACACCCGCTCGCACACATCGTCGCTCCGCCCCGCCGTCACGGCCGCCTGCACAACGCCCGCCTGCGCGTCCGGTGAGATCTGAATTTCGCCGATGCCCGGAACGGCCTTAAGGCACGCCCGCGCGGCTTCCTCCGTCCCGCGGATGCGAAGGCGCAGCACGCTCGCCTCGGCGATGCGGCGCGAGAGCGCCTCCGGCGTGTCGTCCGCGACGAGCGCGCCGCGCGACAAGATCAGGATGCGGTCACAGATGGCGCTGACCTCTGAGAGGATGTGGCTGCTGAGCAGCACGGTGTGGCGTTTTCCGAGGTCGCGGATCAGGTCGCGCATCTCGACGATCTGCGACGGGTCGAGGCCGTCCATCGGTTCGTCGAGCAAAATGACGGGCGGGTCGCCAAGCAGCGCCTGCGCGATGCCGACTCTCTGGCGGTAGCCCTTGGACAGGTTGCGGATGAGGCGGCCCTGCATCTGCTTGATCTGCACGGCGCTCATGGCCCAGCGGACCTGCACGTCGGCCTCTGACCGTCTGACGCCGCGTGCGCTCGCAACAAAGCGCAGGTACTCATACGGCGTCATGTCCGGGTAGAGCGGCGGCTGCTCCGGCAAAAAGCCGAGGCTGCGGCGCGCCGCGATGGGCTCGCGCTGCAAATCGTGGCCGCAGATGGAGATGGCGCCGGACGTCGGCTCCAGGCAGCCGGTGAGCATATTGAGCGTCGTGGACTTGCCCGCGCCGTTCGGCCCGATGAAGCCGCAGACCGTCCCGCCCTCGATGGTGAACGACAGGTCGCGCACCGCGTAGTTTGCCGCGTAGCGCCGCGTGAGATGGCTGACCTCGATCATTTGGATTCCCCCTTTGTCTCGCCCTCGCCGTCCGGTTCCGGCTGGGCCATATCGTCAAATCGTTCACCCTTCGGCGGCATTTTGAAGCCGTTTGCGAACGACGGCTTCGGATGGTAAAAAATGCGGAACGCCAGGATGAGAAAGATGATCGTCAGCGCCGCCAGCTCGATGGGAAATCCGCCGAGCAGCGTGTTGTCCGACGATCCGGCGACCTTGACGCGGCCGGTCTCCTCCCCCGTCAGGCCGTCCCGGCCGATGAAATCGGCCATGGCCTCGCGCAGCGTCGAGCCGGTTTCTGCGTGATCGAGCGCGTCGGTCCCATACTCACCGCCGAGCAGCTGCGCCGTGGAGACGAGGACGTAGCGCGTCGCCCCGTCGTCCAGATCCAGCTCCTCGCCGTCTAAACTTTTAATGTATACCACGCGTTCGCCCACAGGGCGCGAGACGTCGTAGCGCAGCGTGAAGCCCGAGATCTGCGGGTATGCGTCCGACTGGGACGCCTCGTAGTCGATGGCCTGCGAGTCGTCCGTTACGACGCAGGCAACGCACTGCTCGAGCAGCTGCCGCAGCTGCCGCGCCGACACGTTCGCCGTTGCAAGATCTGCGTCGTCCGGCAGGACGAGCGTCAGCTCGCGCCATGTGACGTCGCCTGCGATGATGTTGTTGCAGATGAGCCCGCCCGGAATGACAGCAAAGTCCGCGCCCGCGGCCTCCCGCGCCGCATCGGCAGCCGCGTTGCCGAGGCTCGTCTCCGTCACGCGCGAGCCGCGCTCTCCGACGCCGGTGTAGCGCGTCGCGGCCGTGCCGAGCACGTCGTCCGGCGCCCGCGCCTGCGCCGCTGTGCCGGGAAGCAGCAGCAATGATACAAGCGCGGCGGCCGCAGCGCGGCGCAGAAACGGTTTTCGCCTGTTTTCTTTCTGCATATGGGTTCCTCTCGCTGTGGTTTTTTCACAAAGATGCATAGACTACTATACAGTTTTTTGCCGGAATTGTAAAGCACTCCGCTTTTTTTTGCAAACGCGCTTTTTTTCAAATCCGTTATGCGTTATACTGGCAGAAAGAACCACAAAAAAGGAGCGTTCACAATGACCGGAACCATCGCATTCATCGGCGCGGGCAACATGGGCGGCGCGATCGCCGAGGCCGTCTGCCGCGGCACCGCGCCGGAGCAGGTCGTCATCTACAACCCGACGCGCGAGAAATCGGATGCGCTCGCCGCGCGGTGCGGCTGCACGGTCGCCGATTCGGCGGAGGCGGCCGCGGCGGCGTGCCGCTATGTCGTTCTCGGCGTGAAGCCGCAGATCTTCGACGGCGTGCTGCGCGGTCTTCTCCCCTGCCTGACGCCGGAGCACGTCGTCGTGTCCATTGCAGCCGGCGTGCCACTTTCGCGCATTGAGGCCATTCTGGCCGAGGGCGGGCTGGAAAATCCCGTCGTGCGCACGATGCCGAACACGCCCGTGGCCGTCGGTCAGGGGCTCATGCTGCTTTGCCCGAATGAAAAGGCGCAGGCGCACATGGACGATCTGGCGCGGCTGCTCGCGCCGTGCGGGCTGGTCGAGCGCGCGACGGAGCGCGAGATCGACCTCGGCATGGCGGTGTTCAGCTGCTCGCCGGCATTTGTCTACCTGTTCATCGAGGCCATGGCCGACGGCGGCGTGCAGCTCGGCCTGCCGCGGGACAAGGCGCAGCGCTATGCGGCGCAGGCGGTGCTCGGCTCGGCGGCGATGGTGCTCGGCACGGGCCGTCACCCCGGCCAGCTCAAGGACGAGGTCTGCTCGCCCGGCGGCTATACGATCCGCGGCGTGCATGCGCTCGAGGAAGCCGGCTTCCGCGCGGCGGCGGCCGAGGCCGTCATCATTGCCGGCGGCGCGGACGTCCGGTAAAATCTGCTTTGCAAAATGCTCCGGATATGATACAATCGACCGTGGCGCATACCGTGCGCCGCAGGAGGATGAGAAATGGCGGTCGATCGGTTTGATTTTGGCTGCGTGGTGTTCGCGTTCGGCGCAGAGTTCACGCGGCTTCAGCGGATCCTAAGCGCAAAGGCCGGGCTGTACGCCGGCCAGCCGCGCGTTCTGACCATGCTGCGCGAGAACGAGGGCTGCTCGCTCAAGGAGCTCTCGCGCGTGTGCAACATCGGTATGCCGAGCCTTTCGGTCTCGGTGCGAAACATGGAAAAATCCGGCCTGATCCGGCGCGAGGGCGCCTCGCGCAGTCCGCAGCTGTACCTGACGGACGCCGGGCAGAAAAAGGCGCAGGATTTCCACGTGCTCATCGATCAGTTTTTTGAGGGATTTCTCGCCTCACTGCCCGAGCGCGACGGCGAGCAGCTCAATGACCTGATGGACTACTTCACCAAGTACATGACGGAGTTTGACGACCGGCAGTAAAAAAGCGTGCGCCCCAAAAGCGATGGGGCGCACGTTTTTTTGTGCAGTGCGGTTCGCATGATGAACGTAGGGCGGGATGACCCCATCCCGCCGAAGGCAGGCGCTCCCCGTGACGCACCGCGTCCAAGCCTCCTCTTTTAAGGGGAGGTGGCACGCCGGAACGGCGTGACGGAGAGGTGGAGCTGACGGGTTTTGCGTGCAGTATCGCAGGTGCGCAGCAAATTGACCGCTCTCACCTCTCAGTCGCCTCCGGCGACAGCTCCCCTTGAAAGGGGAGCCTTTCGGATAGCAGGTTCTGAAATTGCCGCGCTGCAAACGTGCGGGCGCAGTCAAGTTGTGACAGCAAACAAAAAAGCTCGCGGCTTTCGCCGCGAGCTTTTTTTGAATTATCAGCCAAGGACGTTCTGGAGGAGCCGCATGAGGACCGTTGCGGTCTGGGCGCGGCTCGCGCCCTCGGTCGGGCGGACGGAGCCGTCCGAGAAGCCGTTGACCAGGCCCTGGCCGACCGCCCAGTTCATGGCCGAGATGGCGTAGCCGGAGATCGCGCTCTCGTCGGTGAAGCCGTTGAGGTTCTCCTC
Organism: uncultured Oscillospiraceae bacterium; assembly: GCA_934589675.1. GTDB lineage: Bacteria > Bacillota > Clostridia > Oscillospirales > Oscillospiraceae > CAKTOF01. The sequence continues at coordinate 87,950 of CAKTOF010000007.1, forward strand.
GAGCGTGACAGCCGTCATGCCCTTGTAGCCGGCATAGCGGAACAGGATGACCGCCAGCTGCTGACGGGAGACGGGCGCATCGGGGCGGAACGTGCCGTCGGAGAAGCCGGTGACGATGCCGTTCTTCGCCGCCCACGCGACGGCGTCGGTGAAGTAGCGGCCCGCGGCGACGTCGGTGAAGCTCGCGCCGGTGACGGCGGGGCTGCCCTCGCAGCGGTAGAGCAGCGTGACGAGCATCCCGCGCGTGACAGCCGTGCCCGGCTCAAACGTCGTGGGCGTGACGCCCTTCATGATGCCCTTTTCGTAGACAAACTTGATGCCGTCGTAGTACGGAGAATCCTTGGAAACATCCGTAAACGGCAGCCCCTGCGCCGGCGTCGTGCCATAGCCGACATAGGTGGCGGTGTAGGTGTTCTCCTCTTTCTTGAGCGAGTAGCCCGCACCGGCAGTGAGCTTCACATGCTCAAGCAGATCGGACGAAGCCGCAGTCAGCGTGAACGAGACTGCGCGGGAGACCGTGCCGGACAGGTTGTCCTTGAGCAGCTTGATCGTGCCGCCGTTCGGGACAGCCTTGATGGCATCGTCGAGGGAGATGTATACATCCTCGCCGATCTGCGCGACATTCGCGTCCGCGGCGTAGATCGTGAACGGGCTGAAGCCGTTCGTGGTGAAGGTCACATAGAGCTGCTCGCCTTCCTTCGTGACCGTGCCGGTGTAGAACTCGACCGTGCCGTTGTCCTTCGTGTGCTTGATGGCAAGCTTATCATTTTCTTTTGCAAGCGCGGACGGGATGGCGAGCTTGACCTCGTACTTTCCGGTCGGGACGGTGAGCTTCTTGCCCGCTTCGATGACGACGGCGTTCTTGTCATCGCCGTCCGCCTTGATCTCCGTATTGCCCTCAACGACCGTCTTTGTCGTCGCGACAACGCGGTACATCGGGGTCATGTCGACGGTGATCTCCGTGATGGTATCGCCGGAGACTTGCTTCGCGTCGGCGACCGTGACGTCAATGTAGGTCTGGTAGACGATGGCGACATCATCAGGATCCGTAAGCTTGCTGCCCTCATCAAGCGTCTCGTTCACTTTATCCATAACCGTGGTCGTGCCCTCAACGGCAGTTGCACCGGTCGTCTTGTTGTTGTTCGCAAGATCCTTCGCAGCCGCCTCGGAAGCCGCATTGTTGGACAGCGCAGCGCCTGCGCTCATCTTCTGCGCGACCTCTTGAACCTGCTGGCTCGCGTTCTGCGCCGTTCCGGCCGGAACCGTTGCGGAATCGACGTGCGCCGGTTTCGCTTCCGCGTTCTTCTCGCCGACGGTGTACGGATAAGTCGCATCGTTGCTGGCAACGCCGGTGTGGTCAGCGTCGCAGTACGCCGACGGGTCGGAGGTGAAGTAACCGCCGGTCACAGCGATGGACACTTTGCCCTCCGCCGTCTGCTGACCCTTGAGCATCGCGCCGGAAACATACGTGTTCTCGCCGCCGATCGTGACGCTGCCGGCATACGTCGTGTTGCCGTCAACGTAGACGGCCGGGAAGCCGTTCCCGCCGATCAGCGTCGAGTTCTCGATCGTAACAGCCGCGGGCGCCAGATAAGCCGATGCCGCGCCTGCCTGATAGTTGCCAACCGTCAGCGCAGCCGCTGGGACTTCGTTGCCGGAACTCCATGCACTGGTATAATACTGCGTTTTATTCGTGTAATTACCGTTTGTTTTCAGCGTGCTGTTGGTGATATTCGCAGTGCCCGCACGAACCATCACCGCCTGACGATTGCTCGTCAGTTCGCAATCGTCAATATTCAGCGTACCTTTAACATTGATGTAGACAGGCGTACCATCGCTCGCATCGCGCGAAACGAACGTAGAGCCCTTCAGGTTGATCTCAACGTTATAGTTATCTGTTGTTGCGGCATTGGTGCCAATGCAGTACCAGTTGGCGCTCATGTCGCAGTTGGTGACATTGACCTGCGCGGCGTCACCCTTCGGGAAGAAGCACTCGCCCTTGGTCGTGGTCACGCTGATGTTGCTCACATTCAAGGTAGCACCAGTTCCAACAGTAATGCCAGCATAGCCAGCTTTGGCACCCGTCATGCTCAGCGTGCCGCCGCGCTCGATGCCGGAAACGGACGAATCAATGAAGCTCGTCGTCTGTTTCTCATAGGCGAAGCCGTTGCCCGAGTATGTAAGCTTGTGCCCGTTCAGGTCATACGCGACCCCGGCTTTCAGGCTGGAGGCCGTGCCGTCCTTGAGAAGCTTGACCGTGTCGCCATCTTTTGCCGCAGAAATCGCCGCAGACAGATTGCTGTAATAGTCATGCTTATCTCCGCTGATCACCTCAACTGAAGCTACTTGTACCGTATACTTGGTACTGCCCTTTGAAGTATATTTCGATGTACAGTAGCCAGCGGCGCAGAAGTTTGTTCCCTCGCCCTCAGCCTTGCAATCATACGGATTAAACTCGTAGAACGTACCGCCAGTCACGCTCAACTTCGCCGTACCATCTTCGCGGTGGGCATCATACAGGTTCAGGACGAACTCGTTCTCCTTGCCAGCAGTCGGAAATTTCTGCTGGACACTATAAGTGCCGCCCTTGATCAGCGCAGAACCGGATTCCACATAAACCGCATGGATGTTGCCGAGATATGTGCCGCCCTCAATGGTGAGCTGTGCGTTTTTATCCTGAACATCGACCGCATAGCAGTCATTCTCTCTCGCCGAAAGCGTGCCGCTGCCGGTAATGGTCAGGTTGCCGGAACCGCGAACCGAGATCAAAGACCACGCACCCGGCTCAACGTCCCAAATGTCGCTTTCGTTATTGATCGTCCAGCCGTTCAGGTTCAGCGTAAGCGTCTTATCCGAAACGACCACCGGTTTCGTAAGCGCCGTATTGCCGATCATCACGATCGTGCTGCCGTTTGCAGCCGCATCGACCGCAGTCTGAAGGGCATTGTAGGTGGTCTCGCCAACCATAGCAACATAGTCGCCGCCCGTGACGCCGTAAGTACCATCTGCGTTTTGGGTCGGGATATAACCGGACGCACAGGAGGCAAGCGGAACTTCCCGGTCAAATGCGCCGCCCGCGATTGAGCCTAATTTGACACGGATCGTGCCAGTAAACCTGCCGTCAGTGATTGATACCTGGGCATTACTGGCATAAATTGCCTGCGGCCCACTCACAACACTTTCGCCGCTGATCGTAATTTTGCTAGAGCTTCCCGGTCCGCTGATTGCAGTAATGCTGGTTTCCGAACCATCCCCCATCTCCGCAATGACAGAGCCGCCAGTCATGGCGAAGCTGCCTATCACATTAACCGCAACGTTGTTGCGCTTCGCGGTGCACTTAATCGTACCGCCAGTCATTTCAACAGCAGCACCGCGAGCTACATTGACTGCATTGCCATTATTGGCGAAATACTCCGACGTAATTGTTCCGCCAGAAACGACAAGTTTACCATTCTCTTCAACTCTAACTACATTTCCGGACGTACCAGCGTAATCGGCGCAAAGTACGCCTGTCTTATCTTCGCTGCTGTCCTTGACCGTCAATGTACCGTTAACCAGAACACGAACCTTATTGTTTGTATCCGTACCGCTAATTTTCAGCGTGTGACCATTGAGATCAATCACAGTCGCTGTGTCCGCTTGGATGGCCAACTGATGATCCAATGTTACATCATTATTTAACGTAATAACGCCGTTTTCATCGGCCGCAGGCAGCGCAGTATCCGCTTCCGCCGCGAATGCCGTGGGCAGCAGCGTTGCTACCATACATATTGTAAGTAAGATCGCCAGAATTCTACGTTTCATAGTCTGTTATCCTCCTCTTTCTAAACTCCCGCCGCGCGGGCCGGGCGGTTGACCGGGCTGCCCGAATTGCCGGAAGGCGGCACGCGCCGCCTTCACTCGACATAATTCTAGCACTTTAAAAACATAATTCAACCCGTCTGTCAAACAATTTCCCTTAAAACCCATACCAAAATTTCATAGATGCCCTCCCGCCTTGCCCAAAGCCTCCCCTGCAAGGGGGAGGTGGCACGGCGAAGCCGTGACGGAGAGGTTTTTGCGGCCGCGAATTTGCGGAAGCGCCCTGCAATGCGGGCAGCTTTTTCACCTCTCAGTCGGCTCCGCCGACAGCTCCCCTGTCAGGGGAGCCATTCGGAGGGCGCGTGCCGGAAATAAGCGCAGAGCAAACGCGCGAGTGGCGCGGCAAAGCCTCCCCTGTGTAAGGGGAGGTGGCACGGCGAAGCCGTGACGGAGGGGTTGTAGGCTGATGGGCTTGCTGCGCGGTTCGTTCTGACGCGGGCCTTGTGCTTCGGCCAAGCTCACAATCCCCCAGTCGGCTTCGCCGACAGCCCCCTTTACACAAGGAGGCCATTCGGTGGGCGCATACCGCAATTGGCGCGGGGGAGACGCGATGGCGCAGGCTTGCAGGGGCGCTCCCCATTCTGCCGCCCCCTCCTGCGGCATAATATTTCCGATTGCAAGATGCGGCGAATCGTGATAGTATTTGTCTGGTTCAATAGAACACTGGCGCTCCCCGTCTTTGCAAATCGCCCGATTATGTCTACCATTTTCGGGGTCTTGTTGGTCATTTCTGCCGATTTCCCCAGAAATGGCGTGCTTTTGCGCGCAAACATGGTGCGTTTTTTTCAAGAATCGGGATTGCACTGTTCGGAACAATCTTTTATAATTATATACGTAACTTTATGCTCAGCTTCAGGAAGGAGTATGCATCATGAACATCCCGAGCTATGATCTGACCGGCAAGGTCGCCATCATCACCGGCTCTACCCGCGGCATCGGCAACGCCGTTGCGCACACCATGGGCAAGTTCGGCGCGAAGGTCGTCATCACCGGCCGCAAGCAGGACGCCTGCGACAAGGCTGCCGAGGCGCTCAAGGCCGAGGGCATCGACGCGCTCGGCGTCGCCTGCGAGGTCACCAAGGAGGCCGACCGCGAGAACCTCATCGCCAAGACCGTTGAGAAGTACGGCCGCCTCGACATCCTCGTCAACAACGCCGGCCTCGGCGGCCAGCCGAAGAAGATGATCGACATGGATGAGGACTACTTCGACAAGTACGTCGACGCCGACCTCAAGGGTCTGTACTTCATGAGCCAGCTCGCCGCCCGCCAGATGAAGGCGCAGGGCCGCGAGGACGGCGCCAACCCCTACCGCATCATCAACCTCTCCTCCGCCGCCGGCATCAAGGCCCCGATCGGCGACACCGTCTACGGCGCGTGCAAGGCCGCCGTCACCCACCTCACCAAAATCATGGCCAACGAGCTTGCCCGCTTCGGCATCCTCTGCAACGCCGTCGCCCCCGGCTACGTTCTCACCGACATGACCAAGGACGTCATGGCCGACGAGAAGAACGTCGCCGCCGTCACCCGCATGATCTCCGTCCGCCGCTATGCGCAGCCGGAGGAGATCGCCTCGGTCATCACCTTCCTCGCCTCCCCGGCCGCCGGCTATGTCACCGGCGTTCTCATCCCGGTCGACGGCGGCATGACCATCAACTGATTTTGTTGGATCCCGGCTTCGGCCGCTCTCCCTGAAAAAGTGCCGCAGACCAGCGGCCAGCTGCCGAACGCCGGTCGCCCCACCGGGGCACCAATGGGCCCGTGATCTGGCAACGGATGTGCGGGAGTGCTTTAATTAAATGGAGGATTTACATTATGGGAGTCGGAACTTACGAACAGTACAAGCAGCGCCTTCTGAACATGAAGGCCAACGTCTACCTGCACGGCCAGAAGGTCGACCGCTCCAACGGCAAGCAGGGCGCCGAGCGCGACCTCGCCGACTGGATCGTCGGCGGCACCTACGTCATGAAGCAGTGCTACGACACCGCCAATGACCCGCGCTACGAGGACGTGTGCGTCGCAACATCCAACATCCCCGGCATGGAAGGCCAGAAGATCAACCGCAGCACGAACATCCATCACAGCCAGGATGACCTGCTCAAGAAGCAGCTCATGACCCGCCTCATCTGCCACCGCGTCGGCGGCTGCATGCAGCGCTGCATGGGCTCTGACGCTCTCAACGCCCTCTACTCCGTCACGTTTGACTGCGACGCCGCCTGCGGCACCGAGTATCATCAGCGCCTGCTCAAGTACATCGCCTACTGCCAGGAGAATGACCTCGTCTGCAACTGCGCGCAGACCGACGTCAAGGGCTCCCGCAACCCGAAGTACAAGCGTGCTCATATGCAGCCGGATCCCGACCAGTTCGTCCATGTCGTTGAGACGAACGTCGACGGCATCGGCGTCGACGGCAAGCCCTGCAAGGGCATCATCGTCCGCGGCGCGAAGATCTGCAACTCCAACGCTCCGTACGTCGACGAGATCATCGTCAACCCGACGAAGTTCATGAGCCCGGACGACTCCGACTACGCCGTCGCCTTCGCCCTGCCGGCCGACTGGGACGGCATCAAGCTCATGGCGCTGCCCGGCCAGCACCACAAGCGCAAGCACATCGACGCCCCGTGGGCGCACATCGGCGACGTTGAGTCCCTGACCATCTTCGACGATGTCTTTGTCCCGTACGAGCGCGTGTTCATGTGCGGCCGCGATCAGGAGGACGTCTGCCGCTACGCCGGCTACCTCGCCCTCATGTTCGCGCACTATCACCGTCATTCCTACACCGGCTGCAAGACCGCCGTCTCCGAGGTCATTGCCTCCCAGGCCGCGCTCGTCGCCGATGTGAACGACATCGCCAAGGAGTCGCACGTCCGCTCCAAGCTGTGCGACATCATCCAGACGGCCGAGCTCGTCTTCGCCGCCGGCGAAGCCTCTGCGCACCACGGCGTGCAGTTCCCGTCCGGCCAGTGGGTCCCGGACGAGATCCTCACCAACGCCGGCCGCCGCATCGCCGGTCACAACATCTACCACGAGTACGAGATCCTCGCCGACCTCACCGGCGGCGTCTGCGCCTCCCTCCCGACCGAGGAGAGCTTCTACGCTCCGGAGACCGCGGATCTGTGCAACAAGTACATCGTCCGCAACCCGGCCTACACCGCCGAGGAGACGCATCGCGTCATGCGCATGATGGAAGACAAGCTCTGCGACGCCTTCGAGGGCGCTCAGGCTGTCGCCGGCGTCCACGGCGGCGGCTCCCCGCTCATGGAGGAGATCACGCTCATGAGCCGCTACGACCTCGAGGAGCTCAAGAAGATCGCGAAGTACCTCGCCGGCCTGCCCGGCTATGATGAGTGCCCGCGCTATGAGCGCAGCGCGCATCCCGCGACCCCGCGTGCCATGCTCGCCCGCTTCGACTCGATGAAGGCCGCAAAGAAATAATTTCCCGCAGCCAACGCCGGGAGGAGCGCCGCGTGTCGGCATCTTCCCCGCACGCGGATAATATGGTATCCACAGGCGGCGCCTGTGATATAGATTGATTCAAACAAATTTAAATACTGGAGGAACGAAAACCAATGGGAATCGGAACGTATGAACAGTACAAGCAGCGTCTTCTCGGCATGAAGCCGAACGTCTACCTGCACGGCCAGAAGGTCGACCGCTCCAACGGCAAGCAGGGCGCCGAGCGCGACCTTGCCGACTGGATCGTCGGCGGCACCTACGTCATGAAGCAGTGCTACGACACCGCCAATGACCCGCGCTACGCCGACGTCTGCGTCGCCATCTCCAACATCCCGGGCATGGAGGGCAAGGAAGTCAACCGCTGCACCCACATTCACGGCAGCCGCGAGGATCTGCTCAAGAAGCAGCTCATGACCCGCCTCATCTGCCACCGCGTCGGCGGCTGCATGCAGCGCTGCATGGGCACGGACGCCATGAACGCTCTGTACTCCGTCACGTTTGACTGCGACGCCGCCTGCGGCACCGAGTATCATCAGCGCCTGCTCAAGTACATCGCCTACTGCCAGGAGAATGACCTCGTCTGCAACTGCGCGCAGACCGACGTCAAGGGCTCCCGCAACCCGAAGTACAAGCGTGCTCATATGCAGCCGGATCCCGACCAGTTCGTCCATGTCGTTGAGACGAACGTCGACGGCATCGGCGTCGACGGCAAGCCCTGCAAGGGCATCATCGTCCGCGGCGCGAAGATCTGCAACTCCAACGCTCCGTACGTCGACGAGATCATCGTCAACCCGACGAAGTTCATGAGCCCGGACGACTCCGACTACGCCGTCGCCTTCGCCCTGCCGGCCGACTGGGACGGCATCAAGCTCATGGCGCTGCCCGGCCAGCACCACAAGCGCAAGCACATCGACGCCCCGTGGGCGCACATCGGCGACGTTGAGTCCCTGACCATCTTCGACGATGTCTTTGTCCCGTACGAGCGCGTGTTCATGTGCGGCCGCGATCAGGAGGACGTCTGCCGCTACGCCGGCTACCTCGCCCTCATGTTCGCGCACTATCACCGTCATTCCTACACCGGCTGCAAGACCGCCGTCTCCGAGGTCATTGCCTCCCAGGCCGCGCTCGTCGCCGATGTGAACGACATCGCCAAGGAGTCGCACGTCCGCTCCAAGCTGTGCGACATCATCCAGACGGCCGAGCTCGTCTTCGCCGCCGGCGAAGCCTCTGCGCACCACGGCGTGCAGTTCCCGTCCGGCCAGTGGGTCCCGGACGAGATCCTCACCAACGCCGGCCGCCGCATCGCCGGTCACAACATCTACCACGAGTACGAGATCCTCGCCGACCTCACCGGCGGCGTCTGCGCCTCCCTCCCGACCGAGGAGAGCTTCTACGCTCCGGAGACCGCGGATCTGTGCAACAAGTACATCGTCCGCAACCCGGCCTACACCGCCGAGGAGACGCATCGCGTCATGCGCATGATGGAAGACAAGCTCTGCGACGCCTTCGAGGGCGCTCAGGCTGTCGCCGGCGTCCACGGCGGCGGCTCCCCGCTCATGGAGGAGATCACGCTCATGAGCCGCTACGACCTCGAGGAGCTCAAGAAGATCGCGAAGTACCTCGCTGGCCTGCCCGGCTATGAGGAGTGCCCGCGCTACGAGCGTGCCACGGCGACCCCGCGCGCCATGCTCGCCCGCTTCGACGCTCTCAAGACCGCGAAGAAGTAATAAAGCCTACGCAGCAGGGACAGGCAGGAAACTGCCTGTCCCCCGCGTGCGCTTCCCGCATCGAACATTTTTGAAGTAAAGGACTGAAAACCACATGGCTCATTTGAACAGAAAGATCGGCATTCCGTCGTTCGATATGACCGGCAAGACCGCCATCATCACCGGCGGCACGCAGGGTCTCGGCTTCGGCATCGCCTGCGCGCTCGCTGCCTACGGTGCAAACGTCGTCATCACGGCCCGCACCGAGAAAAAGGTGCTTGACGCCGCTGCCGACCTGAACGAGAACTACTGCAAGGGCGGCCGTGCCATCGGCATTCCGGCCGACTCGAGCAAGATGGAGTCCATCCAGATGGTCATCGACAAGACGGTCGAGGAGTTCGGCGAGCTGAACGTCCTCATCAACAATGCCGGCATCTCCGGTCCGACCGCCCTCATCGTCGAGACCCGCGAGGGCCGTCCGGAGTACACCCCGGCGGACTTTGAGAAGGTCATCGCCACGAACCTGACCGGCACGTTCATGTTCTGCCAGGCCGCTGCGCGCCAGATGATCAAGCAGAACGCCACCAACGGCAAGAAGGGCGGCAAGATCATCATCACCGCCTCCGTCGGCGGCCTCATCGGCGGCAAGGGCGTTGTTGCCTACGGCGCCTCCAAGGCCGGCTGCCTGAGTCTCGCCCGCACCATGGCCAACAACTTCGGCCGTGAGAACATCACCTGCAACTGCATCTGCCCGGGCTACGTCGTCACCCCGCTCAATGAGGAGTTCTTCATCGACGCCGACGGCAACCCGACCGACTACTATAAGCAGCAGTCCAAGGCCACCTCGGTCCGCCGCCTCGGCACGATCGAGGAGATCGCCGGCCCGGTTCTCGCCATGTGCTCGGACAGCTTCAACTACATGACCGGCACGTACATCCTCTGCGACGGCGGCCAGTCCATCCCGGCGGAATAAGCAGGAGGCACTCATGGAATACGAAAACATCATCTATTCTGTGCAGGACGGCATCGCCACCATCCAGCTCAACCGTCCGAAGGCGCTCAACGCCCTCAACTCCGAGATCAACCGCGACATCATGGCCGCGATCAATGAGGTCAAGGCCGATCCCTCTGTCCGCGTCCTCATCCTGACAGGCAGCGAGAAGGCCTTTGCGGCCGGCGCCGACGTCAAGGAGATGGCCGAGGCGACCCCGCGCTACGCGCGCGAGTTCTCCGGCCTTGCCATCGACATCAACAATGAGCTTGAGTCCATGTCCATCCCGACGATCGCGGCCGTTGCCGGCTTCGCGTTCGGCGGCGGCTTCGAGATGCCGCTTGCGTGCGACTTCCGCGTCGGCGGTCCGCGCACGTGCCTGGCGTTCCCGGAGTGCGGCCTGGGCATCATCCCGGGCGCCAACGGCTGCGCCCGCGCCACAGCGCTCGTCGGCGCGGCGAAGGCCAAGGAGCTCGTCATGCTCTCCGACCCGGCGCATCCGCTGACCGGCAAGGAGGCCTACGACCTCGGCCTGCTCAACTGGTTCGTCGTCGGCGACGCGGAGCTCGAGAGCGCTGCCGCCGAGGCGAAGAAGGCGTTCAAGGCCGCGAAGAAGGCCGGCGAGGCGAACCTCGACGCGCTCAAGGCCGCCAACAAGGCCGCCGAGTCCGTCGCGGCGAAGGCCGAGTACGACGCCATCTACGCCAAGGCCGTCGAGATCGCCGAGCGTCTGAAGGCTCGCCCGGCCTGCGCGCTCGCCTCCGCCAAGGCCGCCATCAACAAGGCCTCCCTCGAGACCATCTCGCAGGGCAAGGCCACGGAGACGACCGAGTTCACGCTCCTCTTCGACACGCACGACCAGAAAGAGGGTATGGCCGCTATGATCGAAAAACGTCAGGCGGTCTTTACGAACAACTAACTTCGTAGGAAGCATAGCCGGGACGCCGCAAGGCGTCCGGTTGTGTTGCCGATAACAACGCATCTGCATCAAATTCATAAAGGAGACGATTCCAATGGCAATCAACACGATCGCCGTCCTGGGCGCCGGCCAGATGGGCGCGGGCATTGCTCAGATCGCGGCAGCCAACGGCTACAAGGTCATCATGCGCGACATCAAGCAGGAATTCTGCGACAAGGGTGTGGGCACCATCAAGACCGGCCTTGACAAGCAGGTCGCCAAGGGCAAGACCACGCAGGAAGCTGCTGACGCTCTGCTGGCCAACATCACCACGACCGTCGAGCTCGAGGGCGTCGCCACGGCCGACTTCGTCATCGAGGCTGTCCCGGAGATCCTGAGCCTCAAGCAGGATACCTTCAAGCAGCTCGGCGAGATCTGCCGTCCGGATGCCATCCTCTGCACGAACACGTCCTCGATGTCCATCACCGAGATCACGAAGGACTGCAAGAACCCGGAGCGCTGCATGGGCATGCACTTCTTCAGCCCGGTCTACGCGATGAAGCTCGTTGAGATGATCCGCTCGAACTACACCTCCGACGCCACCGTCGAGGCCGTTCGTGAGGTCTCCATGAAGATGGGCAAGGTCCCGGTCCTCTGCCAGACCGACACCCCGGGCTTCATTGTCAACCGCTGCCTGTTCGCCTTCATGCTCGAGGCCATCCACGAGTATGAGGACGGCGTCGCCACCATCGACGACATCGACACCGCCATCAAGCTCGGCCTGAACCACCCGATGGGCCCGTTCGAGATGATGGATCTGTCCGGCCTGGACACGTTCCCGCACGTCACCGAGATCCTCGAGAAGCTGCCTGTCACGACCTGGAAGTGCCCGGAGTCCGTCCAGAAACTCATCGGCGAGGGCAAGTACGGCCGCAAGTCCGGCGAGGGCTGGCACAAGTACAACTAATTTCCCCGCTTTTCCTGATCCCTGAAAATTTTTTTGAAAGGATTGATTCCAATGGTCAAAGTGGAAGATATCAAAACCATCGGCATGTACGGCGCCGGCACCATCGGCGGCGGCTTCGCGGCGTACTTCGCCCTCAAGGGTCTGAACGTCAACGTCTACGTCCGTTCCGAGGCCTCCAAGGAGCGCGCTGTGCCGCACATCCAGGGCCCGATCGACTCCTACGTCAAGCTCGGCCTCCTCGACGACGGCCAGAAGCTGTGGGACCGCATCAAGATCACGACCGATCCGGCCGAGGCCTTCACGGGCGTCTACTTCGTCCAGGAGAACGGCGCTGAGAACCTCGAGCAGAAGCACGAGATGGTCGCCGTCATGGAGAAGTACATGCCGGAAGACGGCATCATTGCCTCCTCCTCCTCCGGCACGCCGGTCACGAAGATCGCCTCCGAGGCCAAGCATCCGGAGCGCATCATCGTCGGCCATCCGTTCAACCCGGCCTACCTCCTGCCGCTCATCGAGATCTGCGGCGGCGAGAAGACCGACCCGGCCGTCGTCGAGCTCGCCCGTGAGTTCTACAAGAAGTATGACAAGGCTCCGTGCGTCCTGCACAAGGAGAAGAACGGCTTCATCGCCAACCGTCTCATGCACGCCCTGTGGCGTGAGGAGATCGCGCTCGTCACCGAGGGCGTCTGCTCCATGGCTGACGCGGACGACGCCTGGACGTTCGGCCCCGGCATCCGTCTGGCGGCTGTCGGCCCCGGCATGAACTACGAGCTCGGCGGCGGCACGCTCGGCATCAAGGGCTGCGGCATCAAGTTCGGCGCCATGACGAACGCCGTCTTCGCCGACATCTCCGACATGAAGGAAGTCCCGGCGACGTGGCCGGACAAGTCCGGCGAGGAGATCATCGTCGAGAAGGAGAACATGCCCGACGTCATCGGCCACACGAACGAGGAGATCGCCGCGTTCCGCGACAAGCTCATCGTCGACGTGCTCAAGCTGCATCATCGCATGTAAGTGATTCCGTCCGTTCGGAGCTTTACAACGTTCTTAATCCATTTGGGGATTTGATTTTTCCCAGATTCATGCTACAATAGTGGCATACTGAATGAAAGGATTTGATTCCAATGGCCAAAACCATCATTACCGCCGCCATGACCGGCGCTGTCACCCCCGCTGGCTACAACATTCCGGAGACCCCGGAGCAGATCGCGGAGCAGGTCTACGAGTGCTGGAAGCTCGGCGCTTCCGTTGCCCACCTGCACATGCGTGACGACGACGGCAACGGCGTCATGGATCCGGTCAAGTTCTACGAGACCATCAAGCTCATCCGCGCCCACAAGGACTGCGACATCATCGTCAACTGCACCTCTTCCGGCGACAACCGCGTCTCGGACGACTCCCCGTACGGCAACGCCATGCGTATGCTGCACCACAAGAACGTCCCGGGCATCGAGATGGGCACGTTTGACGCCTCCTCCTTCAACTGGGGCATCCCGGGCGGCGTTTTCCACAACAGCCCGAACATGCTCATGACGCTCGGCACCATGTACCAGGAGCGCGACATCAAGCCGGAGTTCGAGATCTTTGATTTCGGCGCTCTGCGCGCGGTCGGCATCTACTGGAAGAAGGGCTTCGTCAAGGCTCCGCTGCACTTCCAGTTCTGCCTCGGCGTCGTCGGCGGCATGGACGCTTCTCCGCGTTCGCTGCAGATCCTGCTCGACGAGATGCATCAGCTGCAGGCCACCGGTCAGCTCCCGCAGGAGTGCACCTGGTCCGCGTTCGGCACCGGCAAGGGCCACCTGCCGGTCATGTTCGCCGCTCTGGCCAACGGCGGCTCCATCCGTGTCGGCATGGAGGACAACGTCGTCTACGGCTATGACAAGGACGGCAAGAAGATCCCGGCCACGAACATGATGCTCGTTGAGCGCGCTGTCAAGGCCATCGAGGCCTTCGGCAATGAGGTCGCCACCCCGGCTGAGGCCCGTGAGATGCTCGGCCTGAAGCCGCTCGACCACGAGGCTGTCTGCAAGGCCCTCGACGAGGTCGACGTCGCTGCCCTCGAGGCCTCCAAGCAGGCCGTCAAGGACGAGTTCGGCGGCCCGTACTTCGCCGCTGCCGGCATGGGCGGCAAGAAGTAATTTCTGCCCTCATCCTCTGCGTACATCCAAAAACCGCAGGTGCTTTCGCACCTGCGGTTTTTTTGACGTCCTGCCATAACGGTTCCCCGCCCTTGCGGCGCGGCGCAGGGTGTGGTATCATGCAGGTACTCTTTGAAAACGGATCATCCGGAGGTATGCCTTATGACCATCCAGCCGCTGGACAAATCAACCTATTCCGGGCAGAAATTCACCGTTCATTACACGACAGGCGGCTGCTATGACGTTCTCGCATTGGAAAATGGGGTCAAATTCCGCTATGTACCGTTCGACGCGCCGGTCGAAAAGTCCTTCAACGACGAGTTCTTCGGCGATTGGCTCGAAGCCCCGGCCGCGTTTGGCGCATTTGAGAACGACCGGCTCATCGCCTTCGTCGAAGGCTCGCCGGAGAGCTGGAACAACCGCTACCGCGTCAGCAATATCTGCATCTTCGACGATGCCGCCCGCGGCCGCGGGCTCGGAACGCGGCTGATGGAGCGCATCACCAGAGAAGCACGCGCTTACGGCGCGCGGATGCTCGTCCTCGAGACGCAGACCTGCAACGAGACCGCCATCGCATTTTACAAGAAGTGCGGGTTTGAATTCATCGGCTTCGACCTGTACGCATACTCCAATGATGACCCGTCACGACACGAGGTGCGGATCGAAATGGGGAAGAAACTGTAGGCGCGGGATGAATCTGCAAGACTACCGGAATTGGCAAGATCCTTCAACTCGCTGCGCTCGCGAAGACACGACACGTGTTTTTGGTTACGCACACCGTAATTGGTTTTGTAGCGGGATGATGTCATCCCGCCCTGCGGTGCATCCTACGACACACAGCGCCATTTCCGGATCGCGCGCAGCAGCAGGAATCCGCCCGCGGAATTCCGCGGGCGGATCGAATATCTCGCTTAGTCCTCATCCGGCGCAGGCGCGGGCGGGGCGTCGACGGTGAGGTCGGCCGACTCGACCTGATGGTCGCGGATGGCGTTGACGCGGATGTGCAGGCGGCCGAGGTCGAGCGCGACGTCCGCCTCGCCGTCGTCCGGGACGGCGCCGAGCCTGCTGAACACAAGGCCCGTGAGCGTGTCGTACTCGTCGCTTTCCAGCTCGAGTCCGACCGTGTCGCTCAGCTCGCGCAGCGGCGCCGTGCCGCGGACGCGCCACATGCGCTCGCCCGTCTTTTCGACCTCCGGCAGCTCGGCGGTGTGCTCGTCTCCGAGGTCGCCGACGAGCTGCTCGATGAGGTCGTTCATCGTGACGATGCCCTCCATGCCGCCGTATTCGTCGAGCACGACGGCGAGCTTGCTGCGGCTTTTTTTCATATTGCGGAAGAGCACGTCCGCCTTTACGCTCTCCGGCACAAAATACGCCGGCTTGACCGCGTGGGCGAGCACGCTCTCGCGGCTCTGGTCGGGCAGGCGGAACAGATCCTTCGTGTTGAGCACGCCGACGACATTGTCCGACGAGCCGTCGCAGACGACATAGCGCGTGAAATGCGTGCGCAGGATCGTCTCGCGCCAGACCTCCATCGGCTCCTCCATCCACAGAAGCGACACCTCCGTGCGGTGCGTCGCAATTTCGCCGGCCGTCAGGTCGTCAAATTCAAAGACGTTTTCGATGAACTGCTGCTCTTCCTGATCGATGGCGCCGTTCTGGCTGCCGGCGTCGACCATCAGGCGGATCTCCTCCTCGCTGACCACGTCGTCCTCCGCGCTCGGGTCGATGCCGAGCAGGCGCAGCACGCCGTTCGTCGACGCGGTGAGCAGCGCGACGAGCGGGCGGAACAGCTTCGAGATGGCCGTGACGGGCGCGGACATCAGCAGCGCGATCTTCTCGGCCTTGCGCATGGCGATGCGCTTTGGCACAAGCTCGCCGAACACGAGCGAAAAGTACGACAGGACGATCGTGATGAGGATGACGGAGATCGTGTCAAGCGTCGCCGCGCTCAGCGGAATGCCGAGCCGGAGCAGGCCGTCCGTCAGAAGCTCGGAGAAATTGTCCGCCGCGAAGGCGCTGCCGAGAAAGCCCGAGAGCGTGATGGCGACCTGGATCGTCGCGAGAAAGCGCGCCGGTTCGCTCGTCAGCCGCGCAAGGCGCACCGCGCGCTTATCGCCCTCCGCCGCCAGGTGTGCAAGGCGCGCGTCCTTGACCGAGAGCACCGCGATCTCCGCGCAGGCGAAAAACGCGTTGAGCAGGATCAAAATCACCTGCAACAGCAGCATAAGTACAATGGAACTTCCCAAGTGGAGCCCTCCTGATTCTGTCTTTCCGGGTGGGAGCCCGGTACTGGAAATCGGCCATAGCGCGCAAAAAAGCATAGCCCGCCGCCCCGTTCGGGCGCAGGTTATGCTTTCTCATACGCAATATGCTTCGGTCTGGGACTGTTTCCGTCGCCGTCGTCCATGATGGCCGCGTTCTCCTTGTTAAAAGTGATTAGCGCCATGATAATATAAGCCGCGATGTTTGTCAAGAGATTTTTTCGTCAAAAAGCCGCCCGCAGCCTCTCTGCGGGCGGCTTTCCTGTCCGGTCTTATCCCTCAAACGGGAACGTGAACGGGAGCTTTAGCTCGTCGCGGACGGCGACGAGCTCCTTCTGGACGGCCTCGCCGACCGGGACGCCCTTGTCGCGGCGCTCGCACCAGACGAGGTACTCCTTCTCGCCCGCCGTGTAGATGCGCTCGGCGCCCGGCGCCTTTTCCGAGGCGCGCAGCGCGCGGCAGATGTCGCCGGCCGTCTTTTTGAAGCTGTCGGCGCCGACGAACGCGTTCGTGTCGATGGCGAGGAAGAAGTGGCCGAGCGGGTACGGGATCTTATTGCCGTTTTCGTCGAGGCCCGTGAGCGCCTTCATGAACTGCCCGGCCTGCAGCGCGGCCGAGAGGATCTCGACGACGGCGGCGTAGCCGTAGCCCTTGTAGCCGGCCAGCTCCTCGCCGATGCCGCCGAGCGGCGCAAGCGCCGCCTCGCCCGCGACGAGCGCCTTCAAAATCGCGGCCGAGTCCGTCATGGCCGTGCCGTCGCGCGCGATGACCGTGCCAGCCGGGGTCGGCTTGCCCTCGCGCTCGTAGAACTCGATCTTGCCGCGCTGGACGATGCTCGTCGCGCAGTCGAGCACGAACGGGAATTCCTCGTCGGTCGGGATGCCGAACGTCAGCGGGTTCGTGCCCATCATGTTCTCGACGCCGAACGTCGGCGCGATGGACGGCCGCGCGTTCGTGCCCGTCAGGCCGACCATGTCGTTTTTCGTGGCCATGGTGGCATAATAGCCCGCGATGCCGTAATGGGTCGAGTTGCGCGCCGCGACCATGCCGAGGCCGTATTTTTTCGCCTTCTCGATGGCCATGGACATGCAGCGCTGGCCGATGACCATGCCCATGCCATTGTGGCCGTCGACGACAGCCGTCGTCGGCGTCTCGCGGACGATCTCAAATTCCGTGACCGGGTTGAGGATCCCGGCGTCGATGCGGTCGATGTAAATGGGCTTGAAGCGGTTGACGCCGTGCGACTCGATGCCGCGGCGGTCGGACTCCATCAGGATCTCCGCACAGACGGCCGCGTCCTCCGCCGGGACGCCCTTGGCCTCAAAGGCCGCGCGCATGAATTCGCCGATCAGCTTCCAGCTGACATAGGGTCTTGTTTCCATCATCCTGATCCTCCTAAATTGATTTCTGATACCATCATAGACAAGGTTTGCCCTGTTTGCAATATTTTTATGATTGATGTTGCTGTTTTGCCGGAATTATCGTAGAATAGTCGTAACTGACCGAGGCATACACTATCGCAGAAGGGAGCGTGCGCGATGCTACGCAATCTCCGGGATCTTGCCCGCCGCATCGGCGCGTATCAGGTCCCGATCTACGCCGGCAACGCAACATTTTTTATCATGCTGTCCGTTTTCCCGGCGCTTATGCTGGTCTTTTCGCTTTTGCGGTTCACGCCGTACACCGTGGCGGACTTCGCCGCACTGATGGAGGACGTGCTTCCCGGCGCGCTCTCCCCGCTTGTGACATATTTGACCGAGGAAGTCCACACGCTCAACGCCGGCGCCGTCATTCCCATCACGGCCGTGGCCATGCTCTGGTCGGCCAGCCGCGGCGTGCTCGGCGTGCTCAACGGTGTCAACGCCATCTACGGCGCGTCCGAGACACGCTCGTACCTTGCCAAGCGCCTGATCGCGCTCATCTACATGGTGCTGTTTCTCGTCGGCATCGTGCTCACGCTCGTGCTGTATGTCTTCGGCAAGAAAATTCAGGCCATGATCGTCGCGCGCATCCCTGCGCTCGCGGACGCGACGGTTTTCATCATGCAGTCCAAATACGTCGTCATTCTCCTGTACCTCACGCTGCTGTTTACGCTTGTGTACAAGGTATTTCCGAATACGCACACGAGATTTCTCCAGTGCCTGCCCGGCGCTGTGCTCGCTTCGCTCGGCTGGCTCGGGTTTTCGGCGCTTTTCACGGTCTACGTCGATCACTTCAGCAATTACGCCGTCGTCTACGGCAGCCTGACGACCATTGTTCTGACGATGGTCTGGCTCTATTTCTGCCTGTGCATCCTGTTTTTTGGCGGCGTGATGAACCAGTTCCTCGCCCGGCCGAACGCCAGCCTGCGCTCGCTGCTTCCGGGCCGGAAGAAAAGCGTCTGAACCGGCTGTGGACAAGCGGCCGGAAATTTGGTATACTATTTGGAAAGGAAGCGAGGTGACCGACCGTTGAAGATCATGGAGTCCGCAGAGGACTATCTGGAGACCATCCTCATCCTGCGCAACCGCAATGGCGAGGTGCGCTCGATCGACATCGCCACGGAGATGGGCTTTTCCAAGCCGAGCGTCAGCATCGCCATGAAGCATTTCCGCGAAAACGGCTATGTCACCGTCGACGAAAGCGGCCATATCCACCTGACGGAGGCCGGCCTTGCCGTCGCCGAGCGCACATATGAGCGCCATCTTGTCCTTACCCGCCTGCTTGTGGCCATCGGCGTCGACGAGCAGACCGCCCGCGCAGACGCATGCCGCATCGAGCACGACATCAGCGAGCAGACGTTCGACTGCATCAAAGAGCAGCTGCGCCGCATCGAGCAGACCATGCAGTAAACCTGTCCGCATATGAGCCCGACGCTCCCCATAGTCTTTATGGGGAGGTCGGGCTTATGTTTTTATCACTGCAAACCAAACGGGACTGCCGCATTGCCGGCGCCATTGTGGCGCTGTCGCTTGCAGCGGCCATCCTGCTCCGGCAGGCGTCGCTTCCGGTCGTGGAGACCGGCTCGTGGGGGCTGAGCTTCCGGCAGGACGGCCAGACGCCGACCGGCACGGCCAGTCAGGCCGTGCTCGACGAGTTCGGCGCCGCCTACATCGGCGACACGACGGAGCCGGTCATCTATCTGACGTTTGACGCCGGCTACGAAAACGGCTACACCGCGCAGATCTTAGATACGCTCGCCGCGCACGATGTGCACGCTGCGTTCTTTCTCGTGGGCAACTACCTCGAAAAAGAGCCGGAGCTCGTCCGGCGGATGGCGGCAGAGGGACACACGGTGGGCAATCACACCTATCACCACTACGACATGTCCAAAATCTCCGACGAGGCTGCGTTCCGCGAGGAGCTTGAGTCGCTCGAGGCGCTCTATCTGGATGTCACCGGTGAGGCGCTGCCGCGCTATTACCGCCCGCCGCAGGGCATCTACAGCGAGGAGAACCTCAAAATGGCGCAGGCGCTCGGCTATCACACCGTGTTCTGGAGCCTTGCCTACGTCGACTGGTATGCCGACGATCAGCCGACGCACGAGCAGGCGTTTTCCAAGCTGCTCGGCCGCATCCACAACGGCGCAGTCGTGCTGCTGCACTCCACATCGCGCACCAACGCCGAGATCCTGGATGAACTGCTCACGCGCTGGGAAGCGCTCGGCTACCGCTTTGGTACGCTTGATGAACTCTTTGACGGATGATTTGACTTTTGGGCCGCTTTCGTATAAACTGTAGATTGATTTAGACTGATCAGATCGAGGGCGTTTCCATGAAAAAATCATATATTTCCAACCCTGTCATTTCCAGGCTGCCGCGCTACTATCGCTGCATCGAGCAGCTCTGTGCAAACGGCGTCGGCCGCATCTCTTCGTCGGCGCTGTCTGAGCTGCTGGGGCTGACCGCATCACAGGTGCGGCAGGATTTTGGCTGCTTCGGCGAGTTTGGGCAGAAGGGCTACGGCTACAACGTCCCGAAGCTGCGCGACGAGCTGCGCGAAATACTCGGCCTGAGCCGGGATCTGACGGCCATCATTCTCGGCTGCGGCAACTTAGGCCGCGCGCTCATCAACAATTTCGACTTTCCCTTCTGCGGCATCCGCCTCATCGGCGCGTTTGACTCCGATCCGCAGCTCGTCGGCGAAGTCATGAACGGCCTGACCGTCCGCGACTACGGCGAGGTGCACGCGTTTATGGCCGCCGAGCACCCGGTCGTCGCCATTCTGACTGTCCCGGGCAGCCAGTCACAGATCGTTTCGGAGCTTCTGACGCACGAGGGCATCCGCGGCATCTGGAACTTCACGCAGCAGGAAGTTCAGGTGGACGACCCGCACGTCGTCGTTGAAAACGTCATCCTGCTCGACAGTCTGATGACGCTCTCCTACAAGATCAACGAGGGGCTTTCGGTATGAAACGATTCTTCTGTCTGCTGCTTGCGCTCTGCCTGCTCATTCCGGCCGCGCTTGCCGCGCCGGGCGACGCAAATGATCCCGTCGTCAGCCAGAGCTACCTGACCGGCGTCTTCCAGCCAGGTCTCACGGCTACCCTGCATAAAACCGCCGCCGCCAGCCTCGGGCAGGTATACGGCGCGCGCTTTTTGTCGCTGGCCGAGGCCGTCGGCCGGCGCAATCTCGCCGCCGAGCAGGCCAATACCGCCATCCGCCGGGACGACGGCGCGCTGCTTTTAAAGCGCGGCGACGTGCTCACGCTCCAGCCGGGCACGAAGGTGCTCATCTCCGCCGGAAAATGCACGTCGAGCGAGGCGCACCTCATCGACGTCACGGGCGGCTGGCGCGTCTCGGCCAGCGCGGCGCTGCGCACGGGCGCACTCTATATGAAAGACGACAGCGCCACGGGCGGCCTGAGCGTCACGAGCGAGACGGCAACGCTCACGATCACGGGCCCGTACACGCTCGCTGTGTCCGCGTCGCCGGACTTTGCCTCGCGCGCGGACGCGCTGCACGAAATGGATCTGTTCCGCGGCTCGTCCATCGGCTACGCGCTCGAGTCCACGGCCTCGCGCGCGCAGGGTCTGGTCATGTTCCTGCGCATCATGGGGCTGGAGGACGAGGCGCTCGCCTGCACGGCCAGCCATCCGTTCACGGACGTCCCGCCGTCGCACTGGGCATACCGCTACGTCGCCTACGCCTACCAGAACGGCTACACGAAGGGTGCGACGGCCACGACATTCAACCCCAGCGGCACCATCTCGGCCAAGAACTACATCGCCTTCATGGTCCGCGCGCTGCATTATGACGAAGGCGCGCAGTTCCAGTATTCCACGCTCCTGACTGACTGCGTCACGCTCGGCCTGTTCACGCGCGCGGAGGTGAACACCGTCACAAACGGCGCCTTCACCCGCGGCCGCATGGCGTACCTTTCGTATTACAGCCTGTTCGGCACAGACCAGAGCACGGGCACGATGCTGCTCGACCAGCTCGTGAAGTCCGGCGCCGTCACACAGACCGCCGCCGACCGTGCCATCTGTCAGGTCGTCGGCACGCGCATTGCCTGAGCTGCAAAAGGCCGCCCGAATCCGGGCGGTCTTTTTTTCACCAAACGCCGGCTACGGAATAAGATGAATTGAGAGCAGCGAGCTGCTTACATTTTCAATCAGGAGGTCAAAATCTATGTCCTGCAATTCCGGTTTCTGCGCGTTTGGCAACAGCTGGTGGTGGATCATCATCCTGATCCTCATCCTCGTCGTCTGGGGCGGCGGCAATGGCTGCGGCTGCGAGAACAACTGCGGCTGCTGAAATCGCCATACATCCACGGCCGGCCGACCCGGCCGCACAAAAAAGCGAGGCAGACAGCCGTCTGCCTCGCGTAATTCTTCTCTAGCCTCGCAGAGTTTCGTCATCCGCAGATGACGAAATCAAATCCAAATCCGTTTTTTCCGGGGGCGTGTACCTCGGAAAAAACTCTTTACGGCCCGGCAAGTGTGCGGGCCCTGCCCGTGCGCGCAGCGGGCCGCAGCCCCACGGGCGCCGAACGGGTTCGGCGCCCGAATAAAAAATAACGGCAGACTTCGTCTGCCGTTATTTTTTATGTTTTTAGATGTTGGCCTTCGCGGTCTCGACGAGGGCGGCAAACGCCTCCGGGTCGTGGATGGCCAGCTCGGACAGGCTCTTGCGGTTCATGACAACGCCGGCCTTCTTGACGCCGTTCATGAAGCGGGAGTAGTTCAGGCCGTACGGCTTGACCGCCGCGGAGATACGGGCGATCCAGAGCTGACGGTAGTCGCGCTTCTTCTGCTTGCGATCGCGGTAGGCGTAGACGCCGCTCTTCTTGAGCTGCTGCTTCGCCATCTTGAAGTGCTTGGATTTGCTGCCCCAGAAGCCCTTCGCGAGCTTGAGGGTTTTATTTCTTCTCTTGCGCGTCATCATTGCGCCTTTGACTCTAGCCATGGTTTACGTTATCCTCCTATTTGTGAAGTCAGCCCTTATTTGTAAGGGATCATTTTGCGGATGGTCGCCTCGTTGGTGCCGTCGGCGTACGTGCCGGAACGGAGGCGGCGGCAGCGCTTGGTGTCCTTCTTCGTGAGGATATGGCTCTTAAAGGCGTGGGCGCGCTTGACCTTACCATTCTTGGTGAGGTTGAATCTCTTCTTCGCGCCGCTGTGGGTTTTCATCTTCGGCATTGTATAAATCTCCTTCCGTAATCGGATACTGCGTTACTTCGCTGCTTTGGGCGAAAGGAACATGGACATATTGCGCCCTTCCAGCTTGGGGTTCTTATCCACACTGGCAACCTCAGCACAGGATTCGCCGAACTGACGAAGAAGCTGCTCGCCGAGATTGGTATGCGCCATCTCGCGGCCGCGGAACCGGACCGTCACCTTGACGCGGTTGCCGTCTTTGAGGAACTTCTGCGCGTTCTTCACCTTGACATTGAAGTCGTTGCTGTCGATGTTGGGCGACATGCGAACCTCTTTAACCTCAACAACGTGCTGGTTCTTTCTGGCCTCTTTCTCCTTCTTCGACTGCTCGAAGCGGAATTTGCCATAGTCCATGATCCGGCACACCGGGGGCTGCGCCTGCGGTGCGATTTTGACCAGATCAAGATCCAGCTCTGCGGCCTGCGCAAGCGCGTCACGGCTGGTCATAATGCCAAGCTGCGCGCCGTCGGGGCCGATGACTCTGACCTCTTTGTCTCTGATCTCCTCGTTGAGCTGATGTTCTAATTTGCCGATGGGAAGCACCTCCAATACAAAAATCGCGGATGCTTTGCAGCACCCGCGCACGAAGCCCCACGAAACCGTGAGGAAAAACTCCATGTGAACCGTTTCGCAGAGCTGACGGTGAGTCGCGGGGCTGCCGCTCCTTCTTAATTGCTTATCTATATTATCACAGGCGATGCCCGCTGTCAACCGGATTTTTCAGATTTACGGGACAAAAACAGGCAGATCCGGCGCCGCGATCGAGAACACGAGCAGGCACGACGCCAGCACGCACACGAGCATGGCGAGCACGCCCGCCGCGTGGGCAAGCCTGGGACTTGCCCGGTGCCGGTACGCAAAATAAAACCCGCCGGCCAGCACCAGATAATAAAGCGCGATGTCAGAAGCCAGCCCGAAGATCCCAAATCCGAAGCGCAGGGCATAGTACGCGCCCAGCAGCGCCGCCGGCATGGCAAGCTCCGCCGCGCAGAGCGCGCCGAGCGTGGTCCCGTGCCGGCAGAGATACCATCCGGCCGCCGCAAACGGCCAGAACAGCAGCTTCAGGTGCTCCCACACGCTCTCGTTCACAGGCGCGATCAGCGCGAAGAGCGCGTTCGGGCACAGGTCGTAGAGAAAGTGCAGCCCCGTGCCGAGCGCGGCCGTGATCAGGAATGCAAACAAATAGCGCCGTTTCAAAAAGCATCACCCTCCCGCGCTCATTCTATGCGCGGGAGGGTGAAAACATGGCAGGATCAATCGCGGAAAAACTTGTCGTGGATGGCCTGCACCGCGCGCTCGGTGTCCTGCGTGTCGATGAGGACGGAGACCTTGATCTCGCTTGTGGAGATCATGCGGATGTTGATATGTGCCTCATAGAGCGCCTCGAACATCGCCGCGGCCACGCCGGGGTTCGTCGCCATGCCGGCGCCGACGACGGAGACCTTCGAAACATCCGTGCTGAAGTCGACATGGTCGTAGCCAAGCTCGGCGCGGTGGTTCTCGATGACCTCGCGCACCTCGTCGATGCTCGCGATATTCACGGTGAAGCTGATGTCCTTCGTCTCGTTGCGGCCGATGGACTGCAAAATGACATCGACATTGATGTTGTGCTTGGCCAGCAGCGAAAACACCTTGTACGCAACGCCGGGCACGTCCTGGAGACCGATCAGCGCCACGCGCGCAATTTTCTTATCCGCAGCGACACCGCTGACATACGTTCTTTCCAATTTGACAACCTCCTTAACAATCGTGCCGGGTTTTCTCGAAAAGCTGGAGATGACCTCCAGCTCCATGTGATAGCATTTGGCCATTTCGACCGAACGGTTGTGCAGCACCTGCGCACCGAGCGAGGCCAGCTCGAGCATCTCGTCATATGTGATCTCGTCGAGCTTGCGCGCGCCGCGGACCGTGCGCGGGTCGGCAGTGTACACGCCGTCGACATCCGTGTAGATCTGGCAAAGATCCGCCTTGAGCGCAACGGCCAGCGCAACTGCCGTCGTGTCCGAGCCGCCGCGGCCGAGCGTCGTGATGTCGTCATACTTGTTCACGCCCTGAAAGCCTGCGACGATGACGATCTTTCTCTTGTCGAGCTCCTCCCGGATGCGGTCGCATGTGACGCGGCGGATCCGCGCGGAGCGGTAGTTCGTATCCGTCCGCAGGCCGACCTGCCAGCCCGTGAGCGAAACGACCGGGAAGCCGAGCTTTTCGATGGCCATGGCCTCGAGCGCGATGGAGATCTGCTCGCCCGTGGACAGAAGCATATCCATCTCGCGGCGGGACGGATTTTCGTTGATCTCCGCCGCTTTTTCAATGAGATCGTCCGTGGTGTCGCCCTGCGCAGAGAGCACGACGACGACGTCGTTTCCCTGCTGATAGGTCTTTGTGACAATGTCCGCCACATTAAAGAGCCGTTCCGCGTCAGCCACGGAGCTGCCGCCGAACTTCTGTACAATCAATGCCATAGTATCCTCCTGATCTCCGCACGGCCGGGCGCGCGGGCGCTTTTATTCCAGTTTATTCGCGCTCAGTCCAAAATGGGAATGCGCGAGTACATCGCAAAGCCCTCCGCCGCCTTTTGATCCAGCGCCAGCTTTGTCATGGGCGCTGTCAGGAAGCCGCGCTGGTCGGGCACGTCGGCCGGGATCATCTCCACCTGACCGAACGCAGCGCCGATGCGCACCTCGCTCTCATCC
Source organism: uncultured Oscillospiraceae bacterium (assembly GCA_934589675.1). Taxonomy (GTDB): domain Bacteria; phylum Bacillota; class Clostridia; order Oscillospirales; family Oscillospiraceae; genus CAKTOF01. The sequence continues at coordinate 113,556 of CAKTOF010000007.1, forward strand.
GTGCGGACGAAGAAGCGCAGCGGCAGCTCCGCCGGGTCGCGCACGACGTCGTCGCCGCCGTCGGACCAGTCGACAAATTTCTTCGCGCCGAAGTGCTTGACCGCGTCGATGACGTCGGCCACGACGGCGCTGGCCGTCGGGAGCTTGCCCGCGCCGCGGCCGTAGAACATGACGTCGCCGATGGCGTCGCCCTTGACGACGATGCCGTTGAACACGTCCTCGACGTTTGCAAGCTGGTCGTCGTCGGCCACGAAGTGCGGCGAGACGTAGACGGCGATGCGCCCGTCCTCCTGCCGCTGCGCGCGGCCGAGCAGCTTGATGCGGCGGCCGCTTGCCGCGGCAAACGCCACGTCCTCGCTCGTCACGCCGCGGATGCCCTCCGTCGGGACCTGCCGCGGATAGACGTGCCGGCCGAAGCTCAGCGCGGCCAAAATGCAGATCTTGCGGCATGTGTCGTGCCCGTCGACGTCGGCCGTCGGGTCGGCCTCGGCGTAGCCCTTCTCCTGCGCCTGCCGCAGCGCCGTGTCAAACGAAAGCCCCTCGCGGATCATCTTCGTGAGGATGTAGTTCGTCGTGCCGTTCAAAATGCCCGCGATCTCCGTGATCTCGTTGGCGGCAAGGCAGCTCGTCAGCGGGCGGATGATGGGGATGCCGCCGCCGACAGACGCCTCAAAGAGGAAGTTTAAGTCATTTTTTCGCGCGATCTGCAAAAGCTCATAGCCGTATTCGGCCACAAGCTCCTTGTTGCTCGTCACAAAGTGCTTGCCCGCGTTCAGGCTGCGGCGCGCATAGGAGAGCGCATCGCCCACGCCGCCGATGCACTCGACGACGACCTGGATCTCGGGGTCATTCTCGATGACGGAAAAGTCGTGGATGATGAGGTGTCCGAACGGGCTTTCCGGGTGATCGTGCGTCGTGAGGATGTACTTGATGCCGATCCCCTCGCCAGCTTTTTTCGCGATGGACGCCGCGTTTTTCTCCAGAACCTCCGCCACGCCGCTGCCGACGGTGCCGAAGCCCAAAACTGCAATGGATACCATGTGTGTCCTCCCTTATCCCGCGACGATCTCGCTCCGGATGACGCCGCCGAGGTCGTCGACCTTGGCGATCATGCTCTCAACGGAGCACGTCAGGCTGCTCGTGGCGGCCGAGATGGTCACCATGGCGCAGCCGCCGGACGGGATCGTCTGGTTGATGGTCAGAATATTTGCGCCGCATTCGGCTAAAATGGTTAATATACCCGACAGGACGCCGGCGTGATCTTTGAGCATGAACTGGAATGTCAGGATGCGTCCGGCCATGAGGTTTTCAAACGGGAGCACGCTGTCGCGGTATTTATAGTAGGCGCTTCGGCTGATGCCGGTCATTTTCGCGGCGTCGCCGACCGTGGCGGCTTCGCCGGTCTGGATCAGGCGCTTGGCCTCGGCGACAGATCGGAACACCTCGGGCAGGGCCTCTGCCTCCACGAGAAAATACTTCGGTTTTTCCTGCATGGCGCATCTCCTTGTCTTTGGGCAGTAGTCATTTGTTTTTGCAGTGTGGCTATTCTATCATCCAAAACGCCTAATTGCAAGGAGGATTCTGCTGATTTTCGCGCAAAAAATCGCATTTGACTGTTCACATTATCCAAGAACGATCCTGGAGGGGCAAATTGGACGAGAAAAAATGGCTTCGCATCGCGCTCATTGCGCTTGCCGCCGCGCTGGCGGCCTATGCGGCGCTTCGCTTTGTGCTGCCCGTCGCGCTGCCGTTTTTGATCGGCGCGCTCGTTGCGGCGCTGTGCGATCCGGCCGTGCGGTTCTTCCGCGGCCGGACGGGTCTGCCGCGCTGGGTCTGCGCGGGGCTGTCCGTCGGGCTTTTCTATGTGCTGCTCGGCGGCGCGCTGTTTTTGCTTTTGCGTCGGGCCGGGATCGAACTGGCGGGGCTGTGCCGGCAGCTTCCGGAGATCCTATCGTCGCTCGCAGGCCCTGCCGCGCGGCTGCACGAGGCGCTGCTGCGCCTTGCCTCCCGCGCGCCGGACGGGCTTGGTACGGCGCTGCGCGCGTATGTCGAGCGGCTGTTCTCCGGCTCTGCCGGCTGGGTGGACACGCTCAACGCGAAGGTTTTTTCCGCCGCGTCCGACTTTCTGGCCGGCCTGCCCGGCGCGGCGCTGTTTGCCGTGACGAGCGTGCTGTCGAGCTTTATGGCAAGCTCCGAGCTTCCCGCCGTGCGCCGTGCGCTGACGCGCCCCATCCCGGCGCAGCACCGGGACAAGGTCACGCTCATCGCCGCGCGGCTGCGGCGCGCGTTCGGCGCGTGGTGCCTGGCGCAGCTTGAGCTCATGGGTGTGACGTTTGCCATCGTGACGGCGGGGCTCTTCTTTCTCGGCGTGGACTTTGCGCTGCTGTTCGGTCTGTTCATCGCGCTCATCGACGCGCTGCCCGTGTTTGGCACAGGCACGGTGCTGCTTCCGTGGAGCCTTGTGCTGTTTGCACGCGGGCAGGCAAAGTGTGCCCTCGGGATGCTTGCCGTCTATGGCGCGGCGATGCTCACGCGCACGGCGCTCGAGCCGAAGCTCGTCGGCCGGCAGATCGGGCTGCCGCCGCTCGTGACGCTGCTCGCCATCTACGCCGGCTACCGCACGGTCGGCCTTGCCGGCATGATCCTCTTCCCCATCGCCGCGCTGCTCGGCAAGCAGCTGTGGGAGCTGTGGAGCCGCTCGGCGCGGGATTAGTTGCAATTACCGCAAAACCGCGGTAAAATGAGCCCTGTGATCGAAATGAGGGTTCATCTATGATTCTGACCTGCACCGCCGCGCGCCGCGTGAAGCTCTCGTCCGTCCTGCACACGGAGCTTTCCATGTCGACCGGGCTCATCAAGCGGCTGAAATATGACCATGCCTTCTGCGTCAACGGCACGCCGCAGCGGACAAACTATGTCGTGCAGCCCGGCGACGTCGTGACCGTCCGCCTCGACGAGGCCGCGCCGGACTATCCCGCGCAGGACGCGCCGCTCGACATTCTCTATGAGGACGAGGCGCTCATCGCCGTCGACAAGCCCGCCGGTATGATGGTGCATCCGTCGGCCACGCGCAATGACGGGACACTGGCCAATTACCTCTATGGCTATTATCTCAGAACCGGCCAGAAGTGCGCCGTCCACCCCGTCACGCGGCTCGACCGCGACACGCTCGGCGTCGTGCTGCTGGCCAAAAATGCGCACGTTCACGCGCTGCTTCACCAGATGCAGCTGCAAGGCGCGCTGGACAAGACATACCGCGCGCTCGTCTTCGGCGCGCCGGAGGCGGACTCCGGCGTCATCGACGCGCCCATCGTCCGGCCCGACCCCATGCGGATGCAGCGCGCCATCGGTGAGGGCGGCCTCGCAGCTGTGACGCGCTACCGCGTCCTGCGCCGCGGGCAGACGAGCCTTTTAGAGCTCCGCCCCATCACCGGCCGGACGCACCAGCTGCGCGTACACTGCCTGCATTCCGGCTTCCCCATCGTCGGCGACCCGCAGTATTTTTCAGACGCCTCGCGCGCATGGTCGGACGCGCACGGGTTTTCCGCGCAGCTTCTGTGCGCGAAGGAGCTGTGCCTGCCCCACCCCATCACGGGCGCGGCGCTCACGCTTCGGTCGCAATACGGGACGTGGGAATAGCAAAAAACCTGTGCAAAATTGCAGTTGTGCTTTCCGGCGAACTGTATTATAATCATCGGTGGATAATTTTGCTTTCGAACGCGTAAACGAAAGACAAATTGGAGGTTACCGCAATGTTTGACAAGCTCATTGAAATGCTCAAGGCCAACCCGAAGAAGATCGTCTTCACCGAGGGCCCGGACGCCCGTATCCTTGAGGCGACTGCCCGCATCAAGGCTGCCGGCAGCTACCTGACCCCGATCCTCGTCGGCAACGTCGAGGAGGTCAAGGCCAACGCCGCCAAGGGCGGCTATGACATCGAGGGTGTCGAGATCATCGACCCGGAGACCTATCCGGAGATGGACGCCATGGTCGAGAAGATGGTCGAGCTCCGCAAGGGCAAGATGTCCCCGGAGGACTGCAAGAAGAACCTGCTCAAAGGCAACTACTTCGGCACGATGCTCGTGAAGATGGGCAAGGCTGACTCCCTGCTCGGCGGCGCCACGTACTCCACGGCCGACACCGTCCGTCCGGCGCTCCAGCTCATCAAGACGAAGCCGGGCAACACGATCGTCTCCTCCTGCTTCATCATGGTCCGTGACCACGCCGACGGCACGCAGGAGCGCCTGGCCATGGGCGACTGCGCCATCAACATCCACCCGACCGAGGACAACCTCGTCGAGATCGCGCAGGAGACCGCCAAGTGCGCCAAGACGTTCGGCATCGACCCGAAGGTCGCCTTCCTGAGCTTCTCCACGAAGGGCTCGGCCAAGGACGACGAGGTCACGAAGGTCCAGAACGCCGTCGCCAAGGCCAAGGAAGTCATGGACGTCCCGGTCGACGGCGAGATGCAGTTCGACGCGGCCGTCGCGCCGGAGGTCGGCCAGCTGAAGTTCCCGGGCTCCACCGTCGCCGGTCATGCCAACACGTTCATCTTCCCGGACGTCACCGCCGGCAACATCGGCTATAAGATCGCAGCCCGCCTCGGCGGCTTCGCGGCCTACGGCCCGATCCTGCTCGGCCTGAACGCCCCGATCAACGACCTCTCCCGCGGCTGCAACGCCGACGAGGTCTACAAGATGGCGCTCATCACCGCCGCCCTCGCGTAAAACCGCGCCTCGCCCCGGGCGGCCGGCGCGCACAAGCGCGCTTTCACAGCCTGACAAAAACGGCATGACTTCAGGCGTGTGCCGGTAAGACAGTAATTTGAGAAAACTACAAAATCGGCATCTGCCAAGCAGGATTGGACAACAAAACAGGCGGCACTCAACTTCGGTTGGGTGCTGCCTGTTTTTGTACATCTGAGGGTCAAAAAACGCTTGTTTTTCGCTCTGTGAGGCGTTGTTCAAAAGTGAGCATATCAGATATTATCTATTTGTGTGGGTTTGATAGAAGAATAAAAGCAGTTGCAATTCACCACATTGGCTTCATATATTAGCTGGTCACTATATGGCAAAACCTTTCTGCTTGGCAATCTAGTCTTCACGGAAGTCATAGCAACAGATTAATTCAAAGCTAAAAAAGGGACGTTTCATCTCAGAAGTTCAATCGCTCCAAGAACTTGAAGCTTTTTTGCAAATAAGCGTAGTATTATATTGAATTCGTTGATGATTTGTGATATTCTATATACCAACATGTATAAGCAATATCTAAGAGGTGTTTGCATGAAAATTTGCTATAAAAAACTCTGGATGCTTCTTATTCAAAAGGATATTACGAAAGTAATGTTGCGTAGAGATCTGGGCATCGCACCTGGCACGATGAGTAAGCTCAATAAGGGTGAAGAAGTTTCCCTTTCCGTTCTCCTGCGCATTTGCGAATATCTAAATTGTGATATTGGGGATATTTGTGAAGTAATCCATTCTAACAAAGTAGCAGATAAGTGAGGGAGAAGAAGATGGCAACCGTAAAAGCTGGCAGAAATAAAACTATTGATACCCCATTAAGCGAAGGACAGATTTATCTTGATCGTTGTATCGCAGTTACACAAAGGCAAGTAGACCTTGGTGGAGTCTTGGACAAAACTGTTATTGGCGATATGCTGGATGTATGTTCATTGCTACCTCCCAAGAGTATAGATTTGATAATTGCAGACCCACCGTATAATCTCACAAAATCTTTTAACGGAACAACATTTACAAAGAAAAAAGAAGCCGACTATGAAGAATACACACGCCAATGGCTAAGTGCAATTAAACCGTTGTTAAAAGACGATGCATCTATTTATGTCTGCTGTGATTGGGAAACAAGCCTAATTGTTGGTAAAGTATTAAGTGAGTTTTTCTATGTCAGAAACCGCATTACATGGCAGCGCGAGAAAGGACGTGGCGCAAAAGCAAATTGGAAAAATGGGATGGAAGACATTTGGTTTGCTACAAATAGCAATAATTATAGATTCAATCTTGATGCTGTCAAAATCAGAAAAAAGGTTATTGCTCCTTACCGCATAGATGGAAAACCGAAGGATTGGGCTGAAACTAAAAACGGTAACTACCGCGATACTTGCCCTTCGAATTTCTGGGATGATATTACGATTCCTTTTTGGTCTATGGCGGAAAACACAGCACACCCCACACAAAAGTCAGAAAAGCTGATCGCCAAAATTATGCTTGCAAGCTCCTCAAAGGGTGATGTTGTACTTGATCCATTCTTAGGTTCCGGCACAACGAGCGTTGTATCAAAAAAGCTCAACCGCCATTATATTGGAATTGAGATAGAAGCTCAATACTGTGTGTGGGCAGAGCAACGACTTGAGATGGCAGAGAGTAATCCAGATATTCAAGGATATGTTGATGGCGTTTTTTGGGAGCGCAACTCTTTATCTGAACAAAATGCATCTTCAAGCGGGGCAAAGAATACAAAATCTCTAAAAGAATGCAAGCGTAAAACAAAAAAGCAGCCATCTATAACCGAGCCAGAAAATACGCAGAAAACATTGTTTGATTTTTGAGAGGTGCAACAATGTACAATAAAAATATTATAGAGCAGTTAGTCGACTTTATTTCAAGCAAGGACGGAAAGACAGACAAGAGCCGTTTGCAGAATGAAGTGCAAGATGCATTTGACCTTGTGAAAGAAAGAAGTGTATATTATTGTGATTGGTTTGCAATTAGATTCTGCAAAGCAGCATCAAGAAGTTTTGGCAATACCGTTTTGGCATTATCTGCGCTCCATAGATACGACGATATTCCATTTATAGTTTGCTTAGTAACACCGACACGCAACTATTTGATGTTGGCAAACACCACGTTCCTTAGGAAGATTAGTCATTCTTCACAGGAGTTGCGCCGAGATAACATCAAGGGCAGTTTCAACGGAAGTGACATCATGCGGGAGTTTGAAGGCATTGAAAATATTCCTGAAAACTTTGAGTTTCTGTATAATTCTCACGAAAACTATACCTTTGAAGAAAATCTTGATCGTTTGGTAGAAGCAACAAATAATATTGCTCCCACCGGAAAAAGATTTGTGCCTACTGAATTACAGGTTGAATGCATCAGAGAATCCATTGACCGAGCAATTTCATTTTTGAATTCCGTAGAATATGGGGTTTTGAACGATGACTTAAATGACCGTGTTCGCGCAGTAGAATCAGAAATCGCAATCGCAGCTTTTATTGACAACGTTAATTTGCGGGGAAGAATCATCGAATACTTGATTACTGCTGAAGATGATCTGAAAGCAACCTTAATGAACTGTCTGCATACAAGACAACCTCTCCCAGAAATTTTTACAGCCGATGAATTGGGCGACTATGAACGAAAGTTTGAGCATTATCTTACGGAAACGGATATTAAGACAAAAGTTTTGTTCTTATCCAGTAACCCGAAAGGCTATAATATTGATAAATTGCTCTCGTTTCTCTCCGAAGAGAAAAGCGTGTACTTAGTTTTTGTCGTTGCTATTGATGAAGACAGGACAATTCAAACCCGGCTGTGTTCAATGTTCAATCGACAACTCTTGTCCGGCACAAGAATTATTAAACATTGGGCGGGGCGGAATTCTCGTGGTGTAACTCAATATGAAGGAAGAGTGTTAGAAGCCATAGTAGAAGATTTTGATTCTGGTATTGACTATGATGCCTCGCAAGATATGATTACCGATTTTCTCCGTGGTTAATTTGCATCTTCAATTGATAGTTCAGCTCCGCAGGAGCGCAGCCGATCTCTCTGAAATCGTTCAGGGGTTTGGGGCATTTCCCCAACAAGATTGCACGGGAGTATAAACGCGAGCATTGCTTGCCAAGTGCGTTTCGCAGTTGGCAGGTAATGAGAAGTGGGTACCGCCGTGCATTGCTTGCCAGAATGGTAAGCTCCGGTGTGGGTACTCACCGGATTTGCTTGCTATTCTGCAAGGAAATCCCGGTCGTACCACGCCGGTTTTCGCAAGTGTAGCTACACTTGCTGTGCTTGCTATTCTCCGTTTCCCATGTTAGCAAGCGCCATTTTCCAAATGGAAATCGGCGGCAACCGCCGCCTTGTCTGCTGCCGTTTCCGCGGCCATCGCGTTGGGCACAAGGCCCAGCAGCAGCACAAGCGCAAGTAAAAAGCTTGTCAATCGTTTCATAAATCTAGGATTCCTCCTTTGTTTCCTTCCAACAGTGTTCTGAAGCATTTCAATTCCGGCTCTTTTCCTACGATAGCCGACGCGGCCGGGTCCCGTGACCGGGATCCGGTAAGGTTTCTGTTAAGCTCATGTGAGGCGGAGCGGCTTTTTGCAGCATTTGCAGCCCGGCGAGCCCGTTCCGGCCGGTTTGCGGATTTTTATCAACTTTCTGAGACCAGGAACAAAATAATCGGAGATTGACAAAAATTTGTCTTGCACTGCGGTACAATCAGCGTTATACTGCTAGGTAGAAAGATCCAGCGATCATTGCGTATAAAGGAGGAAAATTCCAACATGGCATTTCTCGACCTGACCCGCAGCGGTCACATTGCAACCGTGACCATCAACAGGCCGGAGGCACTCAACGCGCTCAACTCCGCCGTACTGGGCGAGCTGGACGCCGCCATCGACGTTCTCTCGCGCGACGACGAGGTCTATGTCGTCATCCTGACCGGCGCCGGGCGCTCGTTCGTCGCCGGCGCCGACATTGCGGAGATGCGCGGCTTTACCGCGGTCGAGGGCAAGCGCTTCGGCGTGCGCGGCGGCGGCGTGTTCCTCAAGCTCGAGCAGATGGAAAAGCCCGTCATCGCGGCCATCAACGGCTTCGCGCTCGGCGGCGGGTGCGAGCTCGCCATGGCGTGCGACATTCGCCTGGCGTCCGACAAGGCGCGCTTCGGTCAGCCGGAGGTCGGCCTCGGCATCACGCCTGGCTTCGGCGGCACGCAGCGCCTGCCGCGCATCGTCGGCCAGTCGCGCGCGATGGAGCTCATTCTGACCGGCCGAACCGTCAAAGCCGATGTGGCGCTCGCCATTGGCCTCGTCGACGCGGTCTATCCGGCCGACGAGCTCATGGAAAAGGCGGTCGGTCTGGCCGAAATGATCTGCGCGAACGCCCAGATCGCCGTCCGGCAGGCCAAGCGCTGCATCCGCATGGGCATGCAGGCTGACATTGCCACGGGCGCGGCGTTCGAGGCCGAGGCCTTCGGCGTATGCTGCGGCACGCAGGACAAGGCGGAGGGCATGGACGCCTTCCTGGAAAAACGCAGCGAAAAGCACTTCAAAAATTGCTGACAGGGGGATGCAAATCATGAAAAAGATCGTTGTCATCGGCGGCGGCACCATGGGGCTCGACATCGCGCAGGTCTTTGCGAAGGCAGGCTTTGACGTCCTTGTGCGCGACATTTCCGACGCCATCATCCAGGCTTCCGAAGCCCGCCTGAACAAGGCGCTGGGCAAGCTCGAGTCCAAGGGCAAGCTCACGGCTGAAGGAAAGGCCGAGCTGCTCGGCCGCATCGCCTTTACAACGGAGCTTTCCGGCGCGGCGGACGCCGACCTCGTCATCGAGGCGGCCATCGAGAACCTCGACATCAAAAAGAGTATTTTCGCCGAGCTGGACGCCATCTGCAAGCCGGAGACGATCCTCGCCTCGAACACGTCGTCCATCTCCATCACGGCCATCGCCTCTGCGACGAAGCGCGCCGACCGCTTCATCGGCATGCACTTCTTCAACCCCGCCACGGTCATGAAGCTCGTCGAGGTCATCCGCGGCGCGAACACGTCTGACGAGACGTATGACACCATCTTTTCTCTCGCGCAGACCATCGGCAAGGAGCCGGTCACCGTCGCCGAGGCGCCGGGCTTCGTCGTCAACAAGCTCCTCATCCCGATGATCAATGAGGCGTGCGACCTTGTCTATACCGGCGTCGCCACAGCCGAGGACGTCGACAAGGCCATGCAGCTCGGCGCGAATCACCCGATGGGCCCGCTCCATCTGGGCGACCTCGTCGGCCTCGACGTGTGCCTTGCCATCATGGATACGCTCTATGACGAGACGCATGACAGCAAATACCGCGCCTCGCTTCTCATGCGCAAGCTCGTCCGCGCCGGCCACCTCGGCCGCAAGACCGGCCGCGGCTTCTTCGACTATACCTGATTCTTCATATCTGCATTTATTTGAGGAGGATTCACCATGGATTTTAATCTCTCGAAGCAGGAGCAGCTGCTGCTTCAGATGTACCGCTCCTTCGCCGAAAACGAAGTCAAGCCGCTGGCGCAGGAGGTCGACGAGGAGGAGCGCTTCCCCGTTGAGACCGTGCAGAAAATGGCCAAAAACGGCATGATGGGCATCTACATGCCGCGCGAATACGGCGGTCAGGGCGCGACGTACTTAAGCTATGTCATGGCTATTGAAGAGCTGAGCAAAGTCTGCGGCACGACGGGCGTCGTCCTCTCGGCGCACGCGTCGCTCTGCTGCAGCCCGATCCTCGACTACGGCACGGAGGAGCAGAAGAGAGCCTACCTGCCGAAGCTCTGCTCCGGCGAGTATCTCGGCGCGTTCGGCCTCACCGAGCCCGGCGCCGGCACGGACGCGCAGGGTCAGCAGACCCGCGCCGTGCTCGACGGCGACCACTGGGTCTTGAACGGCTCGAAGATCTTCATCACGAACGCCGGCTACGCCGACGTGTTCATCATCTTCGCCATCACCGGCATGACGACGGACAAGAAGGGCCGCCCGAGCAAAGAGATCTCCGCGTTCATCGTCGAGCGCACATTCCCCGGCTTCTCCGTCGGCAAGCACGAGAAGAAGATGGGCATCCGCGGCTCGTCCACGTGCGAGCTCATCATGGAAAACTGCATCGTCCCGAAGGACAATCTCCTCGGCAAGCAGGGCAAGGGCTTCTCCATCGCCATGAACACGCTCAACGGCGGCCGCATCGGCATCGCCGCGCAGGCGCTCGGCATCGCCGAGGGCGCCATTGAGGAGACCGTCGCCTATACGAAGGAGCGCCGCCAGTTCGGCAAGACGATCTTCCAGCAGCAGAACACGCAGTTCCAGCTGGCCGACATGCAGACGAAGGCCGACGCGGCCAAGTGGCTCGTCTACCACGCCGCCATGACGAAGCAGGAGGGCAAGCCCTACAACGTCGAGGCCGCCAAGGCCAAGCTCTTCGCCGCCGAGGCCGCCATGGAGATCACAACGAAGGCCGTCCAGCTGTTCGGCGGCTACGGCTACACGCGGGAATATCCGGTCGAGCGCATGATGCGCGACGCGAAGATCACCGAGATCTACGAGGGCACGAGCGAGGTCCAGCGCATGGTCATCGCCGGCTCGCTGTAACGGGAGGAACCAACATGAAAATCATTGTCTGCATGAAGCAGGTCCCCGACACCACAGAGGTTCGGCTCGACCCTGTCACCAATACGCTCATCCGCACCGGCATTCCCAGCATCATCAACCCGGACGACAAGGCCGGCATCGAGGCCGCGCTTGAGATCAAGGAAAAGCTCCCCGGCACGACGGTCACCGTCATCTCCATGGGCCTTCCGAGCGTGGACATCGCGCTGCGCGAGGCGCTGGCCATGGGCTGCGACGACGCCATCCTCCTCACCGACCGCAAGCTCGGTGGCGCGGACACGTGGGCGACCTCCTCGTCCATCGCCGGCGCGCTCCGGCACCTCGACTATGACCTCATCATCTGCGGCCGGCAGGCCATCGACGGCGACACGGCGCAGGTCGGTCCGCAGATTGCCGAGCACCTCGGCATCCCGCAGGTGTCCTACGTTGAGGAAATTTCCGAGATCACGGAGGATCACCTCGTCGTCCGCCGCCAGTTTGAGGATCGCTACCAGATGATCGAGGTCGCCCTCCCCTGCCTCATTACGACGCTCTCTGAGCTCAACAAGCCCCGCTACATGACCGTCGGCGGCTGCTTTGACGCGTACGAAAAAGAGGTGCGCATCATGACCTACGCCGACATTGCCGACGTCGTCGACGAGAGCAACATCGGCCTGAAGGGCTCGCCGACGAACGTCGTCAAGTCCATGAGCAAGCAGGGCAAGGGCCAGGGCGAGATCCTGAGCGGCCTGACCGCCGACGAAGCAGCCGCCGCCATCGTCGAGCGTCTCGCCGCGCGCCATCTCATCTGAGGGAGGATACGAACATGAGCAAGAACGTATTTGTTTTCTGCGAGCAGCGCGACGGGCAGATCCAGAAGGTCACGCTCGAGCTGCTCGGCAAGGCCCGTGAGCTGGCCGATGCGCTCGGCCAGGAGGTCGTGGCCGTCCTGCCCGGCTATGAGATCGAGGGCAAAGCAAGCGACCTCATCGCGCACGGCGCCGACGAGGTCGTCGTCGCGGACGACCCCATTCTGGCCGAATATTCCACCGAGCCGTATGCGCAGGTCATGTGCGCCGCCATCTCGCAGATGGATCCGGACATCGTGCTCTACGGCGCGACGAGCATCGGCCGTGACCTCGCTCCGCGCGTTTCCGCGCGCGTGCACACCGGCCTGACGGCCGACTGCACCGGTCTTGAGATCGACGACGTCAAAAAAGACGGCAAGGACTTCCCGAACCAGCTCAAGATGACGCGTCCGGCCTTCGGCGGCAACATCATGGCCACGATCGTCTGCACGGATCACCGCCCGCAGATGGCCACCGTCCGCCCCGGCGTCATGCAGGCGCTCGAGCGCGACGACACGCGCACCGGCCGCGTCACAAAGCTGAGCGTCAAGCTGACGAACAACGTCAAGATCCTCGAGACCGTCAAATCCACGCGCAAATCGTCTGACATCACCGAGGCGAAGATCCTCGTCTCCGGCGGCCGCGGCCTCGGCTCTGCGGATAAATTCGCCTCGCTCCGCGCGCTCGCCGACGCGCTCGGCGGCGACGTCTCGGCCTCCCGCGCCTGCGTGGACGCCGGCTGGATTGAAAAAGACCGTCAGGTCGGCCAGACGGGCAAGACCGTCCGCCCGGACGTGTACGTCGCCTGCGGCATCTCCGGCGCCATCCAGCACGTAGCCGGCATGGAGGGCTCGGACTACATCATCGCCATCAACAAGAGCGCTGACGCGCCCATTTTTGAGACGGCCGACCTCGGCATCGTCGGCGACGTCAACGCCGTCGTCCCGAAGCTGACCGACGCCATCAGTAAGTACAAGGCGGCGAAGGATAACCTCTGATTTTCCGCCCTGTCAATAAGCAATCGCCCCGCGGCCAAACCCGGCCGCGGGGCGATTTTTTGTGCGCAGATGGACATATGCCACAGGACGGGATGACCTCATCCCGCCGGAAAACGCAGCGGCAGATTCCCGCCGCGCCCTGTAGGGGCAGATCTGATCCGCCCCTACAGGGCGCTCCGCCAACGGCGCGCATTGCACGAGATCCCCTCATTCTGCCCCCACGTACAAAAAGCCGCCGCCCTCCATTCTGGAGGGCGGCGGTCTTTGCATGATTTCAGATACACGGCAGGCTTTTTACGCCTCGACCGGGTGCATGAACTGCAGATGATCGTTGCCGTTCTGGCCGATGACAAAGCCGGTGATGTCGTTGGCAGTCAGGATGTAGTTGACGCCGTTGCAGATGCCGATGGTGTAGTGCTCGTCAAACACCTTCTGGGCAATGCGGGTGTAGGCGTCCTTGATCTCCGCCTCGTCGATGGAGGAGTAGATGATGTCGCACAGGTCCATGATCTCCTGATCCTGAACGCCGCAGCCGCCGCCGCAGCTGGCGTAGCTGATGCGGCCGTCCCATGCCTGAACAGCCTGACCGACGTCGATGAAGCGGCCGGACTGGGTCATAAAGACCTGGCTCTCGCCGGCGTAGATGATGTTGAAGTAGTCAGAAAGCTCCGGAGAGTTGATCTCCATGTTGATGCCGACCTCGAGGAACTGCGCCTGGAGGTACTCGGCGACCTGCTTGAGCGCATCGTCCGGCTCGAGGGTCAGCGTGAAGGAGAAGCCGTCCGGGCAGCCGGCGGCCGCGAGGTATTCCTTGGCCTTGTCGACGTCAACGGCGCGGTCCGGATCGAGACCCGGGACGTACCAGCTGGCGGTCGTGGCGCAGAAGATGTCCGTCGTCTCGGAGTAGCCGCCGTACATGATCTGGGCGCAGACGACCGGGTCGATGAGCTCATAGATGGCGGAGCGGAGGTTCACGTCGTTGAAGAGCATACCCTCGGCGCAGTTGAACGCAAGGCCGACGCAGCGGCTGCTCTCCTTGCCGACGACGGTCAGCTCGGTGCTGCCGACGAAGCCGGCGCAGTCAGCGTAGCCGAGGCCGAGCGCCATGTCGACGTTGCCGGACTGGACGGCCATAACGCGGGAGGCGCTGTCAGAGATCCAAGAGATCTTGATGTACTGGTAGTAACCGCCGGCGGACTCGAGGTCCTTGCCCCAGTAGTTCTCATTGCGCTCGAGCAGGACGTACTGGCCGGGGACCCACTCTTTGAAGTTATAGCGGCCGTAGTTGCACTGCGGGTTGAGCGAAGCGGCCTGCAGGCCGCCGAGCGCCTCGACGTCGGCCTTGGAGACGATGTAGGTCTCGGTGAAGGCGCGGAAGATGTCCGGGTTGGACTTCGACAGGCCGACGACGATGGTGTACTTGTCCTCGACCGAGCTTTCGGCCGCGCTGAAGTACGTGGTGAAGTTCGCCGCGCCGCCGTTCTCCTCGCCGACCTGAAGGTTCCACAGAACGTCGTCCGCGGTCAGCTCGTTGCCGCCGTAGGACATGACGCCCTCGCGGAGCTTGATGCGGATGTGGAGGTTGTCGACCCACTCATAGCTCTCGGCGAGCATCGGGACGATCTCGCTGTTCTGGTCGTACTCAAACAGCGCGCTGTGGACAAGGCGGACGATGTTGAAGTCCGGCTTCGTCATGACGTTGTACTCGTAGACGAGGCAGACCGGCTCGGCGTTCATGGCGACGTTGAGCGTCGTGTCATACGTCCAGATCGAGCTGTCCATCTTCTCCCATGTCTCACCGGTCTGGGCAAAGACCTGGTCGGCCGCGGGCTTGTCGGACTCGCCGGCGTCGGTCTTGCCGGAGTCGGCTGCGCCGGTGTCGCCGCCGGTGGTGCCGTTCGCCGCGCCCTTGTCGCTCGTCGCGCCGTCATCCTTGCTGCCGCAGGATGCGACGGACAGAACCATAAGCAGCGCAAGAAGCAGACAGAATACTTTTTTCATTTTCGTTTTCATGGATGTTTCCCTCTTTTCATTCATGTTGGTTGGCGGACTTGCTTGCAGGGGCAATGTTGCAGCCGGGCACTCCACCTCCTTTGATGGTTGGTCGGCCCGCATTGCGGGCTATGCGGTCGGGGCGGCTTACGCCTCGGCTTTGACAAGATGACAGGCAACAAGATGTCCGGGCCGCACCTCGCGCAGCTCCGGCTCGCGGGCGAGGCACTCCTCGCAGACGTGCGGGCAGCGGTCGGCAAAGCGGCACTGCGGCTTCGGGTCGATGGGGCTCGTGAGCTCGCCCTTCATGAGCGCGACCGAGCGATCTTTTTTCAGCTTCGGCTCGAGAACGGCGCCGAGCAGCGCCTGCGAATACGGATGGAGCGTGTTGTTGAACAGCTCGTCCGACTTGCACTTTTCCACGACGCGGCCGAGGTACATCACGCAGATCTCGTCGGAGATGTAGCGGACGACCGACAGGTCGTGCGTGATGAACATATATGTGAGCTTTTTCTCCTGCTGCAGGTCCTCAAGCAGGTTGATGACCTGCGCCTGAATGGACACGTCGAGCGCGGAGACCGGCTCGTCACAGACGATGAACTCCGGACCCAGCGCGAGCGCGCGGGCGATGCCGACTCTCTGGCGGCGGCCGCCGTCAAGCTCGTGCGGGAACGAGTGCGCGTAGCGCCGCGCAATGCCGACGGTGTCCATCAGCTCGTTGACGCGCTTTTCACGCTCTTCCTTGCTGCTGTAGATCTTATGGATGATGAGCGGCTCTTCGATGAGCTGCGTGATGGAAAGGCGCGGATCGAGCGAGGAATACGGATCCTGAAAGATCATCTGCAGCTTCGTGCGCATCTTCTTCATCTCGCGGCGGGAACACTTGGTGATGTCCTGCCCGCGGTAGAGGATCTCGCCGGACGTCGGGTTTTCCATGCGCAGCAGCGTGCGGCCGAGCGTCGACTTGCCGCAGCCGGACTCGCCGACGACGCCGAGCGTCGTCTGCTCCTCGATCTCAAACGAGACGTCATCGACCGCGTGGAGCGTGCCCTTGGCCACGTCAAAGTACTTTTTCAGGTGGTTGACTTCAATGAGTGCCATGGCTCAGACTCCTTTCTTCGCGGGGCTTCCGACGCGGAAGCACTTGACGAAGTGTCCCGGCGCGACCTCGGTGAGCTCCGGATCGCCCGCGCGGCATTCGTCCGTCGCGTGCGGACAGCGCTCAGCAAACGTGCAGCAGTCCGGCAGATCCATAGGATCGGCCATGACGCCCGGGATGGGCTTGAGGCGGCCGCCGACGCCGACGCTCGGCAGGGACTCGAACAGGCCGATGGTGTACGGGTGCTGCGGATTTTCAAAGAAGTCCTCAACGGAGCCGGACTCGACGATCTCGCCGGCGTACATAACGGCGCACTTGTCGCACATCTCCGCCACGACGCCGAAGTCGTGCGTGATGACGAGCATGCTCGTGCCGCTGCTCTCCTGCAGCTGCTTCATGAGCGCAAGGACCTGCGCCTGGATCGTGACGTCCAGCGCCGTCGTCGGCTCGTCGGCGATGATAAGCTCGGGGCAGCACGAGAGCGCCATGGCGATGACGACGCGCTGCTTCATGCCGCCGGAGAACTGGTGCGGATAGTCGTTGAAGCGCTCGGCCGGGATGCCGACCATTTCAAGCATCCTGCCCGCCTCGCCCTCAATGTTCTTCTTGCTCTTGTCCGGCTCATGGAGCGCGATGCATTCGGCGATCTGCTTGCCGACCTTCTGCACCGGGTTGAGCGCGGTCATGGGATCCTGAAAGATCATGCTGATGCGCTTGCCGCGGATCTTGCGCATCTGCTCATTTGTCTTTTTGAGGAGATCCTCGCCCTCGAGCAGGATCTCGCCGGAGACGATGCGGCTCGGCGGGAACGGCAGCAGTCCCATGATGGTCAGCGCGACGCTTGTCTTTCCGGCGCCCGTCTCGCCGACGAGGCCGTAGACCTCGCCGTGGCGCAGCTCCATGTCGATGCCGTTGACGGCCTCGACGACGCCGTCGTTCGTCTCATAGTGAACGCGGAGGTTTTTGATCTCGAGAAACGGCTTGCCCGCCTCGGCCTTCAGGTTCTGGTTTTCCATGTTGCTCCTCCCTTACTTCAGACGCGGATCAAGCGCGTCGCGCACACCGTCGGCGAACAGGTTGAAGGCAAAGACCGTGATCATGATCATCAGGCCGGGGAACACGACCATGTGCGGATAGGTCTGCAAATACGTCTTTCCGGTCGAAAGCATGGCGCCCCATTCCGGCGTCGGCGGCGTGATGCCGAGGCCGATGTAGCTCAGCGACGAGATGAACATGATGTTGCCGGAGATGATCTGCACGCAGACGATGAGCACGAAGCCCACGCAGTTCGGGATGATGTGGCGGAACATGAGGCGCAGGTTGCCCGCGCCGAGCGAGCGGGACGCGTCGATGTACTCATTGCTGCGCACCGTCAGAACGGCCGAGCGCACTGTCTTTGCAAACTGCGGCACGCACGACATGCCGACAGCGATGAGCAGCGGCGCCGTACCTGTGCCGAGCGCGGCGATGACGATGATGGCCATCATCATCGACGGGATGGCCTGCAGAACGTCCATGACGCGCATGAGAAACAGGTCGACTGCGCCGGCGAAGTACGCCGCGATCAGGCCGAACACGCCGCCGACAAAGACGGAGACGACGGCGCTGATGATGCCGATCGGGATGGACACGCGCGTGGCGTAGATGCAGCGGCTGAAGATGTCGCGGCCGAGGTGGTCCGTGCCGAACCAGTGCTTGGCCGTCGGAGTCTGGTTCATGGCCATGACGTCCGTGGACGTGTAGCTGTACGGCATGATGGCCGGCGCCGCGATGGCGACGAGCAGCAGCAGGATGATGATGACCATGCCGAGCACGGCCGTGCGGTTGCGGCGCAGGCGGCGCCACGCGTCCGCCCAGAACGAATATTTTGGCTCCTTTTTCCGTTTTGCCTTCTTCGCCTCAAAGGCGAGGATCGTATCGGTTGCGTATTTTGCCATTTCTGATTCCCCTCCCCACTCAGGCCGCCGCGCTCTTGCGCTTGCGCTTTTTCACAACGGCGAACGTCGTCTTCAAGCGCGGATCAATGACGATATAGATGAGATCCATGAGCAGGTTGACGACCGAGAACGTGAACGACAGCAGGATCGTCGCGCCGAGCACGGACGGATAATTGCGGTTGTTGATGGCCGTCACGGCGTACTGGCCGATGCCGGGGATGGAGAAAATATTCTCAATGATGAGCGCGCCGCCGAGCTGCGAGCTGAGCGAGACGCCGATGGCGTTGACGACCGGGATGAGCGAGTTGCGCAGCGCGTGATTGATGATGATCTTGCGCTCGGACTGGCCCTTGGCGCGGGCGGTGCGGACATAGTCCTGACGGATGGTCTCCAGCATACTTGAGCGCGTGTTGCGGATGACGCTGCCCATCGTCTGCACCGCGACGACCGCCATCGGCAGCACCCAGCCCTGCCACGATTCAATGCCGGCCGACGGCAGAATGCCGAGCTTGACGGCAAAGACAAGGATGAGCATGAGCGACAGCCAGAAGTTCGGCACGCTCGACAGGAACACGCTCACGGCGAGAATGACGTTGTCAACGACCGTGTACTGCTTCACCGCCGACAAAACGCCGAGCGGGATGCCGAGCAGCACGCCGATGGCGACCGATCCGAAGGCCAGCCGCAGCGTATACGGGAACCGGACGAGGATCTCGTCCATAACCGGCTGACGGGTCAGATACGAGGTTCCCAGGCTGCCGGTCGTGATGAGTTTCCAGCAGTATCGGAAAAACTGCACGATGATCGGATCATTGAGCCCCAGCTCGTCGCGGAGCTCCTCGATCGCTTCCTCGGTCGCGTTGTTGCCGAGGATGATGGAGGCTGCGTCGCCGCTGGAGATTCCCTGAAACGCATAGACCAGCGCGATGACGCCGAACATGACAACGACCAGCAGGAGCAGTCGGCGGATGATGTATCTGCCCATCTTTCTATCTCTCCTTTTTTCTGAAAGCACGGGAAAAACGTCGGCGGTCTGCGTCTGTGCGGCGCAGTCGTTACTGCTGGGGTTTCGATTATTGAAACTCTCTTTCATCATTTCCCGTTTGTCCCAAGTATAAAATACCATTTCAATTCTGTCAACACGAATTTGCAGTCAGGAATAGATTTTCTTGCAGCCCAGCAGGGATGCAATCTCCTTTTTCTGGTCATTTTCGACAGATATTTCCCATTTTTTATTAAATTTATACAGTACAGCTCTAGCTCAACTGTGCATTCTGCACGATTCATGTAAAAATAGTGGCAAATTCTCCGTGCAAAGGCTCTTGACTTCTGTCTGAAGATGCGTTAAAATGTCGTTAATCGAAATTTGGTTTCGGAAATTGAAATCAATCCGTTTGATCCCCGGTTTTGCAATATCTGCATCTCAGAATTGCATTTTGACAAGCTTCCTGCATTTGAAAGCATCCTTGCAGCCAATCGCTGCAAAACGGCGCGTATTTCCTTCATTTCAGACGATTCACCGCAAAAGAGCGTCAGATGGCGCTTTTCCTTCATCGATTTAGTGCTTTATCGCTTTACAAAGGAGTGTTGTTCATGCCCGTATCGTTTCGCACCAAGACAGAGCGCATCCAAAAAGATCTGGAGGTGCTCGCCCAGTACACCGACGGCTCCGGCGAAGGCATCACCCGCCTGACCTACACGCCGGAGGAGATGGCCGCGCGCCGGTATCTGGCCGCCGAGATGGAAAAGGCCGGCATGGCCGTCCGGCTCGACGCGGCCGGCAACGTCGTCGGCCGCATCGAAGGCAGCCGCCCGGAGCTTCCTATCTTAATGATTGGCTCGCACATCGACTCCATTCGAAACGGTGGCAACTTCGACGGCATGGCCGGCGTTGTCGCAGGCATTGAGGTCGCGCGCGCCATCCACGACGCCGGCATCACGCCGCTGCGCTCCATCGAGGTCGTCGGCATCACCGGCGAGGAGAACAGCCGCTTCTTCCCCGGCGTCGTCGGCAGCCGCGCCATGGTCGGCGAGCTGCCGCCCGATGAGATCAATTCGACCGTCGGCGCCGACGGCGTACCCCTGGCCGACGCCATGCGTGAGTGTGGGCTTGACCCGGAGCGCATCGCCGAAGCCATCCGCCCGGCCGGCTCCATTTATATGTATTTCGAGCTGCACATCGAGCAGTGTAAGGTCCTCGAGATGACGAAGACGCCCGTTGGCGTCGTCACGAGCATCTGCGGCGCGGCGCACCACGACATCACGGTCTATGGTCAGGCCGACCACGCCGGCGGCACGCCGATGGATATGCGCTCGGACGCCGTCATGGCCGTGGCCGAGGCCGCGCTTGAGGCTGAGCGCCTCGCCGTTGAGGCCGGGCACAACACGGTCGCGACGTTCGGCAAGCTCGACGTCTCGCCGAACATCCCGAATGTCATCCCCGGCGAGGTCCACGTCGTGGCGGACATCCGCTCGTCGAATGCAAGCTGCAACAAGTTCGTCATGGACGGCATTGAGCGCAAGCTGGACGAGGTCTGCGCCCGCCGCGGCTGCACGTATACCGCGCACCAGACGCTCCACGGCGAGGCGACGATCGTCCCGGACGGCATGATCGCGCTGCTGACCGAGAAGGCCAACGCCCTCGGCATCAAAAACCGCCTCATCTACTCCGGCGCGGGCCATGACGCCGTCGTCATGAACGCCGTCACGCCGGTCGCGATGCTGTTCGTCCCGAGCCGCGGCGGCCGCAGCCACTGCCCGGAGGAGTGGACGGATTACGCCGACATCCGCCTCGGCACCGAGGTGCTGCTGGACGGCGTGCTCGCCCTCGCCATGGACGGCGGCGACATGTTCAAACGCTGATATACAACTAGAATACAGGAGGAGAGAGCATGGACGCATCCTACGCATTTTCCAAATTCATCGCAGAGCTGCGCTACGAGGACATTCCCGAAAACATCGTCGAGCTTGTCAAGCTCGACGTCATGGACACGCTCGGCTGTATGCTCGCGGGCGCGGACAACGAGTCCGTCAGCAAGATGATCCGCGTCATGCGCGCACAGAGCGACCTGACCGAGTGCCGCGTCTTCGGCCGCCCGGGCGTGAAGCTCGCCGCGGCGGACGCCGCGTTCGTCAACGGCTCGGCCACGTTCGTCATCGACTATGACGACCTCTGTGACCCGGCCAATCTGCACATCGGCGCAGCCAGCGTGCCCGTCGCGCTCGCCATGGCCGAAAAGCTCGGCGGCTGCTCGGGCCGCGAGCTCATCACCGCGCTCACGGCCGGCATGGAGATCGCCTGCCGCCTCGGCATTTATATGAACCGCCGCATTGCCGACGAGGTCATGGGCGGCTGGGACTACATCTTCCTGCTCGGCATCTTCTCCGCCGCGGCCATCGCGTCGAAGCTGATGGGCTTAAATGAGGAGCAGATCCAGAACGCGCTCGGCATCGCCTACCATCAGGCGTCCGGCCAGAGCATGTCCGCCCGCGACAAGGCCGACACGAAGATCATGGGCTCGGGCTTTGCCTGCCGCGCGGGCATCCTCTCGGCCGTCATGGCCGCCGAGGGTCTCACGGGTGCGAAGAACATCTTCGACGAGATGCCCGGCTCGCTTGCAAACCTCTACAACACCGGCGTTGACCGCGTCGCCCTCACCGCGGGGCTCGGCACGGATTTCGCGCTCAAATACCTCGGCTTCAAGGCCTATCCCTGCTGCGGCAACACGCAGCGCCACATCGACGCCGTGCTCTCCCTCGTGCGCGAGCATGCCATCCGCCCCGAGGAGATCGTCGAGCTGCGCCTGCATGTGGCTGAGATGGTCTACCCCATGTGCGTGCCCTACGAGCAGACGCGCGCGCCGAAGAGCATGATGGCCGCGCAGTTCAACATCCCATGGACGAGCGCCTGCGCCGCCGCCCGCGGCCGCGTGACGCTTGCCGAGTTCACGGACGAGGCGTTCTCCGACCCCGTGCTGCTCGCCACGGCGCAGAAGCTCATCTGCATTCCGGACAAAGACCTCGCCAACTACCGCGAGCCGGCGCTCGTCGAGATCGAGACGACGCGCGGCACGTTCTCCACGCACACGAGCAAATTCCAGACCGGCCACTGGGCCAAGCCCATGACCCGTGAGGCGCTCGAGGCAAAGTTCGCCGACTGCTGCGGCCTGTGCTCCGCCAGACCCGCGGCTGTGACCGTAAAGGCCATCACGAAGGCGATCGCCGAACTTGAAACGCTCACCGACGGCCGCGACCTTGTCGCTCTGCTGCCGTAAATCAAAAGAACAGGAAAGGAAGTACGACCGTGGAAGAAAAAATCGCCAAACGTCTCATCAGCGGCGAGGCCGTCAACCTGATGGGCAAGCTGCACGACCTGTCCGGCAAGCCGGGCTACTACTCGTTCGCCTCCGGTATGCCGAACGAGTGCACGTTCCCTGTCAAGGAGATGAGCGACGCCATCTCCGACGTGCTGGACAACCAGTGGGAGGAAGCGCTGCAGTACAACTCGACCAGCGACTATCTCCCGCTCAAGCAGATCATCGTCGAACGCCACCGCAAGGAGGGGCTTGACGTCACAACCGACGACATTCTCATCACGTCGAGTTCGACGCAGGCGCTTGACATCTGCGCCAAGACGCTGCTTGATCCCGGCGACTATATGCTCATCGAGCGACCGACATTCATGGGCGCCATCAACACGTTCAAGATCTACGGCTCGCAGCTCATCGACGTGCCCGTCAGTGCGGGCGGCGTCGACATCGAGACGCTGAAAATGCAGCTCGAGAAAAAGCCGAAGATGGCCTACTTCATCCCGACGTTCCAGAATCCCGCCGGCTGGTGCATCTCCGCATCCGACCGTCAGGCCATCGCCGACGCCTTCCGCGGCACGGACACCATCGTCCTCGAGGACAACCCCTACGGCGAGCTCCGCTTCCGCGGCGAGGTCGTCCCGCCGCTCAAGACGTTCATCGGCGACAAGTGCGTCCTGCTCGGCAGCTTCTCAAAGATCGTCTCGCCCGGTATGCGCCTGGGCTGGATCTGCTGCACGGACAAGGAGCTCATGGAGGATTTCTACACCGTCAAGCAGCAGTGCGACGTCCACGCCGAGGGCATCTCCATGCGCGGCATGACAAGCTATTTCCAGCACAATGACGTCGACGCGCACATTCAGGAGGCCGCCGCGTTCTATAAAAAGAACGCCGACGCCATCGTCGCCGCAATCGAGAAGCACTTCCCCGCAGGCGTCCGCTACACGACGCCGGACGGCGGCCTGTTCACGTGGGTCAAGCTGCCGGAGTCCATCGACGTCGGCGAGCTGTTCGACCGCGCGAGCGAGGAGAAGGTCATCTTCTTCCCCGGCAGCACATTCTACATCGACCCGGCCGACGGCAGCCACTCGCTGCGCCTGAGCTATTCGTGCATCGACGTCGACTCCATCAACATCGGCATTGAAAAGTTGGGCAAGATCCTCAGCGACATGATGAAGGAGGAAAAGTGATGAGCAAATATTGCGCAAAGCGCGTCAACAGCGAAAACCGCGCGCTGGCGAAAGAAGTCGTCTCGCTCATCGAGGCGCATCCCGGCAACATCGACTTCAGCGGCCGCCGCATCGACCCGGCGCTCTTCCCGGTCGCCGAGCTCAAGTCCGCCTCGCAGGAGATCCTCCGCACGAAGGGCGCCGAGGCGCTGCAGTACAGCTCCTCGCATGACTATATGCCGCTCAAGGAGGAGCTGGCCAAGCGCTATGCAGAGTTCGGCCTCAATTTCACAGCTGAAAACTTCACGATCACGAACGGCTCCATTCAGGCCGTTGACATGCTGCTCAAGGTGCTTGTGAACGAGGGCGACACGATCCTGGTCGAGTCTCCCCTGTCGTGGCGGCTGCGCCAGACGATGAGCATGTACCTGCCGAACGCCGTGGAGATCCCCATCACAGACGACGGCGTCGACCTCACCGTGCTCGAGGCACACATGAAGGCGGACAAGCCGAAGTTTTTCTTCTGCTCGCCGAACTATCAGGAGCCGACCGGCGTCGTCTACTCCGAGGCGCAGCGCCGCGAGATCGCGCGCCTTGCCAAGGAGCATGACTGCATCGTCGTCGAGTACGACGTCTACAGCGAGCTTGGCCCGACGGAGGCGCGCCTTCCCTACATCCTTCCGGAGACGGACGGCTACGGCATCGTCATCGGCTCCGTCTCGCAGCTCATCGGCCCCGGTCTTCGCATCGGCTGGGTCTGCTGCACGCACCCGGTGCTCATGAAATACTTCACCGAGGCCAAGCAGAAGACCGACTCGCACGCCAACGGCCTCATCCAGCGCGTGCTGTGGCAGTATCTGGCAGGCACCGACGTCGCCGCGCAGGCCGAAAAGGCCCGCTCCGTCGCCGCGGCCAAGCGCGCCGCCGCGCTCGACGCCGCATCCGCGCTCGCCGGCAAGGCCGCGTTCCGCGCGCCCGCGGGCGGCGACTTCCTGTGGCTCAGCCTGCCTGAGGGCAGCGACTCGGTCGCCGCGTTCCACAGGGCTATGGCCGCCGGCGTGTCCGTCATCCCCGGCAAGCTCTTCGGCGACAGTGCCGAGTGCGCGCGCAGCCTGTACTTAAACTTCGGCGGCGCGACAGCCGAGCAGATCAAAGAAGGCTTCTCTGCGCTCGCAGCAGCGCTCTGAGCATACGCATCCCCTACAACTGAATATCGCAGAAAGGTGCGCTTGTCACGCCCGCTCCGGTTATCTTCCGGGCACGCGTGAGTTCCAATAATGAATGGAATCACACCACGCAGGATCTCATTGTTTTTCTAACCCAAGGGGCCGAGGCCCCGAACACTTTCTGATCTTTTGAGGAGGAACAAACAATGACAGGCCATGAGTATTTGCAGTCCGTGATCGAGCAGACGAGGCGCGTCCACCCCACCGAACCGGAGTTTCTCCAGACGGTGCAGGAGATTCTCGGCTCGCTCGCCCCGGTGCTTGACCGCCACCCGGAGTATATGGAGGCGGGCATCGTCGACCGGCTGATGGAGCCGGAGCGCGCCATCGTCTTCCGTACAAGCTGGATCGACGATGCAGGCAAGCTGCACGTCAACCGCAGCTACCGCGTGCAGTACAACTCCGCGCTCGGACCCTACAAGGGCGGCCTTCGCTTCGCGCCGAGCGTCAACCTTTCTGTCATGAAATTCCTGGGCCTTGAGCAGACGCTTAAGAACAGCCTTTCCGACCTGCCGATGGGCGGCGCAAAGGGCGGCTCGGACTTCGACCCCGTCGGAAAGTCCGACGCCGAGATCATGCGCTTCTGCCAGGCGTTCATGAGCGAGCTGGCCCGCCACATCGGCGACGACATCGACATCCCCGCCGGTGACCTCGGCGTCGGCGCGCGTGAGATCGGCTATCTCTTCGGCCAGTACAAGGCGCTGACCGGTCATTTCTCCGGCGTCATCACCGGAAAGGGCATCTCCTACGGCGGCTCGTCCATCCGTTCGGAGGCCACAGGCTTCGGCGCGAGCTACTTCGCCGCGCACGTGCTCGACGGCATGGGCGACTCCATCGAGGGAAAACGCGTGGCCATCTCCGGCTTTGGCAACGTCGCCTGGGGCGCGTGCATAAAAATGTCGCAGCTCGGCGGCAAGGTCATCACCATTTCCGGCCCGGACGGCTGCATCTACGACCCCGACGGCGTCGGCACGCAGGAGAAGTGGGACTACCTGCTCACCATGCGCGCGTCCAACCGCAACCGCGCGCAGGATTACGCCGACCACTTCGGCTGCGAGTTTTACCCCGGCCAGAAGCCGTGGAGCCGGGAGGATATCGACATCGTCATGCCCTGCGCCACGCAGAATGAGCTCCAACTTGACGACGCGAAGGCCATCGTCAAAAACGGCGTCCGCTATGTCTTTGAGGTCTCGAATATGTCCTCGACGAATGAGGCCATCGCATACCTTCAGGAAAACGGCGTCGTCCTCGCCCCGTCGAAGGCCGTGAACGCCGGCGGCGTCATCGTCTCGTGCTTTGAGATGTCCCAGAACGCCAGCCACATCTACTGGCCGGCCGCCGAGGTCGACGAGAAACTCCAGATCATGATGAAGCGCAGCTACGACGCCTGCCTGCGCCACGCTGCGGACTACGGCATGCCGGGCAACCTCGTCGCGGGCGCGAACATCGCCGGCTTTGAGAAGCTGGCCGACGCCATGTACCGTCAGGGCATCACATACTGAGCGTGTCAGACTGACACGCTCGCAAACGGAACCCGCTCCGCTGGGCTTCCGTTTGCGGGGGAATACACCCTGCCGCGCGCATAATTTGTGCGTCAGGGACGCACAAATTCCACACTTGCAGGGTGTAAAGTATTTTTTCCGACGCACATGTCGCCGGAAAAATGATCCCTAATTTGTTTCGCCGCTGCGGCGGCGAAATTCTGCGAAGCTTTTTTGTGCCCGGCGGCTGCTGCGGCAGGCGCCGGGCTTTTTCATCACGCAAACAAAGTATCGTTTGCATTTTCCAGTTTCATGTCGTATACTGAAACAGGTCGTGTTTTGATTTCGTTTTATAAAATCAAATTTCAAGTCAAACCAAACGCAGAACGAGCAGGGAGAGGAATGCAGCATGGCTGAGAAACTCACACAGGGCAATCACTCCATCGAAAAAGCCTTCGGCATCATCGAGGTCATGGCGCACAATCAGCATCCCATGCGCCTTTTGGACATTGCCTCCGCATGCAAAATGTCGAGCAGCACCGTCCTCCGGATGCTCGCAACGATGCAAAACTGCGGCTACGTCCAGCAGGACGAGTACACCCGCTACTTTCTGACCATCAAATTCTGCCATCTGAGCAACCTCGTCAGCCGCCAGATCAGTATCCGCAACACGGTGCACCCGTATCTGGTCGAGCTGTCGCAGCAGGTCGAGGAATACTGTACCATCGCCATCGAGCGCGACATGACGCTCGTCTACGTCGACGAGGTCAACGCCTCGAGCGCCGGCAACACGCTGCGCATCGCCGAGAGCTTCGGCCGCACGGCCATGCTGCACACAACGGGCATCGGCAAGCTGTTTCTCAGCCGCTACGACGAAAAGCGTCTTGACTATTACATCGCGCAGTTCGGCCTCCCGCGCGCCACGGCGCACACGCTGACGTCGAAGCAGGCGCTTATGGAGAATCTGGCCAAGATCCGCGAAAATGGCTACTCGACGGACGACGAGGAGAATTCCATCGGCGTGCGCTCCATCGCCGCGCCCATCTGCGACACGCAGGGCGAGATCATCTGCGGCATCAGCATCGCAAGCCCCACGCCGTACCTGTCGCACGAGCGCGCGCTCACGCTTGTGCCGACGCTGCTGAACACCGCGCGGCAGATCTCAGCGAAATTCTTCTCGGAATAAGCAGGAGGCGACGGGAATGTACCGCTATCGCGACTGGTATTACAAGGACTGGAAGGCGGAGGACAAGGTCGAAAACGGCCGCAAGCGCACCGTTTACGTCTACAAGGGGCCGTTCTATCTCCTGCCGGAGCGCACGGCGCGCTTCAAGACCATCTGCGCCGCGGCGGCGGCCGTGTATCTCGCCTTTTTCGTGATCCTGAACTTCTTCCCGTCGCCGTGCGGGCGTCTTCCCCAGCTCTGCGGCGCGGCGCTGCTCGGCTTCGTGCCGCTGCTGTGCGCGCTCGCAGGGCTCCCGGCGCTGCTGTCGGCCGGCCGGCGCATGACGTTCCGGCGGTTCCACCGCGCCATCATCCGCCTGCGCTGGGCCGCCGCTTCAGCATTTGTCATCGCCGTCGCGCACATCGGTCTGGAGCTTTATCGCATGATCTCCGGCAGCTACGCGTTTTCCGGCGAGGCGTATTATCTCGCCATCCTCGTGCTCGAGCTGGCCGGCTCCGGCTTTGCCGCGTGGAAGCTTTTGACCATGCCGTTTCCGAAGGAGTATGCCAAACGCGGCGAGTCCCCTATTTATGACGACTGAAAAAAGCCCGGCGCGCAGGCTATCTGCGCGCCGGCTTTGTTTATTTTGATCGCAGCCAAGCTTTTATACATTCTTGTTATTTCTCCCGCGCGGTGCTATAATCGCCATGATTTTGATGTCCGGAGGGATGGATTTGGACAGCTTTGTTTTTGCCCTGAACGCGACGCTGCCGGTGTTTCTCATCATGGCGCTCGGGTACGCTTTCCGCCGCATCGGCCTTCTGAACGAGGCGTTCTGCACCGTGGCAGACCGCTTCGTGTTCCACGCGGCGCTGCCCATGCTGCTGTTCCTCGACATCGCAGGCAGCGACCTGCGGCAGGATTTCAACCCCACGTTCGTCCTGTTCTGCATGATCGGCACAACGGTCATGTTCCTCGCCGTCTGGGCGCTCGCGCGGGCATTTTTGAAGGACAAGAGCCTCGTCGGCGCATTCTCGCAGGCCGCCGCGCGCGGCAGCGCGGCCATTTTGGGCATCGCGTTCGTCGTGAACATCTACGGCGACGCGGGCATGACGCCGCTCATGATCGTCTCGGCCGTGCCGCTTTACAACATTCTCTCCGTCGTCATCCTGACGTTCTCCGCCCCGCAGGAGCCGGGCGCGGGCAGCCCGGTGAAAAAAGCGCTCATCAACGTCGCAAAAAATCCGATCATCATCGGCATCGTCCTCGGCCTGCCCTTCGCGCTGCTCGGCGTGAAGATCCCGGCCATCCCGCGCAAGGTGCTCGCCTCCGTCGGCTCGACGGCCACGCCCGTGGCGCTATTGTCCATCGGCGCGGCGTTTGAGGGCCGCAAGGCGCTCAAGAAGCTCCGCCCGACGGCGTGGGCCTCGGCCATCAAGCTCGTCATCCTCCCGGCCATCTACCTGCCGCTCGCGGCGCTGCTCGGCCTGCGCGGCAGCGAGCTCATCGCGATTTTAATCATGACCGGCTCGCCGACGACCGTCTCGTGCTACATCATGGCCAAGAATATGCGCGCCGACGGCCCGCTGACCGCGTCCATCATCGCCGCGACGACGCTTCTGTCCTCCGTGACGCTCACGTTCTGGATCTTCCTGCTGCGCCATCTCGCGCTGATATAAAAAATCGCCGCCCGGCTTGCGCCGGACGGCGGTTATTTTTATTCGGCGTAGATCTTTTTCAGGTGCGCAAACCGCGGCAGGCCGCCTTCGCGGACGGCTTTCGTCTCGCCGGCGACGAGCGGGGCGCAGTAGTCGATGAAGTCCTGCGTCACGCCGTTGCAATCTTCGTTGATCCACTCGAGCGGGACCTTCTTCTCAAAGTTTGCAACGCTGTCAAGCTCCAGAAGCTCCGGCTCGACCTGATATTTCTCGCCGGGCAGGCGCTTGAGGCCGACCATCATCCCCGTCACGCCGCCCGTGGCCGCGGCGACGGCCGTCGCGCCGAGGGCGAACGCCTCGGAGATATCCGTCGCGGAGGCGACGTGCGCCGCGCAGCGCTGGAGCAGGCTCAGCTCGATGCCGCGCACCTTCGCGCCCGTGCGCTCTTTGACGATGTTTGCAAGCGTGGCCGCGAGGCCGCCGAGCTGCGCGTGGCCGAAGCCGTCCGTCGCGGCCGTCTTCGCCTCGGAGACGAAGCTGCCGTCTGAGTAGTGGATGCCCTCGGACACGGCGACGATGCAGTAGCCCGTCTCTTTGTAAACGCGCTGGACGTCGGAGAGGAACTGCTCCATGTCGAAGTCGACCTCCGGCAGGTAGATGAGATCCGGCCCGCAGCCGCGCGTCCCGGCCAGCGCCGCTGCGGCCGTCAGCCAGCCGGCGTGGCGGCCCATGCACTCGATGATCGTGACCGTGCCCGTGTCGTACACGCGCGCGTCGAGGTAGACCTCCATAAACGTCGTGGCGATGTACTTCGCCGCCGAGCCGAAGCCCGGGCAGTGGTCGATGCCGTACAGGTCGTTGTCAATCGTCTTCGGCACGCCGAGGACACAGCAGTCATAGCCGACCTTTTTCATGTAGCGGCTGACCTTGGCGCAGGTGTCCATGGAGTCGTTGCCGCCAATGTAGAAGAAGTAGCGCACGTCGTGCTTTTTGAAGACCTCCAAGATGCGCTGATAATCCGTATCGTCCTTCTCCGGGTCGGCGAGCTTATAGCGCACGGAGCCGAGCGCGCTCGACGGCGTGTACGGCAAAAGCGCCAGCTCCGCCGGGTCCTCCTTGCTCATGTCGAAGAGCTTGTCGTCCAGCACGCCGCGGATGCCGTGCTCCGCGCCAAAAACGTTCGTGATATTTTCATTGTCGAGCGCGGAGCGGATGACGCCGTAGGCGCTCGCGTTGATGACCGCGGTCGGCCCGCCGGACTGGCCGACGATGCAGGAACCTCTCAGAGTGCTCATAGTGTTTCCTCCATAAAAAGCTTTGCTCGCATTATACCGCATCCCGGCGGAAAAGTAAATCGACCGGCTTGCTTTTCCGCCGGAAAGTTGGTAAGATACTTGCGAAAGGGAGTGGATCAAATGCCTCTTGTTACTACCACCGAACTGTTCAAAAAAGCTTACGCCGGCGGCTACGCCATCGGCGCGTTCAACGTCAACAACATGGAGATCATTCAGGGCATCACCGAGGCAGCCGCCGAGACGCGCTCGCCGCTCATCCTTCAGGTCTCCGCCGGCGCGCGCAAGTACGCCAAGCACGTCTATCTCATGAAGCTCATCGAGGCCGCCATCGAGGACACCGACCTGCCCATCTGCGTCCACCTCGACCACGGCGAGAATTTCGACATCTGCAAAAGCTGCATCGACGGCGGCTTCACGTCCGTCATGATCGACGGCAGCAAGCACCCGTTTGAAGAGAACATCCGCATGACGCGCGAGGTCGTGCAGTACGCGCATGACCACGGCGTCGTCGTCGAGGGCGAGCTCGGCCGTCTGGCCGGCATCGAGGACAACATCAACGTCTCCGCCGAGGATTCGTCCTACACCCGCCCGGAAGAGGTGCAGGAATTCGTCGAGCGCACGGGCGTGGACAGCCTCGCCATCGCCATCGGCACGAGCCACGGCGCGTTCAAGTACAAGCCCGGCCAGAAGCCGCAGCTTCGCTTCGACATCCTCGAGGAGGTGCAAAAGCGCCTGCCCGGCTTCCCGATCGTCCTGCACGGCGCGTCGAGCGTCGTTCAGGAGCATGTGGCCACCATCAACGCCTACGGCGGCCAGCTCAAGGAGGCCATCGGCATCCCCGAGGATATGCTCCGTCAGGCCGCGACCATGGCCGTGTGCAAGATCAACATCGACACCGACCTCCGCCTCGCCATGACGGCCGGCGTCCGCAAGTATCTGTTCGAGCACCCCGAGGACTTCGACCCCCGCAAGTACCTCACCCCGGGCCGCGACTACATCCGCGAAATGGTCCGCCACAAGATCGTCGACGTGCTCGGCTCGGACAACAAGATCTGAGCTTGGAACGTACAGGAGCACCCGGAAGGCAAAGGGCTTCCGTTCATAAGGATGTATTTTCTTATGAGAGATTGGTCGCAGCCTCCACTATGGAGGTTGCGGCCTTTTCTCATTTCTAAACAGTTCATTTACAGGAGGAATTAAAATTAGTTTTGGGGAGGGAGGGCGAATGCGGTCCCTTTCCCGCGTCAGCCGGAAGCAAAGGTATAGCACACTA